>NZ_JBICVJ010000018.1:0-136558 GCF_043198895.1 Streptomyces sp. NPDC048696 | reverse complement strand
TTCTCCCCTGCCCATAAACCCCCCCCCACCCACGCTCCAACGTGGGTGGCCCCCCCCCCCCCCCCCCCCGGGGGGGCGGGGGGGGGGGCCCCCCGGCGGGGGGGGCCGCCCCCCCCCCCCCCCCCGCCCGGTTCGACCGGCCGTCAGGCCCGGGCCGCACCTACCACTTCTGCCCGGCCTGCTGCTTCGTCGTGGCGTTCAGACGGTTGAACAGGTTGCTGACCGCGATGTGCAGCACCAGGGCGGCGAGCTCCTGCTCGTTGAAGTGCTTGGCCGCCTCGTTCCACACCGCGTCCGGGACCGGGTCCTCACGGTCGCTCAGCCGCGTGACGTGCTCGGTGAGGGCGAGGGCCGCGCGCTCGGAGTCGGTGTAGAAGGGGGTCTCGCGCCAGGCGCCGACCGAGAAGATCTTCTCGTCGCTCTCGCCCGCCTTGCGCGCCTGGCCGGACGACGACTCCACACAGGGGCTGCAGCCGTTGATCTGGCTCGCGCGCAGGTGGCTCAGGGCGAGCAGGCCCGCCGGGAGGCCACCCGCGTACGTGGCCTTGTGCAGACTCTGGATGGCCTGCATCGCGTCGGGGAGGACCATCGCCGGGTTCTGCATCCGTGCTTCCATGACTGCTCTCCTTCAGAGATCTAAGCGATCTTTCAGCGGTGACGCTGGCTTGATCCCATCGGTCGGGATCCCGCGTCACCCGTCTGACGGGTCCCGGCGCGAGAGTGTGACCGGAGGAGAGAAAGAAATTTCCGAGCGCTCTTCGGGCAGCCGGGAGCGATCTCCGGGCGGACCCGGAAACGATCTCCGGACGACACTTCCCGGCACGACGAAGCGGCCCCGCCGGGCTCGAAAGCCCGGCGGGGCCGCACGTCACACGTCGGCCGGGCCGTCGCGACGGCCCGGCCTCACACCCGTACTACTCGGTGATCTTGATCAGCTGACCCTCGGTGCCGACCGAGTTGTTGGTCACGTAGATCTCGTCGTCCGGGCCGACCGCGAGGCCGGTGGCCATCGACAGCTTGCCGTCGGTCGGGATCTCGGTGACCGCCTTGGTCTTGATGTCGATCCGGTTCAGCTTGCCCGGCAGCGGCGGGCCCTGCTGCTGGAAGCCGCCGGTCAGGGTCAGGGCGATCAGGTTGCCGTCGCTGTCCTGCGCCAGGTCGCTGACGGCGGTCAGGCCGCTGGCGAAGACCTCGGCGCGGTGGCCCGGCACGATCCGCCAGATGCGCGAGCCGCCCGGACGCAGACCGCCCATGTCGGCGACGTAGAAGGCGCCGTCCTGGCCCTTGAGGATGCCGCTGGGCACCGACTGGACCTTGACCGTGCCGTCGGCCGCGACCTTCGTGGTCTGCGGGACGAGCGAGTTGAGGGCCTGCTTCTCCTTGGCCGACGGAGCCGCGGCGGCACCGCCCGGCGCCGGGATCTCGTTGTCGGGGAAGATCGCCTCGGTGGTGGTCTTGCCGCCGAAGCCGATGCCGACCAGGTCGTTGCCGCCCGCGTCGGCCACCAGGAAGCCCCGGCCGTTGCGCGCGAAGCGCCACGGGTTGCTGTGGATCGAGGCCTCTTCCGGGTTCGGCGCGTGGCCGAGGATCCAGTCGGGGTCGAGCAGCGTCTCGTGCTTCGCCAGGTCGCCGACGACCCAGCCGCTCGCGGTCTGGAGCGTGCCGAGCTTGGCCGCGTCCTTGCCGAGCTTGTCACGGTCGTCCGTGCCGCCGCCGAAGCCGTTGAGCACGAGGTAGCCCGAGCCGTTGGCCTCGACGTCGTTGGGACCGGCGGCCGAGATCGGCTCGTACGGCTTGGTCGGGGCGACCGCCGAGGACGGCAGGCCGGTGACGACGCGACCCTGCTCCGAGCCCTTGACACGGTAGATGGAACCGGTGAGGCCGACGCACTTGGTGCCGGGCGCGCAGCCGGGCTTGCCCACGCCGGACTCGGCGACCAGGATCGTGCCGTCGTCCTGCACGGAGATGCCGCGCGGGTTGTTCAGCTTGCTCGCAATAACCTCGATGTTGGCAGTCGCGGTGGCCTTCGCCTCCTTCGGCGAGGCCTGTGCGGGACCCGGGACCAGCGTTGCCGTCAAGGTCCCCACGGCAGCCGCCGCCACGAAGGCCCCACTCCAAGACCTGCGTATTCTCGACATGTCTCTCCCTCATCATGGCGAGCCCCCGTCATTGGGAGCCGTCTCAACCGGGCGCCACGATAGACGCTTCCACCTCAACCGTCCCGTACTTATAGGCCAGTTGTAAGTGGGTGGCCGACTGCGGCTCCTCCGCAGTTGAACACTTGATTCGCACTCGGAATTCACTGGTGCGGATCCGGAGTCCGATCCGGTTTTGGATCTTCCGCACACAATCGGCCAACTCGGGGCCGGTTCTTGTGTGTCGAGTGGTTGTTCCACGCCGATGTACGGCTCTAGAGTCTGCCGGGCGACGCCCATAGTTTCCGGTATCCCCGGTAATTAAGACTCTTGATACCGCTGCGCAACCGCCCATGGAGGATACGCATGCCCCCCATTCCGCCCGCCCGAGTCGTCCGCATCGTCGAAGGTGTGCGCGCGCGGGTGCAACGGCTCGCCCAGTTGATGGTGCCCGCGCCGATCGCCGTGCTCGAACTGGCCCAGGGTGCCTGGGTGTCCCAGGCGATCTATGTGGCGGCCGAGCTGAAGATCGCCGACCAGCTCGCCGACGGCCCGCTGACCTCGGCCGAGATCGCCCGGCGGATCGAGGCCGACCCGGACGCCGTGCACCGGCTGCTGCGCGCGCTGGCCAGCTACAAGATATTCAGCGAGGAGAGCGACGGGCGCTTCAAGCTGACCCCGATGGCCAATGCGCTGCGCACCGGCACGCCCAACTCGATGCGCGACATGGCCCTGCTGACCGGTCACCCCGCGAGCTGGGAGGACTGGGGCGCGCTGATCCACACGGTGCGCACGGGGCAGCCGAGCCTTGAGAAGAACCGCGGCATGCACGCGTACGAGTATCTGGGCCAGAACCCGGAATTCGCCGAGATCTTCCTCAACGGCATGGGCACGCTCTCGAATATGGAGACCGAGCCCATTCTCGCCGCGTACGACTTCTCCAAGTACAAGACGCTGGTGGACGTCTTCGGCGGCCGTGGCGGTCTGCTGTCGGCGATCCTCAAGAAGACGCCCACCGCGCAGGGAATCCTCTTCGATTCCCGTGCGGACGAGCTCGGCGCCGACGCGTTTCTCACCGAAGAGGGCGTGGTCGACCGGGTCACGATCGACAAGGGCGATCTCTTCGGCCCGCTGCCCGCCGGCGCGGACGCCTATCTCCTCAAGCACATTCTCCACGAATGGCCCGAGCCGAAGGCGCTTGAGATCCTCAAGAACGCGCGTGAGGCAATCAGCCCCGACGGCCGTCTTCTCGTCATGGAATTCGTGCCGCCGGAGGGCAACAAGCCGCACCCGGCCAAACTGGTCGACCTGTGGCTCATGATCCTGGTCGGCGGCAAGGAGCGCACGGCGCGCCAGTACTCGGAGATCCTGCGCGCGACCGGCTTCGAGCTCGACCGCATCGTGCAGACGGCCGCCGGCGTCTCGATCGTCGAGGCCCGCCCGATCTGATCCGACGCCCTCCCCCTGCGCAGAAGCTCCTGGCGGAACGATTCCGCCAGGAGCTTCTTCATGTACGAGGGGTACGAGCGGCGTCCTACGCCAGGCCCGCAAGACCCAGCAGCAGCCCCTTCACCTCGGTCGCCTCGACCGCGTCCCCGACCGCGTCCGGCGTCGAGCACAGCAGGACCGGCCCGTCCTGCGGGTCGTCGGGCAGGCGGCCGTGGCTGCCCCGGATCGGCGAGGGGTCGAGCGGCACGACCGCCATCCGGTAGCGCATCCCGAGCTTCTTGCGGGCCAGCGCCTTGGCGGCCTTCACCTTCACATAGGGGTCGAGCGGGTCCATGAACAGCTCGACCGGGTCGTAGCCGGGCTTGCGGTGGATCTCGACGAGCTGCGCGAAGTCCGGGGCGCGCTCGTCGTCCAGCCAGTAGTAGTACGTGAACCAGGCGTCCGGCTCGGCGACCGCGACCAGTTCGCCCGAGCGCGGGTGGTCCAGGCCGAAGCTCTTCTTGCCGTCGTCGTCGAGGAGCTGGTCGATGCCCGCCAGGTCGGCGAGGGCTTCCCTGGTCGCCTCCAGGTCCTGGGGCCTGCGTACGTAGATGTGCGCGAGCTGGTGGTCGGCGACCGCGAACGCGCGCGAGGCCATCGGGTCCAGGTACTCCATGCCGTCCTGGGTGTGGACTTCGAGCAGTCCGGCGCGGCGCAGCGCCCGGTTGATGTCGACCGGGCGGCTGACCTTGGTGATCCCGTACTCGGAGAGCGCGACGACGGTGCGGCCGGCCGCCTGGGCGTCGTCCAGGAGCGGTGCCATCGCCGCGTCCAGGTCCGCCGCCGCCCGGTACGAGCGCGGGTCGTCCGGCCCGTAGCGCTGGAGGTCGTAGTCCAGATGCGGGAGGTAGCACAGCGCGAGGTCCGGGTCGCGGGTCGCCAGGATGTGGCGGGTCGCGTCGACGATCCACTGGGAGGAGACGATGTCGGCGGTCGGTCCCCAGAAGTTGAAGAGCGGGAACGTGCCGAACTTGTCGTGGAGTTCGTCGTGGAGCGCCGGCGGGCGGGTGTAGCAGTCGGGTTCCTTGCGGCCGTCCGCGTAGTAGACCGGGCGCGGGGTGACCGTGATGTCGGTGTCCGCGCCCATCGCGTACCACCAGCAGATGTTGGCGACGGTGTAGCCGGGGTGCGCGCGGCGGGCCGCGTCCCACAGCTTGTCGCCCTCGACCAGGCCGTTGTGCTGGCGCCACAGCAGGACCTCGCCGAGGTCGCGGAAGTACCACCCGTTGCCGACGATGCCGTGCTCGGCGGGGAGCGTGCCGGTCAGGAACGTGGACTGGGCGGCGCAGGTCACGGCGGGCAGCACGGTGCCGAGCCGCGCCTTCGAGCCCGACCGCGCGAGTTCCCTGAGACGGGGCATGTGGTCGAGCAGCCGGGGGGTGAGCCCGACGACGTCCAGGACCAGCAGAGGGGTCGGGGTGCGGTCGTCCGTCATGACAGTCCTTTGAGGCCGAGGTCGGTCAACAGGTCCCACGCCAGCGAGAGTTCGGCGGCGATGCCGTCGGCGAGCCGGTCCCGGTCACGCGGGCGCAGCCCGGCGGGCAGGGCCTGCCAGGTGTACGTCTCGACCTCCAGGTGATGGGTGTGCGCGACGGGTCCGCCGACAAGACCGGCCAGGGTCTCGCGCAGCACCGGCAGCGTGGAGGTCAGCGGCGCCTCGGGCGTCGCGTGCAGCGGTACGTGGAAGTGGGCGCGCCAGGGCGCGGTGTCCGGCAGGGCCGGGCCCGCCAGCGCCTCGTCGAGGTCGTCGGTGCCGAGCAGTTCGGCGCCGTTCCTCGTACGGGTCTGGTGCAGGAAGCGCGGTTCGGCGAACTCGGCCAGCGCGGAGCGCACTTCGGGGCTGCTGGGGTCCTCGGCGTGCAGCGCGGCCGACAGCTGCGCCTTGGGGATGGCGATCCCGGCCGTGTGCAGCGCCCGGAGCGCGGTCGCCGGGTCCTCGAAGGAGGTGGCGAGGTGGCAGGTGTCGACGCAGATCCCGATGCGCGGCGAGCCGATCGCGGTGAGCGGGGCGATGGCGTCGGCGGTGGTCTCCACCGTGCAGCCGGGCTCGGGCTCCAGAGCGATCCGGATGGATTTGCCGGTCTCCTCCTCCAGCGCGTCCAGGCGCCCGGCCAGCGCGCGCAGCGCGGAGTGCGCCGCCTGCTGCGCCGCCGTGTCGAAGCCGGTGCGCCAGGCGAGCGGCAGGGTGGAGATGGTGCCTTCGGTGACGTCGTCGGGGAGCAGCGCGGCGAGCAGCCGGGCCAGGTCGGCGGTGTGCTCCAGGCGTTCCGGATCGGTCCAGTCCGGCTTGTAGACGCGGTACTTGACCTCCTCGGCGCCGAACCCGTCGTACGGGAAGCCGTTGAGGGTGACGACCTCAAGGCCGCGCCCGTCGAGTTCGGCGCGCAGCCCGCGCAGCGCGGCCGCGTCGGCGCTCAGCTCCGCGGCCGCGCCCCGGGCCAGCCACAGGCCGATGCCGAGCCGGTCGGTGCCCAGGCGCCGGCGGACCGGCTCGCAGTGGTCGCGCAGCTGGGCGAGGACGCCGTCGAGGGTTTCGGCGGGGTGGACGTTGGTGCAGTACGCGAGGTGGACCGTGGAGCCGTCGGGGTGGCGCAGACGCATGAGCTCACTCTCCGCCGCGAAGGATGGAGTTGCCCTCGTGCAGGGCCTGCGGCGCCGTCACCGAGAGGTCGAGGCGGCCGCTGAGCCCGTAGAACGCCACGGGGTTGCGCCACAGCACCAGGTCCACCGCGTCCTCGTCGAACCCGGCCTTCAGCATGGCGTCGGCGACCTTGCGGGTCTTGAGCGGATCGCTCTTGCCCCAGTCCGCCGCCGAGTTGACCAGCACCTTCTCCGGGCCGTACTCGTCGAGGATCGCGACCATCCGGTCCTCGTCCATCTTGGTGTCCGGGTAGACCGAGAAGCCGAGCCAGGCACCGCTGTCCTTGGCCTCGCGCACCGTCGTCTCGTTCAGATGGTCGAGCAGCACCCGGTCGGTGGCGAGCGCCGACTCGCGTACGACGTCGAGGGTGCGGCGCAGACCGGTGAGCTTGTCGCGGTGCGGGGTGTGGACCATGGCGGGCAGACCGTGCTCGGCGGCGAGCTGGAGCTGAGCCGCGAGCGCGGTGTCCTCGGCCGGGGTCATCGAGTCGTAGCCGATCTCACCGACCGCGACGACGCCGTCCTTGACGAGGTAGCGCGGCAGCTCGTCGATGACCGGCGTGCAGCGCGGGTCGTTGGCCTCTTTGGGGTTGAGGGCGATGGTGCAGTGGTGGGCTATGCCGTACTGGGCCGCCCGGAACGGCTCCCAGCCGAGCAGCGCGTCGAAGTAGTCGAAGAAGCTCTCGGGCGAGGTGCGGGGCTGGCCCAGCCAGAACGCGGGCTCGACCACCGCGCGCACGCCCGCCGCGTACATGGCCTCGTAGTCGTCGGTGGTGCGGGACGTCATATGGATGTGCGGGTCGAAGATACGCATGGTTCAGTGCTCCTCGGCCCCGGTGAGGGCCAGTACATGGTGCAGGTCTTCGGGGACGGGGCGGCCGGCGGCGATACGTTCCCTCGCGTAGTCGCCGAGCATCCGGGCCAGCTCCGCATCGCCCTGGGCGCGTTCGGCGAGCGAGGCGACGGCGCGCACGGGCACGCCGGTGAACAGGCACTTCAGCACGGCGTGCCGCCAGGCGTGCGGGTCCAGGTGCGCCGCGGCGTAGGGGCCGACGGCCGCCGCCACCAGACGCGTGTCGTTGGCGCGCAGCGCGTCCTCGACGAGCGGCACCCCGGCCGCCGCGTCCAGGCCGAGCTCCGGCAGGGCGAGCAGCACCGCGCGGCGCTCGGCCGCGTTGCCCTGCTGGTAGATCCGGGTCGCGGTGGAGGCGTCCACCCGCGCGGTCCGCAGCAGCAGCACCCGGGCCTCGTCCACGGCGTCGGCGCCGAGCCGGCGTCCGGCCGAGGCGAACCGCAGCTCCCAGGGGGCGACGCCGTACCCCTTGGCGGGGCGGGTGGCGGTGTGCGCCGCCTCGTCCAGCGCCTCGTCGAGCCAGGCGCGGGCGGCGCCGCTCAGGCGGGCGTCGAGTTCCGCACGAGGTGTCACGGTCATGCTCCCTTCGCGGGCCGGGCAGCGGCGCCGGCGAGGACCGTCCGCAGGAACTCGATGGATCTGCGGGCCTGTTCGGGACCCGCGTGCGAGTGGCGGGGCAGCTCGACGACGGTCAGCCCCTGATAGCCGGTGGCGCCGAGCGCTTCCAGTACGGGCGGGAAGTCGATCTCCCCGTCGCCGAACGGCAGATGCTCGTGCACGCCGCGCCGCATGTCCTCGATCTGGACGTGCCGCAGCCAGGGCGCGACGGCGCGGACGCACTCCACCGGCGAGGCGGGCTCCAGGCACTGGCAGTGCCCGATGTCGAGCGTGAGCCCGAGCGGTTCCGGATCACCGAGCTGATCGCGCAGCCGGTGGAAGTCGGCGATCGTGGCGAGCAGATGGCCGGGCTCGGGCTCGATGGCGAGCGGGACCCCGGCCCGCTCGGCGGCTTCGAGCACCGGCGCCAGCGACTCGCCGAGCCGTTTCCACGCGGTGTCGTCGTCGGTGCCCTCGGGCGTGATGCCGCTGAAGCAGTGCACGGCGTGCGCGCCGAGGTCGGCGGCCACCCGCACGGCCGTCACCAGCAGTTCGCTGCGCCGGGCGCGCGCGTCCGGGTCCGCGTCCAGCAGTGTGGGCCCGTGCTTGCGCCGGGGGTCGAGCACGTAGCGGGCACCGGTCTCGACGGTCACGCCGAGCCCGAGTTCGCCGAGCCGCCGGGCCACCTTCGCCGTACGGGAGGCCAGTTCGGGGGCCATCGGGTCGAGGTGCATATGGTCGAGGGTCAGCCCGACGCCCTCGTATCCGAGGTCGGCGAGCAGGGACAGGGCGTCGTCGAGCCGGAGGTCGGTCAGCCCGTTGGTGCCGTAGCCGAGGCGGACGCTCATGTGGGGCTCACCTTCCGTGCGAGGGTGCGGGCGACGGGGACGAGCGCGACCAGGGCGGCCGCGCTGCGCACCGCGCCCGCACGGGCGGCGAGCGCCGCCTGGAGCGGAATCATCGCCCGGATGCCGCCGCCGACGGCACGCTGGGTGAGCGGGGGCGAGGGGTTGAGCACGGCGTGGAAGAGGGGCTTGGCGGCGGTGGCCGCATAGGTCGCGGCGAGCGCGCTCTGCGCGATGTCCCTCGGCCGGGTGGGAAGTTGGGGCGCTCCCGTGACACCACGGCGCCGACTGGTGAGCGCGCCCAGGGCCGCCGTGGAGGCCAGCGCCGCCATCGGCGCCCGGACCGAGCCGCCCTGGGTCTCGTGGCGCGAGACGGTGGTGACCGCGTAGGTGTGGGCGCCCAGGGCCGCGGCCGGCAGGAGGGCGGCCCGGGACGGCTCGCCCGAGGTAGCCGTCGCGCCGAGCAGCAGATCCAGGGAGCGCGCGGCGGCCATCGCGGCCGGGCCCGCCGGGGTGTGCTTCAGGCGCAGGTCGTACGCCCAGACCGTGCCCGCGAGCGCGGTGGCCACCGCACCCGCCGGGCGGCCCGCGCGATACGCCAGGGCCAGGCCCGCACCGGTCAGTCCGGCCGCCGCCGCCAGGGCCGCGCCCGGCTTGACACGGCCCGACGGGATCGGGCGGTGCGGGCGTTCACGCGCGTCCTCCTCGCGGTCGGCCCAGTCGTTGAGGGCCATTCCGGCCTCGTACAGACAGAGCGAGGCACCCATGGCGAGCGCGGTGCGCCGGTTCGGTCGCAGCCCGGCGGCCGCCGCCCCCGCGAGGGCGTCGCCGGGAACACTGAACAGGGCGGAGATCCGCAGGAGTTCGGCCCAGTCCCGCAGCACCGGCTTCACCGGGCCTCCCGCAGCCGGTCCGCGAACGCCAGCAGGGCCGCGTACTGCTCGGCGAGCGCGCCCGAGCCGCCGTCCGGGTCCTTGAAGTAGAAGCCCAACTCCGGTCGCGGACCGGTCAGTCGGATCTCATGGGCCCGGGCGGTGAGCCGGGCGAGGTCCAGGACGAGGGGGGCGGCGAGCGCCGAGTCGCAGCCCTGCCAGATGGTCTGGAGCACCATCTTGGAGCCGAGGAAGCCCTCGAAGACGATGTGGTCCCAGGCCGTCTTCCAGTCGCCGAGCGCGGGCACGTCGTCGATGTGCACCTCGCCCTCGGGGAGCGCTCCGAGGTTGTCCTCAAGGACCCGGTTCTTTCCGGCGTTCTTGGCGGCGGCGGCCGCCGGGTCCGCGAGCGAGGCGCCGTCCCCGCCGCCGAGCAGATTGCTGCCGGACCAGGCCCGTACGGCCAGCGCCCGCTGGTGGAACATCGGCGCGAGCACGGCCCGCAGCAGGGTCTGGCCGGTCTTGCCGTCCCGGCCCGCGTACGGCACGGCCGCCGCCTGGGCGAGCGCGGCGAGGTCCGGGTGGTGCACACCGGTCGACGGAGTGAAGTTCACATATGCGCATCCGGCACGCAGCGCTGCCGCCGCGTACAGCGAGGAGGCGGGCAGCCGGGTGGCGCCCTCGGCGGGCGCGGGCTCGGTCGAGGAGACATTGACGACGACGGTACGGGCCACGCCCGTGCGCTCGGCGAAGGAGGCGATGTCCGCGGCGAACGCGGCGATCAGCTCCTCGTCGTCACGAGTGTCGCCGGGCAGCGGTCCGCCCATGCGTATCTCCGCGTCGGCGGCGGCGAGTTCGGGGCGGACGGCGGCGGGCAGTCCGTGCGGCAGCACTCCCCCGTCGGCCAGTTCCTCGGCCCGCTTGGGCAGCGGACCACCGGCGACGTCATGGCCGCCGAAGACGAAGGATGCGAGGTCGGGCAGGCCGCTGTCGGTGAACGCGGGGGTCTCGGTGACCATGCCGGTGGCGGCCTTGAGCCCGGCGGCGACGGCGGCGCAGCCGGCGACGGCCGTGGTGGCGACGGAGCCCCGGGCTCCGATGAACCAGACCCCCGTCCTGGAGCCGTTCTCGCGGGTATCTGCGGAAGGGGACACGGGCAGCCTCCTGGTGACGTCAGCGCGTTGAAGCCTTTCCAACCTGACGGTAGTGGCGGCTGGTTGGGCAGCTGTGCATTCATATCGATGGACGGGCGCCGCAGTTGCACGGGTGAACGGCCGGAGTGCTGGTCGCGGCATACGCCCGCGACCAGCACTCCCCTGTCCGCCCCGGCTCACGGTGTTCGGTTGTGGCCGGTCCGCGCCCGGTGCGCTACTCGGCCCGCTGCTGGAGCTGCTCGGCGAGCGTCTGCCAGGCGGCGGCGCAGCTGCGCGCGAGGTCGGCGACCTCGGGCGCCCAGTGGCCGGGCAGACCGCGGCCCAGCGTCTCCATGCCCTCGCCGTCCACCGTGTAGTGGTGGAGCCAGCGCAGGGTGCGCCGACCCGCCTCGTTGAGCCGCAGCGACGGGTCCTCGCTCAGCTTGGCCAGCAGCTTCTGCCGGTCGACGGACACCTCCCGCCGCTCGCTGCGCGCGCTCACCGCGCGCTGCGTCTGGCGCGGCACCACGGGCGCGCCCGGCGCCGGGTTCTGGCCCGCCGCCGCACGGTAGCGGCCCGGCACGGGGTCCTCGCCCCGGTCGATGCGCTGCCGTACGTCCCGCACCGTGGCCGGCGAGAGGCCGGTGGCCCGGGCCACCTCGCGCAGCCCCGCGTTGGGCCGCTCGTGGATCATCGCGGCGGCCTGCTGGCGGCGGTATCCGCTGTCCAGCGGGCGCAGCCGGCCGTCCCGCCCGAGCCGCGCGTTCGACTGCGGAGCATCGGCGGAGGAGCGGGAACGGATGCGGGAGATGGTCTTGTCGGACAGGCCCACGGCGGCCGCGACGGCCCGGTCCGACCACTGCGGATGGGTCATGATGATGCGCGCCGCGGCGACCGAGCGGTCGGACCGCGACAGCGGCAGACCGTGGGTGACGTTGGCCTTCACCGCGAGGACGTACGCTGCGCCCTCGTCGCAGTCGACCATCCGGGCCTGGATCGTGGTGCGTCCGTTGAGCAGGGCGGCGCGCACTCGGTGGGTGCCGTCGATGACGCGCATCGACGGGCGGTGGACGGTGATGGGCGGCAACGAGTCGCCCGCTTCGGCGAGAACGCGCACGTGGTCCTCGTCCGCTCCGCCGAGACGGGGCGAGTCCTCGAAGACCAGGGAGTCGATGCGCACTTCACCGGCGGGATGCGACTCGATCCAGACCATGGAGGTCACGACCTCGTCCAGGTCGGCCGCGTGGAGTTTCAGTAAAGAGTCGTCTATTGATTGCTCGGCCAGACTCACTTTGCGCCCCCTCGCAATGAATCGGAACCGGAATCCACTTCCGGTGTGCGAAATGAAAGGCGACGGGGGAAGCCTTGTCAACCACCCTGCGGCAGACCGGATCGGCTCCGAATCCCCTGTGGGACAAGGGTGGTTCACACCTTTGACGACCGCCGTCGCGGCATGCCTGAGCGCCCCCGGAGCCGCGCTTTCCGCACAGCTGTACGGGGGCAAACATCGTTCGGTCAGAGTGGAAGTTCAGGTTCCGTCAAGTGCGGACAACCTTCTGTAGCGCGAGCGGTGAACCGTCGATGGAATCGGCGCGCAGGGTGGCCCCGGACGTCAGGGCCCGTCAGAAGTGCGGTTGGAATTTCACATTCCGCCCGGCTGATCGGCTTCGCACTCGTGATGCTCCTGCGGCGACCGCCCGGCCCGGGGGTAACCGCCGGTTTCCCACCGGGCCGAAGCCGGTCGGCCAACCAGGGCTGGATGACCTGAAGTTGGCTGGTTCTTTGGCCGAGAATTGACCCGGAACCTGTCACACCGGCTGTGACGGGTCCCGGGCCGTTCGCCGGATCAGGCGACGCAGATGCCGTCGACGGCGACCTTCTCGTACAGATGGGGAGAGACGGTGCAGCCCTCCGGGTAGCCCTCGCCCGTGGCGCGGAACCCGGGCCCCGCGTGGGCGGCCGCCAGATGGGCGGCGGACTCCCAGACGGCGACGTTCACCAGTACGCGGCTGCCGCCGACGCCCCGGTGCATCTGGGTGGAGATGAAGCCGGGCTGCTCGGTGAAGTATGCGGCGTCGCGCCGCCAGAGCGCCAGGAACTCCTCGGCCTTGCCCTCGGGCACGGTGAAGGTGTTGATGAGGACCACCGGGCCCGTCCGCTCCTGGAGTTGCTCCGTATAAGGAGTGGACTCGTCGACCTCCACGAACTCGATCACGAAAGCCTCCTCTGGTTCCGCTCGGCTGTACCGGACACCTCCAGGGTCCCCCTTCGGCTCAGCGGGGCGAGCCGAACCAGCGGATCAGCGCGTCGAGCAGTTCACCGCCGTCGGGCGCCGCCCAGGCGACGTGTCCGTCGGGGCGGAGCAGGACGGCGTCCGGCGTCGTCCCCTCGGCCGTGTCCGCCGGGACCCAGCCGTCCGGGACGATGTCCACCCGGTCCGACCAGCCGCCCTCGACGATGTCGATCCGGTCGGACCAGCCGGCCGCGAGCCGGGCCGCCTCGGTGCTGCCGTCCGCGGTGATGAGCACGCCGCGCGCCGGGTGGAGCAGCTCCGATACGCGCGTGGTCGAGCCGTCCGACAGCTTCAGCTCGCGGTCGGGCATCCGCAGCCCGAGCAGCGGGTGCCCGGTCGCGCCGCCCATGTCGTAGCGGATGCCGAGGCCGCTGACGTGTCCGGCCAGGCGCCGGGCGGCGTCGGGCGACTGCACCAGCTCGCGCATCACCTGCCGCATCGGCTCCATCTCGTCGCCGGTGAGATAGAGGGACGCCTGGGCGAGGGTGTTGCGCAGCAGCTTCTCGCCCACCGGGTGCCGCTCGGCGTGGTAGGTGTCGAGCAGACCCTCGGGGGCCCAGCCCTTGACGGTGGCGGCCAGCTTCCAGCCGAGGTTCACCGCGTCCTGGACGCCGACGCTCAGTCCCTGGGCCCCGGCCGGGATGTGGATGTGCGTGGAGTCGCCGGAGAGCAGGACCCGGCCGCGCCGGTACTCGGCCGCCTGACGGGTGGCGTTGGTGAACGCGCTCACCCACTTCGTCTCGGCGCCGTGCAGTGACTGCCCGGTGAGCTCCTGCCAGGAGTCGGCGATCTCGGTGAAGGTCAGCGTGCTGGTGTCCCGGGGCGTCAGCTTCGCCGGGTGGATGATGATCCGGGTCACCCCTTCCTCAAGCCGGATCGCCATCACCATCCCGCCCTCGACGCGTTCGCCGATCACCCTGGGCTTGATGTCGTCGCGGTCGACGACGTCGGCCACGTACATACCGCGCGTCGCCTCGCGGCCGGGGAACTCGATGCCGGCCAGTCTGCGCACGGCGGAGCGCCCGCCGTCACAGCCCACCAGATACTGGGCCGTGTGCTCCTGACGGCCGTCCGGGCCGTCGACCACCACCGTGATGTCGTCCGGACCTTCCCGGTAGTCGACCACCTCGTAGCCACGGCGTACGTCCGCGCCGAGCTCGGTGATCCAGGACTCCAGGATCTCCTCGATGCGGTACTGCGGCACGCCCCGGATGCCGAAGTGGTTGTCCTCCAGGGCCGTGAAGTCGATGCGCACGCCACCGAAGTGGCCCTCGTTGCCTATCTCGATGTCGCCGAAGCGGGCCAGCAGTCCCCGCTGGTGGAAGACCTCGGCGGCGCGCCGGGTGAAACCGACCCCGCGCGACTCGCCGCTCGGGGTGGCCCGCTGCTCGTAGACAACCACGTCGACACCGTTCAGCCGGAGCTCTCCGGCCAGCATCAGTCCTACCGGACCGGCCCCGGCAATGATCACGCCAGTACCCATTTTTCGCCCTCCTGGATCAGAAATGCGAGAGGTGATTCCGCGCTTCGGGAATCACCTCGCAACGCCTCGCGGCGCCGCTCAAACGGCCTTCTGGATCGGAAACGGAGCGTTGAATTCGATGGCGCCCGGCGGCGCTTGAACAGACCTTTCGGGCCGCCGAAGAAGTCTGCAACTCGACGATCAGAGGCGTCAAGGGGAATGCGCTCTGCGGTTTTCCGTGATCCTTTTCAAAGGCGTTTCTCCGATCCTTTTCTTGATCCTTCCCGAGGATTGCTTAGGCTGCCCTTTATTACGCGCCAGTAATAGGAATTGATCGTTCAATCATCCGAAAGATCCGCTTCCGGATAACCGATTCACCGGAGATCAACAATCGTCGATCTTGGAAATCCCGTCGCGCGACAGCGGTGATTCCGCGGTTGCCCTCTTGACTTCGTGATTTGCCTGTTGGAAGGCTGCTCCGCGCAGCACACCAGACTTAATAAGGAGACCCACGATGTCCTCCGCAGCCACGCAGAAGCTCACGGTTTTTCTGGCGTTCCCGAAGGACGCCGAGGACGCGGTGACGTTCTACACGTCGCTTTTCGACGACTCCGAGGTGATCAACACCATTCGTGCCCGCGCCGGTGAGCCGGGCTGGGTCGAGGGGACCTTGCAGCACGCGGTCTTCACGCTCGCCGGACAGCAGTTCATGTGCATCAACATCCCGCCGGACGGAGCCCGCGGTTCCGACCACGCCCCGTGGGACACGTACTCCTTCTCGCCCGCCATGGCGGTGTACGTGCAGTGCGACAACGACGAGGAGTTCGACCGGGTCTTCGAGGGCCTCTCCGAGAAGGGTGAGGTGATCATGCCGGTCGGCACCTACGGCTTCAGCGCCAAGTTCGCCTGGGTCAACGACCGCTTCGGGGTCTCCTGGCGTATCAACCTTTCCGAGAGCAAGGTCAAGTAACACCAGTCCCACAGCACCGGATCCCACCGCACCAGATCCCACAGCACCACCGTCGGCCATGAGGTGACACCGCCTCATGGCCGACGTGTACCCACGGCACCGCTGGCCGCCGCCAGGGTCCTGGCGTCACGTATCGCGTTACCTTCGCAAAGATCAATTGGACATCCCCCCTTGACCACGGGAGAGCACATGATCTTGGTAACCGGCGCGTCCGGAAACGTCGGCAGGAACATCGTCGATGAACTGCTCACAGCGGGTGAGCGGGTGCGGGCCATCGCCCGCGACCCCTCGAAGTGCGATCTGCCGGGGGAAGCCGAGGTCGTACCCGCCGACCTCAGCCGGCCCGAGACCCTTCAGCGCGCGCTGCGCGGGGTCGAACGCCTCTATCTCTGGCCCGCGTTCGGGGAACTCCAGGGAGCGGTCGACGCGGCCGTGCGGGCAGGGGTGCAACATGTCGTCCTGCTGTCCTCGGAAGCCGTCACCTATGCTGCCGGAGAGCCGCATATCGCGTGCGAGAAGGCAGTCGCCGAGTCGGGAATGTCCTGGACGTTCCTGCGTCCCAGTGCGTTCATGTCCAACGATCTCCTCTGGATACCCCAGATCGCCAAGGACGGGGTGGTGCACGGCGTGTACGGAAGTTCCGCGATGGTCCCGATCCATGAACGCGACATCGCGGCCGTCGCCGTGAAGTCACTGCTCTCGGCGAAATCCGGAGCAATCCACTCCATCACCGGACCCCAGTCGCTGAGCCAGGTGGAAAGGGTGCGCATGCTCGGTGCGGCGCTCGGTATCGAGACCCGCTTCCAAGAGGTGCCCCGCGAACGCGTCCGCGCGCAAATGGTGCTGTACATACCCGGGTCCGTGGCCGACCAGGTCCTGGACATGAAGGCATCGCTGCAAGGCGTCGTCGGACAACCGCTTCCCACCGTCGAGACCGTCGTCGGACGGCCGCCCTACACGTACGCCGAGTGGATCGCCCACCACGAGGCGGAGTTCCGCCCCGTACTCCAGCTCTGACACTTTGTGAGGTGCACAGTGCATTCCGCCGTCAATGAGACCTTGAGCTCGCTGGACCGCACACGCCGGCCGATCATCGGGATCACCGCCGTCGTGACCCAGATCAAATTCGCGATCTTCGAGATGGACGCGACGTTCGTACCCCAGACGTTCGTCCAGAAGGTCGCCGACGCCGGCTGCATACCGGTACTCCTGGCACCGCAGCCCGGGGTCGAGCAGACCGTCGGCGGTCTGGACGGTCTGCTGCTGCTCGCGGGTCCCGATGCCGACCCCGCGCTGTACGGGCAGGAGAAGCACGAGAAGACCGGCTGGAACGACAAGGTGCGCGACACGGCCGAACTCGCCCTGGTCGAGGCCGCGTTGGAGGCCGATCTGCCCACGCTCGGCATCTGCCGGGGCGAGCAGCTGATCAACATTCTGCGCGGCGGCACGCTCCAGCAGCATCTGCCGGACATCGTCGGCCACGACAACCACTCGCCGGGCGGAAAGGAGTACGGGCAGCAGAAGGTGCGCCTGGAGCCGGGCAGCCATCTCGCCAAGTTCCTGGCCAAGGACGTCGTGCCGTGCCACCACCACCAGGTCATCGACCAGGTCGGTGAGGGTCTGACGGTGACGGCGTGGTCCGAGGACGGCACGGTCGAGGCCATCGAGGTGAACGACCACCCGTTCGCGGTCGGTGTGCAGTGGCACGCCGAGGAGTCCGACGACGACAGCCCGTTCGTGGCGCTCGCCGAGGCGGCCCGCCAGCGGATGTCGGTCCGCGCCCGCTGACCCCGAAGTCCCTCGGGGAACGGCGACTTCAGAACCGCTCAAGAAACGACGGAGGCGCAGCCCGGCCCGATGGCCGCGCTGCGCCTCTTCGTGTTGGCTGGTCGGGTGACCGCGTCCGGTTCAGCCCTCCAGCACCGTGACGTCCATCTTCGACAGTTGGTCGGGGTCGGCGAGCATGTCGATGGCGATGACCTGGCCGTCCACGACGATGAAGTCGAAGACGACGCGCACGCTGCCGTTCGGCGCCCAGACCAGGCCCGGGGCCCCGTCCACCAGTGCGAGCTGGGCGACCTGGGCCCGGCCCGAGAAGGTCTTCGCGACGGCCTGCGCACCGAGCGCTCCGCTCGCGCCCATCGCCAGGGCCGCGCCGTCGACGCGTACCACGACCTCCGGGTCGAGCAGCGCGAGCAGATCGTCGAAGCGGCCGCCGCGCGAGGCGGCGAGGAACGCGTCGACGATCTGGCGCTGGCGGCCCCGGTCGGCGGCCGGGGCCTCGGCGCCCTGGACGCGGCGGCGCGCCCGGCTCGCCAGCTGCCGGGTCGCGATGGTGGAGCGTCCGACGACGGGGGCGATGTCGTCGAACGGCACCGCGAACATGTCGTGCAGCACGAACGCGAGCCGCTCCGCCGGGGAGAGCGTGTCGAGCACGACGAGCAGGGCCGGGCCGACCGCGTCGACCAGGACCGCTTCCTGTTCGGGGTCGGCGCTCTCATGGGCGGCGGGGGCGGGCGGCGGGCGCTCGCCGAGCAGGTCCTCGCGGCGCGACTCGCGGGCCCGCAGCATGTCCAGGCAGACGCGCCCGACGACCGTCGTCAGCCAGCCGCCCAGGTTCTCGACGGCGCTGACGTCCGAGCGGCTGAGCCGGAACCAGGACTCCTGTACGGCGTCCTCGGCCTCGCTCAGCGAGCCCAGCATCCGGTAGGCGACCGCCCGCAGATGGGTGCGGTGCTCCTCGAAGCGCTCAGCCAGCCGTTCACTGTCGTCCATCGGTCACATTCCTCCACCGGGTCCGTCATCGCCGTGAAGCGAAACCCAGCCTATGGGACAAGTCACATCAAGCTCAGAATCTTGGATGTTCGGTATCCAGTTCGGGCAATTCACAGGAAAGCTGCGGTCCCCGTCCGTCCCGGACGCCCCCCGGCGCCCGGGACGGAACGGTCAGCCGAGCTTGGCGGCCAGGAACTCCTCCCAGGTCACCCGGGCCGTGGCGTACTCGCCCGCGGCCCCCTTCGGGAGCAGCCCGCCGGCGCGGATCCTCCCGATGCCCGGCATCCACACCGGCAGCACGGGCGCGCCCTTGTGGATGGCCTTGAGGTAGGCGCGGATCATCTCGACCGCGTCGGTGGCCCGCGGTCCCACCAGGTCGGGCACCCGCCCGGCCGGCTTGTCCACCGCCAGCTCGGCGAGCCGGACCGCCACCTCCTGCGGGTCGATCGGCTGCACCCGGAACCCGGCGGGCACCGGCACCAGCGGCAGCTTCTTCGCCTTCTGGGCCCCGTTGAGGATGAAGTCGTAGAACTGGGTGACCCGCAGCATCGACCACGGCACCCCGGACTCCTTGATCACCTGCTCGGACTCCAGCTTCGACTTGAAGTAGCCGAAGGTGACGTCGTCGACGCCGACGATCGAGATGTAGACGAGGTGCGGGACGTCGGCCTGCTCCGCCGCCCGGACCAGGTTGCGGGTGGCGTCGGCGTCGCCCTTCTTGTCACTGGCGCAGTGGACGATCGCCGAGACGCCCTCCACGGCCGGGCCGATGCCCTCGTTCTTGGCCAGGTCACCGGTGGCGTAGGTGAGACCGTCGGCGGCCGGGTGGCTCTTCCTGCTGAGCACCCGCACGTCCCTGCCGGCGTCCCGCAGCCGCGCGACGACCAGTCGTCCCAGCGTGCCCGTGCCGCCGGTCACCAGGATGGGCGACGTCATGGCTCTCCTCCTCCGTTGAAGTGTCGCCACACTGACGAGCCGGCCCGCAGATGTGTGACGGCCGGTTCCGGACGGTCCCGAAAACGTCTTGTGGACCGGTCCGCAGGACGACCACGGGCGCACCGCTCCCGGACGGAAGCGGTGCGCCCGTGATCAAGGACCGTACGTACGCGCCGGTGCGGACGGCGTACGTACGGACTCAGCCCAGACGGGCCGATTCGGGGCTGAGCGGGACCTGGATGTCCGCCTCGTCGCGCTCCGGGTGGCCGGGGCGCCAGAACCGCGGGCCGATCTCCAGGGCGAGCGCCGGGATCAGCAGGCTGCGGACGATGAACGTGTCGAGCAGGATGCCGACCGCGACGAGCAGGCCCTGCTGGAGCGAGGCCACCGTCGGGATCGCCGCCAGCACGCTGAAGGTCGCCGCCAGCACGAGTCCCGCCGAGGTGATCACGCCGCCGGTGACGGTGAGGCTGGTGAGCACACCGCCGCGGTGGCCGCGTTTGCCGACCTCCTCCCGGGCCCGGGTCATCAGGAAGATGGTGTAGTCGACACCGAGGGCGACCAGGAACAGGAAGCCGAAGAGCAGCAGTCCGCGGTCGATCCTCGGGTAGCCGACGGCGTGGAAGAGCAGCGCCGCCGTGCCCACGGCCGCCGTGTACGAGAGCACCACGGACAGCAGCAGGACGATCGGTGCCACCAGCGCCCGCAGCAGGATGATCAGCATGATCAGCACCACCGCGAGGATGAGCGGGATCAGTACCTTCTCCTCCTTGCCCTGGGCGTCGGAGGTGTCGAGCGCGACCGCGCTCTGGCCGCCGACCACCGCGTCCCTGGCCTCGCCCGAGCCCTTGTCGAGCGCGGTGCGCATCCGGTCGACGGTGGACCGGGCGGCCTGGGTGTCGGGCGCGTCCTTCAGTACCGCCTCGATGTGGGTGTAGCCGTTCTTCGCCGCGACGGGAGTGGCCAGGCTGACGCCGGGGACGTTGTGGAGCACGGCGAGCGCACTCTGCGTGCCGGCGTCCTTGACGTACACATCGGCGGGCGCCGACGAGCCGGCCGGGAAGTGCTTCGACATCAGCTCCTGACCGGAGACCGAGTCCACCGTCTTGGTGAACTGCTCGGCCTGGGTCTGCCCGGTCGACAGGGACATCGCCCCGAACGCGAGGGCCGCGAGGACCAGCACCGTGCCGATCCAGATCGGACGCGGCGAGCGGCCCACGAAGCCGGAGATCTTCGCCCAGAAGCCGTGCTCCTTCTCGGCGCTGGTGTGGTCGAACTCGTGCGAGAAGCGCGGGATGAACGGCCAGAACGCCCAACGGCCGAGGATGACCAGGAAGGCGGGCAGCAGCGAGGCCATCGCCAGATAGACGACCACGACACCGATGGCCACCACCGGGCCCAGGCCCCGGGTGGAGTTCATGGAGCCGAACACCAGGCAGATGGTGGCGATGCCGACGGTCGCCGCCGAGGCGGTGATCGCGGGCAGGCAGCGGCGCAGCGCGTACACCATCGCCTCGTGCCGGTCCTCGTGGCGGTGCAGCTCTTCTCGATAGCGGGCGATGAGCAGCAGCGCGTAGTCGGTGCCGACGCCCAGCACCAACACCGTCAGTACATAGGCACTTTGGCCGTTGACCGTGAGGCCCGCGTGCTTGGCGAGCAGATAGACCACGGCGCTGGCGACCTGGCTGGCCAGACCCACCGAGAGCAGCGGGATCAGCCACAGGATCGGGCTGCGGTAGGTGAAGAGCAGGAAGAGGGCGACAAGTCCGAGGGTGGCGCCGAGCAGGGCGCCGTCCATGCCGGAGTAGACATCGATGAAGTCGGCGATGTTGCCGGCCTGGCCCGCGATCTTGACTTCGAGACCGTCCGGCGCGTTCTTCTGCGCGGCCTTGCGCAGGTCCTTGACGCCGTCGCCCAGGACGCTGTTGTCGGCCTTGTCTGACTTGACGGGCACGCTGAGGAACGCGGCCTTCTTGTCACCGGAGACCGTGACCGAGGGGACGTCGCCCGCCGCGATCTTGTTGGCCACGAACGCGCTGCGGTCGCTGTCCACCTTCGCCAGGTCAGCGGCGGTCAGGCCGCTTTCGCGGGCGTAGACGACGACGGCGCCGATGCGTCCCTTGTCCTGGAAGTAGTCCTCGGCGATCTTCACCGCCTTGGTCGACTGCGCGTTCTTCGGCAACCACGTCTGCGCTTCGTTGTTCTGTACGTCACCGAGCTTGGTCGCCAGAGATCCGCCCACGGCGATGAGCAGGACCCAGAGCACGAGTACGGCCCACTTGGAGCGGTGGCCCGCGACGGCCTTCGCGTAGCGGTGGGTGAACGTGGACGGTGCTGGGGGCGGCGGCTCCTCGGTGGCCTGCCCAGGTGATGGAGGATGCGTCGTCATGACTGCTCGCTAAGGGTTGGGAGTCCTGCGCTCAGGGCTCGGTCGAACTCGGTCTGTTCGAGGGGCCTCCCCTGTACGACCCGATCGCCTCGACTCGATCGGGGTACCTCTTCCTGTCACATGAGCTGGGTTTTGTTCGTCACTGCTATGACGGAACGTGGCCAGAGGGTGTGACCGTGACGCGTTCGTCACTCACTGACGGAGCGCGACGGAGGAATGTGACCGATGGACGACGGCGAATGGCTGGCGCGGCGTTTCGAGGAGAACCGCCCGCATCTGCGGGCCGTGGCGTACCGCATGCTGGGGACGCTGAACGAGGCCGACGAAGCCGTCGAGGAAGCCTGGTTAAGGATCACCGAGGGCGGCGACCCGGCACAGGACGAGGGTGTCCGGGGGCTGCCCGCCTGGCTGATGACGGTGGTCGCCAATGTCTCCCTGGACCGGCTGCGCTCGCGCAGAACGGTTTCCGCCGAGCCCAGGGCGCCCCGGGTACCGGCCGCGCGCCGGGCGCCGGACGATCTGGCCGACCCGGTCCCGGCCGAACTGGCCGCCAAACTCGCCTCGATGGGCCCCGCGCACGAGGAGGTGCTGGCGGACTCGGTGGGCCTCGCCCTCCTTGTCGTCCTGGAGACGCTGGACCCGGCCGAGCGGATGGCGTTCGTCCTGCACGATCTGTTCGGCCTCCCCTATGACGAGGTGGCGCCGATCGTGGGGACCGGCGCCGAGGAGGCGTGCGAGCTGGCCGACCGGGCCCGGGCGCGGGTGCGGCGGGTCGATCCGCTGCCGGACGACGGTACGACGCGGCTGCGCCGGATCGTCGACGCGTTCCTGACCGCCTCGCGCGGCGGCGACTTCGCCACCCTGACCGCGCTGCTCGCCCCGGACGTGGTGCTCCGCGCCGACCCGGAGGCGGTGGCGGTGGGGGCGCCGACGGAGGTGCGGGGCGCGGGCTCGGTGGCGGACGCGTTCTCGGGGCGCGCCAAGTACGCCAAGCTGGCGCTGGTCGACGGCGTCGTCGGGGCGGTGTGGGCGCCGCGCGGGCGGCCGAGGGTCGTCTTCGGGTTCACCGTCGTGGACGAGAAGATCACCGGGATCGACATGCGGGCCGCGCCCGAGCGGCTGGACCGGCTCGATCTGACGATCCTGAACGACTGAGGGCCGGCCGCCGAGCGGCCCGCGTGTGCCCCCTTCCGCGCCATGACTCCCCCAGTCCCCCTCATGAACTGGGCTTACGGCGACGGAACTTGAGGTGACGCGTCCCCAACACCAGTGCGCCGCCGGGTATTTGGCCCGGCGGCGCACTGCTGCTGTTCCCGCACAATGGATTCCCTTTCCCCCGGCCATAACGCGGATATCTCCGTTTAGGGAGCATTCACCGCGTGCGATATACACGCGTATCCGATGACGGACACAACACCAGTAAAACGGTAGGGTGACTCCAGTGGGTTTCCGTGCACGGAGTTGACAAACCGGAGTGCACCCGGTCGCGGTGTTCGACTGCGTGAGTTCCGCGGTTGCACGGCCGCCGTTCGCGTATACCGTCGCCCGACGGGGCCCGCCCCGGTCCGGCCCGCAGGGGCGAAGCCGAAGCCCGGATCACCCAATCGCAGCAGGTCAGAGCGGGTCTCAACGAAACCGACACGGATCCCCCGCGCCGTCTTGTGACGGACGTCGGCGCGGTGACTTGAGCATATTGCGTCCCCTTGCGGAACGGTGGATTATCAGAAGCCCGCGGGTTCAAGATTCCCTCTAGCAGGAATCCACCGCAGCCATGAAATCCGCGTCTGCACACCGCTCGTCCGCCGTTCCCATGGAGCGGGGCCGCGTGTAATTCTGGCCGTCGTCGCCGCACTGCGGCGCAGTTATTAATGCTCTCTTACCGTGGCACGAGCGAAACAGGACAAGAGGGGGGCCGAATGCCCACGAACACTTCGGACGACTCGCTGGACGAGACAGTGGAAGGCTCGGTGTCCGGGCGCGACAAGCTGATCGCCGAGCGGACCCGCAGCGAAACGTGGAAGAAGCCGCCACGCCGTATCGAGCGCGCGGAGTGCATCACCTGCGACACCTGCCTGCGTGCCTGCCCGCCCGAGTTCAACGCGATCTTCGACAACGGACTCGACGTCGTCATCATCCCCGAACTGTGCTCCGGCTGCCCCAAGTGCGTCCTGGAGTGCCCGGTCGACTGCATCTACGTCGACGAGGACTGGACGCCCACGACCGACGAGATGTGGAAGCACATCGGGCTTACCGCTGAGGGTGTGTCATGACAAGTTCCGCCGAGCGCAACGGCACCTCCCGCCGGGCCATCAACGCCAAAAAGCGGCAGAGCCGCCGGCCGAGCCGCCAGGGCGCGGTGGCCGGGGCCACGCCGAAGCCGGACCGCCTCAAAGACGAGGAGGCCGGTTTCCCCACTCTGCTCAAGCGCGCCTGGGAGCGCGCGACCGCGGCCCCGGACCTGCGCGGCGCGGTGAACGCCCTGCTCACCCTGGACGGCCACGTCCCCGCCGAGGTCCAGCTGCGCGCCCTGCGCACCGCCGACGAGGCCGCGCTCAAGGTGCTCTGCGGCATCTCGTGGCGCGAGGAGAACCTGCCGACGCCCGTGCGCGACGTCAAGGAGCGCCCCGCGTTCCTCGGCGAGCTGGGCCTGACCACGACCGGCCGCATCGTCGTCCGCGTGCCCTCGCAGGGGCCGTTGGAGGACGAGGAGAAGCTGGTCGAGGGCGTCATGAGCGTGCCGTGGTCGGCGCAGGACCTGCTCGACTACGAGAGCGAGGTCGACCGCGCGGCCGCCCGCTTCGCCGACCAGGTCGTCGACTGCCGCCAGTGGCTGGCGGCGCTCGGCACCCAGGCCCGTGACGAACTCCTGGAGATGCTGCGGGAGTCCGCGCTGCGGACCGCCCCCTTCGTGCTGCACCAGGAGGGGAAGCTCTACACCAACTTCCGCGAGACCAACAACGTCATCGGCAAGACGCTGTGGGCGGGCCACCCCAACGAGACGTTCAGCCGTCTGATGGGCGTCTCCATGGAGCAGTGGTCGGACCACGACGCGGTGATGGTCGTCTGCCTCACGCTGCTGGTGCGCTCCGCGGGCGCCGGGCGCATCGAGGAGGCCAACGGCACCCAGCTGACGCTGGATCACATCGCGTACATGCTGGAGCGCACCCGCGGCAACTACAACGCGGTCCCCGGCGGGGAGCTCGTCCCGCCCGCTCCCACGCACCGCGTCGAGGCGCTGAACGCCCTCGCCGTGGCGCTGCGCGAGCGCCGGATGGGCCATGTCATCCCCAACGCCCAGCTCTACCGCGAGATCCACGGCGCGCTGATGCACAAGATCGAGCGCCTGGCCGGTCCGTACGGGGAGAAGTCGCAGCAGCGCGAGGCGGAGCTCGCCGCCCTGCTGAGCGAGCGTCTCCCGGTCACCGGCGCCACCTTCGCCGAGCTCCGCGCGAGCCTGGCCGCGTCCCCCTCCTGGCTCGCCCGGCCGTACGGCGAGTTCGGTACCGGACTTGAGGCCCTGGTGTACGAGACGGTGGCCGGGGCGACGGAGGTCTTCGAGGCCGACTTCGCCATGAGCCGGGGCATGCGTTCGATCCCCGAACTGATGCGCGCCCTGCGGGAGCAGAGCTACGCCGAGATCACCAAGTGGGACATCACCGACTTCTTCTGCTGCGTGGTGCCCGCCCCGTCGGCCAAGCGCCACTACGAGGACTCGGTGCTGCAACTGGCCGACAACGCCTGGGCGATGTCGTCCCGCATGCAGTACAACTCCTGGCACTTCATCGCCGGGAACCTGCCCAAGGTGCCCGCCGTGGTGGAGCGCGACCACTTCATCCCGCCGACCATCCCCGACGTCGCCTTCTACTCCGACCAGCACCACCACGGCCATGTGGCGTCGAAGGTGCGGTTCAGCATCCGCAGCCCGCAGTCGGTCGAGGTGCTGGGCCAGAGGTTCAACGGGTTCATGGACCTGCGTCTGCTGCGCTGCGACGGCACCCCGTTCGACGAGTCCGACCTGCTCGCCGCGCACCGCACCTCGGGGTTCATCGCCGGCGCCATGAGCGCCGCCGCCGCGCTGGTGGCCGCGGGCGAGGAGATCGAGGTCACCGCCTTCGACTCCGAGTGGCACCTCAAGTCGGTCCAGGCCGCGGCGGCGCGCGCCAAGCAGCCGCAGCAGGTCTCGTGACCGGCGGCCCACCCCGTTCTGACGAGGAGCTGCTCCGTTGACCTCAGCGTCCATTGGCGACATACGCGACCTCCTCGCCCGGGGAGAGCTGTCCGCCGCCGACCATGTGCAGTCGGTCCTCACCGCGATCCAGAAGACCGACATCGAGCTCGGCGCCTTCGTCTCGGTCGCGGGCGACGAGGCCGTGCGGGAGGCCGAACTGGCCGACGCCCGGATCCGCGAGGAGGGCCCGGCCGTCTTCGACCGGCAGCCGCTGCTCGGGATCACGGTCTCGGTGAAGGACCTCATCCAGACCGGGGACCTGCCCACTGCCCGTGGGTCCCTCCTGGAGAACCGGCGGCCCCGGGCCGACGCGCCCTCGGTCGCGCGGCTGCGGGCCGCCGGGGCCATCGTCATCGGCAAGACCACGACGTCGGAGTACGGGTGGAGCGCCTCCACGGTGAGCCGGGTGGCCCCGCCCACCCGTAACCCGTGGGATCTGGAACTCTCCGCCGGCGGCTCCAGCGGCGGCGCCGCGGCCGCGGTCGCGGCGGGGCTCGGCTCGGGGGCGCTCGGCACCGACGGCGCGGGCTCGATCCGTATCCCGTCGGCGTTCTGCGGTGTGGTCGGCTACAAGCCGTCGTTCGCCAAGGTGCCGTATGTTCCCGCCTGCGCCGACCGGCTCTCCCACCAGGGGCCGATCGCGCGCACCGTGCCGGACGTCATCGAGCTCGCCTCGGTGATCACCGGCGGGCATCCGCAGGACCCGGACTCGATGCTCGGCGTGCATGAACTGCCCCGCCAGCGGCGGCGGTTGCGCATCGGCTGGATCGAGTTCCCGGGCACCTCGCCGGAGGTCCGCCGGGTCAGCGAGCAGGGTCTGGACGCGCTCGCCGCGCAGGGGCACCGCGTCGAGCGGATCGAGGTGCCGTTCCGCGACCCGTATCCGGCGCTCGTCGACATCCTCGCCGCGAGCGACGCGGCGGGCACCTC
The DNA here is from genome assembly GCF_043198895.1 of Streptomyces sp. NPDC048696. Classification (NCBI taxonomy): domain Bacteria; kingdom Bacillati; phylum Actinomycetota; class Actinomycetes; order Kitasatosporales; family Streptomycetaceae; genus Streptomyces; species Streptomyces sp. NPDC048696. The sequence continues at coordinate 110,012 of NZ_JBICVJ010000018.1, read as the reverse complement.
GCCCGCCGACGAGGAGTGGTGCGACCCGGGCCGCCTCGCGATCGTGCGGCACGGCCGCACGCTCAGCGCGGCCACCGTGATGCGGGCCGAGGAGGTGCGTCTGGGGCTGCGCACCACACTGCACCAGATCTTCGACCGGTACGACCTGCTCGCGATGGCCACCGTGCCCATCGAGCCGATCGATCCCCACGCGATCGGCCCTGACTGGGCCAGCCGTCCGGAGGACCTGCTCTGGCTGGCGTGGACACCCGCCGCGTATCCCTTCAATATGACTGGCCAGCCGGCCGTTTCGCTCCCGGCCGGACTCACCCGCGCCGGTCTCCCGGTGGGGCTCCAACTCGTGGGCCCCTTCGGCGCGGACGATCTGGTCCTGTCCGCCGCACGCCGTCTGGAGGCGGACCTCGGGCCGCTGCCGGCCGCACCGGACCGAGTAACCGAAAGGATCCTGTAACCCATGTACTCCCGGTCGTGGTCCAGCCCCTTCTCCGAGGCGGGCGGCACAGGACGTCCCGCGTTCGTCACCGAGTTCGGCCTGTGGACCGACGAACAGGCCGCTGCGGCCGAGCAGATCGAGGCCTCGCTCGACGAGATCGACCTGGTCCGCCTCGCCTTCGCCGACCCGCACGGGCTGGCCCGCTCCAAGACGCTGACCGTGGACGCGTTCCGCTCGGTCCTGCGCAACGGCATGGACTTCAGCTCGGGCCCGTTCATCTTCGACACCGGCCACGCGGCCGCCCTGGACTTCCTCGCCGACCCGGGCGTCGGCGTCGACGAGATCGCGGGCGCGGGCAGCTTCGTGCTGGTCCCGGACCCGCTGACGTTCCAGGTGCTCCCCCACGAGGGACCGCGCACCGCGTGGGTGCTCGGTGACGAGTATCTGCGCGACGGCTCCCCGCACCCGCTCTCCGCGCGGAACGTGCTGCGCCAGGTCGTCGCCCGGTACGCGGCCCGCGACCTCACCCCGGTGCTCGGCCTGGAGGTCGAGTGGTACCTGACCCGCAAGCTCGCGGGTCCGCCCGGGAACGCGGGCAACGGCTTCGGCCTCCAGGGCGCGGCCCCCAAGGTCGAGGCGATGAACTCGGGCTACCAGTTCAACCTGGACGCCAACTACGACTCGGTGGCCCACTTCACCAGCCCGCTGGCGATGAAGCTGCTCGAACTCGGCCTGCCGCTGCGCTCGATCGAGCACGAGTCGGGCCCGGGCCAGATCGAGACGACCTTCAACCCGATGCACGCGCTGGACACCGCCGACGCGATGCTCCTGTTCCGCACCGTGGTCAAGCAGACCGCCGCGCGCCAGGGCTACCACGCCTCCTTCATGGCGCTGCCCCGCGTCGACAGCTTCGACCCGTGCGGCTGGCATCTGCACCAGTCGGTGATGGACAGCACGAACGGGCGCAACCTCTTCGCGGCCGACGGCGGCGGCATCTCGGACCAGGGCAAGGCGTACATCGACGGGCTGCTCTCCCGCGCCCGCGACCTGTGCCTGCTCTCGGTCCCCACCGTCAACGGCTACCGCCGCATGGGCGCCGACTTCTCGCTCTCGCCGACCCGTCTCGGCTGGAGCTACGAGGACCGCAGCGCGATGATCCGGGTGGTCGGCGGCGGCGCCGGCACGCACATCGAGAACCGGGTGGGCGAGCCCACCGCCAACCCGTACCTCAACATCGCCGCCCAGCTCTCCGCCGGGTTCGACGGCATGGCCACCGAGGTCGGCGCGAGCACGCGGGAGAGCGGCGAGGAGTCGTACGAGACGCTGCCGCAGGACCTCGGCGAGGCGCTGGAGGCCTTCCGGGCCGGTCAGGCCGCCGAACTGCTCGGCAAGCCGCTGGCCGCCACCCTGGCCAAGCTGAAGGAGAGCGAGCTGTCCCGCTACGAGGCCTGGCGCGCGGCCGAGCGGCCCGCCGACGGCCAGGTCACCGAGTGGGAGCAGCGCGAATACTTCGAGGCCTTCTGATGACGGCCCGTCCCCTCACGACGGCCCACGCACCGCTGGCGGTCCGTCCGATCCATTTGTCGACAAGCTCACCCTGGGGGTGCTGGCCCACATGATTCCCCGCTATACCCTGCCCGCGATGGCGGACATCTTCTCGGACCAGGCGCGGTACGCGACCTGGGTCCGGGTGGAGATCCTGGCTTCCGAGGCGCAGGCGCGCCTGGGACGGGTGCCCGAGGACGCGGTCGAGGACATGCGGCGGGCCAAGGTCCCGACGCCCGAGCGGGTGCAGGAGATCGAGCGCGAGCGCGACCACGAAGTGCTCTCGTTCCTCGCCGCGTACTGCGAGGACATCCCGGACGAGTCGGCCCGCTGGGTCCACCTCGGCATGACCAGCTACGACCTCGTCGACACCTCGCTGGGCTACAACCTGGCCCGCGCCACCGACCTGGTGATCGCGGCCGCGGTCGAGCTGCGCAAGGTCCTGGTCGAACGGGCCCTGGAGCACTGGGAGACGGTCATCGTCGGCCGCACCCACGGCGTCCACGCCGAGCCGACGTCCTTCGGCCACAAGCTGGCGCAGTTCGCGTTCGCGGTGGACCGCTCGATCACCCGGCTGCGCGCGGCGCGCAAGGCCGTGGCGGTGGGCACGATCTCCGGCTCGGTCGGCACGTACGCGCTGATCGACCCCTCCGTCGAGGCGTACGTCTGCGAGGAGCTGGACCTGGGGGTGGAGCCGGCCCCGAGCCAGGTCGTCGCCCGCGACCGGCACGCCCAGCTGATCCAGGCCGTCGCCGTGCTCGGCGCGAGCGTCGAGCAGATCGCCCTGGAGCTGCGGCTGCTGCAGCGCACCGAGGTCCGCGAGGTCGAGGAGCAGCGCACCTCGGCGTACCAGGGCTCCAGCGCCATGCCCCACAAGCGCAACCCGACCACCAGCGAGCGTCTGACGGGTCTGGCCCGGCTGCTGCGCGGTTACGCGACCACGGCCCTGGAGAACGTGGCGCTGTGGCACGAGCGGGATCTGGCCCACCAGTCGGTGGAGCGGGTGATCCTGCCGGACGCGCTGTCGGTGGGGCACTTCCAGGCCACGATGGCGGCCGACCTGGTCCGTAACCTCAAGGTGTTCCCGGAGCGGATGCGGGCGGGGATCGACCAGACCGACGGTCTTGTGTTCAGCTCTGCCGTACTCGCCGATCTGCTGGCCGACGGGGTGGAGCGGGAGAAGGCCTACCGGGCCGTCCAGTCCGCCGCCAACCGCACCATCGCGACCGGCGAGCACTTCGGGGACACGCTGCGGCAGGAGGGCATGGACATCGGCCAGCTCCGCCCGGAGCGTTTCCTCGTCAACCACGGTGTGATTCTCAAGCGATTGGAGCAGCTTCGTGACCTGGACGACTGAGCGGGTGGAGGGCGCCGACCTGGACCTGGAGGCGGTCCTCGACGTCTACCGCAGCTCCGGGCTCGGCGAGCGCCGTCCCATCGAGGACGTGGAGCGGTTCGCCGCCATGGTCCGCAACGCCAACCTCGTGGTGGTGGCGCGGGACGCGGAGGGCAGGCTCATCGGCATCGCCCGCAGCATCTCCGACTTCTCCTACGCGACGTACCTCTCGGACATCGCGGTGAGCGGCGACTACCAGCGCTCGGGCATCGGCCGCGCGCTCATCGACGCCACGCAGAAGGAGGCCCCGCAGGCGAAGATCATTCTCCTGTCGGCGCCGGCGGCGGTGGAGTACTACCCGCACATCGGCTTCACCCAGCACAACTCCGCCTGGGTGCTCAACCCGTAGGGCGACGACGGCAGTTCACGAAAAGGCCCCCGCGGCCCGGCTTCCCGGCCGGCCGCGGGGGCCTTTTCGCTGTGTTCAGTGTGTTGTTCAGGGGCCTGCCAAGGTGTGCGAGACGGCATGTTGCACGGAATTGATATTTACTGCGGTTACTGATAAAGAAGGCGGGACCCCAGGGGAGAAACAATACCCCCGGGACCCCGCCCGAAAACCCGTCTCACACTCGGCAATCATTTACCGGCTGCGGCACCAAAGAATTCTTCGGATATAAGACGGTTGTTCAACTTGTTTTTCCGTTGCGCACACCGGGCGGAAAGACGGAAATTCACCCGTTGCCCAGCTTGAAACCGACCCCGCGCACAGTAATGATCCAGCCGCTGTCGCCGAGTTTTCCCCGAAGGCTGCTGACATGGGTGTCGACAGTACGGCGGGACCAGGAGTCCCCCCAGACCTGCTGGAGCAGGCGCTTTCGCGGAATGACCGTGTCCGGATGGGACGCGAGCAGGCAGAGCAGATCGAATTCCTTGCGGGTCAGCCCCACCTCGCGGCCGTCCAGGCTCACCTCGCGGGAGCTCACGTCAATGCGCAACCGCCCGTGCAAGATCTCTCTGGCAACAGGCGGTTGGAACCTGGCGCGACGCATGACGGCTTCGATCCGTGCCATTAATTCCCGGAAGCCATAGGGCTTGACCACATAGTCGTCTGCACCGGCCTGTAGGCCGAGCACACAGTCGAGCTCGGAGCCCCGGGCAGTGACGATGATCACAGGGATGCCGCTCACGGAGCGGATGGCCCGGCACACCTCCAGCCCGTCCAGGTCCGGGAGTTCGAGGTCGAGGAGGACAAGGTCCACGTCCTCGTACGCCTGCAGCGCGGTGCTACCGCTCTTCACGCCGATGGCCTCGTGGCCGTGCCTGCGCAGCCGGCACACCAGGGACTCCGCGCCGTCGACGTCGCTGTCGACCACGAGGATCCGCCGGCCCCGCGAGAGGCCGGCCACCCTGCGCACCGCTTCCGACACGCCCTCTTCGATCAGGTGTGGTCCACCGGGACCACGCTGGACAGGTATATGAGGCTCCAGCACTGCCTCTGACGAACTCTGAGTCATGCCTCCCCCGCGAGTCATGTCCCTCCCCCATCTGAGTGAGTCCAATATGAGATCCGATCCAGATCTCACCGACGAACCTACAGACCGCTGCTACGGAATTCAAAGAGGTTCGAGCAAATAACAAATAAACTGTGTCGGTTATTGAGCGGGATCGGACAGGCTGCCTGCTCGTTTCCATACGTGATCACGATCAGGAGCCCTCGTCAACCAGTCCCCGCCATGCGGAAGCGGAAGACCGGCACAACTGACGATTCAACCAAGCGTAACTCGCCGTGACTCGCATAAACCGGCCATCTTGGCGCAGCTCTGATGTTGGCAGAGTCATGACATGACGTTCGCCACATCGGCCTGCCCGTATACAGAATTCCGGCGGGTCTGCTGACGGCGTGTTAAATAACGGGTGTCCAAGTGGCGCCATGATGGCCGTTGGCTGAATTTCGCCTGCCTGCGCCTCAGTCGGGCGCCGCCGGAGCGCCCCGGCGCTCCGTGTGATCGGGCAGTAGCTTGCAGTACGGCAACACCTGCATGACGAAGACCCCCATTCACCGCACAGAATGGTCGTCCGGCCGAGCGCGTGTCAAGTAAAGCCCGCAGGGCCCGAACAGGGGCGCACCCCGGGCGGTGCCGCCCTGCCGGGGCGGCCCGCACGGGGTGCGCGCTTACTGTCGTGGTGGGTAAATCGCCGTATTCCTACGGCAATTGACGCATCGTCAAACGAGTGCGGGACCGCCCGCGCGCCAGGTGCGCGGGCCGTCGAAGCCGGGTGCCCGCTCGGTGCGGCGCCAGCTCGCGGAGCGCCGCTGCCGCGGGATCAGGACACGGGCGGCCTCCCGCCGCGCCTCGATCGCGGAGAAGTGGGCGAAGAACAGCGCCGCCAGCGCCGCGAGTTCCTCCGGATCGGGGTTGCCCCGCTCGACCCGCAACAGCTCGCGGCAGTGCTCCAGGGTCATCCCGGCGGACTCGGCGGCGGGCTCGGCGGGCTCGGTGAACTGGGTCATCTCGCTCATGTCGTGCACCTCTCTGTGGTCGTCGGGTCTACTGGGGCGGGTTGCCGTGCTTGCGGCGGGGCAGCTCGGCGTCCTTGGCGATGAGCATCGTGACCGAGCGGCACAGCACCGAGCGGGTCTCGCGCGGGTCGATGACGTCGTCGACCAGACCGCGCTCGGCCGCGAAGTAGGGGTGTACCAGCTCGTTCTTGTACTCGTCGATCTTCTGCTTGCGCATCGCGTCCGGGTCCTCGGCCGCGGCGATCTCCCGCCGGAACACCACGTTCGCCGCGCCCTCGGCGCCCATCACCGCGATCTCGTTGGTGGGCCAGGCGAACGACAGGTCGGCTCCGATGGAACGCGAGTCCATCACGATGTAGGCACCGCCGTACGCCTTGCGCAGCACCACCGAGATACGAGGCACGGTCGCGTTGCAGTAGGCGTAGAGCAGCTTCGCGCCGCGCCGGATGATGCCGTCGTGCTCCTGGTCGACGCCCGGCAGGAACCCGGGCACGTCGACGAGGGTGATCAGCGGGATGCTGAAGGAGTCGCAGAACTGGACGAACCGGGCGCCCTTCTCGCTCGCCTTGATGTCCAGGACACCGGCCATGGCGGACGGCTGGTTGGCGACGACGCCGACGACATGGCCGTCCAGCCGGGCCAGGGCCACCACCAGGTTGGGCGCCCAGTTGGCGTGGATCTCCATGTACTCGCCGTCGTCGACGAGCTCCTCGATCACCCCGCGCACGTCGTACGAGCGGTTGCCGTCGGCCGGCACCAGATCGAGCAGGGCGGTGCCCTCGCGGTCCACCGGGTCCGAGGTCTGCGCCAGCGGCGGCATCTCCCGGTTGTTGGACGGCAGCAGGGAGAGCAGATAGCGCACCTCGGCGAGGCAGCTCTCCTCGTCGTCGTACGCGAAGTGCGCCACGCCCGAGGTCCCGGCGTGCACATCGGCGCCGCCGAGTCCGTTCTGGCTGATCTCCTCGCCCGTCACGGCCTGGACGACGTCCGGGCCGGTGATGAACATCTGCGAGGTCTCGCGGACCATGAACACGAAGTCGGTCAGCGCGGGCGAGTACGCCGCGCCGCCCGCGCACGGGCCGAGCATCACGGAGATCTGCGGGATGACACCCGAGGCCCGCGTGTTGCGCTGGAAGATGCCGCCGTAGCCCGCGAGCGCGCTGACGCCCTCCTGGATCCGGGCGCCCGCGCCGTCGTTCAGCGAGACCAGCGGCGCGCCCGCCGCCAGCGCCATGTCCATGATCTTGTGGATCTTGGCGGCGTGGGCCTCGCCGAGCGCGCCGCCGAAGATCCGGAAGTCATGGGCGTAGACGAAGACCGTACGGCCCTCGACCGTGCCCCAGCCGGTGATGACACCGTCCGTGTACGGCTTCTTGGCCTCCAGGCCGAACCCGGTGGCGCGGTGCCGCCGCAGCTGCTCGACCTCGGTGAAGCTGCCCTTGTCCAGGAGGAGTTCGATCCGCTCGCGTGCGGTCAGCTTGCCCTTGGCGTGCTGCGCCTCGGTCGCCTTGTCGCTGGGACCGCGTACGGCCTGTTCCTTGCGTTCGCTGAGTTCGTCCAGCCGGTCGGAGACCTCGGCGGAGGACTGTGTGGTCGGCGTGGTCGGCATGGTTCGTTTTCCCCCTGTGTGGTTGCGGAATCCTGGAGCGGAATCGACTGCCTTCTCGATCAGGTCGGGTGGTGGCGGAGCGCGGCCGCGGCCGCGTAGCCCGGCTGTACCGGCACGTTGCGCACCGTCCAGCCGGCCGGGCGGGCCGCGGCCGTCTCGCCCAGATAGTCCGCCGCGGGCGAGCGGGTGAGGCCGGTGCCCAGGCCCTTGAGGTAGGCCTCCTTGCGGGTCCACAGCCGCGCGAACGCCTCCGGGCGCTCCGATGCGGGCAGAGCGCGCAGTTCCTCGCGCTCGCGCGGATGCAGCCTGGGCAGGACCACCTCGACCGCCTCGGGCGACGGGACGCGCTGGACGTCGACGCCCACCGGGTCCGCCGCGACCCCGATGGCGATCAGGCCGTGGCTGTGCGAGAGGTTGAAGTGCAGCGGGACCGGCGAACCGATCAACTGCGGCTTCCCGTAGGGCCCTTCGGCCCGGCCGAGCGGCACCCGGCTGGGCTCGTGCCCGGTGTACTCGGCGAGCACGCGCCGCAGGGTGGCGTGCGCCGCCACGTACTGGCGGCGGTCCCTGTCGTGGACGAAGGTGGCCGCGCGGGCCGCCTCCAGCTCGTCCAGGGCCTGCATCAGCGGGCACACCGGCGCCGCGTCCTCGACGGGCGGCCGGAAGACGACCAGATGCAGCAGGCCCGCTCCGGGCGGCGCCTTCAGCGGCGTCACGGTGGCGTTCACCGGTGTCACGGTCGCGTTCACCGGCTCACCGCCTCGGGCTCGCCCTCGGGCGCGGCCTTCTTCGCCGTCGTCACGTCGTCGGACGCCTCCTGTCCCGTACGCCGGTCGAAGGCCAGCGCCGTCAGGGCGGCCGCCAGCGAGACCAGGCCGCCCACGTAGAACCCCGAGCGGGCGCCCAGGTGTTCGGCGAGCCAGCCGATGAGGAGCGATCCCAGCGGGGTGGAGCCCTGGACGATGAGCGTGTAGAGCGCCATCACCCGGCCCCGGTACTGCGGGTCGCTGCCGAGCTGGACGCGGTGGTTGGCCGCCTGGACGAAGTAGATGGTCGCCCCGCCGGTGAGCGAGAGCAGCACGATCGCCGAGACGAAGTTGGGCGCCCAGCCCGCCACCGTCTCCAAGGCCGCGAACGCGATCGCCGAGGCGACCACCAGACGGCTGGAGGGGCGGCCGCGGCGCGCCGTGGTGATGAACGCGGCGACCAGGGAGCCCGCCGCGAAGCCGGTGGTCAGCAGCCCGAACGAGGCCGCGTCGGCGTGGAAAACCGTTTTGGCATACAGCGGCAGCGTCAGCTGGAAGTTGAGCCCGACGAGCGAGATCACCCCGATCAGGGCGAGCGGCAGCTTCAGATCGGGCCGGCTGCGGATGTACCGCAGCCCGTCGATCACCCGGGGACGGGTGTCCTGCCGTGCGCCGCGCAGCAGTTCGTCCGGCCGCATCATCCGCAGCCCGGCCACCGTGGCCAGATAGCTGACGGAGTTGAACAGCATGACCCAGCCGGTGCCGAAGCCGGTGATGAGCAGCCCGGCCAGCGCCGGGCCGACGACCCGGGCGGTGTTGAAGTACGCGGCGCTCAATGCGGAGGCGTTGGGCAGCAGTTCGGGGCCGACCAGCTCGCTGACGAACGCCATCCGGGTCGGCACCTCGACGGCGTTCACCATCCCGAGGCCGAACGCGCACAGCCAGATGTGCCACAGCTGCACCGCGTCCGCGAACGCGAGCAGCGCGAGCACCAGAGCCAGCGCGCCGGACGCGAGATTGGCACAGGTCAGCAGGAAGCGCTTGTCGTAGCGGTCGGCGAGGCGCCCGCCGTACAGGGTGAGCAGCAGCAGCGGGGTGAACTGCAGCGCGGTCACCACGCCCAGCGCCGTACCGGAGTTGTCGGCCAGGCTCAGGACGATCCAGTCCTGGGCCACGACCATCATCCAGGTGCCCGCGACGGAGACCACCTGCCCGGCCGCGAACAGCCGGAAGTTCCGTACGGACAGGGAACGGAAAGGGGTTGCCAGAGTGCTGGTCATAGGCTCGGATCACCCATCGCGTCCCGCCCGCGTGATGCAGTCCTCCAGGAACGCGAGGGTGCGCAGGTGGTAGGAGCGGGCCGCCCAGCCGAGGCTGATGTTGTGACCGGCGTCCGGCTGGCGGTCGACGACGATACGGGGCGAGGCGGTCAGCTGGGCGGCGAGGTCGGCGAGGTCCTGCTCGCCGTGCAGCCACCAGCCCTCGTGCTCGGCGAAGGTGAGCCGGACCGGGATCCGCACGCGCGGCGCGAGGGCCGCGAACAGCTCGGGCCAGCGCTTGAGTTCACTCGCCTCGCGCTCCGGCATCGGCGCCACCAGGGAGCCGCTGCTGCGGAAGGTGTCCGGCGGGTAGAGCCGCAGCGGGCCCCAGTGCCGGGCGATGTGCTTGAGGCCCTTGCGCAGCACGCCCGGGGTGACGGCGTAGCGGTGGCCGCAGCCGGAGATGTCGATGCCGAGCAGGCCGTCGCCGGTGCAGTGCGCGGCGGCCGACAGGGCGAGCTTGCCGCCGAAGGAGTGGGCGACCAGCAACACCCCCGCGCCCGTCGGGTACTTGGAGGTGAAGTCGTCGATCCCGGCCCGCAGCACCTCGGTCTGCTCGGCGACGGTGAGCCCGTCCGGCAGCTGGGCGGCGGAACGGCCGTAGCCGGGCCGGTCCACCGCGAGCACGGTGTAGCCGAGCCGGGCGCCGAGGGTGAGCAGGGACAGCTCGGGGTGCGCCTGACCGTCGAAGTACCCGGCGCTCATCCCGCCGCCGTGCACGGCGACGACGGTGGCGCGGGGGGTCCCTTCCGGCTCGCACAGCAGCGCGGACAGCGTGACTCCCCCGGCGTCCAGGGTGATCCTGCGAACGCCCTGGGAGACCGCGCCCGGTGCGAGCGTGCTTTCCATCAATGCCCCCGTTTGCGTTGACTGTTGAGTGGGCCGCCTGCCCCGCGCCCGAAGGGGCGCGGGGCTGTGACATGTGCGGCTTCGCCGCGTGGGCGCGAGCAACCCGGGACGGCTCGCAGACGCGAAACCGCCTTCGGGACCGAGTGAGTGGGCGTCACACCCCGGCCGGACCGAACCAGCGCTCAAGAGCCGGAGCAAGGCCTTCGGCCGTGTCCGCGGCCCACGCCACATATCCATCGGGCCGTACGAGCACGGCAGCCGCACCCGCGAGCGGATCGGTACCGCCGTCGACCGGCTTCGGCGCCGCCGTGACGACGTCGACGCGCCCCGACCACCCGGCGGCCGCGTCCCGCACCGCCGCGTCGTCGGCGAAGTCGAGCAGCACACCCCGCGCCGCGTGCAGCAGCGCGACGGTGCTGGTCTCCCCCGCCGCCCCCACCAGCCGCCGAGGCGGAATCCGGCGCCCCACCAGCGGGTGCGCGTCACCCAGCTCGTACCGGATGTCCAGACCACTGACGATCCCGGCGAGATGGCGCTTCACGTCGTCGTACTGGATGAGCTCGCCGAAGAGCTGGCGCAGCGGCTCGGCCTCGGGTCCGCCGAGGAACACCATGCCCTGGGCGCGGGTGTTCATCAGCAGCCGGGCACCCACGGGGTGGCGCTCGCCGTGGTACGTGTCGAGCAGCCCCTCGGGCGCGGTCCCGGCGACCGCCGCGGCCAGCTTCCAGCCGAGGTTGGCCGCGTCCTGGACGCCGGTGCTCAGGCCCTGGCCGCCGGCCGGGAGGTGGATGTGGGCGGCGTCGCCGACCAGCAGGACCCGGCCGCGCCGGTACTCGGAGGCCTGGCGGGTGGCGTCGCTGAAGAAGCTGACCCACTCGGCGCCGCCGTGCGAGATGTCCTCGCCGGTGATCGACTGCCAGGCGGCGGCGACCTCCTCGAAGCTGACCGTGTCGCCGCTGGCGCGCGCGGGCGTGCCGTCCGGGCAGACGATGATGCGGTCGACGCCCTCGGCGAGCGGGGCCGCCATCACCATGCCGTTGTTCAGCCGCTCACCGAGGAAGCGCGGCTTGAGGTTGCAGCCGGTCACATCGGCCAGGAACATCGCCCGGGTGGCCGAGGTGCCCGGGAAGTCGAACCCGGCCGCCTCGCGCACCACGCTGCGGCCGCCGTCGGCGCCCACGAGGTAGGAAGCGCGCAGCTTCCGTACCGAGTTGGGCGTCTGCACCTTGATCTCGACGCTGTCGCCGTCCAGGTAGCCGTCGGCTATCTCCAGGAAGTCCCAGCCGCGCCGGATGTCCACGCCGAGCTCGGTCGCCCACTCCTCAAGGACCGTCTCGGTGATGTTCTGGGGAATGCCGCGCGCCCCGAAGTGGGCGCCCTCCAGGACGGTGTAGTCGAACTGCACACCGCCGAAGTGACCGAGCGGGCTGATCTCCAGCGTCTCGCCCTGGCCGAACCGGGGCAGCAGCCCGCGCTGGTCGAAGATCTCCATGGCGCGGGCGGTGAAGCCCAGGCCCCGGGACTGGCCGGTGGGCTTCGTCAGCCGTTCGACGACGACGACGTCCGCCCCGCCGAGGCGCAGTTCCCCGGCGAGCATGAGGCCGGTCGGACCCGCGCCGACGATGATCACATCGGTGTCCACGGCTGTCCCCTCCATAGTGTTCCCTTTCCTGGACGTGCCCTGTCGTGCTGTGAGGTGGAGTCGTACGGTCGTGCGCGGGGGTGGGGGGTTTCTCGCGGTACGGGAGCTCAGTGCGAGGGGCCGAACCAGCGCTCCAGGGCCTCCCGCAGCCCGGCGCCGTCGGTGTCCGGGGCGCCGGCCCAGGCCACATGGCCGTCGGGCCGGACCAGGACGGCGCCCACCGAGTCGAGGGCGCCGCCCTTCTCCGGCACGGCGGGCAGAGCGGTGACCCGGTCCGCCCAGCCGGCGGCGTCCGACAGCACCGCACTGCCACCGGACAGGTCGAGGAGCACACCGCGTGCGGTGCGCAGCAACTGGGCGGTGCTCAGCGGGCCTTCGCCGGTGGTGAGACCGGCGTCCGGCAGCCGTGCGCCGAGCAGCGGGTGCTCGGGGCCGCCCACGTCGTAACGGATGTCGAGGCCGCTGATCATCCCGGCGAGGTGCGCCCGGACGTCGTCGTACGGCAGGAGCTCGGTCAGCACCGCGCGCAGCGGCTCGACCTCCTGGCCGCCGAGCAGCAGCATGGCCTGTGCCCTGATGTTGGAAAGCACCCGCCGGCCGACCTCGTGCCGCTCGCTGTGGTACGTGTCGAGCAGGCCCTCGGGGGCCGACTCGCCGAGGTGCAGAGCCAGCTTCCAGCCCAGGTTGAAGGCGTCCTGGAGGCCCAGGTTGAGGGCCTGGCCGCCGATCGGCATCTGCCGGTGGGCCGCGTCGCCGGCGAACAGGATCCGGCCGTCGCGGTAGTGCGTGAGCTGGCGGTTGGCGTCGCCGAACGAGTTCGCCCACAGCGGGGTTCCGCCGCTGATGTCCTCGCCGGTGACGCGCTTCCAGACCGCCGCGATCTCGCCGAACTCCGGGTCGCCGGTGCGGGGTTCGGCCCGGGAGCCGAACTCGTGCACCATCACCCGGGTCACCCCGTCGCGGGTCGCCGCGATGGCGAGCCCGGCGGGCAGCCGCTCGAAGCGGCGGCCCGGGATGGTGACACCGGCCACGTCCGCGCGCAGCAGCTCGCGGCCGGCGTCGTTGCCCGGGAACTCGGCGCCCGTCAGGCGGCGCACGGCCGACTCCTCGCCGTCGCACCCGACGAGGAACCGCCCGCGCACCACGACCGTGCCCTCCGGCCCGGCCGCCCGGGCCTCGACGAAGTCGCCCTCGTCGGACACGGCGACCAGCTCGTGGCCGCGCCGGATGTCCGCGCCCAGCGACAGCGCCCACTCCTGGAGCAGCGCCTCGGTCCGGGTCTGGGGCATCTTCCACTGCCCCGGGAAGGGGCTGGGCAGCGTGAGGTCCATCGGGATGCCGCCGAAGTGGCCGCGCGGCTCGTTCGGCGGCGTCCCGAACAGGTCGAGCAGGCCGCGGCTGTCAAGGAGCTCCATGGTGCGGGCGTGCAGCGTGGAGGCCCTCGACTCCGTGGTGGGCGTGGCCCGTTGTTCCAGTACGACCACGTCGGCGCCGCCAAGACGCAGCTCACCGGCGAGCAGAAGCCCGACGGGGCCGGCGCCGACGACGATGACCTGTGTGTCCAGGCGGTCCGGGGTCATCTGTGGCTCAGCCCTTCGACTCGGCGTACGTCTTGGCGTGGTTGAGCGTCGCCGTGCTGTTGGTGGACAGCGCGGTGTGCACGTACTCACGGGCGTCCGCGACGGTGGCCTCGGGGCCGAGGATCTTCGCGATGTTGTCCGTGTTGAGCGTGACGGTGTGCTGCGAGGAGGCGGCCGTGCCCTCGGGCGTCTCCTCGAACGTCCAGATCCCGGTGTGCAGGGTCATCAGCGCGGGCAGCGTGACCTGCTTGTACGCGATCTTGTGGTGCGGGAAGGTCACCCGGTACGACTTGGTGGTGTGCACCGAGCCGTCCTTGGCGCGGGTGTCCATCTCCAGGGTCTGCAGCCCCGGGGTGTCCTCGGTGAGCCGGACGACGGCCACGTGCGGCAGCCGCTCGGACCACAGGTTCGCCTCGTTGATGAAGTCGTACAGGTCCTTGGGCGAGCCCTGGACGATGACGGTGTCGGTGAACGAGAACGTCACCTCCTCGGTCGCGTGGGCCAGTTCGACGTTCTGCTTCAGCGCGGCCAGCTCCGAGCGGCTGTTCTTGTCGACCGCCTCGTCGATCCAGGCCAGCCCCTCGGGGTCGTCGTCGATCGCCCGGTAGTCGTGGAGCAGCCGGACCCGCGAGGTGGTCTCGCCCAGGGTCTCGATGATCCAGGTGCCGCCCATCGCGGCGACCGGCGGCGTGGTGACCTCCTGGCGGAAGGTGATCCGCAGCGCCTCGGGGTCGAGCTCACGGTGCGAGGTCCAGTTCTTGGCCTCGCCGTTGGCGGTGGCCCAGATCCGGATGCGCTCGTGGTTGTCGTGCTCGCCCACCTGGTCGACGTAGATCGTCGGCGGGAAGATCCGCGGCCAGTTGGTGACCTCCGCCAGCAGCCGGTACACGGCGGCGGCGGGGGCCTCGATGGTGATCTCGTGCTCGACCTCGCGGGTCGTCATATCCGCTGCTCCTTCGGGTACGTGGGCTAGAAGTTGCCGAGGCCGCCGCAGACGTTGAGCGCCTGCGCGGTGATGGACGCGGCCGTGTCCGAGGCGAGGTAGCCGACCAGACCGGCGACCTCGTCCGGGGTGGAGTAGCGGCCGAGCGGGATCTTGGACTGGAACTTCTCCAGGATCGCGTCCTCGGAGGTGGAGTACGCGGCCGCGTAGCCCTGGCGCACGCGCTGCGCCATCGGCGTCTCGACGTAGCCGGGGCAGACGGCGTTGACCGTGATGCCGGTGGGCGCGAGCTCGTTGCCCAGGGCCTTGGTGAAGCCGACCACACCGTGCTTGGAGGCCGAGTACGGGGCGCCGAGCACCACGCCCTGCTTGCCCGCGGTGGAGGCGATGTTGATGATCCGGCCGCGGTCCTTGTGGCGCATGCCACCGGTGTTCAGGACCTCACGGGTGACCCGGAAGACGCTGTTCAGGTTGGTGTCGATGACGGCGTCCCACAGCTCGTCCTCGATGTCGGCGGTGACGCCGCCACCGGAGCGGCCGGCGTTGTTCACCAGCACGTCGACGGTGCCGAAGCGGTCGACGGCCGCCTGGACGAAGGCCTTGACGCTGGCGGCGTCGGTGACGTCGAGCGCCGAGCCGTCGGCCTCCAGGCCCTCGCCCTGGAGCTGCTTGACCGTCTCGGCGACGTTGTCAGCGTTGCGCGCGCCGATGAAGACCTTGTGGCCCTGCGAGCCGAGCAGCCGGGCGACGGAGAGCCCGATGCCGCTCGTGGCACCCGTGACCAGCGCGACCCGTGCGGTGTTCTCGGTCATGATTCCTCTTCCTTGTTCGAGCGGCTCAGGCGGCGGACGCGGCGGACAGCTGGGCGTTGACGACCTCGATGAGGGCGCGCGGGGTGACCGCGTCGGTCAGCGCGTCGTCGTCCAGCGAGATGCCGTACTCGCGCTCGATGCGGCCGCCGGTCTCCAGCAGGGCGAGCGACTCGTATCCCAGGACCTCGAACTCGGTGTCCAGAATGTCGCCGTCCAGGTCGACGCCCTCGTCGGCGCCGGCTGCCTCAAGGAGGATGCGCTTGAGGTCGTCGAGGGTGAACGTGGTGGCCATGGGATTTCCCTTTCCTAGGTAAGTACCGCGCCCCGAAGGGGCGCGGGGAACTGCGCGACCAGCCACAGACGGCCTGCAGTCGAACAACGCACTCCCGCGGAGCGCTACGCGGCGCGCACGACCACCGCGGAGTTGAACCCGCCGTAGCCGCGGGCCACGACCAGCGCGGTGCGCACCTCGGCGGTGCGCGGCTCGCCGGTGACCAGATCCAGGTCGTACTCGGCGGCCGGATCGATGTGCACGGTCGGCGGGATCAGACCGTCCTTCATGGCGAGGAAGGCGGCGGCCAGGTCCAGCGGGGCGGCGCCCGAGTAGAGCCGTCCGGTCATCGTCTTGGGAGCGGTGACCGGCACGCCGCGGGTGCCGAACACGGCGTTGATGGCCTCGGCCTCCTGCCGGTCGAGCTCGGGGTCGGCGGCCGCGTCGGCGAAGACCACGTCCACCTCACCCGGGGCGACCCCCGCGTCCGCCAGGGCGAGTTCGATGGCCTTGCGCAGCCCCGGCGGGCGGCCGGAGCCGGCCTTCGGGTCGATGGTCGAGCCGTAGCCGGAGATCTCGCCGTAGACACGGGCGCCACGGGCGCGGGCCGACTCGGCGTCCTCCATGATCAGGATCGCGCCGCCCTCGCCCGCCACATAGCCCGAGGCGTCGCGGTCGAACGGCAGATAGGCGCGGGTCGGCTCGTCGCTGGTGGAGAGCCGGTCGCTGGCCAGCTGCGCCACCCAGCCCCACGGGCAGACCGAGGCGTCGATGGCGCCGGACACGATCACGCTGGTGCCCTTGCGGATCTGCCGCCGGGCCTGCGCCACCGCGTCGAGCCCGCCGGCCTGGTCGCTGACGACCACGCCGCTGGGGCCCTTCATCCCGTTGCGGATGGAGATCTGGCCGCTGTTGACCGCGTAGAACCAGGCGAAGGACTGGTACGCCGAGACGTACTGGCTGCCCTTGGACCACAGCGCCTGGAGCTCGCCCTGGCCGAACTCGAAGCCGCCGGCCGCGCTCGCGGTCACCACGCCCATGTCGAACTCGCCGAGTTCGGAGGGGGTGATGCCCGCGTCGGCGAGCGCCCAGTCGGCGGCGACGAGCGCCAGCCGGGTGACCCGGTCGGTCTGCGGGAGCAGGCGGCTGGGCAGCAGGTCCTCCGCGACGAAGCCCGGGACCTCGCCGGCCAGCTTGGCCGGGTAGGACGACGGGTCGAAGCGGGTGATACGGCCGATGCCGCTCTTGCCACCGACGGTCGCCGCCCAGTAGTCCTGGATGCCGAGTCCGTTGGGGGACGCCACCCCCAGGCCGGTGACCACCACGGACGACGTCATGCGAGCTTCCTCTCGGGACGGGCGAGCACCACGGCACTCTGGAATCCACCGAAGCCGCTGCCGACCGAGAGGACCGCGTCGGTCTTGCGGTCGCGGGCGGTCAACGGGACGTAGTCCAGGTCGCACTCGGGGTCGGGCGTGTGCAGGTTGGCCGTGGGCGGTACGACGTTGTACTCCATGGCGAGCGCGGACGCGGCGATCTCGATGGAGCCGATCGCGCCGAGCGAGTGCCCCACCATCGACTTGATGGAGCTCATCGGCGTCCGGTAGGCGTGGTCACCGAGGATCCGCTTGACCGCCGCCGTCTCGTGGCGGTCGTTCTGCTTGGTGCCGGAGCCGTGGGCGTTGATGTAGTCGATCTCGTCGCCGTTCATCCGCGCCTCGTCCAGCGCCACGCGGATCGCCTCGGCCATCTCCGCGCCGTCGGGGCGCAGTCCGGTCATGTGGTACGCGTTGGAGCGCGTGGCGTAGCCGGCGATCTCCGCGTAGATGTGGGCGCCTCGCTTGACGGCGCTCTCCAGCTCCTCCAGGACGAAGAACGCGGTGCCCTCGCCCAGGACGAAGCCGTTGCGCGAGTTGTCGAACGGCCGCGAGGCCGTCTCGGGCTCGTCGTAACGGTTCGTCGTGGCCTTGATCGCGTCGAAGCACGCCATGGTGATCGGCGAGATCGGCGCGTCCGAGGATCCGGCGATCATGACGTCGGCGGAGCCCTCGCGGATCAGCTCGACGGCGTAGCCGACCGAGTCGATGCCGGAGGTGCAGCCCGTGGAGACCACGGTGCTGGGGCCCTCGGCGCCGACCGCCCAGGCCACCTCGGCCGCGAACGAGCTCGGCACCAGGTGGTTGTAGAGGTGCGGGGCCGCGTACTGGTGGTCCACGAGGTCGAGCCGGCCGCCGTCGCTGACGACCCGGTACTCCTCGTCCAGGCCCATGGTGGCGCCGACCGCGCTGCCGACCGTGACACCGACCCGGTACGGGTCGAGGCCGGCGAGCTCCAGACCGCTGTCGGCGACCGCGCCGCGCGAGGCGACGACCGCGAACTGGCCGGCCCGGTCCATGCGGCGGACCTCCTGCGGGCTCAGACCGTGCTCGTACGGGTCGAAGTCGATCTCGGCGGCCACCCGCGAGCGGAACGGCGTGGGGTCGAAGAACGTGATCCCCCGGGTCGCCGTGCGGCCCTCGCTGAGGAGGCTCCAGAAGTTCTTGGTGCCGATGCCACCGGGGGCGAGGACCTCCATCCCGGTGATGACCACCCTGCGAGGCGTTGTCACGCGCGCCCCTCCCAGTTGTAGAAGCGCGTGGCCATGGCGTCGGCGGGCGAGCGCCAGGTGGCCGGGTCGTACGCCTGGATGAACGGCTTCAGGTCGTTGCTGATCCCGATGAACCGCGGGTCGTTCTTCGCGGCCTCGATCAGCTCACCGCCGTTGTCCGCGTCGAAGTCCTGCAGGTGGAAGTAGAGGCCCCGGTAGGAGAACAGCTGGCGGCGCAGCGTTCCCATCCGGTGCGGCATCTCCGTCGCGTCGAACTCGGCGAAGAGCTTGGCGACGTCGGTGCTCGAACCGGGTTCCATGCGGGCGACGATGAGCGTGCTGTGCATACGTATTCGCTCCTCAGCGGTTGCGGTTGATCCGGCACTGGCTCCGCCTCTTGCGCGTACGACGTCGGACGCGCCCGAATGCGAGGGCCATGAGCGGGAGTTGAGCGAGAGGATCAGCGGTGGCGAACCACGCCCCGGATCATGCATTCAAGGGTCCGCTGAGCGGGCATGTCCTTTCAAGGCGCCCCGGTTCAGGTCTACGTCCGGTTCGGTCAGGTTCCGCAAATGTCCCGCAGCCATGTCAGAGAACTCGCAGCGAAGAGCAGCGAGTCGGCGCGGAATTGTCACGTCGGCGTCAGGTGCCGTCAGGTTGCGAACCGGACCGTCTTGGCGGCGGAAAGGGGCGCGACCGGGCCCCAAAACGCCGGAACGCCCGGCTCCGCGAGGGGAGTCGGGCGTCCGTGCGTACGTGTCGTGCTGGAGCGGAACGCTCCGTCTCGTTACTCGCCGGCCGCGCGGGTGTGGACCACGCGGTAGGTGTTGGAGTCCACCGACGTCAGGAGCGAGCCGGTGCGCTTCTCCGCGTCCTGGCGGGCGGCGGGCTTGTCGGCCTGCGCGACGGCCTGGTAGGCGACGAAGGCCTCCTGGCTCTCCCACTGCGAGTAGGAGACCACGAAGGAGCCCTCAAGGCCGCGGGCCGCGATGCCCTTCAGGACGGTGTGCGAGACGTAGCCGGGAACGTCGCTGAGGAACTTCATCGACGGGCCGAGCGCGTCGACCAGGTCGTCCTGGTTCTTCTCCTCGACACCGAAGACCGCGATGACGGTGAAGTCGGTGCGGGCCGGGGAGATCTCGACGCTGTCGCCCGACTTGGTCTGCGAGTACGCGACCTCGTTCTGGAGCAGCCGGATCGAGGTGGTCAGCTCGCCGAAGAGGGGGAGCGTGCGGTGCTTGAACTCCTCGCCGTCGTAGCGGTCCTCAAGGTCCGCGCGGCTGCGCCACTGGATGAAGTTGGCCGTGCCCGGCTTGTCCACGCCGGCGTGCACGGTGGACGACATCCAGCCCGGGTAGGCGGCCGCGTCGACGATCTCGCGCATCGCGCCGAGCAGACCCTCCTGCTTCTCCGGGGCGTCCGTGGAGAACAGGTTGAGGACGGTCAGGTGCTTGTCATCAGAGGAAATCTTGGGCATGTTCTTCGCTTCCTTCGGGTCTACGGATGTGAAAGGGAGTCAGGCCCGGCTCAGTTGGGCCGGCCGAACCATCGGTTGAGTGCTTCGGCGAGCCCCTCCGTGCGCGACGCGGAAGGGGCGACCCAGGCGACATAGCCGTCGGGACGGACCAGGAAGGCGTCCAGACCGTTGTCGCAGTCGTGCTGCTCGGCGGTGACCGTGGTGACACGGTCGGCCCAGCCCGCGGCGAGCTCCCGCAGGTGGGGGTCATCGGTAAGGTTGAACAGAACGGCCTTGCCGGCCGCGAGGAGTTCGAAGTTGGTGGTCTTCTTGCCGTCGACCACCAGCTCCTCGTCCTTGAGACGGCGGCCGAGGAGCGGATGCTCGCCCTCGCCCACGTCATGGCGGATGTCCAGGCCGGTGACCATGCCGATCAGCGTCTTCTGGACGTCCTCGAACCCGGTGAGCTCGGTGAACACATCGAGCAGCGGGGTGATCTCGTCGCCGCCGAGGTAGAGGATCCGCTGGGCGAGCGTGTTGGTGAGGACCCGCGCGCCGACCGGGTGCCGCTCGGAGTGGTACGTGTCGAGCAGGCCCTCGGGAGCCTGGCCCTTGATCTCCAGGGCGAGCTTCCAGCCGAGGTTGACCGCGTCCTGCACGCCGGCGCTCATTCCCTGGGCGCCGATGGGCAGATGGATGTGGGCGGCGTCGCCGGCCAGGAAGACCCGGCCCCTGCGGTACTCGGCGGCCTGCCGGCTCACATCGGTGGTGGTGGAGACCCAGTGCACGGTGGCGCCGCTGATGTCCTCGCCGGACAGCCGCTTGAACGCCTCGGCCACCTCGTCGAAGGTGATCGGGTCCGGGCTCTTGCGCAACGGCTCGCTGCGGTCGAAGTAGACGATCCGGCAGCGCTCCGGGCCGAGCGGCAGCACCATGACCATGCCGCCGGGCACCCGCTCGCCGCTGAAGCGCGGGCGCAACGGCACCCCGCTGATGTCGGCGAACCGGAGCTCGATGGCCGGGTCGGTGCCCGGGAAGTCGATGCCCGCGAGCTTGCGCACCGCACTGCGGGCGCCGTCCGCGCCCACCAGGTAGCGGCCGCGCAGCGTGGCGGGCCCCTCGGCGGTGCTGACCTCCACGCTCACGCCGTCGGCGCCGTTGTCCAGGCCCGTGACCTCGACCCCGCGCCGCACCTCGGCGCCGAGCTGTCCGGCCCAGCCCGCCAGCACGCCCTCGGTGCGCGACTGGGGAATGCCGCGCGCTCCGTACGAACCGCCCTCGACCAGACGGTAATCGATGGACACTCCGCCGAAATGACCGACCGGAATGACGTCGACTTCACCGAAACGGGACAGCAGTCCGCGCTGGCCGAATTCCTCGATGGTACGGGCCGAAAATCCCAGCGCACGCGACTGCTGTATCGGCTCGGCAAGGCGATCGACGACAATCACGGACACGCCGTTCAGGCGCAGTTCGCCTGCGAGCATGAGTCCAGTGGGGCCGGCTCCCGCGATAATTACGTCCGCGTCAAAGTTATCCATCTACCCTCTTCCGACTGGCGTTTCACCAGTATCCCGAGGGGTCCAGCGGGCGTAAATAGCCGCTAGTACAGACCTCTGACAAGTACGTCAGGTCTGCTACAAGGAGTCTTGGTCAGCGGCTTGTTCCGGAGCATCCTCAACCATGACCTCAAGCCAATCCACCGCCGATGTCGCGGGACTTCTGGACCGTTACCTGATCAATCTGGACGACGACAAGCTCGACGACGCCTGGGCCCGGGGGCTGTTCACCGAGGACGCGGTCGTCGAGTTCCCGATGAGCCGGCACGAGGGGATCGCCGGACTCGCCGAGTACCACAGCACGGCGCTCGCGGCCTTCGCGCGCACGCAGCACATCGGTTCGCCCGCCGTCGTGGAAATCGACGGCGACCGGGCCTCTTTGCGGTGCAACATCGTCTCCACCCATGTGCACCACCCGTCCGACCATCCGGAGGACGCCGACCGCGATCCGATATTCGCCAACGGAAGCCTGGTGACCGCCGAGGCCCGCCGCACCCCGGAGGGCTGGCGGCTCAGCCTGCTGTCCCTGCGCATGATCTGGGTGACCGGCACCGCGCCCCGCAAGGGCTGACGCGGGCGACCGCCGGGACAGCACGAAAAGAGCGCGGTGGTACGGGGAGGACGCTCCCCGTACCACCGCGCTCTGCCGTTGTTCCGCCCTTGTTCCGCCTTTGCGCGGAACTCGGTGCGGAACCCGGTTCAGACGTTGAGGCTCATGACCCGGTCGACCGAGATCTCCACGACCACCCGGCCGGGCGGGTTGGGCGGCCCGGAGCGGTAGCGGCGGGTGTAGCGGCGCGCTCCCTCGGTGACCCGCACCGGGTCGTCGGCCACCACGGCGGAGCCTTCGAGGGTGACCCAGGCGAACCCGGCCACCTGGCATATGGCGACCCGGCTGCCGGGCGCGGCGATCAGATTGCGCGCCTTGCGGGACGAGGACACCGTCATCACCCGGGCGAGACCCGCCTCCGCGTCCCAGGTGAACCGCACCGGCGCCACATGCGGGGACCCGTCGGGCCGGATGGTGGTCAGCACGCCGATGTGCGGCGTCTGGGTCAGGAATGCCTCCACCGACGCCGACACCTCCGGCGCACTCGTACGCCCCAGGGGCAACGACATCGTGTTCGTCCTTCCGTTTCACTGTACGACCAGGCCATTGTCAACACCCCGGGCCGCACCGCGTAACCGACTGGGCAACTGCGAACCGCATACCCCAACTGGCGCGAAGTCAGGGCTGGTTCAGTAGGTAACGGCAGGGCATAGTAGAGTCAAACGGAGGGAGGTTCCGTATGCCTACGTCAACGCCAGTCACCGAGAACGGTCCCCGCCGGCTCCGGGCCGACGCGGAGCGCAACCGGGCCCGGGTGCTGAACGCGGCCAGGGAGCTCTTCGCGGAACGCGGCGCCAACGTGTCCATGGACGAGGTGGCCCGCCGCGCCGAGGTCGGCGTGGGGACGCTCTACCGCCACTTCCCCACCAAGGAAGCCATGGTCGTCGCGGCCTCCCAGCAGCGCTTCGGCGAGATCCTCACGTACTACCGCACGGTCTGCCGGGAGTCGGCCGAGCCGCTGGAAGCACTCCAGATGCTGCTCACCCGGGTCGGCGAGGTGGAGGCCCGGGACCGCGGCTTCGCCAGCGTCGTCGGCGGGACGCTCGGCTCCGAGGGGCCGCCCAGCACCATGCGGGCCGACCTGGAGGACGAGCTGGTGGACCTGGTCGGCAAGGGCCAGGCGGCCGGCTCCATCCGCACCGATATCGCGGGCGCCGACATCCTCGCGCTGACCTGCGGTCTCACCTCGATCGTGCACCGGCGCAGCGGCGACTGGCGGCGCTACATCGACATCGTGCTCGACGGATTGCGCTCCGACCGCGCCACGTCCTAGCGGCGCACCCCAGCGGGTCAGTCCAGCAGTCGGCGTGCCTCGGCGGTGAGCCGGGCGGGGGCGATGACCTCGGCGTTGCCGTCCAGCGCGGCCGCCGCGCGGATCAGGGCGTCGGCGGCGGCCCCAGGGTCGCCGGGCAGGACGCGGGCGGCCTCGGCCAGCGAACGGGCCGCCGCCGCCTGGGTCGCTCCGGCGATCTGGAGGGCGGTCGAGGCGCGTTCGGCGGTGGCCGCGCACTCGTCCCGGCGGCCGTCGCACCAGTACGCCCAGGACAGGTTGAGCAGGCAGACGCCCTCGGCCCGGGGGCTCTCCATCAGTGAGGCCTCGTGGCGGGCCTCTTCGAGCACCGCGGCCGCCCGCGCCGGGTCGGCCAGGGCCAGCAGGGCCAGGCCCTGCGCGTTCAGCGCGTACGCGACCGCTTCCTGACTGCCGGCGGCGCGATAGGCGCGGGCCGTCTCGGCGCCCGCCTCGGCGGTCTCCTGCCAGCGGCCCAGGGTGAGCAGCGCGATGGTGCGCGCGTTGCCGGCGCGGGCGAGCGCGAGCGGGTCGCCGCCCGCCTCGGCGAGCGCGGCCAGCCGGTCGGCCCCCTCCAGCGCGCGCTCGCCGTCGCCGAGGTAGCTGTGCGCGAGGCTGAGGGAGAGCAGCGCGTGCGCCTCGCGCTCGGTGTCGCCCAGTTCACGCGCCAACTCGGCGGCGCGGGCGAGCGGTTCGACGGTAGCGCCCTGATCGCCCAGCTGCCGGTGGGCGTCGCCCAGGCCGAACAGCGCGTTCTGCAGCGCGGGCCGGTCGCCGAGGCGTTCGGCGAGGGCCGCGGCCTCGGTGAACAGCTCGACCGCCTGCTCCATGGGACCCGCGCTGAGCCGGGCGTGCCCGTACGCGACGGTGTGGGCGAGGCGTACCCGCTCGTCGCGGAGGTGTCCGTCGACCGCCAGGTGCATCGTGACCGCGGCGAGCACCGAGCCGTGCCAGACGAGCCATTCGCTGATCTCGGCCAGCACCCGCGCGGCCGCGTCGTGGTCGCCCGCGCCGACCAGGTGGTCGAACTGCCGCCGCTGCGGCTCGACGTCCTCCAGCGTCCGCCAGGCGCCGCGCGGCTTCGCCCGCCGCGCGTACCAGGCTGCGATCTGCCGTTCCACCGCTTGCCTCCCGAAAGGTCCGTCCCACGGCATCTGGTCACGGGCGATGTCCGCGTCCAACGGGTGCAGGGCGACCGTCCGGCTGGCCCGGTCCACGGAGACCAGGCGGACCCGGACGAGCGCCGTGAGGACGGGGACCACCCGCAGGTCCGGATCGAGCCCGCCCGCGATCTGCGCCACCGCGCCCTGCTCCACGGGGGTGCGCAGGGCGGCGAGCACACCGAGGACGGCACGCGCCGGCTCGTCGAGGCGACGGTAGCGGTCCTGGGCGAGGTCCGCGACGACGTCGTGGCGGCGGGTGAAGTCCTCCAGTACGTCTTTCAGGCTGGGCAGCAGCACCGTCTCCTCGGCGACCGCGCCGACGAGGAGTTCGAGCGCGCGCGGGACGCCGTGCACCCGGACCGCGGCGTCGAGGAGTTCGCCGTCGGACAGGTCGGCGATGCCGAGGCTGCCGTCCCGGTCGAGTTCGCGCAGCAGGGCCGCGGCCTCGGTGGGGCGCAGCCCCTCGGAGAGCGGCACCTCGGCGGCGAAGCGGCGCAGTTCGGGCGCGAGACGCACCGGCACCTGGCTGGTGACGAGCAGACGTGGGGTGGTGCGGGCCCGGAACAGCCAGTCCAGGAAGAGGGCCAGCTCCTCGTCCTCGATGCCGCCGTCGTCGCCGAGCAGTTCCTCCAGGTTGTCCATGAGGATGACGATCAGCCGCCCGCCCATGGCGTCGAAGAGTGCGGCGAGGCGGTCCTGCGCGCTGCCGCCGCCCGCCCAGACCCCGCGCAGCCGCTCCTCGTGCTCGGGGCCGAGCAGCCGGACGCAGTCGAAGTAGAGCCGCTCCAGGGAGATGCCGGAGGTACGGGTGGAGAGGTTGACGAGGCCGGACGGGCGAGGTCCGGTGGCGGCGCCGGGCCATTCGCCCCGGTCGAGGAGGTCCATGACCTTCGCGGCGAGCGCGCTCTTGCCGATGCCGCGCCGTCCGACGACGGACACCATACGGATGGCCGGATCGCTCAGGTGACGGGCGATCAGGTCGCTTTCGCGGGTGCGGTTCTTGAACAGCTCGATGCCGTGCGCGACGGGGACGCCGACCACCCGCACCCCCGGGGCGCGGTCGTCGTGCGGTTGCCCGGGGACGGCGAGGGGCAGATCCGCGGTCTCGGGCAGCGCGAGCAACCGGGCCAGCTCCGCCCGTCTCGCGGCGCCGAGCCCGCGCAGCGCGTGGTCGAGGCGGACCGCGGTGAGCCGTCCGGGGCCCTCGTAGCGGTGGTGCTCGGCGACCACGCCGATGATGCGGCTGCCGGCCCACACCGCCGCGCCCGACATGCCCGCCCACGGCGAGGCCGCCGGGTCGGGGTCGGTTCCGGCCGGTGCCACGGTCATCTCCAGCGTGCCGGTCCGCAGATTGGAGAGCGCCGCCACCGTGCCGTCCGCCTGGTGCAGTTCGCGGAAGTACGCGCCGTCGGACCGGCGTCGGCGTTTCCACAGCGGAAACCCGGCGGCATGCACCCCGATCACCCCGTGCCGGTCGTCGGCGATGCGCGCGAAGCGGGCGGGTGCGGTGACCACGGGGGCGGCCGCAGGTGCCCCGACGCTCAGCACGGCGAGGTCGCTGCCCGCATCCGCCCAGGTCACCATGGCCGGAGCCGACCACTCCGCGGGCTGGTCGGCGTCGCACCGTACGAGCGTGCGGGTCGCGTCGGCGACCACATGGGCGGCGGTGAGGACCGTCGTGGTGGAGATCCGGTAGCCGGAACCGCGCCTTCTGCCCTCGGGGCTCTCGACGATGATCTCGGCGATCCGGTGCGGGTCGAGCCCGTCGGCCGACGGTTCAGCTCTCATCGGGCAGCTCCGCGCCCGAGATCAGCGCGGGGCTGTCGGGTGCGTCGCCGAGCACCGGTTGCAGGGTGAGCTTGATCCGCTGCGTGGCGGTCCGCGCGGAGCGGGCGGAGCCGTGGACGTCGAGCACCCAGAACCGCACCTTCGCACCCGGCTCCCGGCTCCGCTCCACGCCCACGGTGAGTTCGAGCTCCAGTTTCTCCGCCTGGAACCGCAGCCCGCCGCCCGCGGCCCCGTCCGCCATGGCCCGGCTCAGCTCGCTCCGCAACTGGCCGATCATCTCCGCCAGTTCCACCGCGTCGTCCACACTCGCCCCCGTCTCGTCCGCACACCGTCCGGCCACGCGCCCGAGGAGCATACCGACGGAACGTCAACTCGGCTCGGCACTGGCCGACTTGTGCGGGCTCACCGTCTCAGGATCGGAGTTTCGGGGCGTAGCGCAGCAGCACGACATCACCGACGGGGCGTGCTTCGAGCAGCGTCATACGGGCCGCGGGACCACCCGGGTACGACGCCGGGCCCAGGAACACCGGCGCACCGGCCTCGCCCACCAGCAACGGGGCGACGACGAGGTGGAGTTCATCGGCCAGGTCCTGGGCCAGCAGCTGGGTGTGCACCGTCCCGCCGCCTTCGACCAGAAGGCGTTCCACCCCACGTCGCCCGAGTTCGTCGAGGAGGAGGTGCCAGTCGAGAGCGGGGCCGGTGCTGACGACGTCGGCGAGGTCGCCTACGGTGCGACGGGCCCGCAGGAGCGCTCCGTCCACCGTGAACACCAGCTTCTCGCCGCCGCAGTGCCAGAACGCGTACGACGTGTTCACCTCGGCGGACCCGGTGACCGTGACCTTCAGCGGATGCTCCGGCCTGCCGAGGGCGACGCGCCGGGCCCGCCGATCGGCGCTCGCCACCAGCAGGCGCGGGTTGTCCCTGCGCAGGGTGGTGGCGCCGACCAGGATGGCGTCCGCGGCGGCACGTTCCTGGTCGACACGGTCGAGGTCGCGCCGGTTGGAGAGTACGAGCCGGTCGCGCGAGGTGTCGTCGAGCCGGCCGTCCAGGGAGACGGCCGCGGACAGCACGACGTACGGGCGTATGGCCATGACCGGGCGGTCAGAGCGTGCGGTGGTAGTCGGCCCACGCGATGTGCGATTCATGGAGCCGTACGGTGAGTCCGGTCAGGCCCTGGGCGCCGGGGCCGAGGGCGCCGTCGTGTATCCGGGCGGCGAGGCGGTCGGCGATGACCTTGGCCAGGAACTCCGTGGTGGTGTTGGTTCCGGCGAAGCCGGGGTCCTCGTCGAGGTTGCGGTACGAGAGCGCCGCGACGATCCCGCGCACTTCCCTGCCTGCCAGGCCCATGTCGATGACGATGTTGTCGTCGTCCAGCTCCGGTCGCTGGAAGGTCGCGTCGACCAGGTATGTCGCTCCGTGCAGGCGCTGCGCGGGGCCGAAGACCTCGCCGCTGAAGCTGTGGGCGATCATGAGGTGATCGCGGACGGTGACGCTGAACATGGCTTCTCCGAAAGGATGGTGGCGGCGGGCGGCTGTGCTGCGGCGGTCAGCCGGGGCCGTAGCGGATGCGGTGGCAGAGCCCGGGCCGGGCGCCGGTGGCGATCTCGGCCATGACCTGCGGAAGGTCGTCGAAATCGGACTCGCCGGTGATCAGTACGTCGAAGACCGGGTCCCGCAGGAGGTCGAGCGCCATGCCGAGCCGATCGGCCCTCGTGTGGCGTGCGCGGCGCTCCGGCGCGATGGCGCCGACCTGGCTGCCGCGCAGCGACAGCCGCCGGGAGTGGAAGAACTCCCCCAGCGGCAGCGTCACCGGCCGGTCGCCGTACCAGCTCAGATCGACCGCACAGCCCTCGGGAGCGAGCAGTTCGAGGGAGCGCCTCAGCCCCGCCTCGGTGGCGCTGGCGTGGAAGACGAGATCGCAGTCGTCGGTGGCCCGCTCGGGCGGGGCGAAGGCGACGCCGAGCCGCGCGGCGACCGCCTGGCGGGCCGGTTCGACGTCGACGAGCTGCACGCGGACACCGGGGAACCGAGCCAGGAGCGCGGCCACACAGGAGCCGACCATGCCCGCGCCCACCACCGCGATCCGGTCACCGATCCGCGGGGGCGCGTCCCACAGCGCGTTGAGCGCGGTCTCGACGGCCCCGGCCAGCACGGCACGCTCCGGCGGCACGCCGTCGGGCACCACCGCGAGGGCGTCGGCCGGGACGCGGTAACGGGTCTGGTGCGGATACAGACTGAACACGACCCGGCCCACGAGCTCCGCCGGCCCCTCCTCCACCCGGCCGACATTGAGATACCCGTACTTGACGGGTCCGGGAAAGTCGCCTTCCTGAAAGGGGGCACGCATGACGGCGTACTGACTGACGGGGACCCGGCCGTGGAAAACGAGCGATTCCGTGCCACGGCTGACGCCGGAATACAGCGTCCGGACTACGGCCTCATCATTAGCAGGCGGGCAGGCGGGCAGGCGGGCAGGCGGGCAGGCGGGCCGAGGTCACGATCTCACCGTGTCCCGGAGAGGTGACCCAGAAGGAGCGTATGTGGCTCGGCACCGGTGATCCTCTGCTAAGTGGCCCGCCTGCGGGCCGAGTTCCCGTGATCCTAGACGACGGTCCCGCCCCAGCGGCCAAGCTCAGCCCGTAGCCGCCAGGACCAGGGGGAGGACCTGGTCGCTGCCCGCGCGGCGCAGTAGGCGGGCGGCTACCGCCAGGGTCCAGCCGGAGTCGGTGTAGTCGTCCACCAGCAGGACGGGGCCGGGGGCGGCGGCCAGCGCGGTGGCCAGGTCCTCGGAGACGGTGAAGGCACCCGACAGCGTCCGCAGGCGTTGCGCGGAGTTGCTGCGCCGCGCCGCGTGCGCGTCGTCGGGGCCCGTGTACGTCAGGGTGCCCAGGAAGGGCAGGCGGCCGACCGTCGCGATCCCCTCGGCGAGGGAGGCGACCAGTCGGGGGCGGGCCAGGGACGGCATCGCGACGACTCCCACCGGACGGGCGACGGCGTCCGGGACGTCGGGCGCCCAGCCGCCCGGCGAGCGCGCCCAGTCGGCGAGGACCGCGACCGCGGCCCGCAGGACGTCGTCCGGGACGGGTCCGTCCGGCGCGTTCTCGGCCAGCAGCGGGCGCAGCCGGTTGCCCCAGCCGATGTCCGACAGGCGCCCCAGGGCGCGTCCGGTGGAGCACTGCTCCTTGGCCGGGATGCGCCCCTTGAGGTCGATGCCCAGCGCGGCCATCCCCGTCGGCCACATCCGGCGCGGCTCGACCTCCACCCCCGGGCGGTCCAGTTCCTTCGCCGCCCCCGTCACCGTCTCCGCCGACACGGCGGAATCGGCCCACGCTCCCGCGCAGTTGTCGCAGCGGCCGCACGGGGCCGCCCCCTCGTCGTCCAGCTGCCGGCGCAGGAACTCCATCCGGCACCGCGTCGTGCTCACGTAATCGCGCATGGCCTGCTGCTCGGCCGCCCGCTGCCGGGCCACCCAGGCGTAGCGCTCGGCGTCGTACACCCAGTCCGCCCCCGTGGCCGTCCAGCCGCCCTTCACCCGCTTCACGGCGCCGTCGACGTCCAGCACCTTCAGCATCGTCTCCAGCCTGCTGCGCCGGAGGTCGACCGCCGCCTCCAGGGCCGGTACGGACAGCGGCCGTCCCGCGTCGGCGAGGGCCGACAGGGTCTGGCGGACCTGGACCTCGGGCGGGAAGGCCGTGTCGGCGAAGTAGCGCCAGATGGCTTCGTCCTCCTTGCCCGGCAGCAGCAGGACGTCGGCGTGCTCGACCCCGCGCCCGGCGCGCCCGACCTGCTGGTAGTAGGCGATCGGCGAGGACGGCGAGCCGAGGTGGATCACGAAGCCGAGGTCCGGCTTGTCGAAGCCCATGCCGAGCGCGGAGGTCGCCACCAGCGCCTTGACCTGGTTCTCCTGGAGGTCGGTCTCCGCCTGCAGACGGTCGGCGTTCTCCGTGCGCCCCGTGTACGAGGACACCTTGAAGCCGCGCTGGCGCAGGAAGGCGGTGGCCTCCTCGGCCGCGGCCACGGTGAGGGTGTAGATGATCCCGGAGCCCTGAAGCTCGTCGAGGTGCTCGGCGAGCCAGGCCAGGCGGTGTGGGGCGTCCGGCAGCCGGACCACGCCCAGGCGCAGGCTCTCGCGCTCCAGCGGGCCGCGCAGCACCAGCGCCTCACCGGCCCCGGTACCCAGCTGTTCGGCCACGTCGGCGGTGACCCGGGCGTTCGCGGTCGCGGTGGTGGCCAGCACCGGCACCCCGGCGGGCAGCTCGGTCAGCATCGCCCGCAACCGCCGGTAGTCCGGCCGGAAGTCGTGCCCCCAGTCGGAGATGCAGTGCGCCTCGTCCACCACCAGCAGACCGGTGGTGGCCGCGAGCTTGGGCAGCACCTGGTCGCGGAAGTCCACGGAATTGAGACGTTCCGGACTCACCAGGAGAACATCGGTCTCGCCGCGCTCGACCTCCCCGTAAATGGCGTCCCACTCCTCGGGGTTGGCCGAGTTGATCGTGTGCGCGCGGATACCCGCCCGCGCCGCCGACTCGACCTGGTTGCGCATCAGCGCCAGCAGCGGCGAGATGATCACCGTGGGACCGGCGCCGCGCCGCCGCAGCAGCGCGGTGGCCACGAAGTACACCGCCGACTTGCCCCAGCCGGTGCGCTGCACCACCAGAGCGCGCCGTCGCTCCCGCACCAGGGCCGCCACCGCCTGCCACTGGTCCTCGCGCAGCCGCGCGGAACCCCCCGGATCGCCGACCAGCTCGGCGAGGATGGCGTCGGCTTCGGCACGCAGCTCCTGGTTGCTCATGCCCCCCATGCAACCGCACACCACTGACAACGGCCCAATCCCCCGCCGCGAAGATCAGGCCAAGGCGTGTTTGTGCTGGTCCTCGCCGTACGCAGGGGACGGCCGGGGCGCCCAGGGCGTGGCCGCGGGTGCGGCTGGGCAGGGATATCAACGTCATACCCTCCGATTCCAGTCAGCGGCGCCATTTGCTCGTTGCCGCGCGCCAGCGCGCCAGCGAGAATTGGAGGCGCGCCTTCACGCTTCGCCCGGTGTCCGCTCGGGCCCTGCCGTGCTGCGCCCTCACCCGACCCTGCCCGCACTGTGGGCGCGTATCCGGAAGGGAGGACCGTGACCTTCGGATTCGCTCCGTCCGCAGCCTCGGCGGCCTCGTCGTCGCTCGCCTCCGCCGGCTCCGCCAACCGCCTGGGCCGCACCCTGGAACCCGCCGAGTGGGCCTCGGCGGGGATCCCGCTGCTGCGCAACCCGCGCGAGGTGGTGAGCGGACTGCACGCGCGGCACCATCCGACCCCGTCGACCGCCGTCGTCGCCGTCCTCGACCACGAGGAACGGCTCGCCGCCAGCGCGTCGTTCGCGCGGCGCGCGATCCCGGCCGACGGCTGGGAGCTGCGCAACGCGCTGCTCGCGCATCTGCGCCGGGTCATCCCGCACGACCTGCGCCGGCGCACCCCCGTGCGCACCGCCGTACTGCTCTACTGCCGTGACGGCGACGAGCGTTGGACGGAGGAGGACGGCGCGTGGATGTGGGGCCTGCGGGACGCCTGCACCCTGCACGGGCTGCGCTGCGGCGCGTACATCACGCTGACGCGGGCGGGCTGGCAGGTCCTGGGCGAAGGCCGCGGCGGCCGCCGCCCGAGCTCCACGAGCCCCCCGCTCACCCTGGCGGAAGCCGCCGCGCCCCCGTCCCCGCTCCCGCTGCGCACAGCGGGCGGCGCGACGGAGCCGTTGCGGAAGGTGGCGGCCCGCTGAGCGCTCGGCGAGGGCGGTTATTCGACTGCGGACCGTGCGTGGCTGAGCGCGCGGTTCCCCGCGCCCCTTGACGGGCCCTTCGGGCCCTCCTGGAGATGGGCCTGGAGGGCCCTCTCAGGGGCGCGGGGAACTGCGCGCTCAGCCCCCGCCGAGCCGCAGCCGAAGAACAGACCCCGCCCGGCCCACGCCAGGCAGCACGAAGCCGCCCCCTCGTACCAAACTCACGCGGAGCGGACGCTGACGACCCTCAGACGCCCGCGCTGAGCGCCGCGTTGATCCGCTCAGGATCACCGCAGACGATCAGCAGCGCCCCGGCCCGCTCGCGGGCCAGCGGCAGCGCGACCGCCGCGTCCCCGCCGTCGACCGCGACGATCACCACGGGCCGGGCCGAGGCCCGCTCGACCGAGGCGGCGGACGCGTAGAACACGTCGTCGCCCGCGTCGTGCTGGGCCCAGTACGACGCCTCGCCGAAGGACAGCTCGTGCGCCGCCCACGGGTGCGGCTCACCGGTGGTGAGGACCAGGATGTCGCCCGGCGCGCGGCCGGTGTCGAGCAGCAGGTCCACCGCCTCGGCGGCGGCGTCGAGCGCGCCGTCGGCGGGGGCGGGGATCAGCTGGATCTGCGGCCCGGAGGTGTCCTCCGAGCGGGTTGCCTGGGACGGCGCGCCGCCGTGGGTGCGCTGCGCGGGAGGCGTGGGCCGGGCGGGACCGGGGCCCGGACGTCCGGGACGCGGTGCGGCCGCGGTACGCGGACCAGGAACGGGACGGGGGGTCGGCGCGGTGCGGCCGGCGGCCGGAGTGACGCGGGGACCCTGGGCGCTCTCGTGAATCTGAGGCTCCTCGGGGATGAGAGGCATGAGTGAATGTCTATCAAACGCCGGTGAAGGGAACACCACCGGGTGGGCACAAAAGTGCGATCGGGGCGGAGTCTCCCCGTAAAGCGCGGGGAAAGTCCAGGGATTTCAGAAGTCGAAGCCGAGCTGGCCCCCGCTTTCCAGTGCGGCCGCCGCCGCGGAGACCCGGACCTTCTTCAAGTGCCGCCAGCGGGGCAGCGCGTCGAGATACGACCAGGACAGCCGGTGGTACGGGGTGGGACCCCACTCCACCAGGGCCGTCTTGTGCGTGGGCGAGGGGTATCCGGCGTTGTCGGCGAAGCCGAACGCCGCGTACTCCCCCGCCGCTCCCCCCAGTTCGGCCATCATCGCGTCCCGGCGCACCTTGGCGATCACCGAGGCGGCCGCGACCGCGACGCAGGACTGGTCCCCCTTGATGACGGTACGGACCCACCACGGGTCGCCGAGATAGTCGTGCTTCCCGTCGAGAATCACCGCCTCCGGTTTCACCGGAAGCCCGTCCAGGGCGCGTACGGCGGCGAGGCGGAGCGCGGCGGTCATTCCGAGCTCGTCGATCTCCTGGGGCGAGGAGTGCCCGAGTGCGTACGCGGTCACCCAGGACTCCAGCTCCCCGGCCAGTTCGAGGCGGCGCTTGGGGCTGATCAGCTTGGAGTCGGTCAGGCCCTCGGGCGGTCGGCGCAGCCCCGTGATGGCGGCGCACACCGTGACGGGACCGGCCCACGCCCCGCGTCCGACTTCGTCGACACCGGCGATGATCTTGTAGCCGGTGGTGGCGCGGATCGAGCGCTCGACGGTGTGGGTGGGTGGTTCGTACGGCATGGCGCCAGCAAGGTTACGCCGCCGCGGCCGCCGATGACACCCCGGCCCGCCCGCCCCGCGCGATCGGGCCGGTCAGCGCGTTACGGGCCGCAGCAGCGGCACCAGCACCCGGTCGACCATCTCGGCGACCGCCTCGTCGGGCCATTCGCTTCCGCGCACTTTCGCGCGGAACATCATCAACCCCGGAATCACATCGAAGATCACCTCGGCCGTGGCGTCGGGCCGTACGTCGCCCCGCGCGATTCCCTGCCGTATCGCCTGTGCGAAAAGCCGCTGAGCGGGCGCGACCATGCGTTGCAGCACCATTCCGTGGAATCGCTCGGCGCTGGCCGCGTCGCATTCGTAAAGCACCGACCGGAGCGCGAATCCCGAGCGGGAGTACATCGCGTCCCGCAGCCGCAGACAGAGCCGGTAGAGGTCCTCGCGCACCGATCCATGGTCGTCGGCGTGGTCCAGGTCCGGCAGCCCGGACCGCAGCGCGTCGGCCACCAGCTCCTCCTTGGACGACCAGCGCCGGTACACGGCGGCCTTCCCGGTCTGCGCGCGGGCCGCCACGCCCTCCATCGTCAGGGCGTTCCAGCCGACCGTGCTCAGCTGCTCCAGGGTCGCGTCCAGGATCGCCCGCTCCAGGACGGGCCCCCGGCGACGCGGCGAGACGGGTGAGACCGGCGGTGCCTCGTCGGCCGTGGTCCGGCGCGAAGTAGCCATCGTCTTCTCTCCGTTGGGGGACGCCCGCGGGGGCGCCATGGGGACGGTACGCCCTCATGGTGGTCGTCCGGCGACCGTTTGACCAGGCAGGCCCCAACCACCCTTAAGGAACGGTTGCGTTCACTGTTTTCCGCTCGTTACAGTCAATCAATAGTGAACGGTGGCGTTTCCTAACACCCCTCAAGGGGACGACATATGACGTCGGAACAGATAGACGCGAAGCCCCACTCCCCGGCACCCGAGCCCGGTCCCCCACGCGTGGACCGCCCCGGCATAGCCCTCGCCGTCATCGCGATGTGCCAGCTGATGGTGGTGCTCGACGCGACGATCGTGAACATCGCGCTCCCCCACATCCAGACCTCCCTCGGCTTCTCCACCAGCGATCTGACCTGGGTCATCAACGCGTACGCGCTGACCTTCGGCGGACTGCTGCTGCTCGGCGGGCGGGCCGGCGATCTGCTCGGCCGGCGCCGGATGTTCATCACCGGCATCCTGCTCTTCACCCTCGCCTCGCTGCTCGGCGGCTTCGCCCAGGAGCCCTGGCAGCTGCTCGCCGCACGCGCCCTGCAGGGCGTCGGCGGCGCCATCGCCTCCCCCACCTCGCTCGCCCTGATCGCGACGACGTTCCCCGAAGGGCCCGAGCGCAACCGGGCGTTCGGCGTCTTCTCGGCGGTCTCGGCGGGCGGCGGCGCCATCGGCCTGATCGCGGGCGGCATGCTCACGGACTGGCTGAACTGGCGCTGGGTGCTGTTCGTGAACGTCCCGATCGGCCTGGTCATCGCCGCGCTCGCGCCCCGCTGCATCAGGGAGTCGCAGCGCCACTCCGGCTCCTTCGACCTGGCCGGCGCGTTCACCTCCACGGGTGGCATGGCCGCGCTGGTCTACGGGTTCATCCGGGCCGCGAACGACGGCTGGCGCGACGGCGGAACGCTGGCCTCCTTCGGCGCCGCCGTGGTCCTGCTGCTCGCCTTCGTCGCGGTGGAGCGCCGCTCGGCGCAGCCCATCACCCCGCTGCGGATGTTCGCCGACCGCAACCGCTCCGGTACGTACGTGATCATGCTGAGCCTCGCCGCGGCCATGTTCGGCATGTTCTTCTTCATCGTGCTCTTCGTGCAGAACGTGCTGCACTACAGCCCGGTCAAGGCGGGCGTCGCGTTCTTCCCGTCGACCCTGGCCATCGTCCTCGCGGCGGGCCTCGCGACGACCTTCCTGCCCCGCATCGGCCCCAAGCCGATCGTGGTCACCGGCTCCCTGATCACCGGGGGCGCGATGGCATGGCTGACCCTGATCAAGCCCGACAGCACCTACGCGGGCGGGATCATCGGCCCGCTGCTGCTCTTCGGCTTCGGCATGGGCCTCAACTTCGTCACCCTCACCCTGACCGCGGTCTCCGGCATCGCCGAGCACGAGTCGGGCGCCGCGTCCGGCCTGCTCAACACCACCCAGCAGGTCGGCGGCGCGCTCGGCCTCTCCATCCTGACCACGGTCTTCGGCACCGCGAGCCGCGACGAGGGCAAGACCCAGGTCAAGGACTTCCTCGCGCACGGCTCACCCGAGCAGAAGGCGGCCTTCGCCAAGTCGCGTCAGCTGCCCGCCCCGTGGAGCGACGAGGTCCTCGCCCATGGCATCGGCACGGCCTTCATCGCCGCCGTGGCCCTGGTCGCGGTCGCGGCCGTGGTCGCCCTCTTCGTCGTCCAGGTCCGCAAGAGCGACCTCGAAGCCCTCAGTGGCCGCACCGGGGCCCCGGCCGGGTAACGATCAGCGCGGCGCGGTCGCCGGCACCCAGTCGGGCAGCTCCTCGGTCCGCTCCAGCCACTGGGCCGGGGGCGCCCCGGCCGCGGCGGCGGCGACCACACCGCCGACGATCGCGCAGGTCGTGTCGATGTCGCCACCGGCCTGCGCGGTCGTCCAGAACGCCTTCTCGTACGCCCCGAGCCCGCGCGCCGCCGACCAGAGCGCGAACGGCACGGTGTCGTGCGCGCTGGTGCGCCGGCCGCAGCCGAGGACCGCCGCGACCGTGGTCGCGTCCCCGTAGTCGAGCATGTCCCGCGCCCGCCGCAGCCCCGCGCCGACGGCGCTGCGCGGCACCAGCGCGACCACGCCGTCAAGGAGGTCCGCCGGGGTCGGCGGGCCCGTCGGAGCGGCCACGAGGGCCGCGGCCGCGGCCACCGCCATCGCGCCCACCACGGCCTCCCGGTGCTGGTGGGTGGTGTACGAGGAGATCTCGGCCTGGTGCGTGGCCTGCTCCGGGTCATCCGCGTACCAGGCGCCCAGCGGCGCGATCCGCATCGCGGAGCCGTTGCCCCAGGAGCCCTGGCCGTTGAAGAGCGCGGCGGCCAGCTCGCGCCAGTCCCCGCCCTCCCGGATCAGCCGCAGCATCCGGTTCACGGCCGGGCCGTACCCCCGGTCGAAGTCGTGGTGCTCGGCGAAGGAGCGGGCCAGGAGGTCCTGGTCGATCCGGCCGCTCGCGGCCAGGACCGCGAGGACCGAGCAGGCCATCTCGGTGTCGTCGGTCCACTGCCAGCGGCCGGCGGGCAGCTCGCGGCGCTTGAGCAGGGGATAGTTGACGGGGACGAAGAACTGGGAGCCCAGGGCGTCTCCCACGGCCAGTCCGCGCAGGCTGGCCAGCGCGCGTTCGAAGCGCACTTCGAGTGTGGAGTCAGCGGTCATCGCACACCCACTCTAACCGGAGATCCCATACGGCTCGGGGACGCGCCAGCGTGCGAACGGCCGGTCGAGGGTGTAACGCCCGTCCGTACCGAGAACGAGCGTGCGCGTCTCGGCGTTCCCGGGGTTGGACAGCGACTCGAAGTCGGCCACCGTCCAGTGGAACCAGCGCATGCAGAACAGCCGCATGGTCAGACCGTGGGTGACGAGCAGGACGTTCGGCGGATGGTCCGGCGCCTCGAAGCTGCGGTGCAGGCTCTCCAGGAACGACCCCACCCGGTCGTACACGTCCGCCCCCGACTCGCCCTGCGCGAAGCGGTAGAAGAAGTGCCCGTACGCGTCCCGGTAGGCCTTCTGCAGCCGTACGTCGTCCCGGTCCTGCCAGTTCCCCCAGTCCTGCTCGCGCAGCCTCGGCTCCTCGCGGATCCGCACGAGATCCGGGTCGAGCCCGAACTCCCGGAACGTCTCGTGGGTGCGGCGGTACGGCGAGACGTACACGCTGACCCGCTCGCGCCCGAATATCTCGCGCAGCCGCTCCCCGGTCGCCCGGGCCTGGAGCCGTCCGGGCTCGGTGAGCCGCAGCGCGTGGTCCGGCTCGCGCTCGTACACGGTGTCATCGGCGTTCCCCTCCGACTCGCCGTGCCGGACGAGGACGATGCGACGCGGTCTTGCCATGCCCAAACCCTAGATCGCCGCGCGCGCGTTCGAGCACTCGTCCGGGCCCGTACGGCGTACGAGCGCCGCTCGCCGGGCCGCGCGCGGCCGGGAACCGGTCAGACCGTCCAGGTGGGACTCAGGTCCACGACGTCCCCCGTCAGCGCCGCCACATCGGCCTCCGTCCCGGCGCGCAAGGAGAGCCGCTCGACCCGCTCGACCCGGTATTTTCCGTGCTCGGCGGCGGACTGCCACATGGAGAGCACCAGGAACTCGTTCCCCGGCGCCTCGGCGAACACCCCCCGCAGCATCCCCGGCGACCCGGCCATCGCCGGGTTCCAGATCTTCTCCTGCGCCGTCGCGAAGTGCACGACCCGGTCCTCGTGCACCCGGCAGTGCGCGACCCGGACCACGTCGGCGTCCGTGAAGCGCGGCTCGAAGCCGGTCTTCACATCGAAGCGGTGGGCGAACAGGGCGGCCCGGGCGTCCCGGTAGGTGCCGGACTGGGCGGCCGCGAGCCGGTCGTGCGCACGCGCCATGAAGGAGTCGTAGAACGGCCGACTCTCCCAGAACGTGAACACATGGGCGACATCCGGCCGCCTCCGGCTCCACCCGCCGCCCTGGCCCCGGAATCCCGGCTCCCCCAGCAGCCCCGCCCACTTCCGCTGGCCCCGGTCGAAACCGGGACGGTCGACGACGGTGCAGCGAATCCACTTGACCAGCACCGCGCCATCGTACGGCGCGGAGCCCGGCCCCGGTCACGCTCCGGCGGACCCGCCCGGGCCGAGCTCCCCGAGGCGTACGACCTCGTCGTCCTCCAGCACGATCCCGAACACCTCCGTCAGCACCCGCCCCAACTCCTCGGCGGGCACGGTCACTTGCTCACTGGAGCCGTCCGTACGGACGGTGGTGAGCTCGTCGCGCACCAGCGCGCGGCGCACCCCGGGCGCCCGGCGCTGCGCCACCACCTGGCCGACGAACTTGGACAGCGGATGCGAGGAGCTGTAGTGGTTCATGACCGCGAAGTCCGCGGGGTACAGCGTCTGCGGGGCGAAGGAGTAAAGGCCCACCCATCCCTCGGGCCGCAGCGAGCTCAGCACATGGATGCCCTCGGCCTCAGACGTGATCCGGAACGTCCAGCCGCCCTGCTCGACCACCGCGCCGTGGCGCAGCGGCACCGGCTCCAGCGGGCCCTGGCTGCCGAAACCGGTGTCGCACAGCCAGCGCTCGCCCTCGACGGTGACCAGCAGCAACGCGTGCGTGACCGCCGTCAGTACGGCACCGCGCGTCCGGTTGCGCGCCCCGCGCGCCGCCACCTCGAACCCCAGCCGCTCCACGACGGCGGCGAACAGCGTGTTGTGCTCGTAGCAGTAGCCGCCGCGCGACTGGCCGACGAGCTTGCGCTGGATGCTCTTGACGTCCAGCGGCACGGGCCTGCCGAGCGCCACGTCCAGGTTCTCGAAGGGTATGGCGACCGTGTGCGCCCGGTGCAGCGCGCTCAGCGTGGCGAGCGTCGGCGCCGCGCTGCCCCCGTACCCGATCCGCGCGAAGTACGCGTCCAGGTCGACCTCTTCACCGTTCCACATCTCCAACCTCCCCGTTAACCAGGGGTCTTCGTGACCCCCGCACACCACAATGATCGTGCCACGCGCGCGAGGAGCGTGGCAGCATGGGGAGATGAGCATCAGCAAGGGGCTCGACAAGGTCGAGGTGGCGCTGCGCTGGGACCCCAGTCCCGTCGGGGCGGCCGACCACGACCTCGATGTGATCGCCGCCGTCTATCCGGCCGTGGCTCCTTACGGGCCGCCCGCCTATCTGGTGCACTTCGACAGCCGCTCCCCGGACGGGACGATCTATCTCAGCCGGGACAGCACGACCGGCCAGGGCCTGGGCTACGACGAGGCCCTGACCATCGAGTTCGCCCGCCAGCCGGACGACCACGCGCGCGTGGTGGTCGGTGTGGTGATCCAGCAGCACGCGGGCAGGCTGGTCTTCGCGGACATCGCGGCCCCCGGCGTACGGATCCGCGAGGGCTACACCGTGCTCGCCGAGCACGACTTCTCGGCCGTGGCGGGGAGCACGGCCGCGGTCGTCGCCGAGTTCGTCCGCGCCGAATCCGGCGTCTGGGAGTTCCACCCGTGCCTGCGGGGCTTCGACCTGGACCCGGACGCGTTCAGCGTGGCGATGGGCGCGCGGGTCGCGTAACGCCGAAGAGGGCGCGTAACGCCGAAGAGGGAGCCGACCAGGGGTCGGCTCCCTCTCTCATGTGCGGGCCGACGGCCTCAGCGAGGGGTGCTCACCGAGGCGTCGGACGCGGCTGCGCTCGTGGTCAGCTGCAACCGCTGGTCGAGCCGCAGCCCTCGCAGATGTAGCAGGAACCGGCCCGCTGCATCTTCGTGCCGCAGGAGAAGCAGAGCGGCGCGTCGGCGCTGACACCGAGCTGCATCTCGACGAGCTCGGCCGAGTTGTGCACGGCCCTGGGGGCCTCGACGACCACCGGCTTGGGCGCGGCCACGGCCTTCAGGGTCTCCGTGTGACGCGGGGCGGACTGGGCCAGGCCCTCGACGTCCACCTCCTCGTCCTCCAGGGTCGGCTCGTACGAACCGGTGTCCAGGTGACGCTGGCGCTCCTCGGCGGAGTGGATGCCGAGCGCGGAGCGCGTCTCGAACGGCAGGAAGTCCAGCGCCAGGCGGCGGAAGATGTAGTCGACGATCGACTGCGCCATCCGCACGTCCGGGTCGTCCGTCATACCGGCCGGCTCGAAGCGCATGTTGGTGAACTTCGAGACGTACGTCTCCAGCGGAACGCCGTACTGCAGACCGACCGAGACGGCGATCGAGAAGGCGTCCATCATGCCCGCGAGGGTCGAGCCCTGCTTGGACATCTTCAGGAAGACCTCGCCGAGACCGTCGTCCGGGTAGGAGTTGGCGGTCATGTACCCCTCGGCGCCACCGACCGTGAAGGAGGTGGTGATGCCCGGGCGGCCCTTGGGCAGACGCTTGCGGACCGGGCGGTACTCGACGACCTTCTCGACGGCCTTGCGGATCTCCGCCTCGGCCTTCTCGGTGACCTCGGCCTTCTCCTTCTCCTTGGTCTTCGCGGAGAGGGGCTGGCCGACCTTGCAGTTGTCGCGGTAGATCGCGAGCGCCTTGACGCCCATCTTCCACGCCTCGAAGTAGACCTCCTCGACGTCCTCGACGGTCGCCGTCTCCGGCAGGTTGACCGTCTTGGAGAGCGCGCCCGAGATCCACGGCTGGATGGCGGCCATCATGCGGACGTGGCCCATCGCGGAGATGGAGCGCTCGCCCATGGCGCAGTCGAAGACCTCGTAGTGCTCGGTCTTCAGACCCGGGGCGTCGATCACGTTGCCGTGCTCGGCGATGTGGGCGACGATCGCCTCGATCTGCTCCGGCTGGTAGCCGAGGCGGCGCAGCGCCTGCGGGACCGTGCCGTTGACGATCTGCATCGAGCCGCCGCCGACCAGCTTCTTGAACTTGACCAGCGCGAGGTCGGGCTCAAGACCGGTGGTGTCGCAGGACATCGCGAGACCGATGGTGCCGGTGGGGGCGATGACCGACGCCTGCGCGTTACGGAAGCCGTTCTTCTCGCCGAGGCGGACCACGTCCTGCCAGGCCTCCGTGGCGGCGGCCCAGATCGGCGAGTCCAGGTCGTCCATGCGGACGGCCTTGGTGTTCTCGTCGGCGTGCTGCTTCATGACGCGCTGGTGCGGCGCGGCGTTGCGGGCGTAGCCGTCGTACGGGCCGACGACCGCGGCGAGCTCCGCGGAGCGCTTGTACGAGGTGCCGGTCATCAGCGAGGTGATGGCACCGGCGAGCGCGCGGCCGCCGTCCGAGTCGTACGCGTGGCCGGTCGCCATCAGCAGGGCGCCGAGGTTGGCGTAGCCGATGCCGAGCTGGCGGAAGGCGCGGGTGTTCTCGCCGATCTTCTGGGTCGGGAAGTCGGCGAAGCAGATCGAGATGTCCATCGCGGTGATGACCAGCTCGACGACCTTGGCGAACCGCTCGACCTCGAAGGACTGGTGACCCTCGCCGTCGTCCTTGAGGAACTTCATGAGGTTCAGCGAGGCGAGGTTGCAGGACGTGTTGTCCAGGTGCATGTACTCGCTGCACGGGTTCGAGCCGTTGATCCGGCCGGACTCCGGGCAGGTGTGCCAGTGGTTGATGGTGTCGTCGTACTGGATGCCCGGGTCGGCGCAGGCCCAGGCCGCCTCGGCCATCTTGCGGAAGAGGGACTTGGCGTCGACCTCTTCGATGACGTCGCCGGTCATACGGGCGCGCAGACCAAACTTGCCGCCGGTCTCGACCGCCTTCATGAACTCGTCGTTCACCCGGACCGAGTTGTTGGCGTTCTGGTACTGGACGGACGTGATGTCGTCGCCGCCCAGGTCCATGTCGAAGCCCGCGTCGCGCAGCGCGCGGATCTTCTCCTCCTCCTTCACCTTGGTCTCGATGAAGTTCTCGATGTCGGGGTGGTCGACGTCGAGGATGACCATCTTGGCCGCGCGGCGGGTGGCGCCACCGGACTTGATGGTGCCGGCGGAGGCGTCCGCGCCGCGCATGAAGGAGACCGGACCCGAGGCGTTGCCGCCGGAGGACAGGAGCTCCTTGGAGGAGCGGATACGGGAGAGGTTCAGGCCGGCGCCGGAGCCGCCCTTGAAGATCATGCCCTCTTCCTTGTACCAGTCGAGGATCGACTCCATGGAGTCGTCGACGGACAGGATGAAGCAGGCGGAGACCTGCTGCGGCTGGGGCGTGCCGACGTTGAACCAGACCGGCGAGTTGAAGCTGAAGATCTGGTGCAGGAGGGCGTACGCCAACTCGTGCTCGAAGATCTCGGCGTCGGCGGGCGAGGCGAAGTAGCCGTACTCCTCGCCGGCCTTCGTGTACGTCTTCACGATGCGGTCGATGAGCTGCTTGAGACCGGTCTCGCGCTGCGGGGTGCCGACGGCTCCGCGGAAGTACTTGCTGGTGACGATGTTGACCGCGTTCACCGACCAGAAGTCG
The DNA here is from genome assembly GCF_043198895.1 of Streptomyces sp. NPDC048696. Taxonomy (NCBI): domain Bacteria; kingdom Bacillati; phylum Actinomycetota; class Actinomycetes; order Kitasatosporales; family Streptomycetaceae; genus Streptomyces; species Streptomyces sp. NPDC048696. The sequence goes on along the minus strand of NZ_JBICVJ010000018.1, from coordinate 67,472 downwards.
GGGAACTCGACGCCACGCTGCTCGAAGTTGATCGAGCCGTCGCGCCAGTTGGTCATGACGACGTCACGGCGCTCCCACGTCACCTCGTCGTACGGATGCACGCCGGGGGTCGTGTGAATGCGCTCGATACGCAGACCCTTGGTCGCCTTGGATCCCTTGGTGCGGGATCCTCGTGCCGGGCCGCTCGCCGTCTCTGTCATGCCGCCTCCCATACGCGGGCGAAAACGCCCAGAAGTGCCCGAATGTTCCCGTGGCACGGTGTCTGTCTTGTGCCCCGGGCGCCGCGCAGAGCGCCCGTTGCAGGTCCTGGATTGCCGCCGGTCGGCGGCCGGGCCGCCGGTCAGTCGGCGGCGGTGGCGGGCACGGGGACCTCGGGGGTCACACCTGCCACGCGCGCGTCCGCGAGGTTCGCGGGAGGCCGTTGTTCGCGGAGTTCCGCGATGGCGGCCTCGAAGTCTTCAAGGGTGTCGAATGCCCGGTACACGGACGCGAAGCGCAGGTACGCGACGAGGTCGAGCTCCTGCAACGGGCCGAGTATGGCCAGCCCCACGTCGTGGGTGGTCAGCTCGGCGCTGCCGGTGGCGCGCACCGCCTCCTCGACCCGCTGGCCGAGCTTGGCGAGGGCGTCCTCGGTGACCGGCCGCCCCTGGCACGCCTTGCGGACGCCAGAGATGACCTTGGTGCGCGAGAAGGGTTCAGTGACGCCCGACCTCTTGATCACCATCAGCGAGGCCGTCTCCACCGTCGTGAAGCGACGGGAGCAGTCGGGGCACTGACGGCGCCTGCGGATCGACGTGCCGTCGTCGGTGGTGCGGCTGTCGACGACACGGCTGTCGGGGTGCCTGCAGAAGGGGCAGTGCATAAATCCCAACCCTCCTTCACAGCACGACTGAATAGCCCCGCCAGGCCCGTTGGGCCCCGCGAAGCAGCCACAAGCATAGGCGATGGCCACGGTCCCCAAGGACCAAGGACCACAACTTCTGGGTGGCTGTGCCCATCCAACCACTACATCTGGGGTTTCGCCGCCATCCATCCACTACCGCGTGTCGCGGCGCGGTCGCATACGGAACACCTCGGGACGGCTTGGTTCCGGGCCGTGTTCACCCGCCGCCACAGGGCGACCGAACGGCGCCGCACACGGCACCGCGAAGAAGGCTCCGCCGACGACCGCCACAGCGGAACGGGCGCGCCCCATCGGGTTTCGCGGGACCGGATGGCAAACTGGGCGACCGGTATCGACCACCGCGCCGCCGTCGTACGCACGTCGTACGTACGCAGGGTGCGGCGGTCGTCGGCGGAGCCTTCGGGGCGTCGCCCCGGCGGTCGGCTCCGGATGCGGTGTCGGCAGCAAAGGGTACCCAATCGCCCGAATCGCCTGCCGATCGGCCCCCGCAATGGGGGCTCGCATACACCGCGCCCCATAATCGCGTCACGCTTTCTGCGATTTTTCACTCGAACGTGTGTTTGGCGCAACCTTTCGAAAGCAACTACCGTTGTCCAGCTAGGGAGACCATTTCGAGAGGGGCCGACGTGACCACCACCGCAGACAGTGCCACCATCACTGCCCAGGACCGCTCCCAGACCCGACTTGAGCCGGTGCATGCCATGAATGACGTAGTCACGAACCAGGAGGGCGGCGAGGCCGCGCGGCCCGCGCGCTCGCTGCCCGGCCGACCTCCAGGCATCAGGGCCGACAGCTCGGGTCTCACGGACCGCCAGCGACGGGTCATCGAGGTCATCCGCGACTCCGTCCAGCGCCGGGGCTACCCGCCGTCGATGCGGGAGATCGGTCAGGCGGTGGGTCTCTCCAGCACGTCGTCCGTCGCCCACCAGCTCATGGCCCTGGAGCGCAAGGGCTTCCTGCGCCGCGACCCGCACCGGCCGCGCGCGTACGAGGTGCGCGGCTCGGACCAGCCCAGCACCCAGCCCACCGACACCACCGGCAAACCGGCCGCGTCCTACGTCCCGCTGGTCGGCCGCATCGCCGCCGGTGGCCCGATCCTCGCCGAGGAGTCGGTGGAGGACGTGTTCCCTCTCCCCCGCCAGCTGGTCGGTGACGGCGAGCTCTTCGTCCTGAAGGTCGTCGGTGACTCGATGATCGAGGCCGCGATCTGCGATGGCGACTGGGTCACGGTGCGCCGCCAGCCGGTCGCCGAGAACGGTGACATCGTGGCCGCCATGCTGGACGGCGAAGCCACCGTGAAGCGCTTCAAGCGCGAGGACAACCACATCTGGCTGCTCCCGCACAACGCCGCCTACCAGCCGATCCCCGGCGACGAGGCGACGATCCTCGGCAAGGTGGTGGCGGTGCTGCGGCGGGTCTGACCGACCGGCCGCCAAGGACCGGCCCCGGGACCCACTGCGCCGGTCCCGGGGCCCTGCTGTACTTAAGGGGCGCGGGGAACTGCGCGACCAGCCCCCACCGGCCCGCAGTCACATTCAGCGCCCTACTTCCCCTCCGCCTTCGCCACCGCGTCAATCGCCGCGAGCGACCGCCGTACCTGGTTGCGGTCCGTGGTGTACCAGAAGTCGGGCAGCGAGGCCCGCAGATAGCTGCCGTAGCGCGCGTTGGCCAGCCGAGGGTCCAGGACGGCAACCACACCCCGGTCCCCCGTCGCCCGCACCAGTCGGCCCGCGCCCTGCGCCATCAGCAGCGCGGCATGGGTAGCGGCGACCGCCATGAAGCCGTTGCCGCCGCCCTCCTCCACCGCCTTCTGGCGTGCGCTCATCAGCGGGTCGTCCGGGCGCGGGAACGGAATCCGGTCCATGACCACCAGCTGGCAGCTCGCGCCCGGCACGTCCACGCCCTGCCAGAGCGACAGCGTGCCGAACAGACATGTCTCCGGGTCGGCCGCGAACGTCTTGATCAGCTCGCCCAGGGTGTCCTCGCCCTGGAGCAGGATCGGCTTGTCGAGCCGCCCGCGCAGCTCCTCGGCCGCGGCCTGGGCCGCCCGCATCGAGGAGAAGAGACCGAGCGTACGGCCGCCGGCCGCCTCGACCAGCTCCGCGAGCTCGTCCATCATGTCGCCCCGCGAGCCCTCCCGGCCCGGCGTGGCCAGATGGCGCGCCACATAGAGGATGCCCTGCTTCGGGTAGTCGAAGGGCGAGCCGACGTCCAGGCCCTTCCACTGCGGCACGTCCTCGCCCTCGGTGCCCTCCGGCGCCAGGCCCAGCGAGGCGCCCACCCCGTTGAAGTCGCCACCGAGCTTGAGCGTGGCCGAGGTGAGCACCACCGAGCGCTCGGCGAACAGCTTCTCGCGCAGCAGCCCGGAGACCGAGAGCGGAGCGACCCGCAGGGAGGCGCCGAACCGGTCGTGCCGCTCGTACCAGACGACGTCCCACTCGGAGCCGTTGGTGATCCGCTCGGCGACGTCATGGACGCTCTCGACCGCGGCGAGCGCCTGCTTGCGCACCGCGTCCTCGTCCTGGACCGACTTGTCGCGGGTCGAGCCGATCGCCGAGATCACCGTGCGGGCCGCGTCGCGCAGCGCCATCAGCGCGTATCCCAGGTCCTCCGGGATCTCCTCCAGGCGGCCGGGCAGGGCGAGCTCCATCAGCCGCTCGAAGCCCTCGGCCGCCGTCTGGAGCTGGTCGGCCGCCTTCTCGTTGACGAGCTTGGCGGCCCGGCGCACGGCCCGGTTGACCTGCCCGGGCGTGAGCTCGCCGGTGGCGACGCCGGTGACCCGGGAGACCAGCTCATGGGCCTCGTCGACGATCAGCACCTCGTGCTGCGGCAGGACCGGGGCGCCCTCGATGGCGTCGATCGCGAGCAGCGCGTGGTTGGTGACCACGACGTCGGCGAGCTTGGCACGCTCACGGGCCGACTCCGCGAAGCACTCCGCCCCGTACGCGCACTTCGTGGCGCCCAGGCACTCGCGGGACGACACGGACACCTGGCCCCAGGCCTTGTCGGAGACGCCGGGCGTGAGGTCGTCCCGGTCCCCGGTCTCGGTCTCGTCCGCCCAGTCCCGCATCCGCAGCAGGTCCTGGCCGAGCTTGCTGGTGGGAGCGGCCGCCTCGAACTGGTCGAAGAGCCCCTCCTCCTCTTCCTGCGGCACGCCTTCGTGCAGGCGGTGCAGGCAGAGGTAGTTGGAGCGGCCCTTGAGCATGGCGAACTGCGGGCGCCGGCACAGCTGCGGGTGCAGCGCCTCGACCGTACGCGGAAGGTCACGCTCCACGAGCTGGCGCTGGAGCGCGAGCGTCGCCGTGGCCACCACGACACGCTCGCCGTGCGCGAGCGCGGGCACCAGATAGCCCAGGGACTTTCCGGTGCCGGTGCCGGCCTGGACGAGCAGGTGGGAGCCGTCGTCGATGGCGTCGGCGACGGCCGTGGCCATCGTGACCTGGCCGGGCCGCTCCACACCGCCGACGGCGGATACGGCGGCGTGCAGGAGCTCGGGGAGAGATGGCTTCGTCATAGCCCGTCCACCCTACGGCTCCCCACTGACAATCCGATCACGACGGCGGCGCGAGCGGGTTGGGGACGGTCCCCTCGACGGCCGCGTGCGGGCGCTCGGGGCGGTCCCGGTAGCCGTCCAGGTGCAGCCGGTTCCGGTTCAGGCACAGCCGCTCGATCCGTGGGGTGAGCAGGTCGAACGTCTCGTACCGGTCCTTGAGCTCGGGGAACCTGGCCTGGTGCCGCACGATCTCGTCGCGCACCAGGGCCCAGAAGTCGTCCTCGGCGACGTCCAGCTGCTCCTCGCACAGCGGGGCGAGGAAGCGGAAGACGCCGACGAAGAGCCCGGAGTGGATGAACTGGGTGAGGAAGGAGGGCGGCTCGGTGAGCAGCACCTCGCGTACGTCGCCGGGCATCGCGTCGTGCTCGGGCAGCGGCTCCGCGCTGATGTTCACGTCGTCCACGAAGTCCTTGATCGCCAGCCGTACGGGGACGTCCCGGTCGTCGAAGACGACGATGGCGTTCTCGCCGTGCGGGGAGAAGACGGTCCCGTAGCGGTACAGGAAGCGCAGCAGCGGCGGCAGCAGCGCGCCGAACAGCCGGCGCAGCCAGAGGTGGGGGGCGAGGCCGGAGCGGTCGACGAGCTCGGCGGTGAAGGCGCGCCCGCGCGGATCGGTGTGGAGCAGTGAGGCGAGCGTCCGCGCGCGCTCCCCGGGCGCGAGCCTGCTCTGCAGCGGCTCCCGCCAGATCGCCCCGAGGAGTTCTTTGTACTGGTACGGAACCTCGGCGACGTGGTCGTACACGGGGTGCTCGACCGCCACCGAGGCGACCTCGCCCAGCAGGATCACCCCGCACTCGTCCCGCAGGAAGGGGTCCCGGTCGCGCAGGGAGTGCACCCAGGCGGTGACGGCCGGGGCCGCCAAAGTGCGCTCGGTGGGCAGGCCGCGCCAGACGAGCGTGTTGAGGATCGACAGCGGCAGCTTCACCGTGTGCCGCTCGGGCCGCGAGGTGTTCACGAAGGTCCGGATGGACTGCTGCGGAAGGCGCAGATCGCTGTCGCCGGGCAGCGGCACGATCGCGTCGTCGGCCACGGCCGGGGCGAACAGCGGCAGCACCACCTCGTCCCACTGCCAGGGGTGGACCGGCAGATAGAGGTAGTCGGCGGGGTCGAGGCCACGGCCCCGGAGCGTGGCGGCGAAGCTCTCGCGGACCGCCGGGTCGAGCTCGCGGCGGTAGAGCTGATCGGGGGCGGCGAGCCCCGGCACACCCCGGTAGCTGGCGAGGTCGGTGCGGACCGCGAGCCACGGCAGCGGGGCGGCCCGGCGGGCCTCGGGGGCCCACTGCTCGGTCTCGGCGGCCGAGAACCCGAGCCGGCCTTTGTTCAGGACCAGCCACGGGTGGCCGGTCTGGTGGCCCTCCAGCTCCTCGTACCCGACGTCGGCGAGGCGGGCGGCGGACAGCGCGGTGTGGTCGAGGCGGGTGTCGGCGGCGAGGGTGGCCGACAGTTCGCGCACCAGGTGGCCGAAGGTGGCGCCGTCGAGGCCGAGCGTGCGGCGGGCGAGGACGAGGAACCGGAGGGGGTCGCCGAAGGGCCGTCCCTGATGGCCGATCGAGTCCTCGTCGACGCGCCAGTCGTCGTACGCGCCGCGCCGGGCGCGGAAGGTGAGCGCGGAGCCGTCGTCGAGGGACTGCGTGTAGTGCCTGCCGTCACCGTTGCCGTCCGGCCGCGCGACCGGCTCGATGATTCCTTCGTACGCGAAGGCGCCGAGCGTCTTGGCCAGCAGTCGGCGGGCGGCGCGTTCCCACGTCTCGCGGTTCAGCTCGGGCGGCGCGAGCAGCGGAGCCTGTTCCTCCCGTTCGTCGAAATCATCGGGGACCAGCGGATTCGGCAAGGCGACTCCTCGGGGTGGAACCGAAGCGGTTCGAGCGGTGTATGCGGTGTACGCGGTGCGTCGAGAGCGGCGGTGTGTTCACAGCAGGTTCCTGAGCGCGCGGTCGCGGACCATCAAGGCGGCCCGCTTGTCGGGGAGTTCGACTTCCGCGGCGAACCGGAACCCGGCGCTCAAGAAGGCGGATACGGAAGGGGTGTTCCGTAGATCGGGCTCGGCGACGACCCGGGAGCAGTGCGGCCGGTGATCGAGGACGAGGTCGGCGACGGCCCTCAGCAGCGTGGTGCCGACGCCGCGCCCCCGGTCGGCGACGGCGCCGATGAGGAGGTGGATCCCGGTGTCGTGCGGGCGGGCCGGGTAATGGCGGGCCAGCGGGTCGAGGTCGGCCCGGTAGATCTCCCAGTAGCTCATCGGGGCGCCGTTGAGCAGGCCGAGGCAGGGGACACTGCGCCCGTCGCCGTCGAGCTGGGGGCGCAGATGGGCGGCGGTGACCGAGTCCGGCCCGGCCAGCTCCCAGAAGGCGGCGACGGCGGGATCGTTCATCCAGCCGCTCAGCAAGGCGAGGTCGCGTTCGACGCGTACCGGCACGAGCCTGAAGTCGCCCACGGAGGTGCTGACTTGGTCCCAGGATCCGGGGGAATCCAGCAGGTCCTCGCCGATCGGGCCGTATGCGCCGATCGCCTCCGGCGACGGCTTCGCGATGCTCACGGGGACCGCTGCGGGCCCGGCCCCGGAGAGGAGTTCATCGGGCAGGTGCAGATCCAGGGTGTCCTCGGCGTCGCCGGTCTCCGGGACGGGACCGGTACCGGCCTCGGTGCTCGCATCGGTGGAAGGCACGCCGACGCTCCTCTCGTCTGTGGGCCGTGAGGTCACGTTCCGCTGGTGTGCAGGGGGTTGGCGATCGTGACGTACACGGACTGGGTGTCGACCGGGCCCACGAGCTCGTCGAGGCCGTGCAGCCGGGTCATCAGGTTCGCCTTGCAGCGCAGGGTCGGGCTGTCCAGGAGCTGGGCGGGCAGCGGGGTGCCGAGCGCGCTCGCCCGGCTGAGGAACTGCCGCAGGGCGGCGAGCAGTACGCGCTCGTCGGCCAGCCGCTGGGCGCCGAACGCGCCGACCAGACCGAGCACGTTGTTGATGCCGAGGTAGTACGCGAAGCGCTCGTCGGTGACGGCGTCGGAGACGAACGTGTCGCTGTCGGCGCCGACGCCGGGCAGCAGGCGCTCCAGGGCGGCGCGGTGGGACTCGCGGAAGTAGTAGCCCTGGTTGTCGCGGTAGCGGCCGCCGACCGGCCAGCCGTCCGGGTCGAGCAGCACCAGGGTGTTCTGCTGGTGGGCTTCGAGCGCGATACCCGCCGTGGCGTCCAGCCAGAGCAGGGGGCGGACGACCTGGTCGAGGTAGCGCAGGAACCACTCGGCGGCGACGGCCGGGGTGGGGCGGCCGGTGCGGGCGGCGAGCCTGGCCACGATGTCGGCGAGGCGCGAGTGCATCGCGGGCCCCGGCCGGCCGGGCAGCGGGCGCGGTGCGGTGAGCGCCGCGATGCAGACGGCGTCGTCGCTGGGGCCGAACGGATTGTGCCGGATCATCACGTCGAGCCCGCGCACCGGCCGGCCGTCCAGGGCGTCGACGGCGAGCCAGGCGGGGTCGCGGACGATGTCGAAGCCGGGGTGCGCGGCCTGCCACCGCTCGGCGAGTCCGGCGCGCAGCAGCCGGTGCACCTCCACGCCCCGGTGCAGCTCCTTGCGCAGGTTCTCGCGGCGGGAGTTGGTGATGCGCAGACCGAGGGAGAGCTTGAGCATCGCGTCGGCGCCGGGCCGGTGCACCGTACGCACGGAGGAGGTGGGGTACCAGGGGCTGCCGTGCGGACCCAGATCGCGCAGGAATCCGGCGTCCAGGAGCTCGGCGACGGCCGGCTGATGTGCGAGCTCCCGGGCCTGCCAGGGGTGCAGCGGCAGTGGGACGGTGTTGGCGGGGACGCTCAGCCCGTCGGCGAGCCGGGTGGTGAGTTCATCGGCGGCGACCGGGCGGCCCTCGTCCGTCCAGGCCGAGTCGGCGGCGAGGACGGAACGGTCGACGGCCATCCAGTGCAGCGGGAACGCGCCGTGCAACTCGGGCGAATAGCACCGCTCTTCGGCCTCGGACAGCCCCTCGCGGCTCTTCGGGGTGGGGTGCAGGGGGTGGCCGAGGAGGAGGGACTGCTCGGCGGAGAGGAAGAGGTCGGCCGCGTCGGCGGGGCCGGGGTCGCGGCGCCGCTCGGCGATGAAGTGGGCGGTGCGGCGGACCGAGTCGGCGACCCGGCCCACCAGGTCGGCGCTGTCGCGCAGTCCGGCCTCGCGCCCGATGAGGGCGGCGACGGTGACGGCGTCGACGGCCGGGGCGTCGGCCGGGGCGCCGTCGAGCTCCGGCATCCCGAACCGGTGCCATCCGGTGGCCGACCAGTACCGGACGGGGACCAGGAGAGCGGTGCCGCTGGCGCCGAGCGGGACGCGTAGTACGGCCCCGGCGGGCTCGGCCAGGTCGTTCTCCCGTACCCAGCAGCGCAGCAGGTTCTCCACGGCGGCGGCTTCGGCGGCCATCGCCGGGTCCGGGTCGTCCAGGAGGTCGGCGCCGCGCGCGTCGGGAGGCGTGAGCCGTTCACCGTGGATCCCCGCCTTCTGGCGCGGCACCGTCGCCGCCTCTGCCACGAGGGGACCGCAGGGGGCGGTGGGACGGCCGGAGCCGTCGGGCGCTTCGGGCGCGGGGATGCGGGTCACGGTGGGCTTCCTTGTGTGGTGGTCCGGGTCAGTGGGACGGCCCGGGATCGGTCCGGTGGTGCGTCGCTCGCTCGGCGGCGGCCAGCGCGTCGGCCAGCCGGTCGAGGACGGCGTCGGCCTGTTCGTCGGTGAGGGTGAGCGGCGGCAGCAGCCTCACGACACTGGAGTGGCGGCCGCCGATCTCGACGATGAGGCCGCGCCGCAGGCATTCGCGCTGGACGGCGGTGGCGAGCGCGGGCGCGGCCACGGGGACGCCGCTGGCCGCGTCCAGGCGCTCGGGGTCCACGAGTTCGACGCCGATCATCAGTCCCCGGCCGCGTACGTCGCCGACGCAGGGATGGTCCGCCGCGAGGCCTTCGAGCCGGTCGAGGATCCGGTCGCCGAGCAGCGCCGCGCGTTCGGCGAGCCGGTTCTCACGGACGTACGCGAGAGTGGCGGCGCCGGCCGCCATGGCGAGCTGGTTGCCCCGGAAGGTGCCGGCGTGGGCGCCGGGCTGCCAGACGTCGAGGTCGTCGCGGTAGACGATCACGGCCAGCGGCAGCGAGCCGCCGATGGCCTTCGACAGGACCATCACGTCCGGGACGATCCCGCTGTGCTCGACGGCCCAGAAGGCCCCGGTGCGCCCCACGCCCGTCTGCACCTCGTCGGCGATGAGCGGGATCGACCGGGCCGCCGTGATGTCGCGCATCCGGCGCATCCACGAGTCCGGCGCCGGGTTCACCCCGCCCTCGCCCTGCACCGGTTCGAGGATCATCGCGCTCGGTTCGGGCACTCCGCCCTTGGGGTCGTCCAGCAGGCTCTCGGTCCAGCGGGCCGCGAGCTCGGCGCCCCGCTCGCCGCCGACCCCGTACGGGCAGCGGTAGTCCTGCGGGTAGGGCAGCCGGGTCACGCGCACGTCGCGGGCGCCGCCGGAGGCTTCCAGGGCGCCGGCCGTCATGCCGTGGTACGCCCCGGTGAACGCGAGCAGCCCGCTGCGGCCGGTGGCCGTGCGGACCAGCTTCAGGGCGGCCTCCACCGCGTCCGTACCGGCCGGGCTGCAGAACTGGATCCGGGCGTGCTCGACGAGGGGGCGCGGCAGGGTGGCGAACAGCTCGGTGGTGAAGGCGTCCTTGACCGGGGTGGCGAGATCCAGCGCGTGCAGCGGTGCGCCGGAGTCGATGACCTTTCTGATCGCCTCCAGCACGACCGGGTGGTTGTGGCCGAGCGCCAAGGTGCCCGCGCCCGCGAGGCAGTCGAGGTAGCGCCGCCCGTCGGCCCCCTCGATCGTCAGCCCGCGGGCCCGCACGGGCACGATGGGCAGCGACCGGGCATACGTCCGGGCCGCCGACTCGCGCAGCGACTGCCGCCGCAGAATGCTCTCGTGCGCGGCGGGCGCCGGCTGCGGCGGCACGGTCGCGGCCGCGTCCCTCGACGGCGCCGGAGCGGATTCGGTCACGGCCACGACTGTTGGTCCTCCCATGCTGTGCGCCCCGCTGTGCTGTCCCTGCCGCGCTGGCCCTGATGTGCGGTGTCCGGGCTGTTGTCCGGTGTGTTGCCATGTGCCCGCTGTGCCCCTCGCGCCCGGTCCGCTGTGACGGTTCCGTGGCACGTCCGTTGCCCGGTGCGAACGGTGGGGCTGAACGCTGTCGTGTTGTCCCCCGTACGTACCAACGACGCCGGGGCCGGGGGATCACGGGCAACCGCGAAGATCCTTGAGGAGCGGAACCAGGGCCCTGCCGCGTACCGTCCCCATCGGCACCGGCATAGTGGTGGCCGCACTTCGGCCGGTACTTTTCGGCCGGGACGAGTGGGCCACCGGCTTCGCGCGAGCCGGGAGTTCGCTTCAGTAACCAACGAGTGGTGCGGCAACTGTGGCCGCGCCGCGCGTGAGCAGCGTCAGCACGAAGCAGTACCTGAGCAGCACCTGAGCAATACCGAGCAGTTCCAGAGCAGTACCGAAGCAACGTCAGTACCGAAGTCCCAGGGGGATCAAGAACATGCGACCGACACGTCCGACCTTCGCCGCACGGGGTGAGCGGCGCGCAGCTCGCCGGACCGCCCCCGCGCTGGCCGCGCTCGGCCTCACGGCCGCGCTCGCGCTGACCGCCACCGCCTGCGGCCCGGGCGGCGACGACAAGGCCGACGCCAAGCCGACCTCCTCGGCGACGGCGGGCGGCGACAACGGCCTGCAGATCCCGGACGACGTCCTGGGCCAGCTCAAGAAGCACGGGATCGACCCGGACAAGTGGAAGAACGGCGAGTGGAAGAACTGGGACAAGTCCAAGTGGCTGCGTGAGGCCAAGGACTTCGTCAACCCGATCATCGCGGGCCTGTGGGACCCGGACCGGATGCGCAAGGCCGACAAGCCGCCGCAGACGCCCGTCCCCAACGACATCTCCGGCGACAAGGGCGTCACGGACCCGACCCCGCTGCCGGTGAAGGCCCGGGCGCAGCAGGCCCCGTACCACCAGAGCCTGCCGGAGCTCGGCAAGCTCTTCTTCGACGGCCCCGAGGGCTCGATGGTCTGCTCCGCGACCGTCGTGAAGGACCCGGCGCACCCCGGCAAGTCCAACATGGTCTGGACGGCGGGCCACTGCGTGCACGCGGGCGCCAAGGGCGGCTGGTACCGCAACGTCGCCTTCGTGCCCTCGTACAACAACGCCGATCTGCCGCTCGCCCAGCTGAAGAAGGCCACCCGGGAGCAGATCGCCCCGTACGGCGTGTTCTGGGCCGACTGGGCGCAGACCTCGCAGCAGTGGATCGAGGGCGGCGGCCCGACCGGCGGCCAGGGCGCTCCGTACGACTTCGCGGTGCTGCACGTCACGCCCGAGAAGGGCAAGGGCGGCAAGTCCCTTGAGGAGACGGTCGGTTCGGCGCTGCCGGTCGACTTCAACGCTCCGGCGGTGCCGAAGATCGCGAGCATGACGGCGAACGGCTACCCGGCCGCGCCGCCGTACGACGGCCAGAAGCTGTACCAGTGCAAGGACAAGCCGGGCCGGCTCTCGCTGGACGCCGCCCTGCCGACGATGTACCGCCTGGGCTGCACGATGACCGGCGGCTCCTCCGGCGGCGGCTGGATCGCGGCGGGCGCCGACGGCAAGCCCGCGCTGGTCTCCAACACCTCCATCGGCCCGGTGACGGCCGGCTGGCTGGCGGGTCCGCGCCTGGGCAAGGAGGCCAAGGGCGTCTACGACTCGGTGAGCGGCAAGTACGCGGGACAGTAGTCCCGATGAGGGGTCCCGGATCTCTGCACCAGAGCTCCGGGACCCCTGTGCGAAACCCTCACGAACTACCGGCATAGTGGGGGGCTGCGAAACGGCGGTCCCGGAAGACCCCGTCTCCCAACATGACGTGCCCATGGCAATACTCGCTGTCACGGCACGCCGGTACGGCGGTGCCACACGGCCGTACCGCTCGGCGAGTGATCACGGCAAGAGCAAATCCTTCAGGGGGAATCGTTTCCATGCGATCCATACGTCCGCTGCTGGCCTCCACCGGCCTCGTGGCGGCTCTCGCGCTGACGGCCACCGCGTGCGGCCCCGGCGGCGACAACGCGGACAGCAAGCCGTCCGCGTCCAGCACGGCCCAGGGCAAGGGCGGTTCGGGTCTTCCCGCCGATGTCTCCGACACCCTCAAGAAGCACAGTGTCGACCTCGACAAGTGGAAGAACGGCGACTGGAAGAACTGGGACAAGTCCAAGTGGCTGCGCGACGCCAAGGACTTCGTCAACCCGGTCATCGCCGGTCTGTGGAAGCCCGAGCGGATGAAGTCCGCCAAGGACCCGCAGAAGACCATGGACGCCAGTGACATCAGCGGCGGCCAGGGCGTCACCGACCCGGAGCCGCGCCCGGTCCAGGCCAAGGCCGAGAGCCTGCCGTACCACAACTACGCCGCCCCGGTCGGCAAGGTCTTCTTCGACTCCCCCAAGGGCCCCATGGTCTGCTCGGGCACGGTCGTGAAGGACCCGGCGCACCCCGGCAAGTCCAACCTCGTGTGGACCGCCGGTCACTGCGTCCACCAGGGCGCCCAGGGCGGCTGGTACCGCAACATCGCCTTCGTCCCGGCCTACAACGACCAGGGCAAGTCGCCGGCGCAGCTGCAGAACGCGCAGCCGCAGGAGGTCGCCCCGTACGGCGCGTACTGGGCCGACTGGGTCTCCACCTCCAACGAGTGGATCTCCGGCGGCGGTCCGACCGGCGGCGCCGGTGCCGCGAACGACTACGCCGTGCTGCACGTGAAGCCGGAGAACGGCACCAAGTCCCTTGAGGAGACGGTCGGCAACGCCCTGACCGTCAACTTCTCGACGCCCGCCGTGAGCTCCATCTCGGCGATGGGCGCCTGGGGCTACCCGGCGGCCCCGCCGTACGACGGCGTGAAGATGTTCAAGTGCATCGACCGTCCCGGGCGCCTCACGGTCAGCCCCGGCACCGCCCCGATGTACCGCATCGGCTGCACGATGACGGGCGGCTCCTCCGGCGGCGGCTGGTTCATCACCGGCGCCGACGGCAAGGCGGAGCTCGTCTCCAACACCTCGATCGGCCCGGTCACCTCGGGCTGGCTGGCCGGTCCGCAGCTGGGCGCCGGAGCCCAGCAGCTCCTGACCCAGATGAGCCAGAAGTACGGCGGCCAGTAAGGCCGTGAGGCCGTGAGCTGACGCCGCGAGCGGCGAGGCCCGCCCCCTCCGGAAGGAGAGGGCGGGCCTCGTCCATGCCCACCGCGCGACATTCCGCGCTGTCAGTGCTCCGTACTACGTACGGTCAGTGCTTCGCCGGTACGTACGGAGCGAGCTCCGCCGCCAGTACCTCGTGCACCCGCGCCTTGAGCAGGGTGCCCTCCGGCGTGTGCTCCTCGGAGATCACCTCGCCCTCGGCGTGCGCGCGCGAGACCAGCTGTCCGTGCGTGTACGGCACGAGCGCCTCGATCTCGACCTCGGGGCGCGGCAGTTCGGCGTCGATGATGCCGAGCAGCTGCTCGATGCCCATGCCCGTACGGGCCGAGACCGCGATGGAGTGCTTCTCGATCCGCAGCAGGCGCTGGAGGACCAGCGGGTCGGCCGCGTCCGCCTTGTTGATCACCACGATCTCGGGCACGTCGACGGCGCCCACCTCGCGGATCACCTCGCGCACGGCGGCCAGCTGCTCCTCCGGAGCCGGGTGCGAGCCGTCCACCACGTGCAGGATCAGGTCGGAGTCGCCGACCTCCTCCATGGTGGAGCGGAACGCCTCGACCAGGTGGTGCGGCAGGTGCCGGACGAATCCGACGGTGTCGGCCAGCGTGTAGAGCCGCCCGCTGGGGGTCTCGGCCCGGCGCACGGTCGGGTCGAGGGTGGCGAACAGCGCGTTCTCCACCAGCACGCCCGCGCCCGTGAGGCGGTTGAGCAGCGAGGACTTGCCGGCGTTGGTGTAGCCCGCGATGGCGACCGAGGGAACCTTGTTGCGCCGGCGCTCCTGGCGCTTGATCTCGCGGCCGGTCTTCATCTCCGCGATCTCCCGGCGCATCTTCGCCATCTTCTCGCGGATCCGCCGCCGGTCCGTCTCGATCTTGGTCTCACCGGGACCACGGGTGGCCATGCCGCCGCCGGACGAGCCGGAGCCGCCACCACCCATCTGCCGCGACAGCGACTGGCCCCAGCCGCGCAGCCTCGGCAGCATGTACTGCATCTGCGCGAGCGAGACCTGTGCCTTGCCCTCTCGGGACTTGGCGTGCTGGGCGAAGATGTCGAGGATCAGCGCGGTCCGGTCGACCACCTTCACCTTGACGATGTCTTCGAGATGGATGAGCTGGCCGGGGCTGAGCTCACCGTCGCAGACCACGGTGTCGGCGCCGGACTCCAGGACGATGTCCCGCAGCTCCTGCGCCTTGCCGGAGCCGATGTAGGTGGCCGGGTCGGGCTTGTCACGGCGCTGGTACACGCCGTCGAGCACCATGGCACCGGCCGTCTCGGCCAGCGCCGCGAGCTCCGCCAGCGAGTTCTCCGCGTCCTGCAGCGTGCCCGTGGTCCAGACGCCGACCAGCACCACGCGCTCCAGGCGCAGCTGCCGGTACTCGACCTCGGTGACGTCTTCCAGCTCGGTGGAGAGGCCCGCCACGCGCCGCAGGGCCGCGCGCTCGGAGCGGTCGAGCTGATCGCCGTCCCGCGCGCCGTCGATCTCGTGGCTCCAGGCGACGTCCTCTTCCATCAGGGCATCGGCCCGAAGGCTCTCGGTGCGGTTCTTCTCCGCGAAGCTCTGCTCGTCCTGGGAAGGGGATGAAGAGGAGGTCATTGGATCCTTACGTCGTTGGAATTCGGGTTACGTCGGTCACAACGCGTAATGGCTACGAAAGATTCCCGTACGGAATCCGGCCCGGCAGCGCCGTTCGACTGGTCGATGGTCGCACGGTGCCGCCGGGGCCGTCATCCCGGTTTCCGCGCCGGTACGGGTCAGGCGTGGCGGGGTGCGGCGGTGCGCCCCGCCACGGGCGCGGCGCCGTGCCAGTCCGGGTGCCCGGGCATCGGCGGTGTCTTCGCCCCGTACAGCCAGCCCTGGAGGAACGGCGCGAGATCGCGTCCGGCGACCTCGGACGCCAGGTGGACGAAGTCGGCGGTGGTGGCCGTCCCGTCCCGGTGCTCGCTCACCCAGCGCCGCTCCAGCTCCTCGAACCTCGGCGTCCCGATCTCCTCACGCAGCGCGAACAGCACGAGCGCGCTGCCGTCGTAGACGACCGGCCGGAAGATGCTGATCTTCTGGCCGGGGGCGGGCGGCTTGGGAGCGGCGGGCGGGCCGCCCTGCGCGCGCCAGCCGTCGGACTGGCGGTACGCCTCGCGCATCCGCGCCTCCATGGGCCGCTTGCCGCGCTCCTGCGCGTACAGCGCCTCGTACCAGGTCGCGTGCCCCTCGTTGAGCCAGAGGTCGGACCACGCGCGCGGGGAGACGCTGTCGCCGAACCAGTGGTGCGCCAGCTCGTGCACCATCACCGAGTCGACGTACCACTCGGGGAAGCCGGGCCGCACGAACAGCGAGCGCTCGAAGAGCGACAGGGTCTGCGTCTCCAGCTCGAAGCCGGTGTCCGCGCCCGCGATGAGGACGCCGTACGTCTCGAAGGGGTACGGCCCGACGAGCCGCTCCATCCACGCGATCTCGTCCGGCGTCTTCTTCAGCCAGCGCTCCAGTCGCCCCTTGTCCGCGGCCGGGACGACATCGCGCACCGGCAGCCCGTGCGGCCCCTCACGGTGCAGCACCGCCGAGCGCCCGATCGACACCTGGGCCAGCTCGGTGGCCATGGGGTGTTCGGTTCGGTACGTGGACAGGACGCGGTTGCCGGCCCGCTCGCGGCCGACGGGCAGCCCGTTGGCGACGACCGTGTAGTCCTTCGGGGCGTCGACGTGGAAGGTGAACAGGGCCTTGTCGGAGGGGTGGTCGTTGCACGGGAACACGCGGTGCGCGGCGTCGGCCTGGTTGGCCATCACCAGGCCGTCGCTGGTGCGCACCCAGCCGCCGTCCCCGCCCGCGCCCGGGTCGCTGGTGTGCCGGACCGTGATCCGCATCTGGTGCCCGGCGTACACCGGGTGCCCGGGGGTGATCACCAGGTCCTCGTCGGCGCTCGCGAACGCCGCCGGCCGCCCGTCCACCTCGACGCTGTGGACGGTGCCGCGCGCGAAGTCGAGGTTGATCCGCTGCAGCCAGTCGGTGGCCAGCGCGTCGATGGTGGTCACGGCCTCCATCGGCTTGGTGTTGTCGCCCTGATAGGTGAATCCGATGTCGTACGAGAAGACGTCGTAGCCCGGGTTGCCGAGGTTCGGGAAGAGCGGATCGCCGATGCCCGCGGGGGCCACGGGGGGCGGGGCCGCGGCGAGGACACAGGTCGCGGCGGTGGCCAGCAGGGCGGCACGCAGCCGACGCGAGGAGTGCGGACGGGAGGCGTGTGGACGGAGGGAGCGCTGACGGAGGGAGAGCAGCATGCCCTACCGCTACCAGTACGGACCTCGGCCGCGGCTCCGACGCGCATCACTCCCACCCGAACGAGCGTCGGCCCGTCGGTTCAGCCCGCGGCGGCCGGATGCTGGGCGCGGGTCACGTCGTACACGCCCGCCACGTCACGCATCACCCGCATCAGGGCGGGCAGTTCGGCGGCGTCCGCCAGCTGGAGGGTGTACGTGTGCCGCACCCGCTGCTCGCTGGGCGGCTCCACGGTGGCCGAGACGATCGCGGCACCCGCCGTGGCGATGGCCTCGGTGAGGTCGGCCAGCAGCCTGGGCCGCCCGAACGCCTCGGCGACCAGCGTGACCCGGCAGGCGGCGGTGTCGCCCCAGCGCACCCCGACCCTGGCCCGCCCCAGCGCCGTCATCCGGGCCACCGCCGGGCACTCCTCGCGGTGCACGGTGACCGCGCCGCCGCGGACCGCGAACCCGGTGACCGCGTCCGGCGGCACCGGCGTGCAACAGCCCGCGAGCCGTACCGTCGCCTCCGGCAGATCGGTGACCGCGTTGGCGGCGCTGCGCCGGTCGGTGGCCACCGAGACCTGCGGCCGGGGCGCGGCGGCGGGCACCTTGACGCCCTCGGGGTGCTCGGCGAGCCAGCCGGTGATGGCGATCCGCGCGGCCGGGGTCCTGGCGTGCTCCAGCCACTGCGGCGAGGGCCCGGACGCCGCGTCCTGGGCGAGCAGCAGCTGCACGGTGTCGCCGTCGCCGAGCACCGTACTGAGCGTCGCCAGGCGTCCGTTCACGCGCGCGCCGATGCAGCGGTGGGCGTCCTCGCCGTACTGCGCGTACGCGGCGTCCACACAGCTGGCACCGGCCGGCAGGCCCAGGGTGCGGCCGTCGGCGCGGAACACGGTGATCTCGCGGTCCTGCGCCAACTCCTCCCGTAGGGAGGACCAGAAGGTGTCGGGATCGGGCGCGCTCTGCTGCCAGTCCAGCAGGCGCGAGAGCCAGCCGGGCCGGGTGGGGTCCTCGCGCTCGCCGGCCGGTGCGTCGGCGCCGTCGCCGGGGCCGCCCCCCGCGTACGGATTGCCGAGGGCGACGACCCCGGCCTCGGCGACGTTGTGCATCTGGTGGGTGCGGATGAGGACTTCGGCGACCGCGCCGTCGGAGCTCGCCACGGCCGTGTGCAGCGACTGGTACAGGTTGAACTTGGGGGCGGCGATGAAGTCCTTGAACTCGGAGATCACCGGGGTGAAGCAGGTGTGCAGTTCGCCCAGGACCGCGTAGCAGTCGGCGTCCTCGTTCACCAGCACGAGCAGGCGCCCGAAGTCGGTGCCGCGCAGCTCGCCGCGCTTGAGCCGGACGCGGTGGACGGAGACGAAGTGCCGCGGCCTGATGAGGACTTCGGCACTGATGCCCGCCTCGCGCAGCACTCCCCGCACGCTGTCGGCGGTGGTGGTGAGCGGGTCCTCGGTGCCCGAGTTGGCCGCGATGAGGGCCCGCGTGTGCTCGTACTCCTCGGGGTGCAGGATGGCGAAAACCAGATCCTCCAGCTCGGTCTTGATCGCCTGCACCCCCAGCCGTTCCGCGAGGGGAATGAGTACGTCACGGGTGACTTTGGCGATCCTCGCCTGTTTCTCCGGACGCATCACGCCCAGGGTGCGCATGTTGTGCAGCCGGTCGGCCAGTTTGATCGACATCACGCGTACGTCGTTGCCGGTGGCCACCAGCATCTTGCGGAAGGTCTCGGGCTCGGCCGCCGCGCCGTAGTCGACCTTCTCCAGTTTGGTCACGCCGTCCACCAGATAGGTGACTTCCTCGCCGAACTCCGCCCGCACCTGATCGAGCGTCACCTCGGTGTCCTCGACGGTGTCGTGCAGCAGCGAGGCGGTCAACGTGGTGGTCTCGGCGCCCAGTTCGGCAAGAATCAGGGTGACCGCGAGGGGATGCGTGATGTACGGCTCGCCGCTCTTGCGGAACTGGCCCCGGTGGGACGTTTCCGCGAGCACGTACGCCCGCCGCAGGACCGCCAGGTCGGCGTCGGGATGGTGGGCCCGGTGCGCCTCGGCGACATGGCCGATGGCGTCGGGCAGCCGGTCGCGGGAGGTGGGGCCGAGCAGCGCGGCCCGGCCCAGCCTGCGGAGGTCGATCCTGGGAAGGCCGCGTCGGCGACTCTGCGCGTCAGGATTCGTGGCCTCTGCACTCATGGGGCACCTCCGGCAGCATCGACCGGCGGTGGAAAGGCAGGCGTGCCCTCCGGGCCGGTGCTTGATGCTACCGACCCCACCACGTGGCGCAGTCCGGCTCTCGCTCAGCGTGAACCGGATCACCCATTCGAGCGAAGGTTCAGGCCACAGCCGTTTCAATGAGCGCCGGGTCGATCACGCCTTCGGCTACGACGACGGCGGGCCCGGTCATCTCGATCTCCCCGTCCGGGTACTCGGTGATCACCAGCGTGCCGCCCAGCAGGTCCACCGTGTACGTCACGGGGACGCCGGTGACGGTGGGGTCCACGCCGTCCCTGCGCGCCGCCGCGACCGCGACCGCGCACGCGCCCGTGCCGCACGAGCGCGTCTCGCCCGAGCCCCGCTCGTGCACCCGCATCGCCACATGGCCGGGACCGCGGTCGACGACGAACTCGATGTTCACGCCGTCGGGGTAGACCTCGGCGGGGCTGAAGGGCGGCACCTGGCGCAGCTCGCCCGCGTGGTCCAGGTCCGCCACGAAGGCGACCGCGTGCGGGTTGCCCATGTTGACGTTGCGCGCGGGCCAGCTGCGGCCGTCGACCGTGACGGTGACGCCGTCCGCGGGCAGCACGGCGCGGCCCATGGAGACGGTGATGTCGCCGCTCTTGGCGATGTGCGCCTTCTTCACGCCGCCCCGGGTGGCGATCGCCAGGTCGCCGCCCTCGACGAGCCCGGCGCGCTGGAGGTAGCCGGCGAAGACCCGCACCCCGTTGCCGCACATCTCGGCTGTCGAGCCGTCCGCGTTGCGGTAGTCCATGAACCACTCGGCCTCGTCGGCCATCGCCCGCGCGTCGGGGTGCGCGGCGCTGCGCACCACGTGGAGCAGCCCGTCGCCACCGATGCCGGCCCGGCGGTCGCAGAGACGGGCGACGACGGACGCGGGCAGGTCCAGGGCGTTGTCGGGGTCGGGGACGATGACGAAGTCGTTCTCGGTCCCGTGGCCCTTGAGGAACGTGAGCGGCGAGGTGTTGTTCACGCGATCAATCGTACGGTGAGGCGCCGACAACCGGCCGGGGGCTGTGGACAACGGCGCACCGGGCTGCTCAGCGCAGCCGGGCGACCCGCCACACGGCCAGCGCGACGGCCACGCCCAGGCCCGCCACGTACAGCCCGATGACCCGCCAGTCGGGCCGCTCCCCGGAGCCGCGCGCGGGCAGCCCGGGCCAGGTGTAGCCGACCCGACGGGCGGCCATCATGCCCCACCCGGCGGCGCAGCAGCTGATCAGGAGGCCGAGCATGGCGACGACCGGACCGCCGTCGCCGAACTCGAAGGCGAGCGGGAAGGCGAACATCAAGGAGCCCATCGCCGCGAGCATCACGATCGGGGCGAGCTGCCAGATCCGCAGCCTGCGCTGGGGGCGGATCTCGACCTCGACCTCACCGCCGTCGGCGACCACGCCCTCGTCCTGGGGACCGTCGGGGGTGAGACCGACGGCGCCGGGGACGGCCGGGCCCAGGGGCGGCAGGCTCAGCTCGGCGGGACGGGGCTCGGGGAGGTCGCCGTGCGCGGGCTCCGCTCCCACGTCGCTCACGTCCGGCCCCTCCGACATCGCTGTCATTTCCGAAGGACCCGGTCGCCCAGCGTCGTTCTGCGGTCCCTGCTCTCGGTCGCGAGGGCCGGCCTCCATCGCCACGCGCCCTCCCAACTCGGACTCCACTGGTCGATCGAGCTCGATGATGGCACGCGCGCGGGGGCCCAAATGACCGGTGGTGCGTCCCGATGCCATCACGTGATCAGGCTGTGACCGCCCGTTCGACCAACGCCAGCGCCCGGTGCGGGAGTTCCGCGCGGTCCTCGGCGGCGCCGCTGAGCCAGTGCACGCGCGGGTCGCGGCGGAACCAGGAGTCCTGCCTGCGCGCGAAGCGCTTGGTGGCGCGGACGGTCTCGGCGCGCGCGTCGTCCTCGGTGCACTCCCCCGCGAGGGCGGTGAGCACCTGCTGGTAGCCGAGGGCCCGGGACGCGGTGCGGCCCTCCCGCAGCCCGCGCGCCGCCAGCTCCCGTACCTCGTCGACGAGTCCCGCCTCCCACATCCGGTCGACCCGGACGGCGATGCGCTCGTCGAGCTCGGGGCGGCCGACGTCGACGCCGATCTGCACGGTGTCGTACACGGATTCGTGGCCGGGCAGGTTGGCGGTGAACGGCTTGCCGGTGATCTCGATGACCTCCAGGGCGCGCACGATCCGCCGGCCGTTGCCGGGCAGGATCACGCGGGCGGCCTCGGGGTCGGCCTCGGCCAGCAGCCGGTGCAGCGCGCCCGGACCGTCCTGCTCCAGCTCCCGCTCCAGACGCGCGCGTACCTCGGGATCGGTGCCCGGGAACTCCAGTACGTCGATGGCGCCGCGTACGTAGAGGCCGGAACCGCCGACGAGGACCGGGGTGCGGCCCTCGGCGAGCAGCCGGTCGATCTCGGCGCGGGCCAGCTTCTGGTACTCGGCGACGCTGGCGGGCTCGGTCACGTCCCAGATGTCGAGGAGGTGGTGCGGGACGCCGCCGCGCTCTTCGAGCGTCAGCTTGGCGGTGCCGATGTCCATCCCCCGGTAGAGCTGCATCGAGTCGGCGTTGACGACCTCGCCGCCGAGCTGCTGGGCCAGGAAGACACCCAGATCGGACTTTCCGGCCGCGGTGGGGCCGACGACGGCGATGACCCGCGGTGCGGGAGCTGCAGTTCTCACTGCCACAGTCTCGCAAACCTCCGCGGCCATCCCCGAACGAGCTACGTGACGGGGCGCATGCGGGTTCGTTGCCTGTTGCGAGGTTCCGACCGCCGGTTTGCCGAACCGGTAGCCCCGGGCGACGCAATGAGGCGCTCCGGATGGCGCGGGATTTCGCCCACACGAGTACGCTATGGAGTAGATATGGGCGTTTTTGCAAGGTTTCGTCGCAAGGCCGAGGAGGCTGTCGCGGAGTCAACCGAGGAGGCCAAGCCCGCCACCCTGACGGCCGAGGAGGCCGCCGAGGGCGATACGGCCGAGGCTCCGGAGTCGACCGAGGCCGCGGCTCAAGCAGCGGAGGCGGAGCCCGCCGAAGGCGCGGCCGCCGAGGGCGTGGAGATTCCGAAGCAGCAGTCCGCGGAGGAGGCGGCGGACAACGAGGCCGGTGAGGGCGCCCGCAAGTAGGCTGGCCGACGCAGGCATGTACTCCGCACGGTCCCCGAGTCGAGGGCGCGTCACGACCGCCGAGACGAGGGCAGAGGGAAGGTGACCACATGGGCTTCCTGGACAACCTGAAGGCCAAGCTGGCCCCCGCCAAGGAAAAGGTCTCGGACTTCGCGCAGCAGCACGAGGACAAGATCGGGCAAGGGCTGGAGAAGGTCGCCAAGACGGTCGACGAGAAGACCAAGGGCAAGTACAGCGACAAGATCGAATCGGGAACCGGGAAGGCGAAGGAAGCCCTGGACCGGATCGCGCACAAGGACGACGACGGGAAGCCACCGGCGGCGGCCTGATCACGTCGGGGACGGCCGCGGAGCACTTGAGCTCCGCGGCCGTCCCCGTGTGTGTCCCCGCCGGTGTCCCGGGAGCGCCACGTCGCATGGCGCATGACCGGCGCGGTCCGGCACCCCGGGGTGCCTTCGGTGCCGTCGTCGCTTCGGGCAGGTGCCCGGTCGCGCCTCGCCGGGTCAGGACCAGACCGCGACGAAATACCCGACGCCGTACGGCGCGTCGTCGTACAGCAGCCGGCCGGCGAGCCCCGCGCCCTCGGCGGCGCCCGCGAGGACCTGCCAGGGGGCTCGCCCGGCCGCCTTCAGCTCGGACGCGAGCTCCGTGTCCAGCGCCATCAACGCGCGCGTGTCGGCGGCGCCCAGCGCGCTCGCCACGCCTTCGTCGAAGGCGGCCGCGCGCTCGTCCAGGTATCCGGGGGCCTTCAGGGTGCGGCAGGCGCTGCCGTCGCCCATCACGAGCAGGGCCACCCGGTCGGCCCGGCCGCCCAGTTCACGGCCCGCCTCCGCGCAGCGCGCCGCCTCCAGCGGCTCGCCGACGCCCAGGCCCTCCACCGGCGCGTCCGACCAGTCGGCGCGTTCGAGCAGCCAGGCGGCGACGGCGAGCGAGGGCGGCAGCTCCCGCTCCTCGCGCGCGGCACCGTCGCCTCGCGCGTCACCGTCGGGTTCCGGGGCGCCGAGCCGGGCCCGCAGGTCGACCCCGAAGCCCGCGAAGGACCCGGGGGCGCCCTGGGGATACGGCCCGCGCCCGTCCTGATCGGCGGGGCCGACCACGACCAGCAGATCGGGCCGGGACGCGGCGAGCAGCCCGACCGCGTCGGCGCAGGCGGCCCGCGCCGCGTCGAGCTCGGGTGCGGCGCCGGCGGCGACCGCGGGCACCAGAAGCGGCGGACAGGGGCAGACGGCGGCGGCTACGAGCATGATCCGCAGCGTAGTGGGTGCGCCCGCGCTGTCGCGCGGCGTGCCCACCGGGAACCGGCCACGCGCGCGAGGGGCGAGGGTGGCGAAAGCGCGCCTGCGCGCGCGTGGCGAGGGCCGAGGAAACAGCAACGCGCGCGTGGGCGCGGCCCCGTTCCAGAGCCGCGCCCACGCGCGCGTGCATTACGTACCGCCGTACCGGCGTGCGGCTGTGGCGACGTGTCGCCGTACCGCCGTCAGAGGACGCTGCACCCGCCCGTCGCCGTCGGCAGCGGCTCGGGGACGCCGATCTTCGGCAGGCCGAGCAGGACTCCGGCGGGCTGCGCCGGAGCCGCGTTGCGCTTCTCCCACGCGTCGCCCGCGCGGGTGCGGCGCACGGCCGTCGTCGGGCCCTCGGCCAGCAGGTGGTGCGGCGCGGCGTAGGTGATCTCGACGGTCACCACGTCGCCGGGGCGCACGTCCTGGTCCGGCTTGGTGAAGTGGACCAGCCGGTTGTCGGGGGCGCGGCCGGAGAGGCGGTGCGTGCTGCCGTCCTTGCGGCCCTCGCCCTCGGCGACCATGACCTCCAGGGTGCGGCCGACCTGCTTCTTGTTCTCCTCCCAGGAGATCTCCTCCTGGAGGGCGACCAGACGCTCGTAGCGCGCCTGCACGACCTCCTTGGGGATCTGCCCGTCCATGGTCGCCGCGGGCGTTCCGGGGCGCTTGGAGTACTGGAAGGTGAAGGCGTTCGCGAAGCGGGCCTCGCGGACCGCGTGCATGGTCTGCTCGAAGTCCTCCTCGGTCTCGCCGGGGAAGCCCACGATGATGTCGGTGGAGATGGCCGCGTGCGGAATGGCCGCGCGGACCTTCTCGATGATCCCGAGGAAACGCTCCTGCCGGTACGAGCGGCGCATCGCCTTCAGGACGGTGTCGGAGCCCGACTGCATCGGCATGTGCAGCTGCGGCATCACGTTCGGCGTCTCGGCCATCGCGGCGATCACGTCGTCCGTGAAGTCGCGCGGGTGCGGCGAGGTGAAGCGGACCCGCTCCAGGCCCTCGATGTTCCCGCAGGCGCGCAGCAGCTTGGAGAACGCCTCGCGGTCGCCGATGTCCGAGCCGTACGCGTTGACGTTCTGGCCGAGCAGGGTGATCTCGCTGACGCCCTCGGCGACCAGCGCCTCGACCTCGGCGAGGATGTCGCCGGGACGGCGGTCCTTCTCCTTGCCGCGCAGCGCCGGGACGATGCAGAAGGTGCAGGTGTTGTTGCAGCCGACGGAGATGGAGACCCAGGCGGCATAGGCGGACTCGCGGCGGGTCGGCAGCGTCGAGGGGAACGCCTCCAGCGACTCGGCGATCTCGACCTGCGCCTCTTCCTGGATGCGCGCGCGCTCAAGGAGCACCGGCAGCTTGCCGATGTTGTGCGTGCCGAAGACGACGTCCACCCACGGCGCCCGCCGGACGATGGTGTCGCGGTCCTTCTGGGCGAGGCAGCCGCCGACGGCGATCTGCATCCCGGGCCGCTTCGTCTTCATCGGGGCGAGCCGGCCGAGATTGCCGTACAGCTTGTTGTCGGCGTTCTCCCGCACCGCGCAGGTGTTGAAGACGACGACGTCGGCGTCACCGTCGGCCCCCTCGGGCGCGCGTACGTAGCCCGCGTCCTCCAGGAGGCCCGACAGCCGCTCGGAGTCGTGCACGTTCATCTGGCACCCGTAGGTGCGCACCTCGTACGTTTTCAAACCCTCTACCTCGCTCATCTCGTACACCAGGGTACGAGGTCGCGAACGCCCGCCGCCCCGCATTACCCGACCGGGGGCCTGGCCATTACGGGGAGTGAGCTGGCAGGATCGCGCCATGCTCCAGCCCCTCCTCCGCGTCAGCCGCCGCCGTGCCCTCCAGGGAGCGGCCGCCGGCCTGGTGGTGTTGGGGATGCTGCTGTGGTGGCTGCTGCCGTTCGGGGCGTCCCAGCCGTCGGGGACGATCACGTTCAGTACCGGCGTGCGCACCGGCGTCTACCAGCGCTACGGAGAGCTCCTTCAGCGGGCGCTCGCCGACGACCTGCCCGATGTGCGCATCCAGCTGCAGACCAGTGAGGGCTCCCAGCAGAACCTCCGGCGGGTGGCAACCGGTCAGGCCGACTTCACCATCGCCACCGCCGACGCCGTCGAGAAGTACCGCCGCGACGGCAGCCCCGGCGCCGACCGGCTGCGCGGCTGCGCCCGCTTGTACGACGACTACGTCCAGCTGGTGGTGCCACGTGACTCGCCGGTGCGCAGCACGGCGGACCTGCGCTCCAAGCGGGTCGGCGTCGGCCAGCCGGGCTCCGGGGTGCGACTGCTCGCGGACCGGCTGCTCACGGCCGCCAAGCTGGATCCGGCCCGGGACATCACGCCGGTGTCGGCGGGCATCGACACCATGCCGGACCTGCTGCGCGGCGGGAGGATCGACGCCTTCTTCTGGTCCGGCGGACTGCCCACCTCGGCGGTGCGGCTGCTGTCCCAGGAGGCCCAGATCCGGCTCGTACCGCTGGCCGACCTGGTCGCCGCGCTGCACGCGGAGGACGGCACCACCGGCTTCTACCGGCCCGCGACCATGCCCGCCGACGCCTATCCCCAGGCCCAGCATGGCACCGCCGTACCCACGATCGCCATAGCGAACCTGCTCGTCACCACCGACCGCACCGACGCCGGGCTCACCGAGGAGTTCACCCATACGGTGATCCGCAGCCGGGACGCGATCGGCCACGAGGTGCACGCCGCGCAGCTCGTGGACCTGCGCACCGCGATCTATACGGACCCGCTGCCGCTGCACGACGGTGCCCGCCGCTATTACCTGTCGGCCAAGCCGTAAACCCGAAGCGCCCGCCGAGAACGGCGAGCCCGGCGTCAGCCCGTCGGCGAGGTGCGCGGGACGCTGACCGTCACCCGCAGACCGTGCGGCTCGTTGTGGGCGTACGCGATGGTGGCGTCGCCCGCCGCGAGAAGCGTCCGGGAGATGGACAGGCCCAGGCCCGAGCCCTTCACGTTCTGGTGGCGGCCCGCGCGCCAGAAGCGGTCGCCGATCCGGCTCAGCTCGTCGTCGGACAGGCCCGGCCCGCGGTCGGCCACCGTGATCCGGGAGAACTCGCCGTCGGCCGCGACGGCGACGCTGACCTCCTCACCCCGGGGAGTGAACTTCAGTGCGTTGTCGATGACGGCGTCCAGCGCGCTGGAGAGCGCCACCGGGTCCGCCCACCCGGTGACGGCGGCCCGCTTCCCGACCAGGTGGACCCCCCGGTCCTCGGCGAGCGGCCGCCAGGCGGCCACCCGCTCGTCCGCCAGCGCGCCCACGTCGGTCAGCCGCAGGTCGGCCTCGGCGTGCTCGGCCAGCGCCAGGCCCAGCAGGTCGTCGAGGACCTGGGCCAGGCGCTTGCCCTCGGCCTGCACGGAGGCGATCTCCTCGTTGCCCTCGGGGAGTTCGAGCGCGAGCAGCTCGATGCGCAGGAGCAGCGCGGAGAGCGGGTTGCGCAGCTGGTGGGAGGCGTCGGCGACGAAGGCGCGCTGCTGGTCCAGCACGTCCTCGACGTTGTCCGCCATCTCGTTGAACGACCGGGCCAGCCTTCTGAGTTCCGGGGGTCCGCCGGCCGCCGCGACCCGCGACTTCATCCGCCCGGTCGCTATGCCGTGGGCGGCCGCGTCCAGGACCCGTACCGGCCGCAGCACCCAGCTGGTCAGCCGGAAGGCCGCGCCGACCGCGAGCAGCATCGCCGCCACCTCGCCGGCCGCGATCAGCAGCCAGGCCCGCAGCACCCGCGAACGCATGTGCCCGGTGGGCGAGTCGGTGACCACCACCGCGATCACATCGCCCTCCCGTACCACCGGGGAGGCCACCACGAGCCGTCCGCGCTGCCACGGCCACACCTGGGGCGGATCGTGGCTGCGGCGGCCCGCCAGCGCCTCCTGGAAGGCGTCACCGCCCTTGCTGTCGTCCGGCACACTCCAGTCGGCGGGCGAGCTCGCCATGGCGACCCCGTTGCGGAAGAACACGCCCGCGCGGATCCCGTACAGGTCGTGGTAGCGGGCGAGTTCGTCCTCCAGCGTGGTGAGCCGCTCCTTGCTGCTGGGGTCCTTGTCGTCGGCGGCGCTGACGAACTGGGCGAGCGCCGAGAAGCGCGCGGTGTCGTCGATGCGGTCGACGACCACCTTCTGCTGCTCGGCGGCGGCCACGCTGATCGCGAGCGGGAAGCCCAGCGCCATCAGGACGAGCGCGAGCAGGAAGATCAGCAGCGGGAGAAGTCGGGCGCGCACCGCGGACGTCGGGCCTTACAGCGCGGCCGGGGCGACGAGCCGGTAGCCCACGCCGCGCACGGTCTCGATCAGGGCCGGCATCCGCAGCTTGGAGCGCAGGGACGCGACATGCACTTCGAGGGTGCGCCCGGTCCCCTCCCAACTGGTGCGCCACACCTCGCTGATGATCTGCTCGCGCCGGAAGACCACCCCGGGCCGCTGGGCGAGCAGCGCGAGCAGGTCGAACTCCTTGCGGGTGAGCTGGACGCTCTCGCCGTCGACGCTGACCCGGCGGGTCGGCAGCTCGATGTGGACCGGCCCGAGCCGCAGGGCCGCGGCGGGCAGCGCCCCGGTGTCCTCGCCCGCCGTGGTGCGCCGGCTCACCGCATGGATCCGGGCCAGGAGCTCACCGGTGTCGTACGGCTTGACCACGTAGTCGTCGGCGCCGAGGTTCAGCCCGTGGATGCGCGAGCGGACGTCCGCGCGCGCGGTGACCATGATCACCGGGGTGGCGGTGCGCTTGCGGATCTTCCCGCAGACCTCGTAGCCGTCCTGGTCGGGCAGCCCGAGGTCGAGCAGAACGACCCCGAAGGGGTCCTTGGGCGCGCGGTCGTCGGGCAGCAGCGCCCGCAGCGCCTCCTCGCCGTTGCGCGCGTGCACCACGGCGAAGCCGTGCCGGGCGAGCACGGCGGACAGGGCCGCGGCGACATGGTCGTCGTCCTCGACGAGCAGCAGTCTCATCGTCCCCCCTTCCGTGGTCCCCGACAGGCATGTACCCCCGCATCCACGCCCATGCCGACAGTGTGAGTCAAGGGGGCACCCACCGGAGCGCGGTATCCGTTACGCAGCCGGTATTGCACCGCGCGCCCCCCTCACGCAGAGTGCGACCTCGCTACCCGATCGTGATCCTCAAGTTCCGCTCAGATGTGATGACGCTGGTCGCAGCGGCGCATTACGTTCCTCCCCAACCGAGGAAGAGCGGAGCTGGAAGCCGATGAGCGGAGTATCAGTGGCCAAGGACGCCAAGGACGCCGTACCAGCGTCGGGCGACCTGGTCGTGCTGAGCAACGTCAACAAGCACTTCGGCGCGCTGCACGTGCTCCAGGACATCGACCTGACGATCGCGCGCGGCGAGGTCGTGGTGGTGATCGGACCCTCCGGGTCCGGCAAGTCCACCCTGTGCCGCACCATCAACCGCCTGGAGACGATCGACTCCGGGGCGATAACCATCGACGGGAAGCCGCTGCCCCAGGAGGGCCGTGAGCTCGCCCGGCTCCGCGCCGACGTCGGCATGGTCTTCCAGTCGTTCAACCTCTTCGCGCACAAGACGGTGCTGGAGAACGTCATGCTGGGCCAGACGAAGGTCCGCAGGACGGAGAAGAAGCAGGCCGAGGAGAAGGGCCGCGCGCTGCTCGACCGGGTCGGCGTCGGCACCCAGGCCGACAAGTACCCCGCGCAGCTCTCCGGCGGCCAGCAGCAACGCGTCGCCATCGCGCGCGCGTTGGCGATGGATCCGAAGGTCATGCTCTTCGACGAGCCCACCTCGGCGCTCGACCCCGAGATGATCAACGAGGTCCTTGAGGTCATGCAGCAGCTGGCGCGCGACGGCATGACGATGATCGTCGTCACCCACGAGATGGGCTTCGCCCGCTCCGCCGCCAACCGGGTCGTGTTCATGGCCGACGGTCGCATCGTCGAAGAGGCCGCGCCCGACCAGTTCTTCAGCAACCCCCGCAGCGACCGGGCCAAGGACTTCCTGTCGAAGATCCTCCACCACTGAGGGCGCGCACCTCGAAGAGCGACTGCCCCGGGCAGCCCCGCCGCCGCGGCGTCACCGCCGGCGGCCCCACGACCTGAGTGATTCAAGCGATACGTAGGGAAGTTCACATGAAGCTCCGCCAGTCCGCCGCCTTCGCGGCGATCGCTGTGCTCGCGCTGACCGCGACCGCCTGCGGCGGCAAGTCCGGCTCCGCGGGCGACAAGACGGCCGCCAAGCCCGGCCAGTCGGGCGCCCCGGCGCTGCCCACGTACACGGTCGCCAAGGACGTCGCCCTCGACTCCCCGACCTTCAAGGCCGCCAAGGCCCGCGGCAAGCTCGTCATCGGCTCCAAGGCCGACCAGCCGTACCTCGGCTTCGAGGACCAGTCGACCAAGGTGCGCTCCGGCTTCGACGTCGAGATCGCCAAGATGATCGCCGCCGACCTGGGCTTCACCCCCGACCAGATCGAGTGGAAGACGGTCGACTCCGGCATCCGCGAGACCGCGATCTCCAAGGGCCAGGTCGACTACTACGTCGGCACCTACACGATCAACGACAAGCGCAAGAAGCTGGTCGGCTTCGCGGGCCCGTACTACAAGGCGGGCGCCGACCTGCTGGTGCGCAAGGACGAGACGGCGATCACCGACAAGACGACCGTCAAGGGCAAGAAGGTCTGCTCGATCGTCGGCTCCACCCCGCTCCAGGAGATCAAGAAGCCGGAGTACGGCGCGAAGGTCGTGGAGCTCGCCAAGTACTCGGACTGCGTCCAGCAGCTGCTGACCAAGCAGGTCGACGCGGTCACCACCGACGACGCGATCCTCAAGGGCTACGCCGCCGCCAACTCCGGCAAGCTCAAGGTGGCCGGCCACCCGTTCACGCAGGAGCCGTACGGCGTCGGCATGAACAAGGACGACAAGGCGCTGCGCGACTTCGTCAACAGCGCGATCGAGAAGCACGTCCAGGACGGCACCTACAAGAAGATCTACGAGGCGACGCTCGGCCTGTCCGGCGCCACCTACGCCGCCCCGCCGGCCGTACAGCGCTACTGATCGCGCGGGACTGATCCCGCCGCCGAAGCGCCCTCTACGCGCGCGTAGAGGGCGCTGACGGCCCTGCCCGCCCAGCCGACCCCCGCCGACGCGGAGACCTCATGAACGTACTGCTCGACAACTTCTCGGAATTCCGTGACGGCTTCATAGGAACCGTGGAGATCACCGCCGTCAGTTCGGTCATCGCGCTGGTCCTCGGCCTGCTGCTGGCCGGATTCCGGGTCTCGCCGGTGCCGCCGCTGCGGTTCTTCGGCACCGCCTGGGTGACGCTGCTGCGCAACACCCCGCTGACCCTGCTCTTCCTGGTCTTCTTCTTCGTCGTACCGGAGATCTTCTTCCCCGGGATGGACCCCTTCCTGCTCGGCTCGCTCGCCCTCGGCTTCTACACCGCCTCCTTCGTGTGCGAGACCGTCCGCTCCGGCATCAACACCGTCCCGCTGGGCCAGGCCGAGGCCGCCCGCTCGATCGGGATGTCGTTCACGCAGACGCTGCGTCTGATCGTGCTGCCGCAGGCCACCAGGACCGTCATCCCGCCGCTGAGCTCGATCTTCATCGCGCTCACCAAGAACTCGGCGATCGCCGGTGCCTTCAGCGTCACCGAACTCTTCGGCTGGCAGAAGCTGATGAGCGACCAGGGCTACGGCATCGCCTCCCTCTTCGTCTGGGTCGCTCTCGGCTACCTGGTCGTCACCTTCGCCATCAGCGGCGCCTTCCGCCTGCTGGAGAGCCGTATGGAGGTCGCCCGATGAGCGCCAGCGTTCTCTACGACGCCCCGGGCCCCAAGGCCGTCGTACGCAACCGGATCTACGCCGTCGTCGGCTCCCTCGCCATCGTGGCGCTGCTCGCGGTCAGCGTCATACGGCTGAAGGACAAGGGCCATCTCGCCCCCGAGATGTGGGACATCTTCAACTACGCGGGCATCCGGCAGAACATCTCCGACGGCGTCGTCGCCACCCTGAAGGCCTTCGGCCTCGCGGCCGTCGGGTCGCTGGTCCTCGGCGTGCTCCTCGCGGTCGCCCGGCTCTCCGACCACCGGCCCGTCCGCTGGGCCGCGACGGCCTTCATCGAACTCTTCCG
The DNA here is from genome assembly GCF_043198895.1 of Streptomyces sp. NPDC048696. Lineage (NCBI taxonomy): Bacteria > Bacillati > Actinomycetota > Actinomycetes > Kitasatosporales > Streptomycetaceae > Streptomyces > Streptomyces sp. NPDC048696. The sequence continues at coordinate 35,828 of NZ_JBICVJ010000018.1, read as the reverse complement.
CTCGATCCCGCTGCTGATCACCATCTACGCCGTCTGGGTCGGATTCCTCACCGACTACTCGATGTGGGCGCTCGCGCTCGGCCTGTCGATCTACAACGGCTGCGTCCAGGCCGAGGTGCTGCGGGCGGGCGTCAACTCGGTGCCCAAGGGCCAGCGCGAGGCGGCGTACGCGCTCGGCATGAGCAAGACGCAGGTCATGACCAGCGTGCTCATCCCGCAGGCGGTCCGGGCGATGCTGCCGACGATCATCAGCCAGCTGGTGGTCACCCTCAAGGACACCTCGCTCGGCTTCATCATCCTGTACCCCGAACTGCTCCAGACCGCCCGGCTGATCGCCAGCAACACGCAGGTCAACGGCCAGTACCCGTATGTGTCGACGATCGTCGTCATCGGCACCATCTACGTGGCGATGTGCCTGGCGCTCTCCGGGCTCGCCACCTGGATCGAGCGGCGCGGACGGCGCGCCCGCACCGGCATCACGATGGGCGCGGCCGCCGCTCCCGTGACCGCCGCCGACCCGGTCGGAGCCATCGCGGGCGCCGGGGCCAATGTGCCCGACGGGCCTGGTGGTACGACGAACTGACGGTATGTGAGGCAGTGGCGACCGCGTCACTGCCTCCGTCACTTGACGCAAGCACCCGCAGTGGGTTGCATACGTTCTGTGATCGTGCACCGGGTCCCCAGCGCCACCTGCCAGCCGTCCCGACGGGCCGGAGGGGACGCGCCGTGGACCCGGTGATCGTCGTCGGCGCCGGTCCCGTCGGACTGGCGCTCGCCCTCTCGCTCGCCGCCCAGGGCGTGCCCAGCGTCGTGCTGGACGAGGGCTCCGGCCGCGAGGAGTCCCGACCGGCCCGTACGGCCGTCCTGCGGCCCGACACGGCCGCGTTCGCCGAATGCCTCGGCAGCGCCACGGTACGCGACGAGAGCGCCCGCTGGACGGGCTGGCGGGCCATGCGCCGGGGCCATCTGCAACGCCAGGTCTCCTTCGGAGACGGTCACGACGGCGGCCCGTCCCCGGTCCACCTGCCGCAGCACTCCCTGACCCGCGGGCTGCGCGACGCCGCGGCCGCCTCCAGCCTCGTCCGGGTGGTGCCGCACAGCCGCCTTGACGCCCTGGAGCAGGACGAGAGCGGCGTCGCCGCACACTCCTCGGGGCCCGACGCGACCTGGTGGCGCGGCAGTTACCTGGTGGGCTGCGACGGCGCCCGCTCCACCGTGCGCAAGCTCCTCGACATCCGCTTCGCCGGGCGTACGGCGGTGGAGCGCCAGGCCGTCGTGGCGCTGCGCACCGAACTGCCCTGGCCCCAGGAGGCGTTGCTGCACCGGCTGCCGCCCTGGCGCACCGGGGGCGACGAGGTGACGGCGCGGCCGCTGCCGGACGGGGTGTGGCGCATCGACTGGCTGCTGCCGCCGCGTGCCGAACTCGTCACCCCCGACGCGCTGATGGGCCGGCTGCGCGACACCCTGGCCGGCTGGTGCGGCACGACGCCTCCCTTCGAACTCCTCGACACCGGTGTGTACACGCTGCACCACCGCCTCGCCCGGCGCTGGCGGGTGCGCCGCGCCTTCCTCGCCGGGGACGCCGCGCATCTGCTGGGCGCGGTGGGCATCCAGGGGCTCGACGAGGGGCTGCGGGACGCCGCGAACCTGGCCTGGAAGCTGGCCCAGGCCTGGCACCACGGGGCGTCCGAGGTGCTGCTCGACAGCTATCAGACCGAGCGGCGCGCGAGCGTGGCCGCCCGGCTGCGCGCCGCCGACCAGGCACTGCCGGTCCTGCGCGGCGGCGGAGGGCTGCGCGCGTACATCCCGGGCACCGCGCGCGGCCACGACGCGCTGCTCGCGGACGGCCACTTGGGGCGCGGCCCGCTCGGCGCGCCCCCCTCCTACCCGCACTCCCCCCTGGCACCCCCACCCGCCGAGGCGCACACCCCGGTCGGCACGGCGCCGGGGGCGCCCGTCGAGGACGTACCGGTGACGGCGCCGGACGGGTCCACGGTGGCGCTGCGCGAGCGGCTCGGCCGGGGACGGCTCCTGGTGATCCTGATCGCGCCCGGCACCGGCGTGTGGGAGCGGCGGCACTGGCTGACCGCCGGAGTGATGCCGCGCCTGGCGGCGGCGGTCGGCTCGCTCCCCGCGGACGCCGAGCTGCTGGTCGCCGAGGAGTACCCGGGCGCGGCCGCCCACTCGGTGCTGCTCGTACGCCCCGACGGACACCTGGTGGCCGCGTTCGGCGGGGTGTGGCCCGCCGAGCTGTACGCGGCGGCGGACGCGGCACGCGGCGGATCCCTCGCCCACGCGCGCGTGGAGGACCGTACGGCGGACGTCAATTGACCGACGCGGGCGCGCATGGTCTACTCCGGAACGTGACCGACACCGATGTGCGCCTGTGGCGGAGGGTCCATATGGACCTCGTCCGTTACGCGGGCTGCGTGTGTCGCCCCTCCTGCTGATTCGCCTTCCCCTTCGCGCGCCGCCGGGCCGCTGTCCCGCGTACGCGCGCTCTCGCGAACTCTCCAGGACGGTCCCTTCGTGTCACCTTCCACGCACTCCCCCACGCCCGCGACGGCCCCTGTCTCCCGGTCCGCCTCCTCGTCCGGGCCGAGCCAGGCGGAACTGCTCGACTTCGCCCGCCGCACCGCCGCCGACGACACGCTCGTCGCCTCCCTGCCGCTCGATCCGCAGGGCCGGACCTGGATCCGGCTGGACGGTCCCGGCGGCAGCGAGGCCTGGCTGATCGGCTGGCCGCCCGGCACCGGCACCGGCTGGCACGACCACGGCGGCTCGCACGGCGCCTTCGCCACGGCGGCGGGCACGCTCAAGGAGGACTCCCTGGCGGCCCGGTTGCCGACCGAGGGATGGAAGACGCTGGAACTCGCGGAGGACCTCGACCGTTCACGGAGTGTGGCGGCCGGAACGGGGCGAGCGTTCGGACCGCACCATGTGCACGAGGTCCGCAACGAGTCGACGACCGAGCACACCATCTCGGTCCACGCCTACTATCCGCCCCTGCCGCTGATCCGGCGCTACAGCCGTACGGGCGCGGTGCTGCGCCTTGAGCGGGTCGAGCACCCGGGGGACTGGCAGTGAGCGAAGCGAGTGAACGGCCGCTGGGAATCGACGAGTTGCTGGAGCGCGTCCGGCACGGCCTCGACCGGATCGGGGCCCGGGAGGCGCACGACGCCGCGCGGGCGGGCGAGGCGCTGCTCGTCGACATCCGCTACGCGGCGCTGCGCGAGAGGGACGGTCTGATCCCCGGCGCGCTCGTGGTCGAGCGCAATGAGCTGGAGTGGCGGCTGGACCCCCAGGGCAGCCACCGCGCCCCCGAGGCCACCGGCCATGACCTGCGGGTCGTGGTGATCTGCAACGAGGGCTACGCGTCGAGCCTCGCGGCCGCGTCCCTGCACGGGCTGGGCCTGCACCGCGCCACGGACCTGGTGGGCGGCTTCCAGGCATGGCGCGCTCAGGGCCTCCCGGTGACGGCACCGGCGGAGGCCGCGGGCCGAGAGGCGTCGGCCTAGGGGGCGGCGGCCCCGGGTCGGCTGGGCCGAAGCCCCCCACCCCGGGTACTCCGCCGCAGTCCCCTCAGCGCGTCAACCAGTACGTCAACACGTCAGTTCAGTACGTCAATACGTCAGTACGTCTCGTACAAGTCGTCCGCCGCCTCGCCCTCGGCCTCCAGGGCCTGGCGGACGACCCGCAGGGCCATGCCCTCCGGGTAGCCCTTGCGGGCCAGCATGCCCGCGAGACGGCGGATCCGGCGGTCGCGGTCCAGGCCCCGGGTGGAGCGGAGCTTGCGGGCCACGAGTTCCCGCGCGGTCTCCTCCTCCTGGTCGGAGTCGAGCTGCCCGACCGCCTCGTCGACCACCGCCGAGTCCACGCCCTTGGTGCGGAGCTCGCGCGCCAGGGCACGGCGGGCGAGGCCGCGCCCGTGGTGGCGGGACTCCACCCACGCCCCCGCGAACGCCGCGTCGTTGATCAGCCCGACCTCCTCGAAGCGCGAGAGCACCTCCTCGGCGACCTCGTCGGGGATCTCCCGCTTCTTCAGGGCGTCGGCCAGTTGCTTACGGGTCCTGGGCTGCCCGGTGAGCAGGCGCAGACAGATCGCCCGCGCCCGCTCGGCCGGGTCCTGCGGCGACGGCTCCTTCTCGGCCCTCGACGAGTCGGGGCCGTCGCCGAATCCCTCCGGGCCGCCCTTTCGGGACCCGGCCCGCCCCGGGACCGGCCGCCCGGACCGGGCCCGCTCGGGACCCGCTCCGTCCGGCTCGGCCCACTCGGTCCTGCGTGTCATTTTCTAGCTCTTGGCAGCGGCGGCCTTGGCCGTCTTCGCCTTGGTGGCCGGGGCCGGCACCGATGCCGCCTCCGCCTCCGGGACTCCGGCCGCGTCCTGGCCCGGCTCGGCCTTCGGCTCCTCGGGCCGGACGCCGACGCCCAGCTTCTCCTTGATCTTCTTCTCGATCTCATTGGCGAGATCGGGGTTGTCCTTCAGGAAGTTGCGCGCGTTCTCCTTGCCCTGGCCGAGCTGGTCGCCCTCGTACGTGTACCAGGCGCCGGCCTTGCGGACGAAGCCGTGCTCGACGCCCATGTCGATCAGGCCGCCCTCGCGGCTGATGCCCTGGCCGTACAGGATGTCGAACTCGGCCTGCTTGAAGGGCGGCGCGACCTTGTTCTTGACGACCTTGACGCGGGTGCGGTTGCCGACCGCGTCGGTGCCGTCCTTCAGCGTCTCGATACGGCGGATGTCGAGGCGCACCGAGGCGTAGAACTTGAGCGCGCGGCCACCGGTCGTGGTCTCCGGCGAGCCGAACATCACGCCGATCTTCTCGCGGAGCTGGTTGATGAAGATCGCGGTGGTCTTGGACTGGTTCAGCGCGCTGGTGATCTTCCGGAGCGCCTGGGACATCAGACGGGCCTGCAGACCCACGTGCGAGTCGCCCATCTCGCCCTCGATCTCCGCGCGCGGCACCAGGGCCGCGACGGAGTCGATGACGATGAGGTCGAGGGCGCCGGAGCGGACCAGCATGTCGACGATCTCCAGAGCCTGCTCGCCGTTGTCCGGCTGGGACAGGATCAGGTTGTCGATGTCGACGCCGAGCTTCTTCGCGTACTCGGGGTCGAGCGCGTGCTCCGCGTCCACGAAGGCGACCTGGCCGCCGGCCTTCTGCGCGTTCGCCACCGCGTGCAGCGTCAGGGTCGTCTTGCCGGAGGACTCCGGTCCGTACACCTCCACCACTCGGCCGCGCGGCAGCCCGCCCACGCCGAGCGCCACGTCGAGCGCGGTCGACCCGGTGGGGATGACCTCGATGGGCTCGTTCGGCCGCTCGCCCAGGCGCATCACCGCGCCCTTGCCGAATTGCCGTTCAATCTGTGCGAGCGCGGCGTCGAGCGCCTTCTCGCGGTCGGTTCCTGCCATGGGTTCCACCCGGTTTGCTTGAGTCGATCGCTTCACGTCAAAGACGCTAACCCCTGCCACTGACAATGGGCCCCGGAGTCCCTCCCGGCCTGTGGATAACTCCGCCGTCGAACCGGCGGAACCCAAGCAAACACAGGGCCCTGACTCCATCTGAATGGATGTTCGATTTTGGTGTCAAGCGCACCACGCGGCACGCCCGGCACCCCCGCCGGGCCGCCGCGACCACCGGTGCGGGCCCGTGGCAGGCCCGGCTCAGACCCCGTCGCCACCGGTCGGCGGCACCGGCTGGGCGGCCCGGTCCCGCCCCAGGGCCCGCCGTATCCGCGCCGCCGCCGGGTCTCCGCCGCGCACGGGCCGCTCGCGCCTGCCGTGCACCCGCGGGTCGTCCGTCACGTCGTACCGCTTCACATAGGCGCCCAGGAACGCCTGGAGCGTCGCGACCGCCGGGATCGCGATGAGCGCGCCGACCGCACCCATCAGCGCGGTGCCCGCGATGACCGAGCCGAAGGCCACCGCCGGGTGGATGTCCACGGTCCTGGCGGTGAGCTTGGGCTGCAGCATGTAGTTCTCGAACTGCTGGTAGACCACGACGAAGCCGAGCACCCACACCGCGTACCAGGGGTCGACGGTGAAGGCGACCAGCATCGGCAGGGCGCCCGCCAGATACGTACCGATGGTGGGGATGAACTGGGAGACCAGACCCACCCAGACACCGAGCACCGGGGCGTACGGCACGCCCAGGATCTGCAGCAGGATGTAGTGCGCGACGCCGGAGACGAGCGCCATCAGGCCGCGCGAGTAGAGGTAGCCGCCGGTCTTGTCGACCGCGATCTCCCAGGCGCGCAGCACCTCGGCCTGGCGGGCCGGCGGCAGCATGGAGCAGACGGTGCGCCGCAGCCGGGGCCCGTCCGCCGCGAAGTAGAACGAGAAAAGGAAGATCGTCAGCAGCCGGAAGAGCCCGCCGAGGACGGTGGTCGAGACATCGAGCACACCGCTCGCGCTGTTCTGCACGTACTTCTGCAGCCAGTCCGAGTGCAGCACGCTGTCCTGCACCTCGACCCGGGAGAGATCGGTGTGGAAGGTCTGGTTGATCCAGCTGATCACCGAGTCGAGGTACCTCGGGAAGTGCTCGACCATGTCGACGATCTGGCCCGCCAGCATCGAGCCGAGCAGCACGACGAACCCGGCCGTCGCGAGGAACACCGCGAAGAAGACCAGGAAGGTGGCGAGCCCGCGGCGCATCCCGCGGGCCGACATCCGGCTGACGGCCGGCTCGACCGCGAGGGCGAGGAAGAACGAGATCAGGATGTTGATCAGCAGCCCGATGAGCTGGTGGAAGGCCCAGCTGCCGAGCTGGAAACAGCCGTAGAGGGCGAGCCCGAGCACCATGGCGCGCGGCAGCCACCGGGGCATGCGCGCGGCGCCCCAGGCCCCGGGGACGGGCGTCGGCTCGGCGGTCCCGCCGCCGGGGACCGCGCCGCCCGCCACGGCCGAGCGCTCGCCCGTGGCCGCGCGCGGAATGCCGCCCTCGGGCGCGGTCGTCCGGCGCTCGTTCTCGGTCAGGCGGTCGGCCCGGCGGTCTGTCTGGGTGTCGCTGTCGTCAGTCGGTGCCACGGAGCAAGTCTCGCCGATGCCGCTGCCAGCGTTCGCCGGGAGCGTTCCGGGCCGGGGTGTCAGGCCGTGGCCCAGGCGGTCGTCACCGCTTGTGCGCGGGCACGTCCATGGCGCGGCACACGGCCCGCCAGACGTCCTTGGTCTCCCACCCCGCGTCGAGCGCCTGGTGCACGGTACGCCCGCCCAGTTCGGCCATCACATGGTCGCGCGCGAAGGAGTCCGCGTACGCCTCGCCGAAGTGGTCGGCCATCCGCTCCCAGAAAATCGTCAACCGCATGACCCCAGTATCCCGCCCCTGAGAGTGCAGCCGGGCCCGTCCCCCCTTGCCCGCGGCGCTGTGCGCCCTACGGTCGGACCATGGCCGGATCAGGAGCACCACCCTCGACTGTCCGCACGCCCCTCGCGCGCGCCGAGCACTTCGTGTGGCTGACGGCCCGCGTGCTGGAACAGCGGCGGTTCGCGTACCACTTCCTCGGCGGCGCCGCCGACGCGGTGGAGACCGCGCTCGCCGCCTACGAGAACGACGACGGCGGCTACGGGCACGCGCTCGAACCCGATCTGCGCGGCCCCGTCAGCCAGCCGCTGCACACCGCGCACGCGTTGCGCGTGCTCGACTCCGTGGGCCGTCTCAGCGGCCGCCGGGCCGAGCGGGTCTGCCGCTATCTGACGGGGGTCTCCGCGCAGGACGGCGCCCTGCCGGCGCTCCATCCGTCGCTGCGCGGCTACCCCTCGGCGCCGTTCATCCAGGTCGTCGACGACCCGCCCAGCGAACTGCTGGCCACCGGTCCGGTGGTCGGGCTGCTCCACCGCAGCCAGGTGTGGCACGCGTGGCTCTTCCGGGCCACGGACTTCTGCTGGGCGGCGGTCGAGGGGATGGAGAAGTCCCATCCGTACGAGATCGAGGCCGCGATCGCCTTCCTGGACGGGGTGCCCGACCGCGGCCGGGCCGAGGCCGCGGCCGACCGGCTGGGACACCTGGTGCGCGAACAGCGCCTCGCGGTGCTCGATCCGGACCGGCTCGACGACTTCCCCGTCGCCCCCGGATACGCGCCGGGCGAGCACCACTTCCCGCACGACTACGCGCGCGTGCCCGAATCACTGGCCCGCCGCTGGTTCACCGACGAGGAGATGGCGCGCTCGCTCGACCACCTCGCGGCCGAGCAGCGCGAGGACGGCGGCTGGCCCATCCACTGGCGCGAGTGGGCGCCGGGCACGGCCCTGGAGTGGCGTCCGATCGTGACGGTCGAGGCACTGCGGACCCTGCGCGCCCACGGCCGCCCGATCGACTGACGGCGTACGCGCGCGGTGCGGGCGCCGGTCGGCGCGGGGCCGGATCGACCGGCCTCAGCCGCCCAGCGCCCGCACCCCCGCCGTCACCAGGACGGCGGCCCCGACGATGACCAGGAAGGGGGCCCGCAGCAGCAGGGCGACGGCTGCCGCCGCGAGGCCCGCGGCCCTGGCGTCGAGCTCCAGCTGGTGGCCGGTGCTGAAGGTCTGCTGGGCGGTGAGGGCGGCCAGCAGCGCCACCGGCAGCAGTGCCGCGAGGCGTTTCACCAGCGGCCGCTCCAGCGCCCCGGCGGGGACGAGGAGCCCGAGCAGCTTGACGAGGTAGCACCCGGCGGCGGTGGCCGCGATCGCGATCCATACGCTCAACGCCCCGCTCCCTTCTCGGAGTTGCCGGAGTTCTCGGAGTTGCCGGAGTTCTCTGACTTCTCGGACTCCTCGGGGCTCGCGTTCATCCTCCGCCCTTTCAGGAAGAGCACGACAGGCGCGGCGAGCGCGGCCACCAGGACCGGCGCCCCGGCGGGCAGTACCGGCAGCAGCCCCAGCGCCAGCAGCACGGCGACCCCGGCGGTGATCCGCTCGGTGGCGGTCGTGAGCATCGGCGCGAGCAGCGCCAAAAAGACGGCGGGACTCGCCGCGTCCAGCCCCCACGCGTCGGTGTCGCCGATCGCCTCCGCGCCCAGCGCCCCGCCCAGGGTCGTCAGGTTCCACAGCACGTAGAGCGAGAGTCCGGTGACGGTGAAGCCGATCCGGGCGGCCCGCCGGGTGGGCTGCGCGAGTGTCACCGCGGTCGTCTCGTCGATCACCCACTGGGCGGCGAGCGGCCGCATCGCGCGCGGGAGGGCGAGCAGCTGCGAGAGCCGCAGCCCGTAGAACGCGTTGCGTACGCCGAGGAAGAACGCGCCGGCCGCGGCGGTGAACGGGTTGCCGCCCGCCGCCAGCGCGCCCACCAGGGCGAACTGCGAGGCCCCCGTGAAGACGAGGAGGCTGAGCGCGCAGGTCTGCAGGACCGTGAGCCCCGATCCCGCCGAGGTCACACCGAAGGCGAAGCCGGACAGGCCCACGGCGACACCGACGCCGAGGGCGTCCCTGACGACGGCGGAGTCCGGCTTGGCCGCGCCCTGGGGGCGTATCTCTGGAGGTGCTGTCTGTTCTGCTGCCACGCCCCGGAGGTTACGGGGAACCGGCCCCGGCGTTCTTGTACGTTCTTGCGGGCTCCTCCCCTACGCGCCGGACACGCGCTCCTGGAGGTGCTCGGCGCGCAGGCGTTCCTTGCGGTAGGCGCCGGGGGGCACTCCGACGATGCGGGTGAAGTGGCGGTTGAGGTGCGGCTGGTCGCTGAAGCCGACGGTGACGGCCGCCTGCGCGGGCGTGGTCCCCGCCTCAAGCAGGAGCCGGGCCCGGCGGACGCGCTCGCCGGTGAGCCAGGTGTGCGGGGGCAGCCCGTACACGCCCTTGAAGGCCCGCAGCAGCGCGAACGGGCTGGTCCCGAGGTCGCGCGCGAGCTGTTCCAGGGACGGCGGCTCGGCCAGCCGCTCCTCCAGGACCGCCTTGGCGGCGGCCGCGGTGCGGGCGCCCGCCGACACCGTCGCGCGCGTGGGGAGCGAGCGGCCGTGGCGGCGCAGCAGCCGGGCGACGGCGATGCGGAACAGGCTGTCGGCGGCCAGCGCGTTGCCCTGCTCGGCCGCCCGGTGCACCTCCTGGATGAGCAGCGACGTCTCCGGGTCCTCGACGATGGTCTCGGCGAATCCGGCGGTGCCGCGCAAGGTGGTGGTCTCGGCCGCGATCTCGGCGACCAGCCGCGCCGACGGGTAGAGCGTCGCGTACGACCAGCCCTCGGGGACTCCGGCGTGGGCGGCGTGCGGCACCTCGGGGTTGATCATGACGACGGTGCCGGGGCGCGCCCGTATCGTCTCGCCGGGCAGCACCACGTCCTCGATCCCGCCGCGCACCGCGCCGAAGACGAAGCCTTCGTGGCTGTGCCGGGCGAACGAGTGGCTGACATAGCGGGCGCGGAGCAGATCGAGGCCGGGCAGCCCCGGGTACTGCCAGTGCCGTGCCCACTCCTCGGCCGCGTTCATACCCGCATTCTCGCAGCTGGGGGCCATTGTCAGTGGGTGGGTGCACGATGGGGACCATGGCACGGACAGCGCTGGATTCCTTCTCTCCCGCGACCAGGGGCTGGTTCACGGGAGCCTTCACCGCGCCCACCGCCGCCCAGGAAGGCGCCTGGCGGGCGATCGCGGAGGGCTCGGACGTCCTGGTCGTCGCGCCGACGGGCTCGGGCAAGACCCTCGCCGCGTTCCTCGCCGCGCTGGACCGGCTGGCGGCCGTCCCGCCGCCCGCCGAGGCGAAGAAGCGCTGTCGCGTGCTGTACGTGTCGCCGCTCAAGGCGCTCGCGGTCGACGTCGAGCGCAATCTGCGCTCCCCGCTCACCGGTATCCGCCAGGAGTCGGTGCGCCTGGGCCTGCCGGAGCCGGAGGTGCGGGTCGGGATCCGCTCGGGAGACACCCCGCCCGCCGAGCGCCGCGCCCTGTCGACCCGGCCGCCGGACATTCTGATCACCACCCCCGAGTCGCTGTTCCTGATGCTCACGTCCTCGGCGCGGGAGGCCCTGTCCGGCATCGAGACGGTGATCCTGGACGAGGTGCACGCGGTGGCGGGCACCAAGCGCGGGGCCCATCTCGCGCTCTCCCTGGAGCGGTTGGACGAGCTGCTGGCCAGGCCCGCCCGCCGGATCGGTCTGTCGGCGACGGTGCGTCCGGTGGACGAGGTGGCGCGCTTCCTGTCCCCGCAGCGGAAGGTGGAGATCGTCCAGCCGCCGTCCACCAAGGAGTTCGATCTGTCGGTGGTCGTGCCCGTGGAGGATCTGGGCGAGCTGGGCGGCTCCCCGGCGGCCGACGCGCAGGAGGGCGCCGAGAAGCCGTCGATCTGGCCCCATGTCGAGGAGCGCATCGTCGACCTGGTCCAGGCCCACCGCTCGACGATCGTCTTCGCCAACTCCCGCCGCCTGGCCGAGCGGCTGTGCAACCGGCTCAACGAGATCGCGTACGAACGGGCCACCGCGGCGGCGCTCGACGCGGGCGAGGCTGTTGTGCCCCTGGACGAGGCCCACTCCCCGGCCGAGATCATGGCCCAGTCGGGCGCCTCCAAAGGCGCGCCCGCCGTCCTCGCGCGCGCCCATCACGGCTCGGTCTCCAAGGAGCAGCGCGCGCTGGTCGAGGAGGACCTGAAGGCGGGCCGGCTGCCCGCGGTCGTCGCCACCTCAAGTCTTGAACTGGGCATCGACATGGGCGCGGTGGACCTGGTCGTCCAGGTCGAGTCGCCGCCCTCGGTCGCCTCCGGGCTGCAGCGGGTGGGCCGCGCGGGCCATCAGGTGGGCGCGGTCTCCACCGGAGTGGTCTTCCCCAAGTACCGGGGCGACCTGGTCCAGTCGGCGGTGGTCACCGAGCGGATGCGCTCCGGGGCCATCGAGTCGCTGCGCATCCCGTCCAACCCCCTGGACGTGCTGGCGCAGCAGCTGGTCGCCATGACGGCGCTGGACAGCTGGCAGGCGGACGACCTGCTGGCACTGGTCCGCCGGGCCGCACCGTTCGCGGCGCTCCCGGAGTCGGCGTTCACGGCGGTGCTCGACATGCTCGCGGGCCGCTATCCCTCGGACGCCTTCGCGGAGTTGCGCCCCCGCGTGGTGTGGGACCGGGTCGCGGGGACGGTCACCGGCCGCCCGGGCGCCCAGCGGCTCGCGGTCACCTCCGGCGGCACCATCCCGGACCGCGGGCTCTTCGGGGTCTTCCTGGCCGGCTCCGACCCCAAGAAGGGCGGCGGCCGGGTCGGCGAGCTCGACGAGGAGATGGTCTACGAGTCCCGCGTCGGCGATGTGTTCACGCTCGGCACGACGTCCTGGCGGATCGAGGACATCACGCGCGACCGCGTGCTGGTCCTGCCCGCCCCGGGCGTGCCGGGCAGGCTCCCGTTCTGGAAGGGCGACCAGCTGGGCCGCCCGCTCGAACTGGGGCGCGCGCTCGGCGCGTTCCTGCGCGAGGTCGGCTCCCTCGCTCCGGAAGACGCCCGGCTGCGGCTGCTGAGCGCGGGCCTGGACGCGTGGGCGGCGGACAACGTCCTGGCCTACCTCGACGAGCAGCGCCGCGCGTGCGGCCATGTCCCCGACGACCGCACGATCCTCGTCGAGCGGTTCCGCGACGAGCTGGGCGACTGGCGGGTCGTCATCCACTCCCCCTTCGGGGCCCAGGTGCACGCGCCGTGGGCCCTGGCGCTCGGCGCCCGCCTCGCCGAGCGGTACGGCATGGACGCCCAGGTCATGCACGCCGACGACGGCATCGTGCTGCGGCTGCCCGACGCCGACCTGATGGGCCTGGACCTCCTCGACCAGGACCCCGGCCACCTCGACTCCACCTACGACAGCGAACAGGCGCCGGTCGGCGCGGCGGACGCCGTCTTCGACAAGGGCGAGATCGAGCAGATCGTCACCGACCAGGTGGGCGGGTCCGCGCTGTTCGCCGCCCGCTTCCGCGAGTGCGCCGCGCGCGCGTTGCTGCTCCCCCGGCGCAACCCCGGCAAGCGCACCCCGCTGTGGCAGCAGCGCCAGCGGGCGGCCCAACTGCTGCAGGTGGCGAGCGAGTTCGGGTCGTTCCCGATCGTCCTGGAAGCCGTCCGCGAATGCCTCCAGGACGTCTTCGACGTGCCCGGTCTCACCGAGCTGATGGGCGACCTCGAAGCGCGCCGGGTCCGTCTGGTCGAGGTCACCACACCGGAGCCGTCGCCCTTCGCACGCTCGCTGCTCTTCGGTTACGTCGCCCAGTTCCTGTACGAGGGCGACTCGCCGCTGGCCGAGCGGCGGGCCGCGGCGCTCTCCCTCGACTCCCGGCTCCTGTCCGAGCTGCTCGGCCAGGCGGAGCTGCGCGAGCTCCTGGACGCGGAGGTCCTGACCGAGCTGGAGCAGGAGCTCCAGTGGCTCACCGAGGACCGCAGGATCAAGGACGTGGAAGGCGTCGCCGATCTGCTGCGCGTCCTCGGCCCGCTCACCGACGCCGAGTTGGCCGCGCGCGGCGCCGATCCGGCGTGGCCGCAGGAGCTCGCGAGTGCCCGTCGCGCCATCCGGGTGCGGGTCGGCGGCGCCGAGCACTGGGCGGCGATCGAGGACGCGGGACGGCTGCGCGACGCGCTGGGCACCGCGCTGCCGGTCGGCGTCCCCGAGGCGTTCACCGAGCCGGTCAAGGACCCGCTCGGCGACCTCCTGTCGCGGTACGCGCGTACGCACGGCCCGTTCACCTCCGCCACCGCAGCCGCCCGGTTCGGCCTCGGCACGGCCGTCACCGACGGCGCGCTCCAGCGGCTCGCGGCGGGCGGGCGCGTGGTGCAGGGCGAGTTCCACCCGGCGGGGCTCGGGCAGGAGTGGTGCGACGCGACGGTGCTGCGCCGGCTGCGCCGCCGCTCGCTGGCCGCGCTGCGCCATGAGCTGGAGCCGGTACCGCCCGCGGCGCTCGCCACGTTCCTGCCGCAGTGGCAGCATCTGGGCGCCAGCAGTCTGCGGGGCATCGACGGGCTGGCCCGGGCGATCGAGCAGTTGCAGGGCGCCGCCGTGCCCGCCTCCGCCCTGGAGAAGCTGATCCTGCCGTCCCGGGTCTCCGACTACGGCCCGGCCCTGCTCGACGAGCTCACCACCACGGGCGAGGTGCTGTGGGCCGGGGCGGGCGCGCTGCCCGGCAAGGACGGCTGGGTCTCATTGTTCGTCGCGGACGCCGCGCCCCTGCTGCTGCCACCACCGCACCCCCTGGAGCTGACCGCGCTCCATGAGTCGGTGCTCACCGCGCTCGCCCCCGGGTACGGGCTGTTCTTCCGCCAGATCGCCGACCAGGTCCGGGCCACCACACACCCGGAGGCGACCGATCCGCAACTGGCCGACGCGCTGTGGGACCTGGCCTGGTCGGGACGGCTCACCAATGACACGCTCGCGCCGCTGCGGGCGCTCCTCGGCTCGGGCCGCACCGCCGGGTCCACCGCGCACCGTGCCAAACGGACGGTGCCGCGCGGGCGTTACGGAACGCTGACCGCGGCCGCGCGGCCCGCCTCGCGCACCGGGCCGCCGACCGTGTCGGGCCGCTGGTCCCTGCTCCCCGAGCGGGAGCCGGACCCCACCCACCGGGCCCACGCCCTGGCCCGCACCCTGCTCGACCGCCACGGTGTGGTCACCCGGGGCGCGGTCGCGGCCGAGGGGGTCGAGGGCGGCTTCTCGGCGACGTACCGGATCCTGGCGGCGTTCGAGGACAGCGGCCAGGCGCGGCGCGGCTATGTCGTCGAGGGGCTCGGCGCCGCGCAGTTCGCGATGGACGGTGCCGTGGACCGGCTGCGGGCTGCGGCCACCGCGCGCGACCGTGCCGAGGCCCGCCCGGTCGCGCGCGGGATCGTGCTGGCGGCGGCGGACCCGGCCAACGCGTACGGTGCGGCGCTCCCCTGGCCCGAGCCGCCCGCCGGGGCCGGGCACAAGCCGGGGCGCAAGGCCGGGTCGATGGTCGTCCTGGTCGACGGCGAGCTCGCGCTCTACATGGAGCGCGGGGGGAAGTCCCTGCTGGTCTGGCCGGCCGAGGCCGACGACCCGGCGCTCGTGGCGGCGGTCGAGGCGTTGGCGGGGGCGGCGCGGGCGGGGCGGCTGGGCACGGTGACGGTGGAGCGGGTCAACGGCGAGGCCGCGCTCACGTCGCCGCTCGCCCGCGCGCTGGAGTCGTCGGGCTTCATCCCCACCCCGAGGGGCCTGCGCCTACGGCCGTGATCCCCCGGTTCTCCCGAGGGCTGCGCCCCCTGCACCCCGCTCTGGAGCCATTCGTCTGCGGACCGTGCAGGGTTGCTCGCACCCGAATCCCGCATCCCCCCGGAGGGTCCCCCACAATGGCCTCATGCCCGAAGGAGACACCGTCTGGCAGACCGCGCGGCGGCTCGATGGCGCGCTCGGCGGACGTGCGCTGACCCGGTCCGACCTCCGCGTGCCCCGGCTCGCGACCGTCGACCTGACCGGGCGGACCGTGCTGGACGTCACCCCCCGCGGCAAGCATCTGCTCACCCGGATCGAGGGCGGCCTGACCCTCCACTCGCATCTGCGGATGGAGGGGTCCTGGCGGGTGTTCGCGCCCGGCGAGCGCTGGCGGGGCGGTCGGAGCGATCAGATCCGGGCGATCCTCGCCACCGCCGATCACACGGCCGTCGGATACCGGCTGGCCGTGCTCGACCTGCTCCGCACCCGCGACGAACACCGCGTCGTCGGACACCTAGGACCCGATCTGCTCGGGCCCGACTGGGACCCGGAGCTGGCCCTGCGCAATCTGCTCCGAGACCCCGACCGCCCCCTCGGCGAGGCCCTGCTCGACCAGCGCAACCTCGCCGGGGTGGGCAATATCTACAAGTCCGAGATCTGCTTCGCGGTACGGGCCGTGCCGTGGCTGCGGGTCGGCGAGCTCCCCGCCCCCGAACGGGTCGTCGCCGCCGCCAAGAAGATCCTCGAAGCCAACCGGGAGCGCACCTCGCGCAAGGTGTACGTGTACGGCCGCAGCGGCCAGCCCTGCCCCCGCTGCGGGACCGCCCTGCGCACCACCACCCAGCGCGATCCTTCCGGCAGCGAGCGGCCCACATACTGGTGCCCGCACTGCCAGCCCAACCCTCCGGCCGACCAGCCGCCGGTCGACCAGCCGCCCGCCGACAACCCGTCGGAAAGCGGCAACCCCGCACGGCATCCGCACAGTTAGCGTAGTTGACTGACCGTCAGATTCAGTCGTACCGTCCCCGCATGCCCCTCTCGGCGTACGACCTCACCGATCGCACCGCCTTCGTCACCGGCGCCGCCGGAGGGATCGGGCGGGCCAGTGCCGTTCTGCTCGCCGAGGCCGGCGCGGTCGTGCACTGCGCGGACCGCGACGAAAGGGGCCTGCGCGAGACCCAGGAGCTGATCGCCAAGGCGGGCGGCACCGCGTACACCCACACGCTGGACGTGACCGACCGCCCCCGGCTGCGCGCGGCCGTCCGGGGCGCGGGCCGGGTCGACATCCTGGCCGCCATAGCCGGGATCATGCACTTCGGCCCCGTCCTGGACACCGACGACGCCGATCTCGACCGCGTTCTCGCCGTCAACTTCAAGGGCGTGCTGTACGCCTGCCAGGAGGCGGCCCGCGTCATGATCGAGAACGGCACACCCGGGAGCATCGTCACGATGGCATCCGGAGCCGTCGACTCCGCCAGCGCCGGTCTGCTCTGCTACAGCGCCTCGAAGGCGGCCGTCGTCCAGCTCACCAAGACCCTCGCCACCGAGCTCGGCCCGCACTCCATCCGCGTCAACGCCGTGGCCCCGGGTTGGGTCCGCACCCCGATGACCGAGCGGCACGAGGACGATCAGCAGCAGCGGATCGAGTCGACGATGGTGCGGCTCTCCCCGCTCGGCCGGGTCGGCGCACCGGAGGACATCGCCCACGCCGTGCTCCATCTGGCGTCGGACGCCTCGTCGTTCACGACGGGTCAGATCCTCCGCCCCAACGGCGGCGTCGCGATGCCTTGGTGACCGCCGGGTCCCCGCCCCGTACAGAGTGCCCGCCCCGTATCGAGCCCACGGCCCGCGCCGGGCCCGCGACGTGCACCGGCAGCAGACTCAGCCCCCAGCCGCCCACGACCATCGCGCCCTCGGTCACTCCCGCCTCGCCCGGCGCGGTCAGCAGGCGCAGCGCGGCCCACCACCACAGCGCCCCCACCACGAGCGCCGGTACCCATCGCACCGCCACTTTCATGGCCGCCTCCTCGGGCCGACGCTAGACGGCCCCCCTCATGTACCGGGAGGGCGCAACGAGTGCGGCCCCAGCGCGCCCGCCATCACGCACGCCCCCGCAAAGCCCGACCAGACCCGCCCGTCAGGCCCGCTCAGGCCCGGCCAGACCCGCTCAGGCCGCCTCCGCCTGGAACATCCACGCATGCTTCTCCAGCTCGGCAGTGAGCCCGATCAGCACATCCTGACTGATGGGGTCCGGCTCGGCCGTGGCGTCGATCCGCTCCCGCATCCGCGCGATCACCGCGCCCAGCGCGTCGACGAGGATCCGTACCGCGTCGCCGTCCTTCACCCAGCCGGTCGGCACCTTGCCGATCGCGCTCGACGACGCCACGGTCGCCGCCCGCCCGTCCGGGGTGACACCCAGCGCGGCGGCCCGCTCGGCCACCGTGTCCGAGTGCAGCCGGGCGGCGTCCACCACCTCGTCGAGCTGGAGGTGGACGGACCTGAAGCGCGGCCCCACGACGTTCCAGTGCACCTGCTTGGCGACCAGCGACAGATCCACCAGGTCGACCAGCGCACCTTGCAGGGCGTCGCCGACGACCTTGAGTTCCGCCTCGGACAGCGAGCTCTTCACGACAGACATCCAGGCACTCCGTTCCGTACGCGTTTCCGTACGCGTTGGCTTGTGTGCGTCCACTTCCGTGCGCGACGAGTTCCACACGTCAGCACGTCCACACACGCGCCCGCACCGACTCCCCCACCTTGGCACATAAGCAGCAAATGGGGCATGCCGAGGCAAAGAGAAGCCCCGGCCGGTCAGTGATCGACCAGCCGGGGCTCACTCACGAACAGAGCCCGACAGAGTCAGGCCGCGACGACGTCCACCGCTTCCGCGGGCGCCTTGATCGTCACCCGCTCGGTCGGGACACCGGTCACCGACGTCACGGAGATCGAATTGAGCATCGGACGTACCGGTGCAGGCACCGGATCGCTCGCCGCTGCCGACTGGGCCAGCTCGGCGAGTGCCAGCTCGTCGCTCACTTCCCGCATGAGCTCGGACATCCGTACGTCAAGCGCGTCGCAGATCGCGGAGAGCAGCTCGGAGGAAGCCTCCTTCTGCCCCCGCTCCACCTCGGAGAGATAGCCGAGTGAGACTCGGGCGGACGAGGAGACTTCGCGCAGAGTACGGCCCTGGCGCTGGCGCTGCCGACGCAGCACGTCACCCAGCAGGCGACGGAGCAGAATCATCGGTGGCTCCCTCCTCGGACCGCGTAGCCGCATCCTTCACGCCCCACCGTACCGCCTCGCGCTGCGGCCGTGCGGGGAGCGATGTCGTGTTCACTCAGGGCTGCAAACATCAATTCCCCCCGTTCTGTTCCGTATCCTGTGCCCGCGCATCTTCGCCAAGTTCACCGGAGAGCAGTTCGAGCACGCTCCGTACACTCTCTCTACGGATTTCCGCCCTGCCGCCGTTCAACCGCAAAGCGGCGGTTTTCCCATTCCCGCCCGGTCCCCGGACCGCCACGTACACGGTCCCGACCGGCTGTCCGTCCTGCTGCTCGGGGCCCGCGACACCGGTCGTCGCGATCCCCCAGTCGGCACCCAGAACGGCCCGCACACCCGCCGCCATCTGCTGCGCGACCTCGGGATCGACCGCGCCGCGCTCGGCCAGAAGGGTCCCGTCGACGCCCAGGACGTCCCGCTTCAGCTCCGTCGCGTACGCCGTCACCGAGCCCCGGAAGGCCCGCGACGCACCCGGTACCCCGGTCAGCTCGGCGGCCACCAGACCACCGGTCAGCGACTCCGCGACCGCGACCGTCTGGTCACGCTGCGTGAGAAGTCGGAGGACCCGGGCCGCCTCGCTCACCGGCCCTGTCCCTCCGCGGCGGACTCGGAGGCGCGCTCCGCGCGCTGCTGCGCGAGTCCCGCACGCCTCAGCACGACCGCCTGTCGCACATAGTCAAGACCGGTGACCACGGTCAGCACCACGGCGACCGCCATCACCCACCAGCGCAGGGTGGCCAGCGGACCCGTGAGCGCCAGCACGTACATCCCCGTCGCCGTGCCCTGCGCCAGGGTCTTGAGCTTCCCGCCCCGGCTGGCGGGAATCACCCCATGCCTGATGACCCAGAAACGCATGAGCGTGATCCCGAGTTCCCGGAACAGGATCACTCCCGTGACCCACCACGGCAGATCGCCCAGCGAGGAGAGACAGATCAGCGCGGAACCCATGATCGCCTTGTCGGCGATCGGATCGGCGATCTTCCCGAAGTCCGTGACCAGGTTGTACGTACGGGCCAGATGCCCGTCGAAGATGTCCGTGATCATGGCGACGGCGAACGCCGCCCACGCCCAGGCCCGCCAGGCCGGGTCGTAGCCGCCGTCCTGGAGCATCAGCACCACGAAGCCCGGCACGAGCACGAGGCGGACCATGGTGAGGATGTTGGCGATGTTCCAGAGGCTGGCCTGGTTGACGGCCGCAGCGCCCAGCTTGCCGCCGGGCGCCGGCGTCCGGCCGGTACCGCCCGCCGCGGATGCCGGGACTCCGGTCATCTGGCCGCCTCCTCAAGGACGTCGAGACTCGTCACCACCAGGTCGACACCCTCGGCGGCGACGACCTTCGCCTCGACGATACGGCCCGGGGTCAGGCCCGTGCCCTCCGTGAACCGCACTTGACCATCGGTCTCGGGCGCCTGGTGCTCGGCGCGGCCGATCACGCCGTCCTCGGGGTCCACCGACTCGACGAGCACCCGCACGGTCTCGCCGACGCGCTCCTCGGCGCGCTGGGCGGTCAGCTCCTCGGCGAGCCGCGAGAGGTGGTCGAGGCGCTCGGCGATCACCTCGTCGGACAGCTTGTTCTCGTACGTGACCGCCTCGGTGCCCTCCTCGTCGGAGTAGCCGAAGACGCCGATGGCGTCCAGGCGGGCGCTGGAGAGGAAGCGTTCCAGCTCCTTGAAGTCGTCCTCGGTCTCACCGGGGAAGCCCACGATGAAGTTGGACCGCACACCGGCCTGCGGGGCCTTGGCGCGGATCGTCTCCAGGAGCTCCAGGAACCGCTCGGTGTCGCCGAAGCGCCGCATCGCCCGCAGCACACCGGGCGCCGAGTGCTGGAAGGACAGGTCGAAGTACGGGACGACCTTGTCGGTCGAGGTCAGCACGTCGATCAGGCCCGGGCGCATCTCGGCGGGCTGGAGGTAGCTGACACGTACACGCTCAATGCCCTCGACGGCCGCGAGCTCGGGCAGCAGCGTCTCCAGGAGCCGGATGTCGCCCAGGTCCTTGCCGTACGAGGTGTTGTTCTCGGAGACCAGCATGACCTCCTTGACGCCCTGCTCGGCCAGCCAGCGCGTCTCGCCCAGCACGTCCGAGGGGCGGCGCGAGATGAACGAGCCGCGGAAGGACGGGATGGCGCAGAAGGTGCAGCGGCGGTCGCAGCCGGAGGCGAGCTTGACCGAGGCGACCGGGCTGGTGTCCAGGCGGCGGCGCAGCGGGGCGCGCGGCCCGGAGGCGGGCGCCAGGCCGTCGGGCAGGTCCTCGGGGGCGCTCTCCTGGGCGTCCTGCGCGTGGCCGGGCAGAGCCACGTCGGCGCTCTGGCGCTCGACGGGGCTCAGCGGCAGCAGCTTGCGCCGGTCGCGCGGGGTGTGCGCCTCCACGCTGCCACCGCTGAGGATGGTCTGGAGGCGGTTGGAGATGTCGGCGTAGTCGTCGAAGCCGAGCACGCCGTCGGCCTCGGGCAGCGCGTCGGCGAGCTCCTTGCCGTACCGCTCGGCCATGCAGCCGACGGCGACGACGGCCTGGGTCCTGCCGTGGTCCTTCAGATCATTGGCTTCGAGGAGGGCGTCGACGGAGTCCTTCTTGGCGGCTTCGACGAACCCACAGGTGTTGACGACGGCGACATCCGCGTCCGAGGCGTCCTCGACGAGCTCCCAGCCATCCGCTGCCAAGCGGCCTGCAAGCTCCTCCGAGTCCACCTCGTTACGGGCGCAGCCGAGAGTGACAAGGGCGACGGTACGGCGTTCGGGCATGGACTCAAGACTACTTTGTCCCGGCCCTCGCCCCCGCCCCGAGGGTTGATCAAGGAACCGGGGGCCGTCCTCAGCCGACGACCGGGTCGCCCTTGGTGTACGTGAGCCGCTCCACCTGGCCCTCCTCGAACTGGTCATTGACCTTCTTGCCATTGACGTAGAGCTCGATCGCGCCCGCGTTGCCCAGGATGAGATCGATCTTCTCGCCGTCCATGAAGGTCTTCGACTCGCCCTTCTCCAGCAGGCCGTCGTAGAGCACCTTGCCGTTGTGCGCCTTGGCGGAGATCCAGCTCCGGTCGGAGATCGCGCTCAGCTTGACCGTGACCTTGTCCTGCGGCGCGGCCGCGATGGCGCTGTCCGAGGGGGCGGGCTTGGGCGGGGCGGGCGTGCTCGGGGCCGGCTTGGGGCTGGGGCTCTGCTGGGTCTGGGTGGGCCCCTCGGCGACCTGGGTGCCCTTGTCCCGGGAGTCGCCGCTGCCGCTGAACATCGTGTAGCCGGCGAAGCCGACGACCACCACGATGGCGGCGACCATGGCCGCGGTCCAGTTGGGCCGGCGCCGCTCCGGCCTGATCCGCTCGGCCTCGAACATCGGCGCCGCGGGCGTGGGCGCGGGACGGCCGCCGTGCTCCGCGTCGTACTGCTCGACCAGGGGCTCCGAATCGAGCCCCACGGCTCGCGCCACCGTACGGATATGGCCGCGCGCGTAGACGTCGCCACCGCAGCGGGAGAAGTCGTCCTCCTCCAGGCCGTGGACGATGGGGACGCGCACCCGCGTGATCGAACTGACCTCGTCGACGGTCAGTCCGGACGCGATGCGGGCCTGCTTGAGGGCATGACCGATGGTGGGCCGGTCGTCGTCAGCAAAGGAGGGCCGGTCGTCGTCGCCGAGGGAAGGCCGGTCGTCTTCGGGAGAGTTGCCGATGGACACGGGGGCGCCTTTCGAGCGTGAGCCACCTGCTGGGTGTTCAGTCTAGGGGGGGTACGAAAGGGTGGGGCAACCGGGAGGGTGGAGTTTGTACGCCATCGGAATGGCCTCCTCCCTTCCTCCTAACGGGTCAGGAGGGGGGCATGTTGCTGCCCTTCGCCCAACTGGACGTACAACCAAGGCAAACGGTTGCCCCACGCTCCCTTTCGAGTGCACTTACCGGTCGCGGGACGGGCCGCCGGGGCCCGCCCCGGGCCTTCAGGGAGCCTCCCCGCGGATCACCGCGAGCACACCGTCGAGTTCATCGGGTTTGACCAGAACATCACGCGCCTTGGAGCCCTCGCTGGGTCCGACGATCCCGCGCGACTCCATCAGGTCCATCAGCCGCCCCGCCTTGGCGAAGCCGACGCGCAGCTTGCGCTGGAGCATCGAGGTCGACCCGAACTGGGTGGAAACGACCAGCTCGGCGGCCTGGCACAGCAGATCCAGGTCGTCGCCGATCTCCTCGTCGATCTCCTTCTTCTGCTTCTGCCCGACCGTGACGTCGTCCCGGAAGACCGGCGCCATCTGATCCTTGCAGTGCTGGACGATCCCCGCGATCTCGCCCTCGGTGACGAACGCGCCCTGGAGGCGGGTCGGCTTGTTCGCGCCCATCGGCAGGAACAGTCCGTCACCCTTTCCGATGAGCTTTTCGGCGCCCGGCTGGTCGAGGATGACCCGGCTGTCGGCCAGCGAGGAGGTCGCGAAGGCGAGCCTGGACGGCACGTTCGCCTTGATCAGACCGGTCACGACGTCGACCGACGGACGCTGGGTGGCGAGCACCAGATGGATACCGGCGGCGCGGGCCAGCTGGGTGATGCGCACGATCGCGTCCTCGACGTCACGCGGCGCGACCATCATCAGGTCCGCGAGCTCGTCGACGATCACCAGCAGATACGGATACGGCGTCAGCTCCCGCTCGCTGCCCTCGGGCAGCTTCACCTTGCCGTTGCGGATCGCCTCGTTGAAGTCGTCGATATGGCGAAAACCGAACGCCGCGAGGTCGTCGTAGCGCAGGTCCATCTCGCGTACCACCCACTGCAGCGCCTCGGCGGCCCGCTTCGGGTTGGTGATGATCGGCGTGATCAAGTGCGGAATGCCCTCGTACGCGGTGAGCTCGACGCGCTTGGGGTCGACGAGCACCATCCGTACGTCCTCGGGCGTCGCGCGCACCATCACCGAGGTGATCAGGCAGTTGATGCAGGACGACTTGCCGGAGCCGGTCGCGCCGGCCACCAGGACGTGCGGCATCTTCGCCAGGTTGGCCATCACATAGCCGCCCTCGACGTCCTTGCCGAGCGCGACCAGCATCGGATGGTCGTCCTCGGCCGCGTCCGCGAGCCGCAGCACATCGCCGAGGTTGACCATCTCGCGGTCGGTGTTGGGGATCTCGATGCCCACCGCGGACTTGCCGGGGATCGGCGAGATGATCCGTACGTCCGGACTGGCGACCGCGTACGCGATGTTCTTGGCGAGCGCGGTGATCCGCTCGACCTTCACGGCCGGACCCAGCTCCACCTCGTAGCGGGTGACCGTCGGGCCCCGGGTGAAGCCGGTGACGGCGGCGTCGACCTTGAACTCGGTGAACACGTTCTGCAGCGCGGCCACTATGGCGTCGTTGGCGGCGCTGCGCGTCTTGCCCGGACCGCCGCGCTCCAGCAGGTCGAGCGAGGGCAGCGCGTACGTGATGTCCCCGGCGAGCTGCAGCTGTTCGGCCCGCACCGGCATCTCGGAGTGCTCGGGCGCGGACTTGGTCAGGTCGGGTACGACATCGGGCGCGCCGGGGGTCGCCCTGGGCCCCGCCTTGGCGGGCTTGGGCGCCGCCTTGGTGAAGTCCGCCCTGGGCGCGGCCTGTTCCTCGGCGCGGGCCGTCGGCACCGGCGTCGAGCTCTCGCGCTCCCGCTCGACGGAGACGCCCTGGGTGAGGTCGGCGACGATCGGGGACGGCGGCAGTCCGTTGAGTACGGCGCCGTCCAGCGCGGCGGCCGCGGCGGCGGCCACGTCGACCGGGTCCATCGGCCCGTCGAACGCCGGTTGCACCGAGGCGCGCCGGGGCTTGCGGCGCTGCGAGAGCGCCTCCTGCTCGGCGATGTCCTGGGCGATGTCGTTCAGTGCGTCGACGCGGCGCGCGGGCGCACGCCGGGCGCGCGGCGCGGGCTCCTCGTCCCGCCAGTCGTCGTCGTACGCCTCGTCCTCGCCCGGCTCCCCGGGCAGCGGCTCGACGACGCCGAGGCGGGCACCCAGGGCGCGCAGCCGCTGCGGGATGGCGTTGACCGGGGTCGCGGTGACGACGAGCAGCCCGAAGACGGTCAGCAGCACCAGCAGCGGTACCGCCAGCACATCGCCCATCAGGAATTCCAGCGGCTTGGACGCGGCCCAGCCGATGAGGCCGCCCGCGTCCTGCATCGCGCTGGTGCCGTCGCCCCGGCCCGGTGAGCCGCAGGCGATGTGGACCTGGCCGAGCACGCCGAGCACCAGGGCGGACAGACCGATCACGATCCGCCCGTTGGCCTCGGGCTTCTCCGGGTAGAGGATCAGCCGGACCGCGATCGCGCCGAGCAGCAGCGGCACCAGCAGGTCGAGCCGGCCGAACGCGCCGGTGACCAGCATCTCCACCAGGTCGCCGACCGGTCCGCGCAGATTCGACCAGGTGCCCGCCGCGACGATCAGCGCGAGGCCGAGCAGCAGCAGGGCGAGCCCGTCCTTGCGGTGAGCGGGGTCCAGGCCCTTGGCGCCGCGCCCTATCCCGCGGAACATCGCCCCCACGCCGTGCGCGGCACCGAGCCAGACGGCGCGCACCATCCGGTACACGCCCCCCGTGGGAGAAGGCGCCGGCTTGGGCGCGGGCTTGGGCGCCGCCGCCTTCTTGGCGGGTGCCTTCTTGGCAGCGGCTTTCTTCGCGGGCGCGGCGGTCTTCTTCGCGGGCGCCTTCTTGGCAGGCGCGGCCGCCTTCTTGGCGGGTGCCGCGGTACGGCCGGTGCGCTTCGCGGTGCCCGCCGTGCCCTGGGAACCCTTGCCGGACGTACGTGAGGCCATGGTGCTGAGGTTACCGGTGCCGACGGCGGTGGACACGACGGCCGCCGCTTCACCCGTCCGTGTCGGACACACGAAAGGTGCTGACGTACGGACAACTCAGTACGGGCATACGGGCAAAGGGGACTGACGCACCCTCAGCGCCGGCCTCCTGGCAACTCCACCGAAGCCGCGTCGGCCCCGTCGGTGGCCGCGTGTCAGTTCTGCGAGGGCAGGGTCGCCGTGCCGCTGCCCGTGCCCGGCTCCAGGGCGTCCAACGCCCTGCGCAGCCCGGTCAGCTTGCGCTCCAGATGGGCGGCGGTCGCCACCGCCGCCGCGTCCGCCGACTCGTCGTCGAGCTGTTTGGACAGCGCCTCGGCCTGCTCCTCAACTGCCGCGAGGCGCGCGGACAGTTCGGCGAGCAGCCCGGCCGGCTCCTTGGGGTCGCCGACCGTGTGGCCGCCGCCCTCCAGCTGGAGGCGCAGCAGCGCCGCCTGCTCACGCAGCTGGCAGTTCTTCATGTAGAGCTCGACGAAGACCGACACCTTGGCGCGCAGCACCCAGGGGTCGAAGGGCTTGGAGATGTAGTCGACCGCGCCCGCCGCGTAGCCCCGGAAGGTGTGGTGCGGGCCGTGGTTGATCGCCGTGAGGAAGATGATCGGGATGTCCCGGGTCCGCTCGCGGCGCTTGATGTGCGCGGCCGTCTCGAAACCGTCCATTCCCGGCATCTGGACGTCCAGCAGGATCACTGCGAAATCGTCCGTCAGCAGCGCTTTGAGCGCTTCCTCCCCTGACGATGCCCGCACCAGTGTCTGATCGAGCGCAGAGAGGATGGCCTCCAGCGCCAGCAGATTCTCCGGCCGGTCATCGACCAGGAGGATCTTGGCCTTCTGCACCATGGCCCGTCCTCCTCGCCCCGGCAGTGCGCCGGGCGCCGCCCCAGGGGACGACTCCCTTGCGCCGCCCGTCCTTGTGCCGGTCATGGTAGCCGCACCCCGCCTGTCGCCACACCCTGTCACCGCGATGTCACTGTGCACGTAGCAGAAACGTAGTGGGAGACCAGAAGGTTCCCCGAATACCGCCGCCTCACACGCCTTCGGCCACACTCAGTCAGCGGCTCGGGGTGAACGGTACAGCCATCGATCACTTCCCCCGCATCCACTGCTCCATCACCGAGAGCAGATGATCAGGGTCGACCGGCTTGGTGACGTAGTCGGAAGCGCCGGACTCGATGGCCTTCTCCCGGTCGCCCTTCATCGCCTTCGCGGTGAGCGCGATGATCGGCAGCCCGGCGAACTGGGGCATCCGACGAATCGCCGACGTCGTGGCATACCCGTCCATCTCCGGCATCATGATGTCCATCAGCACCACGGCCGTGTCCTCGTGCTGTTCCAGGACCTCGATGCCCTCCCGGCCGTTCTCCGCGTACAGCACCGAAAGGCCGTGCTGCTCCAGGACGCTGGTGAGCGCGAAGACGTTCCTTACGTCGTCGTCGACGATCAAAACCTTCTCGCCGCCGAACTGGAAGGTCCGCGCGGGCGCCCGCTCCGGCTCCTGCGCCCAGGCCTCCTGCGGGGCTCCCGGCTGCTGCCCGGGCAGCGACGGCGCCTGTCCGTCCGCGCCGAGCGCCTTGCGGCGGCGCCGGAACAGACCGGCCGCGCCCGCCTGCGACTCGCTCGGCACGGACGGTGCCGAGTCCTGCGGGACAAGGTCCTGCCGGGCACCGGATGCTGCCCCAACGGCTCCCGTCTCGCCACCGGGCGGCAGCTGCGGGTAGCCCTGCGGGGGCAACTCGCTGGGCTGCAGGGGCAGATAGAGCGTGAAGGTGGAGCCGCGGCCCGGTTCGCTCGCCGCGTGGATCTCGCCGCCGAGCAGCCGCGCGATCTCCCGGCTGATGGACAGGCCGAGGCCGGTACCGCCGTACTTGCGGCTGGTCGTGCCGTCGGCCTGCTTGAACGCCTCGAAGATCACCCGCATCTTGCTGGCCGCGATGCCGATCCCGGTGTCGGTGACCGAGAACGCGATCAGATCGGCGTCCGCGTCCCGCAGCGACCCGGCTTCCAGGAGCTGTTCGCGGATCGCGTGCGGCACATCGGCGTGCGCGGGCCTGATCACCAGCTCGACGGCGCCGCTGTCGGTGAACTTCACCGCGTTCGACAGCAGGTTGCGCAGCACCTGGAGCAGCCGCTGCTCGTCGGTGTGCAGCGTCGCCGGAAGCTCCGGGGAGACCCGTACGGAGAAGTCGAGCCCCTTCTCCGCGGTGAGCGGCCTGAACGTCGCCTCCACGTAGTCGACGAGCTGGACCAGCGCGATCCGGGTCGGGCTGACGTCCATCTTGCCCGCCTCGACCTTGGAGAGGTCGAGGATGTCGTTGATCAGCTGGAGCAGGTCAGAACCCGCACCATGGATCGTTTCGGCGAACTCGACCTGCTTGGGCGAGAGGTTGCCCTCCGCGTTGTCGGCGAGCAACTTGGCCAGGATCAGCAGCGAGTTGAGCGGCGTGCGCAGCTCGTGCGACATGTTCGCCAGGAACTCGGACTTGTAGCGCATGGAGACCGCGAGCTGTTCGGCGCGCTCCTCCAGGACCTGGCGGGCCTCCTCGATCTCGGTGTTCTTCACCTCGATGTCACGGTTCTGCTGGGCCAGCAGCTCGGCCTTCTCCTCCAGCTCGGCGTTGGAGGCCTGAAGGGCCTTCTGCCGGTTCTCCAGCTCCGCGGACCGCTCCCGCAGCTGCTCGGTGAGCTCCTGGGACTGCTTGAGCAGCACCTCGGTCTTGGAGTTGACGCTGATCGTGTTGACGCTGGTCGCGATCATCTCCGCGATCTGGTTGAGGAAGTCCTTCTGGATGTGCGTGAACGGCTGGAACGACGCCAGCTCGATCACTCCGAGGACCTTCCCCTCGAAGAGCACCGGCAGCACGATCACATGCGCGGGCGGCGCCTCGCCGAGGCCGGAGGAGATCCGCAGATAGCCCGGCGGCACGTTCTCCACCAAGATGGTGCGCTTCTCCTCCGCCGCCGTGCCGATCAGCGTCTCGCCGGGCCGGAACGAGGTGGGCATCGAGCCCGCCGAGTAGCCGTAACTGCCGCGCATCCTCAGCTCGTACGGGCTGTCCTCGTCGCCGCCGACCTCGGCGGCGGAGCCGGTGGGCAGCGCCAGGAAGAACGCGCCGTGCTGCGCCGAGACCACCGGCGTCAGCTCGGTCATGATCAGCGAGGCGACGTCGTCCAGGTCGCGGCGGCCCTGCATCAGACCGGAGATACGGGCCAGGTTGCCCTTCAGCCAGTCCTGCTCCTTGTTGGCGACCGTGGTGTCGCGCAGGTTGGCGATCATCGTGTTGATGTTGTCCTGGAGGGCCTGGATCTCGCCCGCAGCGTCCACGTCGATCTTCAGATTGAGGTCGCCGCGGGTCACCGCGGTGGCCACGGCCGCGATCGCGCGCACCTGCCGGGTCAGGTTCCCGGCCATCTCGTTCACCGACTCGGTCAGATCGCGCCAGGTGCCGTCGACGTCGCGTACGCGCGCGTGGCCGCCGAGCTGGCCCTCGGTACCCACCTCGCGGGCGACCCGGGTCACCTCCACGGCGAACGAGGAGAGCTGGTCGACCATCGTGTTGATGGTGTTCTTCAGCTCCTGGATCTCACCGCGCGCGTCGATGTCGATCTTCTTGGTGAGGTCGCCCTTGGCGATGGCGGTGGTGACGGTGGCGATCTGGCGCACCTGGCCGGTGAGGTTGTCGGCCATGGAGTTCACCGACTCGGTGAGGTCCTTCCACGTACCGGAGACGCCGGGGACGCGGGCCTGGCCGCCGAGGATGCCGTCGGTGCCCACCTCGCGCGCGACCCGGGTCACCTGGTCGGCGAAGGACGACAGGGTCGTCACCATCGTGTTGACGGTGTCGGCCAGCTCGGCGACCTCGCCGCGCGCCTCGACCGTCACCTTCTTGGTGAGGTCGCCGTTGGCGACGGCCGTCGAGACCCGGGCGATGTTGCGCACCTGGTAGGTGAGGTTCGCGGCCATCAGGTTGACGTTGTCGCTGAGGTCCTTCCAGATGCCGGTGACCCCGCGCACCCGGGCCTGGCCGCCGAGGATGCCCTCGGTGCCCACCTCACGCGCGACCCTGGTGACCTCGTCCGCGAAGTTGGAGAGCTGGTCGACCATCGTGTTGACGGTCGTCACCAGCTCCAGGATCTCGCCCTTGGCGTCGACGGTGATCTTCTTGGAGAGGTCGCCCTTGGCGACCGCCGTCGTCACCTCGGCGATGTTGCGCACCTGGAACGTCAGGTTGTTCGCCATGAAGTTGACGGACTGGGTCAGGTCCTTCCAGGTGCCCGAGACGCCCTGCACCTCGGCCTGGCCGCCCAGGATGCCCTCGGTGCCCACCTCGCGGGCCACCCGGGTCACCTGCTCCGCGAAGTTCGAGAGCTGGTCGACCATCGTGTTCAGGACGTTCTTGAGCTCCAGGATCTCGCCACGGGCGTCCACGTCGATCTTCTGCGACAGGTCACCGCGCGCCACCGCCGTGGCGACCTGGGCGATGTTGCGGACCTGTGCGGTGAGGTTGCCGGCCATGCCGTTCACCGAGTCGGTCAGGTCCCGCCACACCCCGGCCACGCCCGGCACCTGCGCCTGGCCGCCCAGACGCCCGTCGGTGCCCACCTCACGGGCGACCCTGGTCACCTGCTCGGCGAAGCCGGACAGCTGGTCGACCATGTTGTTGATGGTGTTCTTCAGCTCCAGGATCTCGCCGCGCGCGTCCACGTCGATCTTCTGCGACAGGTCGCCGCGCGCCACCGCCGTGGTCACCTGGGCGATCTGGCGCACCTGGGAGGTGAGGTTGCCCGCCATGAAGTTGACGGAGTCGGTGAGTTCCTTCCAGGTGCCCGAGACGCCGTCCACCCGGGCCTGGCCGCCGAGCCGGCCCTCCGTGCCCACGTCCTGCGCCATCCGCGTCAACTGGGCGGCGAACGAGGCCAGCTGGTCGACCATCGTGTTGACGGTGTTCTTCAGCTCCAGCATCTCGCCGGAGACGTCCACCGTGACCTTCTGCGACAGATCGCCGTTGGCGACCGCCGTCGTCACCTGCGCGATGTTGCGGACCTGGCCGGTGAGGTTGCGGAACGCGTTGTTGACCGAGTCGGTGAGGTCCTTCCAGGTACCGGCCGCCCCCGGCACCTCGGCCTGCCCGCCCAGCCGGCCCTCGACGCCGACCTCCCGGGCCACCCGGGTCACCTCGGAACCGAACGACTGAAGCTGGTCCACCATCGTGTTGACGGTGTTCTTCAACTCCAGCATCTCGCCCGCGACATCGACCGTGACCTTCTGGGTCATGTCGCCGTTGGCGACCGCCGTGGTCACCTGGGCGATGTCACGCACCTGCGTGGTCAGGTTGCGGAAGACCGTGTTGACCGAATCGGTGAGGTCCTTCCAGGTGCCCGCGGCGCCCGGCACCTGCGCCTGCCCGCCGAGCAGACCCTCGGCGCCCACCTCGTTGGCGACCCGGGTGACCTCGTCCGCGAACGTGCGCAGCGTCTCGGTCATCTGGTTGATGGTCTCGGCGAGTTGGGCGACCTCACCGCGCGCGTTGACCGTGACCTTCTGCGACAGGTCGCCGTTGGCGACCGCCGTCGTCACCTGCGCGATGCCGCGCACCTGGGCGGTGAGGTTGCCCGCCATCAGATTGACGGAGTCGGTCAGGTCCTTCCACACACCCGCGACGCCGGGCACCTGCGCCTGACCGCCGAGCTCGCCCTCCGTACCGACCTCGCGCGCGACCCGGGTCACCTCGGAGGAGAAAGACGACAGCTGGTCGACCATCGTGTTCACGGTGTTCTTCAGCTGCAGCATCTCGCCGGCCACGTGCACGGTGACCTTGCGCGACAGATCGCCCTTGGCGACCGCCGTCGTCACGAGAGCGATGTCACGTACCTGGGCCGTCAGCCGGTACGCCATGGTGTTCACCGAATCCGTGAGGTCCTTCCACGAACCGGACATTCCGCGCACCTGGGCCTGACCGCCGAGCTTGCCCTCGGTGCCGACCTCCAGGGCGACCCGGGTCACCTCGTCGGTGAACGCCGACAGCTGGTCGACCAGATTGTTGACGGTTCGCCCCACTTTGAGGAATTCGCCCCGCAAGGGCCGCTCGGCGTTGTCCACACCGTGCGAGCGCAGGTCCATGCGCTGCTCCAGATCGCCCTCCGCGACCGCCGACAGCACCCTGCCGACCTCGGAGACCGGCCGCGCCAGATCGTCCACCAGCGCGTTGGAGGCGTCGATGGCGGCCGCCCAGGAGCCCTCACAGGCCCCGTTCTCCAGGCGCTCGGTCAGCTTGCCCTCCCGCCCGACCATCCGCCGGACCCGGGCGATCTCGCCGGTCAGATGGAGATTGCGGTCGGCGACCTCGTTGAACACCGCGGCGATCTCGGCCATCACACCGTCGCCGGAGACGGTCAGCCGCTTGCGGAAGTTCCCGTCCCGCATCGACGCCAGAGCGGCCAGCAGCCGCTGCAGCGCAGCCGTGTCCACCTCGGTCGTCCCATGACTGCGGGACCGTCCGCCCTTCGCGCGCGTGCTCTTGCCACGCGCCGCCACGCCAGACTCCACCGTGTCCCTCCCGCAGGGGTCGACCGCCCTCGTCGGGCTTTCTCTGAAGCCTTCCCAGTGTTTCACCATGGCCGAACCCGGCCATAACAGTTCGGCAGCTTCGCATACCGTCCCCGCCCCCGGAGGGCGGAAACACTGGTGACCGGCATCCGCCAGGACAGTGAAGGTAAGTAACCTGGCATCCGGCTGTCCAACCGCCCCGGTCCGTCCGGTGTCGGTCCCCCCTGCTCCATGAGAGCTCGGGGGCGGGGCGCCACAAGGACGACCACGGGACACCGGAGGGAGCGGGCCACACATGGGAGTGTTGATTCCCGGGGGGCACCTTCCCGAGCCCCGGCAGGGGAAACCCGCAGTCGAGACGCGTACGAGGAGTTCTGTGATCACCGCGCGGGCGGCAGCCAGCTTCGACCCCGTCGGGCGGTCCGTCGCGACCGCCCGCGCCTTCGTCCGCGACACCCTCCAGGGCTGGGGGTACGCGGACGTCGTCGACGACGCGGTCGTCCTGACCAGCGAGCTGGTCACCAACGCGGTGGTCCACGCAGGCACCGCCGCCGACGTTCTGTGCCTGCGCTCCGAGGACGGCGTCCGGGTCGAGGTCGCCGACCACTACCCCGAACGTGAAATTCCGCTTCACGCCTCCCCCGCCGAGGTCGCGGGCCCCGACCGCGAGAACGGCCGCGGCCTCCTGCTCTGCGCGGCCATCGCCTCCCGCTGGGGCGTCGAGTACACACCGACGAAGAAGCACGTCTGGTTCCAACTCGACCTCCCCGCCCGCCCGGTGGGCACCCGCTCGGCCGGCCCCGCGCTGCCCGTCGCCCTGCTGCCCGTCACCGACGGCAGAGTCCGCGTGGCGGTCATCCAGATCGACCGCACCGGCGCCGTCAACGCCTGGAACGAGGACGCCGAAGAGCTCTTCGGGTACCCGGCCGAGCAGGTCACCGGCAAGCCGCTGACCGACTTCGCCGCCTGGCCGCACACCCCCGGCACCTCCACCGGCATCGTCGAGGCCCTGCAACTCTCGCGCTGGGAAGGCAGCTACGGCATCCGCGGCGCCGACGGCCGCGTCCTGCCCGTGTACGCCTCCCATCTGCGGGTACGCGACACCAACGGCGAGCCCTCCACCGTCTGCCTGCTGGTGCGCGACGACGAGCGGGCCGTGCTGCAGACCCCCGTCCGCGCCCCCGCCGCCGATCCGGCGACCCTCGGCGAGAGCCGCCACGTCGACCCGTTCGAGGTCTTCATCGGCTCCCCGGCCCCCGACGACCTCGACGGCCTGCTGCAACGCACCGTCGAGCGCGCCCGCGACATGCTCGACGGCGACTCCGCGTTCCTGCTGCTTGCCACCGACGACGAGACCGAACTGGAAGTACGGGCCACCACCGGCCTGCCCTCCGCACGCCAGCGCTTCGCGCGCGTGCCCGTCGAAGCCGGCACCGGCCGCTACGGCTCGGCCAGGATGCCCGCCGTCCACGAGGACCTGGCCACCGTCCCGGGCGCCGTCCCGATCCTCGGCGGCTCCGGCATGCGCTCGGTCGTCACCGTCCCGCTCAAGGTCGAGGGCCGCCTCACCGGCTCCCTCGGCGTCGCCGCCGAGGCCCCCGGCCGCTACTCCAACGAAGAAGCGTTGCGCCTCCAGTTCGCCGCCGACCGCATCGCGCTCGCCGTCGAATCGGCCCGCCTGGGCGAGCTCGAACGCCTGCGCCGCGGCTCCCTCAGCTTCCTCGTCGAAGCCTCGGACCTGCTGGCGGGAACTCTCGACCGGGACCAGACGTTGGCCCTGATGGCGCAGATGACCGTCCCCACTCTCGCCACCTGGTGCGCGGTGTACACGATCGCGGACCAGGCGTCCGACCCGTACCTCTCCTATGTCCTGCACGAGGACGAGGAGCGCATCGACGGCCTGAAGGCACTGCTCTCCAAGATCGCCCCGCCGGAGCCGGTGCCCACGCCGGGCGCACGCGTGTGGACCGCCCCCGCCGAGGCGGCCCACCAGGCCGCCCTGCGCACCTCGATGCGCGACCTCGGCCGCGGCACCAGCCCGTACCTGGGCAGCGGCCTCGGCACCACACTGTCCACGGCGGCGGCCGTCGGCGGCGAGACCGTGGTCCTGCCGCTCGTCGCCCGCAACCGCGTCATCGGCATGCTCACCCTCGGCAAGCCCTCCGACGACCACTTCCGCCAGGAGATCCTGGAGCTCGCCGAAGATCTCTCGCGCCGGGCCGCGCTGGCCCTGGACAACGCGCGTCTGTACTCGGAGCGCATGGCCATCAGCCGCTCCCTCCAGCGCAGCCTCCTGCCGCCGGGCCTGCCCCAGATCCCGGGCGTCGAGGTCGAGGTCATCTACCGAGCGGCCGGCGAAGGCAACGAGGTGGGCGGCGACTTCTACGACCTGTTCCCGATCCGCGACGGCGCGTACGGCTTCGCCATCGGCGACGTCTGCGGCACCGGCCCGGAGGCGGCGGCCGTCACGGGCCTGGCCCGGCACGCGCTGCGCCTGCTCGCCCGCGAGGGCTTCGGCGGCCCGGCGGTCCTGGAGCGCCTGAACGCGGCGATCCTCGACGAGGGCGCCCGCAGCCGCTTCCTGACGCTGCTCTACGGCGAGTTGTGGCCGCAGGAGGACGGCAGCGCCGTCCTCAAGGTGGTCTGCGCGGGCCATCCGCTCCCGCTGCGCCTGCGCCAGGACGGCACGGTGGAACCCGCCGCCGAGCCCCAGCCGCTGCTCGGCGTCATGGAGGACCTGGAGCTGTACGAGCAGACGATCACCCTCGACCCGGGCGACGTCCTGCTCTGCGTCACGGACGGCATCACCGAGCGCCGCGAGGGCACCCGGATGCTCGGCGACGACGGCCTGACAGATGTTCTCGCCACCTGTACGGGCCTGACGGCCGGCGCCGTCGCGGCCCGCGTCCTGCGCGCGGTGGAACGCTTCGCCGCCGAGCCCGCGTCCGACGACATGGCGATCCTGTCGATGCGCATCCCGGAACAGCACAAGCACTAGCCGGACGACCGTATCCGCCCTCTCCGGGAGGGCGGATACGCGAAAGGCCCCGCCCAATTGGGCGGGGCCTTTCGTCTTGCTGTGGAGCCCCCATGCGGAATCGAACCGCAGACCTTCTCCTTACCATGGAGACGCTCTACCGACTGAGCTATAGGGGCCGGTTGTTGTTTCGGGGTTTCCCCCTCACCAACGAGATAAAGCATACCCTGAATCAGACGGTGGTCCGAACCACGCGCACCCGTTCCTCACGGGTGCGCCCAGGACACCCCGCTAGGCAGGCTGAAGCAGCCCGCCGAGCGCGTTGCAGACCGAGACCAACTTCCGTACGCCGGCGTCGGAAAGCCCGTCCAGGCGGGGCAGCGCCAGCGTCTCGTCCACGGCCCGCTCCGTCTCCGGCAGCACACACCCGACGCGCCGGAACTCCCGCGTCCTGTGTACGGGAGTGACCACGGGGACCTCGCACTCCACCCCGCGCCGCCGCAACAGCCGCGCGAACGCGTCCCGATCGGGCCGCCCGTTCCCGGGCACCCGCACGACGTACCGCTGATACCCGTGCCCCTCCGCCGGCGCCGGTGTCCGTACGCCCACGAGGCGCCGGTCCAAGTACCCGGCGTGCTGCCGCCGTTGAGCGACATCGCCGACCCGGCCGCCCTGGCCGTCCTGACCATCGTCTTCGTGCTTCTCCACCAGGACGAGGCCCAACCGGGCCGCGAGCTGGCGGAACTGCTCGGCGTCCGCCGGATGTCCGAAGCGGTGTACGAGAACGAGCCCGGCGGTCCGCGAGGTGACCACGGCTTCGATGCCCCCGACGCCGAGGCAGTAGGTGTCCGCGTCTATGTCGGCGAACACCGGCACGGCCCCGGCCGCGACCACCGCACGGGCCACCTCACCGTCGTCGTACGCCGACACGATCACTTCGTCCCCGGCCGCGAAGCCCGCGGACTTCAGCCCTGCGATGATCCCCATAGCTGGGCATGGTGCTCTCACCATATGAACAACAGGTGAGCGGGCATAAAAAAACGCTGGTCCCCGAGCCGAAGCTCAGGGACCAGCGTTGAAGATTTGTTCGGCGGCGTCCTACTCTCCCACAGGGTCCCCCCTGCAGTACCATCGGCGCTGAAAGGCTTAGCTTCCGGGTTCGGAATGTAACCGGGCGT
>NZ_JBICVJ010000017.1:0-155604 GCF_043198895.1 Streptomyces sp. NPDC048696 | reverse complement strand
CACCGCGTCCACGATCAGCGCGTCGACCTTGTTCGTGATCATCGTGTCGACCTGCTGCGTCTGCGTCGTCGCGTCCTGCTTGGCGTTGGCGTAGATCACCTGGCCCTTGCCGTTGGTCAGGTCGCTGACCTTCTTCTCGATGAGCGGCTTGTCGAACTTCTCGTAGCGCGCGGTCTGGTTCTCCGGCAGGAGCAGACCGATCTTGATGGCGTCGCCCTTGGAGGAGCCGCTGGACTCCTTCGTCTTGTTGCCGGATTCCTTGGCGCTGCCACAGGCGGCGAGAGAGACAGCCATCGCGGTGGCGGCCACGGCCACGGCGGCACGACGCATACGCGTGTTCATTCTGAAACCTCCCTGACGAGGCCGCGACGTTGCGGCCGAGGTGGCTGGAAGTCAACTCGGCCGGGGGGCCACCGTCAAGGAGTAAATCCTTAACGAGATGACAACGGTGCCATCCGTTATCTAAGTGAAGGCAGGAGTGGCCGCGGGGAGAGCGTTCTCCAACAGGGTCGAATCGCCCATTTCACTCAGTACCAGAGCCAGCGCGCCGAGCACCTCGGCGCGCCCGCCCAGGGCCCCCGGAAGCACCGAAAGCTGGCGCGCCGCACTGGGGATGGCGTAACGCGACACGGAGTCCCTGATGGGCCCCAGGACCAGCTCCCCGGCTTCCGCCAGATCGCCGCCGAGCACGACCCGGCTGGGGTTGAGCAGATTGCAGAGGTTGGCGACACCGCTGCCGATGTGGCGGCCCACGTCGGCGACGACACGCCGGCAGCCGGGGTCGCCCTCGCGGGCCAGCTGGACCACGCGTTCCATGGTCAGATCGGCCCCGTGGCTGGACTGGAGCAGGGGCAGGACGTAGCGCGCGGCCGTGAAGGTCTCCAGGCAGCCGCGGTTGCCGCAGCGGCACACCGGGCCCGACTCGTCCAGGGTGATGTGCCCGATCTCGCCGGCCGTGCCGCCCGGGCCCCGGTACATCTGCCCGTCGATCACCAGACCGGCGCCGACACCGCTCGCGACCTTGATGTACGCGAGGTCCTTGACCCCGCGCCCGCTGCCCCAGACCAGCTCGCCGAGCGCGCCCAGGTTGGCGTCGTTGTCGACGTAGACCGGCACGCCCAGGCGGCCCGAGAGCTCCTCGCTGGGGTTGATGCCGGTCCAGCCCGGCAGGATCGAGGTGGAGCCCAGCGTGCCGGACACCACGTCGATGGGGCCGGGCACGCCCAGGCCCACGCCGATGACCTTGTCGGGGCCGATGCCGGTGGCCGCGATCAGGCGGTTGACCAGCTGTTCCGCCCGGTCGAAGCCCTCCGCGGAGGAGGCGTCGACATCCAGCGGCTCGGACTCCTCGGCGAGCACCTGGTGGGCCAGGTTGCCGACCGCGACGCGCAGGTGCGTATGCCCGAAGTCGACGCCGATCACGATGCCCGCGGAGCCGCTGAGCGAGACGCTGCGGGCCCGGCGGCCGCCCGCCGACGTGGGCGTGACCTCGACGGTTCCGCCGTCCTTCAGCTCCCGAACGATATTGGAGACGGTGGCCGCGGAGAGCCCTGTCGTCCTGGCGATCTCGGCCTGGGTGAGCGAGCCGGCCATGCGGACCGCGCGGACCACCCGCTCAAGGTTGGCCCGGTGCAATGACGTCTGCGACCCCGGAGTCTCCATCGACTCATCCACTCCTGCCGTAGGCAGGCGGCACGACGGCCGCCCCCGCACGGGACCGCCACTTCGAGGCCCCGTCCTATCTCCAACATGTGAACTCTAAGCTGAGCCTTTCGGGTTGTCTCCCGTCAAGACCTGAGCAGTGGGACATACGACGGGACCGCCCGTCGGCGTGTCGCCGACGGGCGGTCCCGGGATGAATACGGAACGTTACCTACCGCTACTTCAGCGCCCCCGCCGTGAGACCCGCGACGACCTGCCGCTGGAAGACGATGTACGCGGCGAGCACCGGCAGCATGGCCATGACCAGTCCCGCCATCAGCCCGGACCAGTCGCCCTTGTACCCCTGGCTGGTCGCGAGCTCGACCAGGCCCTGCGAGAGCACCCGCTTGTCCGGGTCCGTGTTGAGCACCGTCGGCAGCATGTACTGGTTCCACTGCCCCAGGAAGTTGAAGATGCCCACGCTGATCAGACCCGGACGGGCCATCGGCAGCATCACCTGGAAGAAGGTACGGGTGTGCGAGGCGCCGTCGATCATCGCCGCCTCGGCGACCGAGGTCGGCAGCGTCCGGAAGAACGAGGTGAGGAAGAAGACCGTGAACGGCAGCGAGTACGCGATGTAGACCAGGATCAGCCCGTGCGTGGTGTTCAGCAGGCTCAGGTTGTTCATCACATAGAACAGCGGCACCAGGGCCAGCATGATCGGGAAGCTCATCCCGCCGATGAACAGGTAGTAGATGAACCGGTTGCCGGGGAAGTCGAAGCGCGCCAGGACGTACGCGGCCATCGAGCCGAGCAGCAGCGTGCCGAAGAGCGAACCGCCCACCACGATCAGGGTGTTGCCGAAGTAGTCGCTCATGTGGGCCTGGGACCAGGCGCGCGACCAGTTGTCGAAGTGCAGCTTGTCCGGCAGCGCCCACGGGGTCGACAGGATCGAGTTGTCGTCCTTGAACGACGCCATGAACGCCCAGAGCAGCGGGATCACGACCATGATCGCCCAGATGATCAGCACACCGTGCGAGAAGACGTTGAGGATCCGTCCCTCGCCCTTGGACTCCCTGGCGGCGGGTGCGGCCTTCTTGGTCACGTCAGGACGCTCCTCCCCCTCGGCGAGGTCGGCGGTCGAGGTGTCAGTGGTCATGAGAACTCCAGCCGCTCGCGCCGCCCCAGCCGCATCACGATCGCCGCGAAGAGCAGCGTGACGACGAGGAGCGCGACACCGATCGTGGTCGCGTAGCCGGCCTGCCCGTCGCGGAACGCCGACTGATAGACGTACAGCGGCAGCACCGTGGTCGAGTAGTCGGGGCCGCCGGGGCCCACCGTCATGATCTGCACGGAGGCGAACGCCTCGGCACCGAGCGCCAGGATCCCCATGTAGACCCAGCCGGACTGCACGGTGTCCCACAGGAGCGGCAGGGTGATCCGGAAGAACGTGGTGAAACGGCTGGCCCCGTCGAGCAGCGCCGCCTCGTAGAAGTCGCGCGGAATGGAGGCCATTCCGGCGGAGAAGAGGACGACGAAGAATCCGACCGTGGACCAGACGAGCACGGCCATCACGCAGTAGAGGGCCAGCTTCGGATCGCCCAGCCAGTTCGGCTGGACGCTGCCGAGACCGACGCCCTTGAGCGCCGAGTTGATGACGCCGTTGTTGGGGTTGTACGCGAACTGGAAGAGCAGCGCGACGATCGCGATCGAGAGCACCTGCGGAAAGAAGTACGCGATCTTATAGAAACCGGAGCCGCGCACTCCGGCGATGGCGGCGCCTTTTCGGCGCCGCCCGCCGACATTCAGCATGAAGGCGAAGAACAGCGCGAGACCCAGCGTCACCAGCGGCAGCAGCGCCACGAACAGCAGACTGTGCCGCAACGACTTCCAGAAGACATCGTCGTGGAACATCCGTTTGTAGTTGTCGAAGCCGACCATCTTGAAGTCCGGGCTCAGGCCGGTCCAGTCCGTGAACGAGTAGTAGATGGACTGGACGAACGGCCAGATGACGAAGAGTGAGTACAACGCCAGTGGGAGTACCAGAAATCCCACGATGAACCGGTACTTGCCGTGTTGCATGGTTACCGACCCCGATCTGCTGGCGGGTGCCGCCGCTGGTGACGCTTGCCCACGTGCCGTTACTTCTTGTGCTTGTAGTGCTTGATGTTCTGGTCCTGGGCGGCCTTGTCGGCGTACCCCTGGATCTTCTTGATGGTTTCGGCCGGGGTCGCGCGGCCGGCCATCATCTCGCCGAGACCGGAGACACCGATCTGCTCCTTCTGGAGCTTCACATACCAGTCCTGCAGGCGCGGGTTGACGACATTGGTGCCGGCCTTCTTCAGCGCGTCGACACCGGACTGCAGCGCCGTGGAGAGCTGGAGGCCGTCGGTGCCGCCGTTGAAGGCGGAGAGCGACTTCACCTGGGTGGTGAAGTTCTTCGAGGACGCCTCGCTGAGCATGATGCGCAGCTGCTCCATGCCGCCCGCCGGGTTCTTGGCCTTGGCCGGAACGATGAACGGCTCGCCGCCGGACGCCCAGATGGTGCCGAACGGCATCTTGTCGTTGCCGTCCAGACCGGAGGGCGCGCCCACCATCATCTTGAAGTCCTTGGGCGTGGTGGGGGCCGCCTCGTTCTCCACCCAGGAGCCGTTGGGGATGAACAGCGCCTGCCCCTTGGTCCAGGCGGTCTGCGCCTGGATGTGGGTCATGCCCGGGGTGCCCTGGAGGATGTAGCCCTTCTTGTAGAGCTCGTAGTACGCCTCGAACGCGGCCTTGACGGCCGGGTGCTCCCAGGCCTTCGGCTCCAGGTTGTCGATGGCGTCGAGGACTTCCTTGCCGCCGATCTTGGCGATGAACGGGTAGAGCGAGAACGGCAGGTAGTACGGGTACTTGCCGGGGTAGGTCCAGCCGGCGATGCCCTGCTTCTTCGCCTTCTCGCACAGGGCGAGCATCTCGTCCCAGGTCTCCGGGTACTTGGCGTCCAGCTTGTCGAGCGCGGTCTGCGAGTACCAGACGCCGTACACGGTGTACGCGTAGTAGAAGATCCAGCACTGGTCCCCGTCGAACTGGCCCATCTCGACGATGCCGGGCCGCAGCGTGTCGCGGACCTTCTTGCCCGGGTCGTCGATGGACGGCGCGTCGAGCAGCGGGGTCAGGTCGGTGAGCTGGCTCTTGCCGACCAGGACGCCCATGTCCATCTGCTCGGCGCCCGAGTTGTCGATGAGGTCCGGCGGGGTGCCGCCGTTGAACTTCGGCTGGAGTTCCGACTGGATCTTCTGGGTCTTGTGGAAATTGATCTTTACCTTCGGGAACGCCTTCTGGTACACGGCATTCGCGTCGGTGGCGTACTTGGTGCCGAATCCGCCGTCGAAGATGACGACGTCGAGAGGCGCCGACTCATTGACCGCGAGCGGGTTCTTGTCGGTCTTGGTGCCCTTGGTGGGTTTCGTACTGCTGTCGTCGCTGCTGCTCGCACAGGCGGACAGGAAGCCCATCGCCGGAACGGTGATCAGACCGAGCGCCGCGGACCGCTTGATCAGATCGCGACGGCCCAGGCCCTCATTGGTGTCGTGGGCGGAGGTGGATCCCATGCTCAAGTCCTCGCCTTCTCCAGGACTCAGGCGGTGTACCGGTCGCCCGTACCGAATCGCCTGCAGGCGAAGGGCCCCGCCACCGCGGTCAGTTGTGCTGAAGCTTGGGTAGTGCAGGGTACGCAGCGGATACGTCGGACTTTGCGGAGGATGACGTGCCGTTGCTTCCCCGACGTCCCCCGTCCCCCAGGTCCGCCGGTTTCCCGGCGGAGCGGACGCCGACAGGTATAGTCCACTTTCCGTCAACTGAGCAAGATCGAAAGCATGGTTGGACGGCATCCTTTCCCGAGTTGAGACCTCCTGGATATCTGACGGCGGAGCGTGCCGGGCCGGACCCCCGCGACACTTCCGGCAAGATCCGAAACGACCGCGCCATTCCCCCTCAACACCCTTGACACCACCTATGACTTGCCTTCCTACTGGATCCTGCATTTTCACTCTGACAACGTTGTCCAGATCGTATGACCGCCGTACACCGGCCGGACGTGTCCCCGTTTCGGCCGAGGTGTGTCATGCGCCCGCCAATCGAAAGGCCCCTTATGCCGCTCGGATCCCGGCACGGACAAGGACCGGCGGCCGCCCTGGCGGCGGCCGCCTTCATGCTCGTCGTGACCGCCCAGTGGGCCGCGACCGCCCAGCCTGCCGCCGCCACCCCCGCCTCGGACGGCGACACGTTCCGGACATCGTTCGAAACCGGCCAGCCACAACCCGACTGGCTCAACACCGTGGACACCGGACCCGACGGCGCCAAGCGCGCGTCGGGTGTCGACGGCTCCTTCGCCAGCGGCATACCGGGCAATGTCACCGACCGGGTGACCGAGGTCCGGGCGAGCGCCGAGAACGAGGGCTCGGGCGAGGTGAAGGAGAACCTCGTCGACGGCCAGCCCAGCACCAAGTGGCTCGCCTTCGCCCCGACGGCCTGGCTGGAGTTCGATCTCGACGCCCCGGTCAAGGTCGTCACCTACGCCCTGACCTCGGCGAACGACGCCGCTCCCCGCGACCCCAGGGACTGGACGCTGAAGGGGTCGGCGGACGGCAAGAGCTGGAAGACGCTGGACACCCGGTCGGGCGAGACGTTCGCCTCGCGCTTCCAGACCAAGTCGTACGACTTCACCAACTCCACGGCGTACGCGCACTACCGCCTGGAGATCACCCGCAACAGCGGTGCGGACATCACCCAGTTGGCGGACATCCAGTTCTCCGACGGGAACACCCACACCCCGGTCCCGCCGGACATGCGCACCCAGCCCGACCGGGGGCCGGGCGGATCCCCGACCGCCAAGGCGAACGCCGGATTCACCGGAAAGAGGGCCCTGCGTTACGCCGGTACGCACAAGGCGGACGGCCGGGCGTACTCGTACAACAAGGTCTTCGACGTGCACACCCGGATCGGCCGGGACACCGAGCTCGACTACAAGATCTTCCCGTCGATGCCGGAGACGGACCTCAGCTACCCCGCCACGAACGTGTCGGTGGACCTCGCCTTCACCGACGGCACCTATCTGAGTGATCTGCGGGCCGTCGACTCGCACGGCGCTCCGCTCAGCCCCCAGGGCCAGGGCGCGGCGAAGACGCTCTATGTGAACCAGTGGAACCACGTGTCGTCGCGGATCGGCGCGGTGGCCGCGGGCAGGACCGTCGACCGGATCCTGATCGCATACGACTCGCCCAAGGGCCCGGCGAAGTTCCAGGGCTGGATCGACGACATCGCGATCGCCCCGAAGAAGCCCGCCAAGCGCCTCGCGCACCTCTCCGACTACGCGCTGACCACCCGGGGCACCAACTCCAGCGGCTCCTTCTCGCGCGGCAACACCTTCCCGGCGACGGCCGTGCCCAACGGGTTCAACTTCTGGACGCCGGTGACCAACGCCGCCTCGCAGGACTGGCTGTACGACTACGCGCGGCGCAACAACGCGGACAACCTGCCCGTGCTCCAGGCGTTCGGCGCCAGTCATGAGCCGAGCCCGTGGATGGGCGACCGGCAGACCTTCCAGCTGATGCCGTCCGCGGCGACCGGCACCCCGGACGCCTCGCGCACCGCGCGGGCGCTGCCGTTCCGGCACGAGAACGAGGTCGCGAAGCCGTACTACTACGGGGTCACCTTCGAGAACGGCCTC
Organism: Streptomyces sp. NPDC048696; assembly: GCF_043198895.1. Lineage (NCBI taxonomy): Bacteria > Bacillati > Actinomycetota > Actinomycetes > Kitasatosporales > Streptomycetaceae > Streptomyces > Streptomyces sp. NPDC048696. The sequence continues at coordinate 148,253 of NZ_JBICVJ010000017.1, read as the reverse complement.
AAGGCCGAGATGGCGCCCACCGACCACGCGGCGACCATGCGGTTCACCTATCCCGGTGATGACGCGAGCGTCGTCCTCGACAACGTCAACAACAACGGCGGGCTCACCCTGGACCCGTCCTCGTCCTCGTTCACCGGCTACTCCGATGTGAAGAGCGGTCTGTCGGCCGGTGCCACCAGGCTCTTCGTGTACGGCGTCTTCGACGCGCCGGCCACCGCCGGGGCCAAGCTGCCCGGCGGCGGGGGCGCGGACGTCACCGGGTATCTGCGCCTGAAACCCGGCAAGGACCGGACCGTCACCCTGCGTCTGGCGACTTCACTCATCAGTGTGGACCAGGCCAAGGCGAACCTCGCCGCCGAGATCCCCGCCGGGACGCCCTTCGACCGGGTGAAGGACCAGGCACAGCGCGCCTGGGACCGGATCCTGGGCCGGGTCGAGGTCGAGGGCGCGAGCCAGGACCAGCTCACCACCCTGTACTCCTCGCTCTACCGGCTCTACCTCTACCCCAACTCCGGCTCCGAGAAGGTCGGTTCGAAGGACGTCTACGCCAGCCCCTTCTCCCCCGGCACCGGCCAGGACACCCCGACCCACACGGGCGCGAAGATCGTCGACGGCAAGGTGTACGTCAACAACGGCTTCTGGGACACCTATCGCACCACCTGGCCCGCGTATTCGCTGCTCACCCCCGCCCGGGCCGGCGAGATGGCCGACGGGTTCGTCCAGCAGTACAAGGACGGCGGCTGGATCTCCCGCTGGTCCTCGCCCGGCTACGCGGACCTGATGACCGGCACCAGCTCGGACGTGGCGTTCGCGGACGCGTATGTGAAGGGGGTGAAGTTCGACGGCGAGGCCGCCTACGAGGCAGCGCTGAAGAACGCCACGGTCGCCCCGCCGTCCCCGGGGGTCGGCCGCAAGGGCATGGACACCTCACCGTTCCTCGGCTACACCCCGACCTCGACCGGCGAGGGCCTGTCCTGGTCCCTGGAGGGCTGCCTCAACGACTACGGCCTGGCGCGGATGGGCGAGGCGCTCTACAAGAAGACGGGCAAGTCCCGCTACAAGGAGGAGTCGACGTACTTCCTTGGCCGCGCCCAGAACTACGTGAAGCTCTTCGACCCCAAGGCCGCGAGTGCCGGAGCGGGCGCCCCCGGCTTCTTCCAGGGCCGTGACGCCAAGGGCGACTGGCGGGTGCCGAGCGGCAGTTACGACCCGCGGATCTGGGGCTACGACTACACCGAGACCAACGGCTGGGGCTACGCGTTCACCGCCGTGCAGGACTCGCGCGGCCTGGCCAATCTGTACGGCGGCCGTGACGCTCTGGCCAAGAAGCTCGACACGTTCTTCGCGACCCCGGAGACGGCCTCGCCCGACTTCGCGGGTTCGTACGGCAGCGTCATCCACGAGATGACCGAGGCGCGTGACGTACGGATGGGCATGTACGGCCAATCCAACCAGGTCGCCCACCATGTGGCGTACATGTACGACGCGGCGGGGCAGCCCTGGAAGACCCAGGAGAAGGTCCGTGAGGTGACGCGCCGCCTGTACACCGGCAGCGAGATCGGCCAGGGCTACCACGGCGACGAGGACAACGGCGAGATGTCGGCCTGGTACCTGTTCTCGGCGCTCGGGTTCTATCCGCTGGTCATGGGCAGCGGTGAGTACGCCATCGGCTCGCCGTTGTTCACCAAGGCGACGCTCCACCTGGAGAACGGCCGCGAGTTGGTGGTGAAGGCGCCGCGCAACAACGACCGGAACGTGTACGTCCAGTCGTTGCGGGTGAACGGCAAGGCGTGGAACTCCACCGCGCTCCCGCACTCCCTGCTCGCCCGGGGCGGCACCCTGGACTTCGCCATGGGGCCGCGCCCGTCGGCCTGGGGCAGCGGCAAGGACGCGGCGCCGACCTCGATCACGAAGGACGACAAGGTGCCCACGCCGCCCTCCGACGCGATCTCGGGGACCGGCCCGCTCTTCGACAACACCTCGGCGACGGCGGCGACGTTCGACTCCGTAGAGCTTCCGGTGGCATCGCCCACGCGCGCGCTGCAGTACACCCTGACGTCGTCGGAGCGCGCCAAGGCCCCGACGGGCTGGGTCCTGCAGGGCTCCACCGACGGGACGACGTGGGTCGATCTCGACCGCAGGACCGGTGAGTCGTTCGCCTGGGACCGCCAGACCCGGGTGTTCGGCGTGGCCCGCCCCGGCTCGTACGGGCACTACCGGCTGGTGTCCACCGGCGGCCCGGCGACCCTCGCGGAGACGGAACTTCTGCGGTGACGGTTCCATCGGACCGGTGCAGATGTCGAGTTGGCCGCTTTTACATCAAGCAGATTGACATGTAAAGGAGTCATGGCAAGATTTCCGTGAAACCCGTGGCGCGTCTCGTCTGCTGAGGCGCGCCACGACGCATCTCAGCCCCATGGAGACCCACGTGGCCAAGACTCTGGCCAAGAATTCCGGCCGTAGGCGTGGACGGATAGCCAGCCGTCTCGCCGCCGCGGTGGCGGCCGCCGCGATCGTCGGCACCGGCACGTCGGCCGTCGCCGTCGACAACCCGCCGAAGCCGTACCACGGCGCCGTCGCCCTGACGCCGTCGCTGCGCTCCGGCGTGACCTCCGCAGCCGGCGCGGACGCCCCGCAGTTCGACCTGTTCGCGGCGGACCGGGCCAACACGCTGTACGGCTACTACCGTGACGGTGGCGGCGCGCTCAGCCCCCGCGCCAAGGTCGACACGGGCTGGGACAAGATCAAGAACACGGTCCAGGTCGACAACGACGCCGACGGTTACGCCGACGGCTGGTGGGAGTGGGACAACAACGGCACGATGTACTACGCCCCGGACGACGCCACCGACCCGTGGACCGTCGGCGGCGGCTGGAACACCTACAACATGCTGGTGTCCCCCGGCGACCTGGGCGGCGCGTCGGCCGGCGACCTGCTCGCCCGCGACGCCTCCGGCACGCTCTATCTGTACCTGGGCTACGGCAACGGCAAGGTCGCCTCCCGCTACAAGATCGGCAGCGGCTGGAACGCGTACAACCTGATCGCCGGCAACGGCGACCTGACCGGCGACGGCAAGCCCGACATCGTCGCGCGCGACACGTCCGGCACGCTGTGGCTCTACAAGGGCACGGGCAACTACAGGTCTCCCTTCGAGCCCCGCGTGAAGATCGGCGGCGGCTGGAACGCCTACAACGCCCTCTTCTCGATCGGCGACATAGACCTGGACGGCAGGACCGACCTACTGGCCCGGGACGCCAACGGCGGCCTGTGGCGCTACTCCGGCACGGGCAACGCGGCAGCGCCGTTCGCGGCGCGCAAGAACATCGGGACGAGCGGCTGGAACACGTACCGGCTGTTCTTCTGATCCCGTCCGCTGCGACGAGAGGGCCGTGCTCCCGGAGGGGGGTGCGGCCCTCTGTCGTACGCGTCCCCTGCCGGGACCGCAGCCTCTGCCGTGAACGCGTCCTCTGTCGTGACCGCAGCCTCTGCCGTGAACGCGTCCACTGCCGTGCGCGCGCCCTCTGGCCAGGACACGCCCCTTGGTCGGCGTTCCGCACTCAAACGCCTTGACACGTAAAGGAGTTGTGTAAAACTCTCGCTGATCGCGTGACGTGTCCGGTGCCCGGCTCCATGGCGCGCCGGGGCCGCGTCATGTCTCATCGAGACCTCTGGAGAGATACGTGGCCAAGACCGAGGCCAAGATATCCGGACGTACGCGTGGGCGGACAGCCGCCCGTCTCGCCGCCGCGGCGGTCGCCGCCGCACTCGTCGGCACCGGCGCCTCCGCGTTCGCCGCCGACAGTCCCACCCCGCCCGGCACCTTTGCCAAGGCGTCGGTGAAGGCCGCGGCGAAGAAGGCCGTCGCCGCCAGGAGCGGCGCGGCCAGGCACGGCGCCGCGCGCGCGGACGGCGACCCGAACGGCGCCTACCCGGTCTTCCCGCTCCGTGGCGTGGACCGCGCCGGCAACGAGTTCGCCTATCTGCCCGACTTCGAGGGCGGCTTCTCGTCGCGCATGCAGATGGACGAGGGCCAGGGCGGCGTCAAGAACGCCGCTCAGGTCGACAACGACGCCGACGGCGTCCCGGACGGCACCTGGAAGTGGGACACGAAGGGCAACATGACCTTCGAGCCCCTCGACAACCTCACCACGGTGCCGGTCGGCGGCGGCTGGAACATCTACAACACGCTCCTGTCCCCGGGCAACCTGGGCGGCGCCCAGGGCGGCGACCTCCTCGGCCGCGACTCGTCCGGCACGCTCTGGCTCTACCTGGGGTACGGCAACGGCAAGCTGACCTCCCGATACAAGGTCGGCGGCGGCTGGGGCCAGTACACCGCCCTGGCCGGAAACGGCGACCTGACGGGCGATGGCAAACCGGACATCGTGGCGCGCGGCGCCGACGGCACACTGTGGCTCTACAAGGGCACCGGCAACTACAGGGCCCCCTTCGAACCGCGCGTGAAGATCGGTGGCGGCTGGAACATCTACAACGCGCTGGTGTCCACGGGCGATGTGGACCTCGACGGCAAGACCGACCTGGTCGCCCGAGACGCCGCGGGCGCACTGTGGCTGTACCGGGGCACGGGGGGCGCGAAGGCGCCGTACAAGCCGCGGGTGAAGATCGGCACCGGGGGCTGGAACACGTACCGGTTGCTGTTCTGATCACCGTTTGATTGCTGTTCCGATCGCCGCCACAACCGGAGGGCCGCATTCCCAACTCAGGGGGTGCAGCCCTTTCGTGCCAAATCGGGATACACAGGGGTGAACACCTGGCGAGAATGACCTGTTGCTTTGATCCCCTTTGGCCGCAGGCGGGTTGACAGGTAAAGGAGTCGTGAAACGATTCCGCTGAACTCGTGGCTCGGTTCACCTCGTGAGCCGAGCCGCGTCTCAATCTCTACCAATGGAGACATACGTGGCCAAGATCTCTGGCCGTAAGCGTGGGCGGATAGCTTCCCGTCTCGCTGCCGCGGCGGTTACCGCCGCCCTCGTCGGCACCGGCGCCTCCGCGTTCGCCGCCGACAACCCGACGGCGAAGCCCTTCAAGGCTCCGACCGCCAAGCCCGCCAAGGGCCTCAAGGGTGCGGCCAACACCCCGGCTTCCGCGCCGGGCGACGCGCCGGTTTTCGGCCTGTACGGCATCGACAAGTCGAACACCGCTTGGTTCTACAACCCCGACGGCAACGGCGGCCTGGAGTCACGCGTCAGCTTCCCGTACAACACGAACTGGAACCTCAAGTGGGTCGGCCAGGTCGACAACGACGCCGACAACCTGGCGGACGGCATCTGGCAGGCCGACTACAACGGCAACCTGTCCTACGCCGCGGCCGACGGTTCCGACCCGTGGAAGGTCGGCGGCGGCTGGAACACCTACAACACCCTGCTGTCCCCGGGCAACCTGGGCGGCGCCGGTGCCGGTGACCTCCTCGGCCGTGACGCGTCCGGCACGCTGTACCTGTACCTGGGCTACGGCAACGGCAAGATGACGTCCCGCTACACCGTGGGCGGCGGCTGGGGCCAGTACACCGCGCTCGCCGGCAACGGCGACCTGACCGGTGACGGCAAGGCCGACATCGTGGCGCGCGGCGCCGACGGCACGCTGTGGCTGTACGAGGGCACGGGCAACTACAAGGCCCCGTTCAAGCCCCGCACCAAGATCGGCGGCGGCTGGAACATCTACAACGCCATCTTCGCCCCGGGCGACATCGACCTGGACGGCAAGGCCGACCTCATCGCCCGCGACAACGCGGGCGCGCTGTGGCTGTACAAGGGCACTGGCAACGCCGCCGCCCCGTACCAGTCGCGCGTGAAGATCGGCTCGGGCGGCTGGAACACGTACCGGCTGTTCTTCTGATCCGATCCGACCGGATCCGGTCGACCGGATCCGGTCGACCGAATCCGATGTGATCTGACGGAGGGTCGCACCGCTTCGGCGGTGCGACCCTTCGGCGTTGCCGGGGGACGGCCCGGCAACCGGACGTGACGATTCCCGCACAAACCTGTTTGGAAGATGTGAGAAACCCGTGAAACGATCTCGTTGATCCCGTGACGGGCCTCATGCCATGAGGCACGCCACGTCTCAACAACTCCATGGAGAACCACGTGGCCAAGACTTCTGGCCGTAAGGGACGCATAGCCTCGCGTCTCGCCACCGCGGCGATCGCCGCGGCCCTCCTCGCGACCGGCGCGAACGCCGTCGCGGCGGAGAACCCCGCCAAGTCGGCCAACAGCGCCAAGGCGAAGACCGGTGCCCCGGCCTCACTGCGCTCCGGCGCCGCGGCCTCGGCCGTCTCCCAGATGGCGCTGTACGGCATCTCGGGTGACGGTACCCAGTACGGATACTCGCCGGACGGAACGGGTGGCCTCGGCGGCCGCCAGACGCTCGGGTTCGGCTTCGCGGACGACCGGGACATCACCCAGGTCGACAACGACGGCGACGGTGGCGACTCCACCGGCATCTGGTTCCGGACCCCCGACGGCTACCTCCGCTACATGCCCTGGGGGGGCTCGGCCACGACGATCGGCGGCGGCTGGAACACCTACAACCACGTGTGGTCGGTGGGCAACCTCGGCGGCGCGGCGGCGGGCGACCTGCTTGCCCGTGACAACAGCGGCACCCTGTACATCTACCTCAACTATGGCAACGGCACGCTGACGTCCCGTTACAAGGTTGGCGGCGGCTGGGGCCAGTACACCCAGATCGCCGGCAACGGTGACCTGACCGGCGACGGCAAGCCCGACATCGTCGCCCGCGACGGCAACGGCACGCTGTGGCTCTACAAGGGCACGGGCAACTACAAGGCCCCCTTCGAGTCCCGCATCAAGATCGGCGGCGGCTGGAACACCTACAACACCCTCGTGTCCACCGGAGACGTGGACGGCGACGGCAAGACCGACCTCATCGCGCGCGGCAACGACGGCACGCTGTGGCGCTACTCGGGCACGGGCGACGCCTCTGCCCCGTTCAAGCCCCGCGTGAAGATCGGCACCGGCGGCTGGAACACGTACCGCCAGCTGTTCTGATCCACGGGACTCTGAAGTCCTGAGCAAGCGAATGGGCCGCACTCTTTACGGGAGTGCGGCCCATTCTCTTTGGCCTAGCGAATGATCACCTCTCAGCCCCCACTACGTGCGGGCCGGAGTGGGGCGAAGATCCGGGACTGTGGCGCCGAGCCCTGGGTCAGGGGCGGGTGGGCCACATGGAGCGGCCGTCGGTGAGTTTGCCCTTGCCGTCGCCCTGGTACCAGCGAAGGTTGGGCTGGGTGAGGGGCTGGCTGGAGGCGACGTCGGAGAGACCGGCGAGGTCGCCCTTGCCGTCGCCGTTGAAGTCGCCGCCGACGATGGTCTGAGTGTTCTTCCAGCTGGTGTCGGGCCACAGCGGGCTGGCCGTGTCGAAGGAGCCCTTGCCGTTGTTGGCGTACAGCTGGAGGGCGCCGGTGGGGCCGACGGTGGCGATGTCGTCGAGGCCGTCGGCGTTGTAGTCGGCGGTGGCGAACTGGGTCTTGCCGTCCCAGGTGCTGTCGGGCCACATGCGGCGCTTGTCGGTGCTCAGGGTGCCGTTGGCGTTGGTGGTGTAGGCGTAGAGCGAGCCGTCGCCCGAGACGGCGAGCAGGCCGTCGCGGCCGCCTCGGTCGGCCTTGAAGCGGGCGACCTGGCGCATGGTCCCCCAGGAGTTGTCGGACCACATCTTGGTGCGGTCCCCGAGGGAGCCGTCGACCTGGCCGGGGTAGAGGTAGAGGTCGCCGTCGTCCGAAATGGCGGCGATGTCGGTGCGTCCGTCACCGTTGAAGTCACCGGCCACGATCCGCTTGACCCTGCTCCAGCTGTTGTCCTTCCACAGCGGACGGCCGTATTCGAGGGTGCCGTCCGGGCCGGAGTAGAAGGCGTGGAGGCTGCCGTCGGTCATGACGGCGGCAACGTCGGTCCGGCCGTCACCGTTGAAGTCGGCACCGGTGACGACCTTGGTGGTCGAGATCGACTTCGTGGTCAGGCGGGTCTGCTGGATCCAGGAACTGACCGTGTCGACACGCGTGTCGACGGCGCCGTCGCGGGTTTCATCCGAGCCGAAGCAGCCGGCCTCCCAGGTGCGGGAGTGGATACCGACCAGCTCGTAACGGCCGTTGCTGGTCTGGCGGAAGGTGGGCCCGCCCGCGTCGCCCTTGCAGACGCCCGCGGTCTGCCCGTTGCTGCCGGCCAGGGTCAGAGTGGCGTCATCGGCCCCGGCGAGGGTGGGGGTGGCGGTGTGCGGGGCGTCGGGCACCCACTCGGTCTTGGTCCGCCCGTACCCGGTCACCCGCAGACTCTCGCCCGCCGTCACCGGCGTGGAGGCGACATCGATCGGATCCACCTTGAATGCCGGAGTCAAGCCGCCGATCGGGGAGATGGTGCGCAGTTGGGCCATGACCAGGTCGCGATCCGGATGCGGAACGAGCCGCAGCACAGTGACCGGGATCGCCCCCGACAGGGACGGCCCGTCCAGGGTCACGGTGGTCTTCTCGGCCGGAGCCCCGGCCGTCACATTGCCATTGGCGTCGGCGAAGCAGCTGGCGGCGGTCAGCACCCACTGCCCATCCACCAGGGCACCCGAGCAACTGCGCTTACCGTCCCCGATGTTCAGCTTCGCGGTGAACGCGTAGCTGCCGGAGGGAACAGTGTCGCCGGAGACGGCACCGGCGGGCGACGCAGTGACGAGGCCGCCAGCCGTGGCGAGGGCGACCAGTCCTGTGGTCCACGCGGCACGCGAACTCATTGCAGACATCAAAGGATCCTTCGGAAGGTTTCAGGAATGGGCCGGGCTCAGAGAAGGCTGCTGGCCGCAGCGAGAGCATGCAGAGGTGCGGCCCCATGCGGTGCGTGAACCCATCGCAGATATGAGAGTCCTGGAAATTTTTCGGAAAGGCTGGAGTCGGAATCATGAGTGGTCCCGCGGGCGGCCCGTGCGCAGCGCAGCGGCATTCACCCCGTGCGGCATGCCAAGCAGGCCAAACGCCCCACGAAGATGTGAACGTAAAGATCACTCTAGACGGGCGCTCACGTCAAGGGGGAGGTGAGTGATTCAGGTCACCGAAATCCCCGTGATGTACGCCGACTATGACGTCGTCATTTGGGGCCAAGACATTGGCTAGAAACAGACGAGTTCAGCAGTTGATGACATCCCGAAGCGGCGCCACGACGCTGGTAGTTGCAGGTGACAGGCGGAGTCATTTAGAGGACACCGTTCGGCAGACGAACCACTTTCAGCCGTCATCACGGTCCCAAATGACGACGCCATAGCCAGTCCGCCCTGGGGTATCCGATAACCTGCGAACCTGTGCAGGCGAAGGCTTCGCCGTCGCACACGTTCTGACGGCATGACACCTGGCGGGTATACCACTGGGATCGTGCCCTTCTACCGGGGGGTAGTGAGAAGTGCGGGGAACTTCCGTATCAGCGGCAATGGCCATTCAGCTGCGAGAAATGCCGATGTGCAACGTCCGATGGTCAGGAACGACCAGTGACCTTGGCTGAATCGGTTTCTCCGGCCTCCCCCATGCAGCCACTGGGACGACAGGTGGCGGGACGCTTTCGTACGGCGCCCTAGGTGCCCGTGCCCCTAGGGAGGCACAGGCGTGCGCGGCCGCGGCGAAGGCGGGGGTGCGGTGCTTGGCAGGGCCGTGAAAACACCGAACCGTGATGCATCGCATGATGAATGAGTGTTGGGGTGCGGTGCTGGGCCAATAACGCATGCAAGTCAGGAAAGATCCCGACCCCATGAGAAGCCTAAAAATTTCCGGCTGAACCGGAACTGACGAGTTTGGATGATGATGACGTCGCGTACCTCAGTCATGGCGAAGCCGTCGCGAAAGAGGTTCTTGGTGCGCACTCTCGGCGCCGCGTTGGGTGTCGGGACTCTGGCCTGGCTTGCGCTACCGGCAGCCGCCTCCAGCGGGGCTGGTCCGGTGAGCCCGATCGCGCAAGAGGGGCCGGGCTCCGCGGTCGAGACGTTCGACTACCCGGGTGCTGCAAAGATCCTTGCGGAGAAGAAAATCACCCTCAAGCGCGGCGACGGCCACATCACCTACGTCGACTGCGCCAGTGGCACAGGCTTCATCGAATTGTTGGCCCGTCAGCAGGATCAGAAGATCTGCTTCAAGGTCACCGGAAACTCTGGCTGGCTGACTATGGAGATCCCCTCAGTCCACTCCATCAAGGGCAACGACTACACGACAGAGGCCAATATGACTGTCGGCAGCGAGAGCAAGTCGTTCGACATCCTCAAGAACCAGTGGACCGGGGTCGGCGAGAGCGCCGACAAGGACAAACGCGAATACATGCTCGTGGAGCTCAAGACCGCCAAGTAGCGTTCGCTCGAGCCCGGCCCCGCCACTGCCGAAACCGGTCATGTCCTACGTGCCTCACGCTCCGGTTTCCGGCGCGCCGCCTACATCGGGGCTCGCCAGGGCGGTAGTACGACCGGCCGAGCTGAACAGCCATAGCCGCCGGGTGCCGTTCAGGCAGTGCGACCCGGTGAGCGAGTTGTATGAGGCCTACCGTGCCCCGGGGCCGGATTGCAGGCCAGGGCAGCCCCTTCAAGGCAGGGACGTGCGGGCCACTCATGCCTGCCGACGCAGTTCGGTCGAGTTGGTCGAGCCGATCAGTGCCGACTGCGGACTTGTTGTCCTGCCTCGCCATCTCACATCAGGAGAACCACATCCGTATGCAGACGACGTTTTGGAGTCGGAGACGTCTCCTTGGCACACTCGCGGTCGCTGCCGCTGCCGCCGCCTCCCCCTTACCGCTGGCGCGCATAGCTCGTGCTGACTCCCCAGGGGGAGCAGTGCCCGATCCGCTCCCGCTGCCGGACACCGACCGGGCCAAGGTGATCAAGGCCTGGATGACAGGCGGAAAGGCCGTCAAAACGGCTGCGGCCAGAGCGCTCATCGGCACCGACGCCGACGTACAGTCCTTCCTCACCACGACGCTTCCGAAGGCGACGGTGGAGGACAACCGCGTCGCCATCTCCACCTTCCTGGTGAAGGCCGGCAAGGGCCTGGGCCGCGAGGCATCCGCCGCTCTCGACCAAGGCGACAGCGCCATCGCGGCCTTCCTGCAGGGCGGCTTCAAGCCTGCCCTCTTGGAGGACCTGCGGGTAGGGACCTCCACGGTGTCGGTCACCGGCGGCAAGGCGGTGCAACGTGACGCTTCCGCCGCTCTGAGCGCGGGCAGCCGAGAAGCACTGGAAGCCTTCCTCACCGAGGGTCAGTTCACCGCCCACCTGGAGGACATGAGGGTCCAGGTGTCCAGCATGCTGATGAACGCCGGTCCTGAGGTGAGCAAGTACGCTGACCGGGCCTTGAGCGGCACCGAGGCTGAAATCGAGTGGTTCCTGGACACCGGCCAGCACATCGCCCGTGCCCGCGACCAGGAATCGGCAGCCATCGAGGAACTCGTCGCCGTCGTCGAGCGGGAGGGCAAGCGCGCCCAAGCCGAGACGAACCTGGCCGTCGAGACTTCCGAACGGGCCAAGACCGCCGCGAACAAGGCCAAGGATGCGGCGGAGGAAGCCGCGGCAGCGGCCAAAGCTGCCAAGAATGAGGTGGAGCTGTCCGGGGCCGCGGCCCGTAAGGCGGCCAGTGCGGCCAAGGGTGCGGCGAACGCCGCGCGTGAGGCCATCAACGCCTCTAGCGCGGCTGTGGCCGCCGCCCGCCGCGCCTCGTGGGCGGCTACCGCAGCGTCCCAGGCCGCCGCCACGGCCGGAAACGCGGCATCCGCCGCGTACAACTCCGCGATCGCGGCATCCAAGGACGCCACGCAGGCGCGGGCGGCGAAGGACGCCGCCGTAGCGGCCCGCAACGGTGCCGCGCAGGCGCGGTCCGCGGCCAAGGCCGCGGATTATGCGGCGACCGCCGCATCCCAGGCTTCCAACGCCGGGTCCGCCGCAGCCTCTGCCGCCCGTAACGCCGCGGCCGCCGCCAACGCCTCCGCCCAGGCCGCGACCGCGGCAGGGGCCGCGCAATCGGATGCCGCAGAGGCCCAGCGGCAGGCATCCATTGCCTCCAGTGCCGCGAACCGTGCCACCAACGCCGCCTCCACCGCTCAGGCCCTGGCCAACGCGGCTGCGACAGCCGCGAGCGCCGCGCGGGATCACGCCAACGCCGCAGCAACCCAGGCCGAGAAGGCAGCGGACGCGGCTGACGAGGCAGTCAAGTACGCGGGGCAGGCAATCGATTTCGCGAACAAGTCCACCGCCCACGCCAATGAAGCTGTGAAGGCGGCCGACATAGCGGTCAAGGCAGTCGAGGACGCCCAGGCCGTGGAGAAGGCAGCAAGGGACGCCGAGTTGGCCAACCTGGAGGAGGACAAACTCCGGGGCATGGAGGAGGCCAGACTGCTTGCCCAGATCGAGACCGCCGAGACAGCCGCCTACCAGAACAAGCGCGCGCAGTCTCAGCGGACCGACCAAGACATCAAAGACCTGATCGCCAACGCCGAGCAGGCACTGGCGGCTGACAATCTCGCACTGGCTGCCACGCTGGGCCGCAAGGCTGCCATCGGCCTGCTGAACGCCAAGGGCGTCTGGACCCGGCAGGCAGCCCAGTTCGCCCTCGCCGGTGCCGACTCCGACATCTATTCCTGGATCGACCTCGACCGGCACCTCGCGCAGCAGCAGGACGACCGCGAAACCGTCCTCTACCTCGCCCAGATATCCAGCCCCGCGATCGCGCAAGCCGCACAAGCCGCGCTTGAGGGCTCTGGCGACAAGCCCGTGGGCGATTTCCTCACCGCAGGGGTGATCAGGGCGTCCAAGGACGACAACCGCGTCCAGATCGCCCGCATCCTCACCCAGCGCCCCGGCAAGGCTGTCACCAAGGCGGCCAACGACGCGCTCAACGCAGACACCCCCGAGGCCCTGCAGGACTTCTTCGATCGCGCCTACCCCGCCGCGATGCGCGAGGACGACGCGGTCACCACCTCGACGCTCCTGACGACCGCAGGCCCCTACACCCAGGCACACGCCGAGGTCGCCCTGGAAGGGCCGACATGGATGCGCCGGAACTTCGTCCACATGGTCCAGTACCGGACAGCACAGCTCGACTACGATTCTGCCACCCACGTCTCGGCGATCCGCGGAGCGATTGCGGCCGCCGCGAAGATTGCTCACAAGGCTCAGAAGGACGCGGCATTGGCGTCCAAGGCCGCCGCCGACGCCCGCGGATGGGCGGACAAGGCAGCGGACTGGGCGACCAAAGCGCGCAATTCACAGGACAAGGCCGACGACTACGCCAGGCAGGCGAAGAAGAACGCCGATGACGCGGACACGTCCGCAGCCGCAGCCCAGGCGTCGGCGAATACGGCCAAAGCAGCGTCAGACACCGCGCGGGGCGCCGCACGCTCAGCCAACTACTCGGCGAACAAGGCGATCGACTCGGCCCGCAGCGCCCTGAACTCGTCCTACCAAGCCCAGGCTTCGGCTGCCAGCGCGCACGCATCCGCACTCGCTGCCGGCAAGGACGCGCAGACTGCCGCGGCAGCAGCCCGCGACGCTGTGCGTATCGCCTCCGACAAACGTATCGCCGAGGTGAGAGAAGCCGCGCGCAAGGCCGCCGAGGAGGCCCAGAAGGGCCGCGAGAGCGGGCGCGATCCAGCAGGGAATTCGACCCATGACCAGGTCAATCCCCACGGCACCTCCAGTGGCGACAAAGACGAGTGGTGGAACGACGCCAAGTGGTACGCCGACACGTTCAACAAGATCAGTGTGGGAGCGGGTTTCCTCGAGGCCGGTACCGGCCTCGCCAGCCTCGCGTTCCCTCCGGCGGCCCTTGGCTCGGCGTTCTTCGGTTCCGTGTCGATGGGAGCCGGCGGAATCAGTGCCATCGCCACAGGCATCGAGTACGGATTCACCAGCAGCCAGTTCATCGATTCCGCCAGCGAAGCCGCCCTCAACCTGGCCACCCTCGGCCAGGCCAAATGGCTCATCAGCACCGGTCGGCTCGGCGGCGCCAAGAAGGTAGTGGCCCCCGCGGTCAGGAAGGTTACGGAGGTTGGCGAGGAACTCGCGTCCTCAGCTGCCCACGCGCTGTCATCGTTTTGGTGACAGCACCCCGTCCGGTACTTCGCGCCATATGAGGCCGGCCTGAAGCTGCCCGGCACGCGAGTCACCCCTCGTCTGTGCCGGGCCCCAGGCAGGACAAGTCATCCCCCGCAACACAGCTCGTGCTATCCCGTGAACCCCGTGCAGCCTTCACCTATGCATGGGTTCATTACGACCTTCACCGAAATAGGACGACTTGAGGGCGACATCTCCTTCCTGGCGCAATCGACCCGAGAACCGGAAACTATTCGGCTCATCGTTCCCTACAGATGAGCGCTTCAAAATATGTATTCGTAAGAGGTCATAGATGAGATCAGGCATACGATTCAGGCGTACTCAGCGGACCATTTTAGTGCTGTCGGCTTCTATGATGTCGGGAATCACTACGGTCGGTATGAGCCACGCAGAGCCGATCCCGAGGGCGACTTATTCTCGCCAGGCAGCCAGGGTCGACCCGTCCAGTCCGCCCGCTGTCCCTACGCGTCCGGAGACCAGTCCTCTACCGCGGACGTCCGACGAACACTGCGAGCCCACGCGCGCGGGCTCCAAGGAACACAAGGCAGGAGCCACCGAAGCCTGCGTCAGCACACGCCCCGTGCTGGTGAAATCGGCGAGTCGTGGGGCGCCCCTCAAAACCGGGCGGATGGCGTTGGCAAGCCCTGCCGGTCAAGGCGACACAGGCAGCTGCGAGATAACGAACCCCGGCAGCTACACGTACAAGCGTTTCCAGTATTGCGTGACGGGGTTGAACGTCCTCTACACACTGAAAGACGCAGCGGGTAAGCAGATCGGGACGGGTGACCTGGAGGTGTCGACCAGCGCGACCCTTCCCGAGAGAGGCACGACGTGGGACGAGCACGTCACGGTGAAGATGGCCGGCGCGACCGGAGCTGTGACCGCCCTCAGCGCCAAGTTCAGGTCGGCCTGCACGCAGGACTGCACCGCCACGAAGACTGCGCCCTGGTACGGCGGCAACCTGACGGTCGGGCAGTCGGTCAGCGGCACCGTCTCCTACTCATCGAATCCCGCGCCCGACACCCAGGTCGAGTTCACGACCTCGTACAAGCTCTACGTCACCTCCCCGGGCGCCCAGATAACGGATCCGAACGCGTCATGGAGCAACCCCCGCAAGATCCGTTGCGATGACGCCGTCCGGAACGTCACGGGCAACCCCACGGGCACCCCATCGCCGGGTTGCGTCATACCCACGGTCATGGCCGTCGTACCGATGAGCACGCAGGGCTCGGACCCGGGTGGCGCGGTGGCCGCCTATCAGTGGGCCCAGCAGAACCTCTCCGACGGCTGGGGGCAGGCCAAGCCGCTGACCAGGGAGAAGAGCGGCACAGCCGACCGCACGGGACGCACCTGCGGAAGCGCGGGTACAGAGCCCTTCCAGGCCAACACGGACCTCGTCGAGACCGATACCTGCGGCGAATTCCCCTTCGCGGAGGCCAAGGAGGGAGGAATCGACGGCGCTCGGTGCGTCGAGGTGATTCCCAATGCCAGCAGTGGCGGATGGGACACCTATATCCTTGGCAACAGTCTGGACCTGGATCGCACCGCGCCCTGTGTGCGCGCCCATGTCCCGGCCGCCGACAAGCAGTTCGCCGACGGTAGGCTCTCCGAGGGCTTCGAGAACCAGCGGGTCATCGACGCCGAGCAGTTCAAGGTGGAGTTCACGACGCCAGCCGCCGTCCCGCAGGCATCCTGCCTGGCGAACCCGCCTGCCGGTTCGCTTCCCTCCGGCAACGGGTGGATCAAGAACACTACCGAGCCTGTCGCCCACGTCAACAAGACCACCACCCCGACCGGCCCGACCGGCACCCGACCGGCCCGGGCGCAGGCCTGCCTGGGCAAGGCGCTCGGCAAGGGCAAACCAGCCGTGGGGGACCCTACCGGCTGGCAGGATGGACAGGAATTCGCGCGCCCTTACGCCGCGCCCGGCGCCCCGCCGCCGTACGGGCTCGCCCGGTGTCACCTGATCGCGAACATCCTCGGCGGACCGGGCAGGATTCAGGACGGCGGGCAGAACAACCTCGTCCCCTGCTGGCAAGTGGGCATGAACACCGGTACGCCCAGCATGCGGACCTACGAGTTCGAGGCTCAGAGGACGGTGGATTTGAACGCCTTCGGGCCGAACGACGCGATCTTCTACCAGGTCACGCCCGTCTTCCGGGATGCCACCAGCACGATCCCGGTGGGAGTCACGATGAGCGCTAACATCGAACGGGCCAACGGTACGACGGAGCTGCTGTTCCCCAACGTCTACGTCCCCAACACCAAGGCAGACACCGGGCTGCTCAACCTCGGAAACTGATCTCGGCCAAATCATGCCGACAGGAGCCAGCATGAGTCGCACCACCCCGCCGCGGCCGTTCGACGTATCCGCGCTCTTCCCGCAACTGGGCCCGCTGGCGCGCACGGCGACCCGGCTGCATCCCCGCCCCGGGTCGCCGTCACCGTACGACAGCTCCGTCGGCGGGCCGCTGCTGTGGCCCGCCGACGAGCCGTGGCCGCACTGTGAAGGACCGCACGAGTGGGACCAGGTGAACGCGCCCCTTTCGCCGGAAGACGTACGGCTGTGGCGTCGTAACCGGGCGGAATCGGTGAGTCGGCGCCGCCGCGATCCTCATGGGCCCTGGGCCACGCCCGAGGAACTGGCAGCCGAAGAGCGGATCATGGCCGGCCGCCCGTGGCCCGAAGGCCCGATCGCCATGCTGCCCGTGGCTCAGCTCTACGTCCGCGACATCCCCCTGCTGCGCCCGCCCCGGCAGAGCGAGGCCGATCTGCTCCAGGTCCTCTGGTGCCCCTTCGACCACCCGGCACACCCCACAACTGCCCTGTTCTGGCGCTCCGCCACAACCGTCACCGATATCGTTGACGCGCCTCCCGAACCGCCCGCGATCCAGTTCTACACCTACCTGCCGCAGCCGTGCCTGCTCACACCGGAGCAGGTCACCGAATACCCCAACTATCTGGAGCTGAGCAAGGAGTTGCAGGAGCATTTGGGCGACTGGAGCAGGTGGCAGGCGGCCGGATCAGCGCTGGACAGCTCCTACGAGGTCGCCCCGGAGGAGCTTTACATGGACATGTTGTCCATCTCCCCCGGCTGGAAGGTCGGTGGCTGGACCCGCTGGGGCCTCACCGACCCCATCCCCAGGCTATGCCCCGAATGCGGCACCGAGGCAGACCCACTGCTGACCATCGCCACCACCGAATGGGACGGCGCCACCGAAAGCTGGGAACCCGAAGAGGACCGGGCGAACCCCACACCGCTCCTCCCCGGCACCCCTCCGGCCAACTTCACCATGATCGACCTCGCCCGGGGCTACGACCTGCAACTCCACGTCTGCCCGGCATCCCCGGATCATCCGCACATCGAACTGATCCAGTGAGCGACTCGACTTTCGCTGCTTTCACCGACTGGGGCTGAGTTGAGTCCGCAGGCCGACCGGAGTTGGTGAAGTCGGCTGTGACTTTGGGGAGATGAGAAGGGAAGCATTGGCAGCGCGCTCTCATCGCGCTCCGGGAGATCCGCCAATGCTTCCCTTCTGCCGACGGCCGTATCGCCGCAGTTGCCAACTCCCCAAGCTCTCCCCTTCGCTCATGCACGGGAGACCCTATTCGCGTCACCGCTCTCCCCCCGCTTTCCAGCCGTGCTTCGGCGCCAAAGCATGATGGCGTGGTCCCGCCCATGTGGGCGCGTGATGACCGTCTCTGAGAAGGGGACGGGAAGGGAATGAGGAAGAGATCGTGGGCAAGGGTGGGGCGTCCATACCGGACGAGGAGTGGGAGCGCTTCCTGCGGGAGGCGGAGGCGGGTACTTCGGGGGCGCCGGAGGAGCCGTCGGCGCGGGCTCGGATGGTGACGGAGCGGCTGCGCGGGGAGAGCGGCCGGTCGCAGGGGTGGCGGACGTATCCGCCGGCCCGGCGGCGTCGGCGCGCACCCTGGATTGTGGTCGGGGTGCTGGTCGTGCTGGGACTGCTGGTCGCGGCGGTGGCTCCGGAGCGGGTGGTGGGCTGGTTCGGTGGCGGAGGCGGTGACAGTGCGCCGCTCGCCGCGGAGTCGGAACGCCCCAGTGGGCCGCCCGCGCAGGCCTCGGGCCAACTGCCCACCCTGGCAGAGCCGTTCAGGGGATCCCCTGCGGCGCAGTGGGCCAGCGGGGCGGAGGGGGTTAACCTGCCCGAGCCGCGGGCGACCGGATGGATGGGCCAGGACCAGGTGGCGCAGGCGCTCGCCCGGACGCAGGACTTCCTCACCTCAGCCAATCTGGATCCCGGCGTGCTGCGCGGGGAGCGGCCCGGGAAGGCGATCGCGTTGATCAATCCGCACCAGCGTGATGTCCAGGACTACCTGGCGGCCGCGTTCCGTGCGCCCGGCCGGGACAGTGATCCACTGTTGCTGTTCAGCCGTTTCGCCCCGGCGAAGGCGAGGCTGGTCGGAGATGTCGTCAAGACCCGAGGCCGGATCACCTACCGGGAGGGCCGGCGCGGTGCGCTCGAGGTGACGGCCGATGTCACCTATGTGTATCCGGTCGTACGCGCCACGGCAGGCAGCGACGACGTCGCGCGGACCATCGTGCGCCGCGAGCTCGTGATGAGCTGGGACAACCCCGCCAAGGTGGTCACCGAGCCGGGAACGTTTTCTCTCGTCTCCTACAAGTCGGACACGACCAACGGCGGCTGCGACAACACCTCCGGCTACTTCATCCCCACCTTCAGGTCCGAGCACGCCGCAGGACAGGGAAGCGGCGAACAGGTCGACCCGTACGACCGGAGCAAGTCGATGGACGCACGGATGCGGGCGAGCGGGGAAAAGGAGTGCGGGACCGCTACGCGATCGTGAAGCGCAGCGCGGCGGACACCTCCGGCGGGCGCTGTCACGTTGAGTCCGGAGGGACGCGAACCATGAGTGCGGAACGCGCTCCCTCGGCCACTGCCGACCCGGTACAACCCACCGACAACCGCCGGAGCCGAACTGCCCTGAGCGGTCGGAGGAACAACGAAGGGCCGCACTCTTTACGGGAGTGCGGCCCTTCGTCGTTCCAGTATGACGCTCCGGGCCTCATGGCGGAAGGCCGCACCCCCCACCGGGGAGTGCGGCTTTCCGTGTTCAGGCCAAGGCCCGAGCAGTGGTTACTTGCGGATCAGGTTCCGCAGCACGTACTGCATGATGCCGCCGTTGCGGTAGTAGTCCGCCTCGCCGGGGGTGTCGATGCGGACGACCGCGTCGAACTCCACGCCCGTGTCCGTCGTGACCTTCACCGTGCGCGGCGTGGTGCCGTTGTTGAGCTCCTCCACGCCCGTGAACGTGAAGGTCTCCTCGCCCGTCAGGCCCAGCGACGCCGCCGAGGTGCCCTCGGGGAACTGGAGCGGCAGGACGCCCATGCCGATGAGGTTCGAGCGGTGGATGCGCTCGTAGGACTCGGCGATGACGGCCTTGACGCCGAGCAGCGCGGTGCCCTTGGCGGCCCAGTCGCGGGACGAGCCGGAGCCGTACTCCTTGCCCGCCAGGATCACCAGCGGGATGCCGGCGGCCTGGTAGTTCTGCGAGGCGTCGTAGATGAACGACACCGGGGCGTCCGCCTGGGTGAAGTCGCGGGTGAAGCCGCCCTCCGTGCCCGGCGCGATCTGGTTGCGCAGGCGGATGTTGGCGAACGTGCCGCGGATCATGACCTCGTGGTTGCCACGGCGCGAGCCGTAGGAGTTGAAGTCACGGCGGCCCACGCCGTGCTCCGTGAGGTACTTGCCCGCCGGGGTGTCGGCCTTGATCGCGCCGGCCGGGGAGATGTGGTCGGTGGTGACCGAGTCGCCCAGCTTCGCCAGCACGCGCGCGCCGGCGATGTCGGAGACCGGGGTGGTCTCCATCGTCATGCCCTCGAAGTAAGGGGGCTTGCGCACGTAGGTGGACTGCGGGTCCCACTCGAAGGTGTTGCCGGTGGGGATCGGCAGCGCCTGCCACTGCGCGTCGCCCGCGAACACGTCCTGGTAGGACTTGTTGAACATGTCCTCGCCGATGGCGTTCGCCACGACGTCGTTGACCTCGGCCTCGGTCGGCCAGATGTCCTTCAGGAAGACGTCGTTGCCGTCCGCGTCCTGGGCGATGGCGTCGCGCGTGATGTCGACCTTCATCGAACCGGCGATGGCGTACGCGACGACCAGCGGCGGGGACGCCAGGTAGTTCATCTTGACGTCGGGGTTGATCCGGCCCTCGAAGTTGCGGTTGCCGGAGAGCACCGAGGTGACCGCGAGGTCGTGCTCGTTGACCGCCTTCGAGATCTCCTCGTCCAGCGGACCGGAGTTGCCGATGCAGGTGGTGCAGCCGTACCCGACGAGGTTGAAGCCCATCTTGTCGAGGTAGGGGGTCAGACCGGACTTGTCGAAGTAGTCCGTGACGACCTTGGAGCCCGGGGCGAGCGTGGTCTTGACCCACGGCTTGCGGGTCAGGCCCTTCTCGACCGCCTTCTTCGCGACGAGGGCCGCGGCCACCATCACGTACGGGTTCGAGGTGTTGGTGCAGGAGGTGATCGCGGCGACGGTGACGGCGCCGTGGTCGATCTCGTACGAGGTGCCGTCGGCGGCGACCACGGTGGTCGGGCGGGTCGGCACGCCGTTGGTGGCGGCCGGGGCGTCGGAGGCCGGGAAGGACTCCTTGCCCGCCTCGTCGTCGTCCTCGACGTAGTTGCGCACGTCCTGGGCGAACTGCTGCGCGGCGTTGGCGAGGACGATGCGGTCCTGCGGGCGCTTCGGGCCGGCGATGGACGGGACGACCGTGGAGAGGTCGAGCTCCAGCTTCTCGGAGAAGTCGGGCTCGGCGGCCGGGTCGAGCCAGAGGCCCTGCTCCTTGGCGTACGCCTCGACGAGCGCGACCTGCTGCTCGGAGCGGCCGGTCAGCTTCAGGTAGTTCAGGGTCTCGCCGTCGATCGGGAAGATCGCGGCGGTGGAGCCGAACTCCGGCGACATGTTGCCGATGGTGGCGCGGTTGGCGAGCGAGGTCGCGGCCACACCCTCACCGTAGAACTCGACGAACTTGCCGACGACGCCGTGCTGGCGCAGCATCTCGGTGATCGTGAGGACCAGGTCGGTGGCGGTGGTGCCCGGGTTCAGCTCGCCGGTCAGCTTGAAGCCGACGACGCGCGGGATGAGCATGGAGACCGGCTGGCCGAGCATCGCGGCCTCGGCCTCGATGCCGCCGACGCCCCAGCCGAGCACGCCGAGGCCGTTGACCATCGTGGTGTGCGAGTCGGTGCCGACGAGGGTGTCGGGGTACGCCTGGCCGCCCCGGACCATGACCGTGCGGGCCAGGTGCTCGATGTTGACCTGGTGGACGATGCCGGTGCCCGGCGGGACGACCTTGAACTCGTCGAACGCGGTCTGGCCCCAGCGCAGGAACTGGTAGCGCTCCTTGTTGCGGCCGTACTCCAGCTCGACGTTCTGCGCGAAGGAGTCCTTCGTGCCGAACTTGTCGGCGATGACGGAGTGGTCGATGACCAGCTCGGCCGGGGCCAGCGGGTTGATCTTCGCCGGGTCGCCGCCGAGCTCCTTGACGGCCTCACGCATGGTGGCGAGGTCGACGACACACGGAACACCGGTGAAGTCCTGCATGATCACGCGGGCCGGCGTGAACTGGATCTCCTGGCTGGGCTGCGCCTGGGAGTCCCAGCCGCCGAGCGCCCGGATGTGGTCGGCGGTGATGTTCGCGCCGTCCTCGGTACGGAGCAGGTTCTCCAGCAGGACCTTCAGGCTGTAAGGGAGGCGCGCGGAGCCCTCGACCTTGTCCAGCCGGAAGATCTCGTACGACTCGTCGCCCACCTGCAGCGTGCTGCGGGCGTCGAAGCTGTTCGCCGACACGACAGTCTCCTTCATATATGTGCGCGTTCCACCGCAATCCTGCCGCCACGCTGGATAGCCAATCCGCTAAGGTAAGGCTAAGTTAGGTCACCCTTACCGCCACGCTTGACGATGACGTGCGGCTGCGATGCGCCTCGGCAGATATCTCGATGTCGAGATAACTCTAATACATGGGCGGCCGCTGGTCATGCGCGACCACGCGCCCCGGTGTGCCCGGGGTACCCGAAGCGCGCCCTCGCACACGGCCGCGCACACGACCGGTCACGGCCCGTCGACCATCGCGCCGCACATCACGTACACGCAGACGGCGCAGACCGGGACGAGCACGGCGAACGGGACGCGCGCGTGGCGCGTGTACGCGCACTCGGAGTGGATCCGGTGAACGCGGGTAGCGGCACCCGGATGGAGTCGGACGGATGCCTTCCGGTTGCCGTGCCACGGCTGCCGCCACAGCATCGGAACTGACGGTGTTTCACACCGGCCCCACGCGGGTCCCGCACACAGGTCCTGCACACAGGCCCCACCCGAACGGCGCACCCCAGCGCGAATCTCATCTCATATGTGAGATAACCTGCCGCTATGTCAGATGACTACCTCGTACGTATCGGCAAGCTCATCCGTGACGCCCGGCAGCACCGGGGCTGGACACAGACGCAGTTGGCCGAGGCTCTGGGCACCAGCCAGAGCGCGGTGAACCGTATCGAGCGCGGGAACCAGAACATCAGCCTTGAGATGATCGCCCGCATCGGTGAAGCTCTCGACAGTGAGATCGTCTCGCTCGGCTACGCCGGGCCCATGCATCTGCGGGTGGTCGGCCGGCGCCGGCTCTCCGGCTCCATCGACGTCAAGACGAGCAAGAACGCGTGCGTGGCGCTGCTCTGCGGCTCGCTGCTCAACAAGGGCCGTACGGTACTGCGCCGGGTTGCCCGTATCGAAGAGGTCTTCCGGCTCCTCGAAGTCCTCAACTCGATCGGCGTGCGCACCCGCTGGATCAACGAGGGCGTCGACCTGGAGATCGTGCCGCCCGCCGATCTCGACATGGACGGCATGGACGCGGAGGCCGCGCGCCGCACCCGCTCCATCATCATGTTCCTCGGCCCGCTGCTGCACCGCATGGACCACTTCAAGCTGCCGTACGCGGGCGGCTGCGACCTCGGTACGCGGACCATCGAGCCGCACATGATCGCCCTGCGCCGCTTCGGCCTGGACATCACGGCCACCGAGGGCATTTACCACGCCGAGGTGACCCGGACCTCCCCCGACCGCCCCATCGTCCTGACCGAGCGCGGCGACACGGTGACCGAGAACGCGCTGCTCGCCGCCGCCCGCCACGACGGCGTGACCGTCATCCGCAACGCGTCCTCCAACTACATGGTCCAGGACCTGTGCTTCTTCCTGGAGGCGCTGGGCGTACGGGTCGACGGCGTCGGCACGACGACCCTCACCGTGCACGGTGTGCCGACCATCGACGTCGATGTGGACTACTCCCCGTCCGAGGACCCGGTCGAGGCGATGAGCCTGCTGGCCGCCGCCGTCGTCACCGAGTCGGAGCTGACGATCCGCCGGGTGCCGATCGAGTTCCTGGAGATCGAGCTCGCGGTCCTGGAGGAGATGGGACTCGACCACGACCGCTCGGCCGAGTACGTCGCCGACAACGCCCGTACCCGCCTGGTCGACCTGACGGTGCGGCCCTCCAAGCTGGAGGCGCCCATCGACAAGATCCACCCGATGCCGTTCCCGGGTCTGAACATCGACAACGTGCCGTTCTTCGCGGCGATCGCAGCGGTGGCCCAGGGCAAGACGCTCATCCACGACTGGGTCTACGACAACCGTGCCATCTACCTCACGGACCTCAACCGCCTCGGCGGCCGCCTCCAGCTCCTCGACCCGCACCGCGTGCTCGTCGAGGGCCCGACGCGCTGGCGCGCCGCCGAGATGATGTGCCCGCCGGCCCTGCGCCCGGCGGTGGTGGTCCTGCTCGCGATGATGGCGGCGGAGGGCACCTCGGTACTGCGGAACGTGTACGTCATCAACCGCGGTTACGAGGACCTGGCCGAGCGGCTCAACTCGGTCGGCGCACAGATCGAGATCTTTCGGGACATCTGACCCGAATCGATCGCCGATTGAACCGGTGAGCGGACCGGTCCCCGGCCCCTGAGATCGTCCCCGCCGGGCGGCCTCAGGGGCCGGGGGTCATTCCACCCTGGAGGCGGGCCAGGTCCGAGGGGCGGACCTGGATGGCCAGCAGGGCGATCAGCGCGGCGACCACGGCGAAGATCGCCGCCACGATGAAGGCCGTGGAGACACCGTGCGCGAGCACCTGGTCGCTCCACGGGCGCGGCAGCTGGTGGGTGCGCGCGAACGCCAGGCGCTGGGCCGGAGTCGCCTGGGCCAGGAACTTGGGGACCTGGTCGGTCGCCTCGTTGCGGCTGGCCGTGCCGAAGACCGTGACCAGGATGGACAGACCCAGCGAACCGCCCACCTGCTGGGTGGTGTTGAGCATGCCGGTCGCCGCACCCGTCTCGTGCACGGGCACTCCCGAGACGGCCATCAGTGTCAGCGAGACGAAGTTCAGGCCCATGCCGAGGCTGAAGACGAGCATCGGGCCCAGGATGCTGCCCGCGTACGTGGAGTGGATGTCCGTCAGGGTCAGCCAGGACAGGCCCGCCGCGGCCAGCAGCGAGCCGGTCACCATGAACGGCTTCGGGCCGTACTTCGGCAGCAGTTGCGAGGCGATGCCCGCCCCTACCGCGATCACCGCGCTGATCGGCAGGAAGGCGAGGCCGGTGCGCAGCGGGCTGAAGCCCAGCACGTTCTGCACGAACAGGGTGAGGAAGAAGAACATGCCGAAGATCGCGGCGGCGAGGCTCAGCATCATTGCGTAGGTGCCCGCGCGGTTGCGGTCGGCGAACATGTGCAGCGGGGTGATCGGCTGCTCCGAACGCCGCTCCACCAGGATGAACATGGTCAGCAGCACCACCGCCGCGCCGAACGACGCCAGCGTGAAGGGGTCGCGCCAGCCGTCCTGGGCGGCCCGGATGAAACCGTAGACCAGCGCGACCATGCCGAGCGTCGCGGTCAGTGCGCCGACGATGTCGAAGTGGCCCGGATGGCGCTCGGACTCCTTGATGTACCGGGGTGTGGCGAGCACGATCAGCAGGGCGATCGGCACGTTGACGAAGAACACCCAGCGCCAGTCGAGCCATTCGACGAGGATGCCGCCCGCCAGCAGACCGATCGCGCCGCCGCCCGCGGAGACCGCCGCGAAGACGCCGAACGCCCGGTTGCGTTCCGGGCCTTCGGTGAACGTCGTGGTGATCAGGGCCAGCGCGGTCGGCGAGGCGATGGCGCCGCCGACGCCCTGGAGGGCGCGCGCGGCGAGCAGCTCGCCGGAGTTCTGCGAGAGTCCGCCGAGCAGGGACGCGAAGGCGAAGAGCAGGACGCCGACCAAGAAGACCCGGCGTCTGCCGAGGATGTCACCGGTGCGGCCACCGAGCAGCAGCAGCCCGCCGAAGGTGAGCGTATAGGCGCTGACCACCCAGGACAGGCTGGTGGTGGAGAAGTTCAGGGCGCGCTGGATGTGCGGCAGCGCGATGTTCACGATGGTGATGTCGAGGACCACCATCAGCTGGCACGAGGCGATGACAAGCAGTGCGATCCCCTTGCCGCCGCCTCCTTCGCCGGGGGCGGCGGTATGGGTCGTGGGTGTCGGCTGCGCACTGGTCATGGCTGACCGCCCTCGTGCGAGGACAGAACGGGATAGGGGGACGAAGGGCGATGGCCGTTTCGTCCACCTATCGACCCTAAGCCCGGGCCCCGGACCCCACCAGTCGATCAAGGGCGGCCGCCCGCCGCCGCACAGGCCGCTGGTGAGGACTCTCCCAGGTCAGCGGCCGCCCAGCGTGCGCTTGGGCCGGGGCTCCACCGGTTCGTCGCGGGCCTGGGCCCACAGCGAGCGGACATGGCCGAGGTGGCGGGCCATGCACTCCTCGGCGGCCTGGTGGTCGCCCGCCACCATCAGGTCCAGGAGCTCGATGTGCTCCTCGGCGGAGGAGATCAGCTGGCCGCGCTCGTCGAGCCGGGTGAGGCCGTACAGACGGGAGCGCTTGCGCAGGTCGCCGACGGTCTCGACGAGCCGTTCGTTGCCCGCGAGGCCGAGCAGCTGGAGGTGGAAGCGGCGGTCGGCGTCCAGGTAGCCGATGAGGTTGTGGTCGCGCGCGTGGGCGACGATCTCCTCGGCGACGGGCCGCAGTTCCTCCAGCTGCTCCACGGTGGCCAGCTGGGTCACCTTGCCGACCGTGGGCACCTCGATCATCGCGCGCAGCTCGGTGTACTGGTCGAGGTCGCGCTCGCTCACCTCGGTGATGCGAAAGCCCTTGTTGCGCACGGGCTCGACCAGGCCCTCGCGCGCGAGGTCGAGCATCGCCTCGCGCACGGGCGTGGCCGAGATGCCGAAGTCGGCGGCGAGGCCGGGCGCGGAGTACACGGAGCCGGGCCGCAGTTCACCGGCGACCAGGGCCGCGCGCAGGGCGTGGGCGACCTGGTCGCGCAGGCGTTCCTGCGCGGTGATGAGATTGCGCTGTTTCAGGTCGCCCATGGCACTTCCTCCGTGAATCCGCGGAGGCTCAGCGTACAATGTCACGTTGCTCCGCCGGGGGTCACAGCGCACGGTGCACTGCCGCCGCCACGGCCAGATCCTCCCAGGCCATGCCCACGCTTTTGAAGAGCCGGGGGCGATCCGGCGGCGGTGAGGTCCGCCCGGTGACGAGTTCGGCGAGCGTGCCCGCCACATGGTCGGGCCCGATCACGCCTTCGGCGAGCGGCACGAGCAGATCGCCCGCCTCGCGCAGGGCCGCCGCCCGCGACTCCACGTACACCGCCGAGCGCCGCACCAGCGCCGAGTCCGTCTCGCGGGCGTCCGCCTCGTGCGAGCCGACCGCGACCACGGCGGCCCGCTCCCCCACCAGCGCCCCGTCGAACAGCGGCTCGCGCGCGGTGGTGCAGCAGATGACGAGGTCCGCGTCCGCGACATCCTCCGGGGCGCCGCCGTCCGCCTCGACGCCGAGCGTACGGGCGTACGCCACCAGCGCGTCGACGGCCTCCCGGCGCCGGGACACCACGGTGAGCGAGGTCACCTTCCGTACTGCCAGGGCTGCTTGGAGATGTCCGTACGCCTGCGGACCCGCGCCGAACAGGACCAGGCGCTCCGCGTCCGGCTCCGCCAGGTGGTCGATGGCGACGGCGGAGACGGCCGGGGTGCGCAGGGTGGTCAGGGCCGCGCCGTCGAGGAGCGCGAGCGGCATCAGGGTCGCGCCGTCGAACAGCAGATAGCTGCCGGTGATCCGGGGCAGTCCGCGTGCCGGATTGGCCGGGGCGACGCCCGCGATCTTCACCCCGGCGTAGGTGCTGGAGGACGCGGGCATCAGCAGCAACTGTCCGGCGGGCACCGGGACATGGGTGCGCGCCGGGTCCGACTCGGGGTCGAAGCCGTCGCGCAGCACCGCCGCGATCGCCTCGGCGGCCGCCGCCGGGCCGAGCAGCCGCGTGATCTCGTCCGCGCCGATCGAGGGCAGCGGGGTGTCCGCAGGAGTCATGGGCCCCATCACAGCAGGAATCCGGCCGGGAACGGGTCGGACGGGTCCAGGAAGTACTGGGCCGTCCCGGTGATCCACGCCCGTCCGGTCACCGTCGGCACCACGGCCGCAAATCCGCCGACCGTCGTCTCGTCGACGAGGCGTCCGGTGAACTCGGTGCCGATGAAGGACTCGTTGACGAAGTCCCGGTGGAGCTCAAGCTCGCCCCGGGCGTGCAGCTGGGCCATCCGGGCCGAGGTGCCGGTGCCGCACGGGGAGCGGTCGAACCAGCCCGGGTGGATCGCCATGGCGTGCCGCGAGCGTACGGCGTCCGATCCGGGAGCGGTCAGATAGACGTGCTTGACGCCGCCGATCCCGGGGTTGTCGGGGTGCACCGGCCGGTCGGTCGCGTTGATCGCGTCCATGATCGCGAGCCCGGCGGCGAGCAGGTCGTCCTTGCGGGCCCGGTCGAAGGGCAGAGCGAGGTCGTCGAGCTGGACGAAGGCGTAGAAGTTGCCGCCGTACGCGATGTCATAGGTGACCGTGCCGTATCCGGGCACCTCCACCTTGCGGTCGAGCCCGAGGCAGAAGGCGGGCACATTGGTGAAGGTGACCGACTTCGCCTCGCCGTCCTCGACCCGTACGTCGACGCTGACCAGGCCCGCCGGGGTGTCGAGGCGGACCGTGGTCACCGGCTCGGTCACCGTCACCATGCCCGTCTCGACCAGCACGGTCGCCACCCCGATCGTGCCGTGCCCGCACATCGGCAGCAGCCCGGAGACCTCGATGTAGAGGACGCCGTAGTCGGCGTCCGGCCGGGTGGGCGGCTGGAGGATGGCGCCGCTCATCGAGGCGTGGCCGCGCGGCTCGTACATCAGCAGGGTGCGCAGGTCGTCGAGGTGCTCGATGAAGTGGAGGCGGCGCTCGGCCATGGTGGCGCCGGGGATGACGCCGACCCCGCCGGTGATGACCCGGGTCGGCATGCCCTCGGTGTGCGAGTCGACGGCGTGGTAGACGTGACGCGTACGCATGAAGTGCCCTTTCTTTGACGACAGTACGGAAGACGGCTACCGAAGACCCTCCGCCAGCGCCTTCTCGGTGGCCGCGCGCACGGCCGACTCCTGCTCCCCGGTGAGCGCGGCGCGCGGCGGACGGGTCGGGCCGCCGGGCCGTCCCGCGAGGTCCATCGACACCTTGATGGCCTGCACGAACTCGGTCTTCGAGTCCCAGCGCAGCAGCGGGTGCAGCGACTTGTAGAGCGGCAGCGCCACCTCCAGGTCACCGGCGACGGCCGCGCGGTAGAGGGCGGCGCAGGAGGC
Organism: Streptomyces sp. NPDC048696; assembly: GCF_043198895.1. Taxonomy (NCBI): domain Bacteria; kingdom Bacillati; phylum Actinomycetota; class Actinomycetes; order Kitasatosporales; family Streptomycetaceae; genus Streptomyces; species Streptomyces sp. NPDC048696. The sequence continues at coordinate 119,441 of NZ_JBICVJ010000017.1, read as the reverse complement.
GGGCAGCGCGTTGGGATACCCGGCGACCCAGCCGACCGCGCCCGCCAGCGCGAGTTCAAGCAGCACGTCGTCCGCGCCGATCAACAGGTCGAGCTCCGGGGCGAGTTCGGCGATCTCGTACGCCCGGCGCACATCCCCGCTGAACTCCTTCACCGCCACGATGCTGGCGTCGCGGTGCAGTTGCGCGAGCAGCGCGGGGGTGAGATCGACCTTGGTGTCGTACGGGTTGTTGTACGCCACGACCGGCAGCCCGGCCCGGGCCACCTCGGCGTAGTGGGCACGGACGGCCGGCTCATCGGCGCGGTAGGAGTTCGGCGGGAGCAGCAGGACCGAGCCCGCGCCCGCCTCGGCGGCCTGCTCGGCCCAGCGGCGCGCCTCGGCGCTGCCGTACGCGGCGACCCCGGGCATCACCCGGCTGCCGTCGCCCGCCGCCTCGACGGCCACTTCGACGACGCGGGCGCGCTCCTCGTCACCGAGGGTCTGGTACTCGCCGAGGGAGCCGTTGGGTACGACGCCGTCACAGCCGTTGTCGAGCAGCCAGCGCACATGCGCCGCGTAGGCGTCGTAGTCGACGGACAGGTCCTCGCGCAGCGGCAGGGCGGTGGCGACCATGATCCCGCACCAGGGCAGCCGGGCGGAGGAGGAGCGGGCGGACTCGGCGGTCTGGGCAGACGTCATCGATGACTCCCTCGTGTGGTGTGTGACATTTTACTGTCGCTCGCATGGCGGCCACAAGGGCCGTACGGGGGTCATCGGACACTCACCCCCCGGATGGGTGTCCGGACAAGCGCGATCCCGCTCAGCTCACAGAGGCGGGCAGCCCCTCGGCGTCCACGCGCGCGAAGCGGTCGGGCCGGAACGGCCGCAGGTCGAGGGCGGGGCGCTGGCCCCGCAGCGCCGAGGCGATCAGCAGCCCGGTGCCCGGCGCGAGCCCGATGCCCGCGTCCTGGTGGCCGCAGGCGTGCAGCAACCCCGGCACCCGCGGGTCCGGGCCGATCGCGGGCAGCCGGTCGGGCAGACAGGGCCAGGAACCCCGGTAGGTACGGATGGTGCGGACGCCCGCGAGGAACGGGAAGAGCGCGGCGGCCCGGCCGGACAGGCGGTGCAACCCCTCCGCGGACAGCGGCCGTTCGCCGCCCGCGCGGCCGCGGGCGGCGCCGATGAGGATCTGGCCCGACGCCGTCGCCTCGATGGCCGCCGAGCCGCCTTCGCGGTCGGCGCCGTACACCCGCTGCCGTACGACACGCGGCAGCGGTTCGGTGACCAGGAGGAAGCCGTGCCCGGGCCGCACGGGCAGGGTGGCGCCGGCGAGCTCGGCGACCTCGCCGCCGCGGATTCCGGCGGCGTTGACGACGGCGGGCGCCAACAGGTCGCCCTGCGCGGTGCGCACCCCCCGCACCCGGCCGTCCGGGCCGAGCAGGACCTCCCGGGCCTCCTCGCCGAGTCTGATCTCGGCGCCGAAATGGCGTGCCGCGCGCAGGAGTTGGGCTGCCGCCCGCACCGGGTCGACCTGGGCGTCCTGCGGGTAGTGGACGGCGCCCGCGAGGTCCGGGGCCAGATACGGCTCCAGGTCGTACATGCGGTCGGGCGTGACCTCTCGCGCGTCCACGCCCGCTTCGCGCTGCCGCGCGGCGAAGGCGCGCAGCGCCGCGAGAGCGGCCTCGTCGGGCGCCACGACGAGACCGCCCCTGCGTTCGTACTCCGTCTCCGGTGGGAGGACGTGGGCGAGGTCGCGCCAGAGTCGGGTGGACAGCAGCGCGAGGTCGAGCTCGGGACCCGGCTCCTTGTCGGAGACGAGCAGATGGCCTTCCCCCGCACCCGTGGTGCCGCACGCGACGGGGCCGCGGTCGACCACGGCGACACCGAGCCCGGAGCGGCCGGCGTAGTACGCGCAGGCCGCTCCGACGACTCCGGCGCCGACGATCACGGCGTCCAGGGGGTGTCTCTTGGGCACCACAGTAATATGTCACATTCTTCTGACGCGGCCAAGGGCCGGAGCGGTCGGTGTCGCCCCGGCCCCCGGGTTCCCGGCGTCAGCTGCGCAGCGGGCCCTCGCAGCTGTAAGTGGACGTGCCGCCCTGCTTGTTGGCCCAGATGTCGACCGTGCCGAAGTAGCAGTTCATGTCGGCGAAGTTGTTCGCCGCGTTCCCCGCCCGGTCGAGGAGGAAGGAGTCGACGGTGCCGGACATGTCCTCGAAGACCTGGTCGGCGTCGTTCGCGTCGGCGAGGCGCGCGGTGATCCTGCCCGTACAGATGAAGCGGTGCTTGCCCGGGTCGCCGTTGTCGACGCAGTCGGGGTTGCTGTAGGTGGCTTTGGCGAACGCCTTGCGGACGTCGGACGCCCGGGAGTAGCGGAGCTTGGCGTTGGGGGTGTACGTCGTGTGGGGCACGTACAAGGTGTCCACCTTGGCTATCTGCTCGTCCAGGAACGTGTCGTACGCCTTCTGGATCTCGGCGTCGTGGCCCATCCGCTCGCGCCAGGCGTCGAAGCCCTTGGGGTCGTCGGCGCGCAGATAGCCGTACATCTCCCGCAGCAGCGACGGGTGCTCGTTCCACAGGAACTCGAAGAACGTGCCCGCGTAGTTGTAGAAGCGGAAGCCGTCGCCGTCGTACGTGGAGTGCAGCAGCTGCTCGACGCTCATGCGCGGGCCGCCGTTCGCGGTGTCCGCGATGACACCCTTGACCAGCGACTTGCGCACGGCGATGCCGTCGTCGCGGGTACCCCCGTCGAAGAACTCGGCGGTCCCCTCGACCATGGCGGTGGTGCGGTCGCCGGTGAACCAGGCGCCCTGTCCGAACAGCCCGGGCACCGCCCAGCGGCCGTTGAGGTAGTGCGTGTACTCGTGCCGGAAGAGCTCTTCGAGGGTGAGCGTGGAGTCCTGCGGGACCCGGCGCTGATACGTGTAGAACGTGGCGCCGTCCTCGATGTACATACCGCCGTTGTTGGTCGAGTAGCCGGTGAGGAACGGCTGGAAGACCTCGTAGTCGGCGCGCGAGGCGTACAGGTGGATGTGGAGCGTGGAGTTGGTGTCCCCCGCGAGCGGCTTGTCGGTGCCCAGCACCCGGAAGAACTGCGTCTTGACCTGCTTGCTCGCGTAGTAGAGCTGGTCGACGGTGGCCCGGTCGAGGGCGGTGCGGACCTGGATGGCGCCGTTGTCGTAGCTGTACGTGTGGGTGAACAGCTGCTTCTCGACCTGGTCCTTGCACACGTTGAAGGCGGCGCAGTCGCCGTAGAAGTTGAGCCAGGTGGCGAGCGACATCCAGGGCGCGCTCATCTTGCCGAAGCTCTTCTCGGCGGCCGGCAGCAGCGTGCCGAGGTCGGGGACGATCGCGCTCTTGAGCGAGTCGATCTGACCGAAGCGGCCGTACTCCGACAGGGCGTCGCGCGGCACCCACTCATTGGCCGTGCCCTTGAGGTGGGTGTAGCCGGAGAAGGCGCGGAAGGCGGCGCGGTAGGCGGGGGCGGCGGCCACGGCGGTCCGGAACGCGGTGTCGTTGTTGCCCGGGTAGATACCGAGGTAGTTCACCGAGAGCGCGGCGAGCACGGGACCGGACCAGTCCGCGTTGGTGGCGCTGGCGGACCCCGGCGCCATGGTCGCCAGCACCCGCTGGATCAGCGGCAGTTGGTACTGGCGAAGGCCGGGCGCGCTCGCCGCGTACAGCGCCTCGCGCAGGGTCTGGGCGTTCGTCGAGGTGACGTCGAAGGTGTGCGCGGCGGAGCCGAGCGCGTCGACGGCCTGGCGTATCGCCGCGAGCGTGGGCGCGTCGCTGATGTCGACCTCGTCGTGCGAGAAGTCCTGGTACGCGACCGCGTGCAAGTAGGTGAACAGCTCCAGGAGGTGACTGCTGTTCCTGCCGTCGTGGGTGGCGGCGAGGCTCGCGGCGCGGTTGGCGACGGCCTGGACGTGGGCCCGCGACATGACCGGCGCCAGACGCGCGTCCCAGGTCCAGATGAGCCCGCGCAGACAGCCGTCGGCGGTGACGGCCGGGTCGGTGAGGAAGTCGGCGAGCCCCTGCGGGGACAGACCGGTGACGCCGTCGAGGGTGCAGGCGACTCCGGCCGCGCGCAGCGGGGTCCGGGTCGGGGCGGCCGCCTTGGTCTGCGGGCCCGCGACGCGGCCGTCCCCCAGGCCGCCCGGGGCGGGCAGCGGCTTGGCCGTCTGCTTGACGGCCTTGCCGAGGTGCTGCACCTCGTCGAAGGGGTTGGCTTCCTGGCCGGTGGCGGGGGCGGTGCGCCCGGCGAGGGCGGCCGGGAGCGCCCGGGAGGCGTCCGCCTTGGCGGTGTTCGGCTGTGCGTGCGCGCCCGGGGCGAACTGCCCGGCGGTGACGAGCAGGGTCGCCGCGACGGCGGCGGAGAGCAGGGGCTTGCGCACGGATCTGAGCTGGGACAGCTGGGACACCGAAGTCTCCTGTGTGGGAGGTGAAATGGGGGGTGGCGCTGCGGTGCGGGGAGGTACGGCGCTGCGGCTCGCAGCGATGGTGCTGGTCAGGCCGTGCCAGATGGATTTCCGGAGCTCATACGGCACTTGGGGGACTGACGAGCCGTAACGTGAGCTGTAACATAGTAATGTGAAATTGCACTGACAACCCCTGTGCATCACTCCTTTCCCCGCCCGTTACCCAGGGAGCCGCTGATGACCGCGACACCGGCCCGCCCCAACACCCCGGCCCGCCTCCACACCGGCAGCCATGACCTCCCCGTTTCCCCGGAGTTGGCCGCCTTCATGGCCGCCGACTGGGCGCCCTCGCCGCTGCCCGCCGACGCGCGCGTGGCGGGGTTCTCCGTCACCCCGGCCCGCCGCGCGCGGCTGTCCGCCCGCTTCCCCGGGGAGCGGCTGATCGTTCCCGCCGGCGAGTTGAAGGTCCGCTCCAACGACTGCGACCACCGCTTCCGGCCGCACAGCGCGTACGCCTGGCTGACCGGTCTGACCGGCGAGGACCAGGTGGGCCACGTCCTGGTCCTGGAGCCGTCCGGGCCGCACGGCCACGAGGCGGTGCTGTATCTGCGCCCGCGCTCACCGCGCGACGGCGTCAGCGACGAGTTCTACCGCGACCGGCGCTACGGCGAGTTCTGGGTCGGCCGCCGCCCCGACCTCGCCGAGACCGAACGCCTCACCGGACTGCGCTGCGCCCACCTCGACGAGCTGGGCCCCGGCGGCCGCGACGCCGCCACCGACCCGGAACTGGCGGCCGCGCTCTCCGAGTTGCGCCTGGTCAAGGACGCCTGGGAGGTCGAGCAGCTGCAACTCGCGGTCGACTACACCACCGACGGGTTCGAGGACGTCGTGCGCGCCCTGCCGAAGGCCTTCTCCCACGCGCGCGGTGAGCGCTGGCTGGAAGGCGTCTTCGGCCTGCGCGCGCGTGCCGAGGGCAACGGCACGGGGTACGACACGATCGTCGCTTCCGGCGCCCACGCGTGCGTGCTGCACTGGATCCGCAACGACGGCCCGCTGGATGCGTCCCGCCTGCTGCTGCTCGACGCGGGCGTGGAGACGGACACCCTGTACACCGCCGACATCACCCGCACGCTCCCCCTCTCCGGCCGCTTCTCCCCCGTACAGCGCCAGGTGTACGAACTCGTGCTCGCCGCCCAGGAAGCGGGCATGGCGGCGCTGCGGCCCGGCGCGAGCTTCCGCGACTTCCACCGCGCGGGGATGCGGGTCATCTCGGAGGGGCTGACCGAGTGGGGCGTCCTCAAGAGCCCGGACGGCGATCTGCACCGGCGCTACACCCTGTGCAGCAGCGGCCATATGCTCGGCCTCGACGTCCACGACTGCGCCAAGGCGCGCACCGAGACCTATCTGGACGGCGTCCTGGAGGAGGGCCAGGTGCTCACCGTCGAGCCGGGCCTCTACCTCCAGCCCGACGACGAGACGCTCCCCGCCGAACTGCGCGGCATGGGCGTCCGCATCGAGGACGACCTAGTGATCACGGCGGACGGCGCCCGCCTGATGTCGGGCGCGCTGCCGCGCACGGTGGCGGGGATCGAGGAGTGGATGGGGACGCTGTTGGAGGGGTGACGGGAGAGGCGGGAGCCTTGATGCGGGCGCGGGTCCGGGTGCGGATGCCGGTGCGGGTGCGGATGCCGGTGCGGGTGCGGATGCCGGTGCGGGTGCCGGTGCGGGTGCCGGTGCGGGCGCCGGTGCGGGCGCGGGTCGGGGCGGTTGTCATGCCTCGGCCCAGACGTTCACTCCAGCATCGCGAACCCGTCCAGTTCCACCATCGCCTGCTCGTCCCAGAGCCGTACGACCCCGATCACGGCCATCGCCGGGTAGTCGCGCCCGGCCAACCGGCGCCAGATGCGGCCGAGTTCGTGGGCCTGAGCGCGGTACTCGGCGACGTCCGTGGCGTACACGGTGACCCGGGCCAGGTCGGCGGGGGTGCCACCGGCGGCGGCCAGGGCGGCCAGGAGGTTGGTGAGCGCGGTCCGGAACTGCTCGGGCAGCGTCTCGCCGACCACCTTGCCGTCCGCGTCGAGCGCGGTCTGCCCGGCGAGGAAGACCACCCGGCTCCCGGTCGCGGTGACGGCGTGGCTGAAGCCGGTGGGCGGGGAGAGCTCGGCGGGGTTCACCCGGTGCAGGCTCATCGGTACAGCTCCTTCGCGATGATGGTGCGCTGCACCTCGGTCGCACCCTCGTAGATGCGCGGCGCGCGCACCTCCCGGTAGAGGTGTTCGAGCAGATGGCCGCGTTGCAGCGCCCGCGCGCCGTGCAGCTGGACGGCCGCGTCGACGACGTACTGGGCGGTCTCCGTGGCGAGCAGCTTCGCCATGGCCGCGTACTTGGGAACCTCCGCCGCGCCCCGGTCGTACGCGGCCGCCGCCCCGTACACCAGCAGCCGCGCCGCCTCCGTGCGCGTCGCCATCTCGGCGACCTGGTGCGCGACCGCCTGGAGGTCCTTGAGCGGGCCGCCGAACGCGGTGCGGCGCGCGGTGTGCGCGACGGTCGCGTCCAGCGCGGCCTGCGCCATGCCGACCGCGAACGCGCCGACGCTCGGCCGGAACAGGTTCAGCGTGCCCATGGCGACCCTGAATCCCCGGTCCGGCTCGCCGAGCACGTCGTCCGCGCCGACCCGCACGCCGTCGAAGGTGAGCGCCCCGATCGGGTGCGGCGAGAGCATGTCGAGGGCGGCGCCGCCGAGCCCGGGGCGGTCGGCGGGGACCAGGAAGGCGGTCACTCCGCGCGCGCCGGCCCCGTCCGTCGTGCGGGCGAACACCGTGCAGAAGTCCGCCTCGGGCGCGTTCGAGATCCAGCGCTTCTCGCCGCTCAGGCGCCAACCGGCGCCGTCCGGCTCGGCCTTGAGGGCGAGGGCCGCGGCGTCCGAGCCCGCGTCCGCCTCGCTCAGCGCGAAGGCGGCGACGGCCCGGCCGCTGGTGACCTCGGGCAGCCAGCGGGCGCGCTGCGCCTCGGTGCCGTGCGCGGCCACGGGGTGGGCGCCGAGGCCCTGGAGGGCGAGCGCGGTCTCCGCCTCGGTGCACGCGTACGCCAGTGACTCGCGCATCAGACACAGGCCCAGCGCGCCGGAGGTGAACAGTCGCTCCAGCAGACCCAGCTCGCCGAGGGCGGCGACGAGTGGCCGGTTGACGCGCCCCGGGTCACCCTTGTCGACGAGGGGACGGAGCCGCTCCTCGGCCGTGCCGCGCAGCCGTGCGCACCACTCCAGCTGTTCCGGCTCCAGCGCGAATGCGGGCATGGCGGCCCCTCTCGTCTCGCGTCCAGTCTCGCTGTGGTCCGCGCCGCGCGCCCCTGTGTCCCGCTCTGACCGCGCGTGTTCCCCCTACCCCACTCCTATCGCGAACCGTTGACTGTCGTCATCCAAACGATACGCTCCAGATGCGACAAGGGGGCGATCCCGTATGGAGCTGAAGACCTCAGCGCATGCCGACACGTTTTCCCGCGACCATCTGCCGCCCGCCGATCAGTGGCCGGAACTGGTCTTCGACCTCCCCGAGCTGCGCTACCCCGAGCGGCTCAACTGCGGCGCCGAGCTCCTGGACCGCACGATCGAGCGGTTCGGCGCGGACCGGCCCGTCTTCCGCACCGCCGAGGGCGGTCTGTGGACGTACGGGGAGCTGCGCGGCCGGGTCGACCGGATCGCCCACACCCTCACCAGCGGCCTCGGCGTGGTCCCCGGCAACCGGGTGCTGCTGCGCGGGCCGACCACGCCGTGGCTGGCCGCCTGCTGGCTCGCGGTGATGAAGGCGGGTGCGGTGGCCGTGACCGTACTGGCCCAGCAGCGGGCGCACGAGCTCGCCACCATCTGCGAGATCGCCCGGATCGAGCACGCCCTGTGCGACGCGCGGTCGCTGGCGGACCTGGAGCGGGCCGCCGTTCCGGGCCTTCGCGTCACCCCCTACGGGGGTGACGGCGGCGACGATCTGCTGCGGCTCGCCGACGCGCGCGTGCCGGACACCCCGTACACCGCCGTGGCCACGGCCGCCGACGACGTCGCCCTGATCGCCTTCACCTCGGGCACCACCGGCCGCCCCAAAGGGTGCATGCACTTCCACCGGGACGTGCTGGCCATCGCGGACACCTTCGCCCGCCATGTGCTGCGGCCAGAGCCCGACGACGTCTTCGCGGGCAGCCCGCCGCTCGGCTTCACCTTCGGCCTCGGCGGGCTCGTCGTCTTCCCGATGCGGGCGGGCGCCTCGTCGCTGCTGCTCGAACAGGCCGGTCCCCAGCAGCTGTTGCCCGCGCTCGCCCGCCACCGGGTCTCCGTCCTGTTCACCGCCCCGACCGCCTACCGGGCGATGCTGGACGAGCTGGACGGATACGACGTGGGGGCGCTGCGGCGCTGTGTGTCGGCCGGCGAGAACCTGCCCGCCGCGACCTGGCGCGCCTGGCGGGAGCGGACCGGGCTGAGCATCATCAACGGCATCGGGGCCACCGAACTGCTGCACATCTTCATCTCGGCGGCGGACGACGACATCAGACCGGGCGCCACCGGCAAGCCCGTGCCGGGGTGGCACGCGCGCGTGGTGGACACCAAGGGTCAGCCGGTGCTCGACGGCGAGCCGGGCCTGCTCGCCGTGCGCGGACCGGTCGGCTGCCGCTATCTGGCCGACCCCCGCCAGTCGGAGTACGTCAAAGGAGGCTGGAACCTCACCGGGGACACCTATGTGCGCGAGCCGGACGGCTACTTCCGCTATGTGGCCCGCGCCGACGACATGATCATCTCGGCCGGTTACAACATCGCGGGCCCGGAGGTCGAGGACGCCCTGCTGCGCCACCCGGATGTGGTGGAGACGGCGGTGATCGGCCGCCCGGACGAGGCGCGCGGACAGGTGGTCGTCGCCTACTGCGTGCTGCGCGAGGGCGTGGTGGCGGGCGAGGCCACGGCCGGGCTGCTGCGCGACCATGTGAAGGCCGAACTCGCCCCGTACAAGTGCCCGCGCGAGGTGGTGTTCCTGGACGCGCTCCCCCGGACGCCGACCGGCAAGCTGCAGCGCTTCCGGCTGCGGGCCCTAGAGTGATCACGTGGCCGAGCAGCACACTCCCCGATCCCTGATCGTCACCCTCTACGGCGCGTACGGACGCGAGAAGGAGGGTTCCCTCGCGGTCGCCGAGCTGATCCGACTGCTCGCCGCCGTCGGCGTCGACGCGCCGTCCGTGCGGTCGTCGGTGTCCCGGCTCAAACGGCGCGGGCTGCTGGTGCCAGAGCGGACCACCGCGGGCGCCGCCGGGTACGCGCTCTCCGCCGACGCGCGCCAGCTGCTCGACGACGGCGACCGCCGCATCTATCCGCACCCGCGGCCACGCGCGCGTGAGGGCTGGGTGCTGGCCGTCTTCTCGGTGCCGGAGTCCGAGCGCAACAAGCGCCATGTGCTGCGCTCCCGCCTCGCGGGGCTCGGCTTCGGCACGGCGGCGCCGGGTGTGTGGATCGCCCCCGCGCGGCTGTACGAGGAGACCCGGCACACCCTGGAACGGCTCCAACTCGCGCCGTACGTCGATCTGTTCCGGGGCGAGCACCTGGGCTTCGCACCGACGGCCGAGGCGGTCGCCCGGTGGTGGGACCTGGCGGCGATCGCCAAGCAGCACGAGGAGTTCCTGGGCCTGCACGAGCCGGTGCTGCGGGGCTGGGAGACGCGCGCGCACACCTCGCCCTCGGCCGGGGTACCTCCCGAAGAGGCCTACCGGGACTATCTGCTGGCCCTGGACTCCTGGCGCCGCCTGCCGTACGCGGACCCGGGCCTGCCCACCGCGCTGCTGCCGCCCAACTGGCCCGGCGAGCGCTCGGCGGAGGTCTTCCGCCGACTGCACACCAAGCTGCGGGACGCGGGCGCGGCGTTCGTGCAGGGACCTGACGCCGCCGTGCAGGGACCTTCCGCCAGCGAGGAGGGGCCCGACACCACCGTCCGGGGGCCTTCCGCCACGGACACGATCTGACGGATCAGGGCGGGCGCGCCCGAAGGCGAGAGGGCAGGGCGAGCCGGAAGCCACTGCCGTCGGCGAACGCGACCGTCGTACTCGTCGTCGCGCTGCGGGTCACGACGACGAGGGTGACGGAGTGGCGTCCCTACAGGTCGAACTCGGCCGGGGGCAGGTCCAGCGTGTAGCAGGCCTCGCGGACGACGGCCTGCTCGGTCTTGTCGAAGTCGCCGTCGGCGCCGCCGATGACGATGCCTATCTGGATCACCGCGCGCGCCTCGGCGGGCTTCTTCTTCGCCTTGGCGACCTCCTGGAGCACGCTGACCTTGCCGAAGTCGAAGTCGGCGGTGAGCTTGTTCAGGTAGTCGTCGAAGCGGCGCTGAAGGTCGTCGGCCGGGAAGTTCTGCAGCACCTCGTTGGTGGCGATGAGCTGGGCGACCCGGCGACGCTCGGAGGGGTCGACGGTGCCGTCGGCGGCCGCGACGAGGGCGCACATCGCCATGCTGGCGTCCCGGAACGCCCCGCTCTTCAGGTCGTTCTTCTTGGCCACGAGCTGCGTCTGCATCGTCGACGCGGACTCCTTGAAGCGGTCCCACAGGGCCATCGGTACTCCATCTGCTTTCGCTGGTCACTTCTACAACGCTGTGGAAACTCATGGAGCGGCCGAATGGTTCCCACGGCGCGGCACATGCCGTGCCCTTTGCCGCGTCAGGTGCCGTGTCACGTGCCGCGTCACTTCAAGGTGAGCCTCGGCCGGGGTGCGTCGGTACGCCCCGTCGGCGGCTTGCGGCTGCCCGCGCGGTACGGCTGCGGCCAGGGCGCGCCGGGGCCCGTGTATCCCTGCTCGGCCGCCGCGTGCAGCGTCCAGTTGGGGTCGTAGAGATGGGGGCGGCCCAGGGCGCAGAGGTCGGCGCGGCCCGCGAGCAGCAGGGAGTTCACGTCGTCCCAGGAGGAGATCGCCCCGACCGCGATGACGGGGATCCCCAGCGTGTTGCGGATCCGGTCGGCGTACGGCGTCTGGTACGAGCGGCCGAACTCGGGGCGCTCGTCCGCGACGACCTGGCCGGTCGACACGTCGATCGCGTCGGCGCCGTGCGCGGCGAACGCGCGGGCGATCTCGACGGCCTCCTCGGCGCTGGTGCCGCCCGCCGCCCAGTCGGTGGCGGAGATCCGCACCGTCATGGGCCTGTCGTCGGGCCAGATGCCCCGCAGCGAGTCGAACACCTCCAGCGGAAAACGCAGTCGGCCCGCGAGGGAACCCCCGTATCTGTCCGTGCGTTGGTTGGTGAGAGGGGAGAGAAAGCCCGAGAGCAGATAACCGTGGGCGCAGTGCAGTTCCAGCAGGTCGAAGTCGCAGCGGGCGGCCCGCCAGGCCGCCGCGGCGAACTGCTCGCGGATGTCGGTCAGCCCCGCGCGGTCGAGCGCGTGCGGGACCTGGTTGACACCCGGTCGGTACGGGATCGGCGAGGCGGCGACAACGGACCAGTTGCCGTCGTCCAGCGGCTCGTCGATGCCCTCCCACATCAGCTTGGTCGAGCCCTTGCGCCCGGAGTGGCCGAGCTGGACACCGATGGCCGTCCCCGGGGCCTGTCGGTGGACGAAGTCGGTGACCCGGCGCCAGGCCTTGGCCTGCTCGGGGGTGTAGAGGCCGGTGCAGCCCGGAGTGATCCGGCCCGGCGCGCTCACGCACACCATCTCGGTCATCACCAGGCCCGCGCCTCCCAGGGCCCGGGCGCCGAGGTGGACGAGATGGAAGTCACCGGGGACGCCGTCCACGGCGGAGTACATGTCCATGGCGGAGACGACGACACGGTTGCGCAGCTCAAGTCCGCGCAGCCGGAAGGGGGTGAACATCGGAGGCGTGTCGGGCGGGCAGTCGAAGGCGCGCTCCACCGTGCCGGTGAACGCGGGATCACGCAGCCGCAGATTGTCGTGCGTGACCCGGCGGCTGCGGGTGAGCAGGTTGAACGCGAACTGCCGTGGCGGCTGGTCGAGGTAGAGCCTCAGCTCCTCGAACCAGCGCAGGCTGGCCACGGCCGCGCGCTGGGTCGACTCGACGACGGGCCGGCGCTCGCTCTCGTACGCTGCTAGGGCGGCCGGCAGACTCGGCTGCTCCTCGACGCAGGCGGCCAGCGCCAGGGCGTCCTCGACCGCGAGCTTGGTGCCGGAGCCGATGGAGAAGTGCGCGGTGTGGGCGGCGTCGCCGAGCAGGACGGTGTTGGCGTGCGACCAGTGCTCGTTGACGACCGTGCGGAACGCGGTCCAGGCGGATTTGTTGCCGCGCAGGGACCGGCCGTCCAGGGTGTCCGCGAAGATCTTGGCGCAGCGGTCGGCCGAGGTCTGCTCGTCGAGCTCGGCGAACCCGGCGGCCCGCCACACCTCTTCGCGCATCTCGACGATGACGGTGGAGGCGTCGGCGCTGAACGGGTAGCCGTGCAGTTGCATCACGCCGTGCTCGGTCTCGGCGATCTCGAAGCGGAAGGAGTCGAAAGCGAAGTCGGCGGCGAGCCAGATATAGCGGCAGCGGTGGCCGGTGACGCGCGGCGCGAAATGCGCGGCGTGCGCCTCACGGGTGAGGCTGTGCACTCCGTCGGCGGCGATCACCAGGTCGTACTCGGCGGCGAGTTCGGCGGCGGGCGGGGCCTCGGTCCGGAACCGGAGCTCCACACCGAGCGTGCGGCAGCGCTTGTGCAGGATCTCCAGGAGCCTGCGTCGTCCGAGCGCGGCGAAGCCGTGTCCGCCGGAGGTGAGCGTGCGACCCCGGTGGACGATGTCGATGTCGTCCCACCGTACGAACTCGGCGCGCAGCGCCTCGTACACCACGGGGTCGGCGTGCTCGATCCCGCCGAGGGTCTCGTCGGAGAGGACGACACCGAAGCCGAAGGTGTCGTGCGGGGCGTTGCGCTCCCAGAGGGTGATCTCGCGGTCGGGGTCGAGCCGTTTGAGCAGGGCGGCGGCGTAGAGCCCGCCGGGGCCGCCGCCGACGACGGCGATCCGCAGCGCTCGTGCGGCGGGGTCGGGGCCGTCGTCCCGGCGGCCCGGCACGGTCAGCGCCCCTGCCATTTGGGGGGCCGCTTCTCGGTGAAGGCGGCGTGGAACTCGGCGTAGTCCTGGCCGTTCATCAGCAGGGCCTGGGTGGCGGCGTCGAGTTCGACGGCGGCCGCGAGCGGCATGTCGAGCTCGGCCGTGAGCAGCGCCTTGGTCTGCGCGTAGGCGAGGGCGGGGCCGGCGGCGAGGTGCCGGGCGAGCTCGGCGGCGCGCGCGTCGGCCTGCCCCTCGTCCGTCAACTCGCTGATCAGGCCGATCCGTTCGGCCTCGGGGGCCCGGACCGGTTCGCCGAGCATCAGCAGCCGGGTGGCGTGCCCGAGCCCGACGACGCGCGGCAGCAGATAGGCGGCGCCCATGTCGCCGCCGGACAGGCCCACCTTGGTGAACAGGAACGAGAACCGGGCCGAGGGATCGGCGATGCGGAAGTCGGCGGCGAGCGCCAGGACCGCGCCCGCTCCGGCCGCGACGCCGTGGACCGCCGCGATCACCGGGAAGGGGCATTCGCGGAGGGCCCGGACGACCTGTCCGGTCATCCGGTTGAAGTCGAGCAGCTGGGAGGTGTCCATCGCCAGGGTCGCGCCGATGATCTCGTCGACGTCGCCGCCGGAGCAGAACCCGCGCCCCTCGCCGGCGAGCACCAGGGCCCGCACGGCGCGCTCCCGGGCGAGCTCGGCGAGCAGATCACGCAGGTCCGCATAGGCCCCGAAGGTGAGCGCGTTCAGCTTCTCGGGCCGGGCGAGGGTGACGGTCGCGACCCCGTCCACCACGGTCAGCCGCAGGTGGCGCCAGTCTTCGGTGCGGGGCGCGGAGCTGGGAAACGGGCTCATGGAGTGCGGCCTCCTCAGCAAGCCGACAGATGCCTGCCCCTCGAAGGTATCACCGTTATGTGACTGTCGTCATGAGTACGCGATACGAGGGGTAGAGACCCAGAAGGCACAGCGGCACAGCGGCACAGCGGCACAGAGGGGCGAACGGCCCGCTCCCGATGTGGCGCACGTCCCTTTTTCGGCTGCCGGGGGCCTCTACTCGCCCGCGCACCGCACTTCGTAAAGTTGAACGAAGCACCAGAGCCCGGGCCCGTCCCCATCCACGTCCGGGAATCACCCCATCCGGTCCGAGACGACCCCACGCGACCCGAACGGAAACCTCCGCCTTGCCCGACCCCTCCGGCCCCGCCCGCGAACCGGCCGGCACCCCGACCTCCTGGCGTATCGCGCTCCCCCACACCAACGCCGCCGTGCCGATCGCGCGCGCCCTGATCCGTACCGCGCTCGCGGACATCGAGGCGTCGGCCGACAGCGACACCGCCGAGCTGCTCACCGCCGAACTGGTCGCCAACGCCGTCGAGCACACCGCCGGTGACCAGCCGATCGAGCTGGTCGTGGAGCTGCTGGCGTCGGGCTGCCAGGTCGAGGTGCACGACCGCTCGCCGCTGCCGCCGGGCGATCTCTCCGCGCCGGGGCCGCGGGACGAGCCCGACCCCTGGCAGGAGCACGGACGGGGTCTGCTGCTGATCCGCACGCTGAGCTCGGCGTGCGGTCACCGCCCCACCGCGCACGGCAAGGCGGTCTGGTTCACCCTGCCGACGCGCCCGCCGTTGCCGCCGCGCCGCTGAGGGTCGCACCGGCGAGGGTCGCGACCATCACCGCCTTGATGGTGTGCAGCCGGTTCTCCGCCTCGTCGAAGACGACCGAGTGCGCCGACTCGAAGACCTCGTCGGTGACTTCGAGCTCGGCGAGTCCGTACCGCTCATGGATCTCCTGGGCGACCGCCGTGCCCAGGTCGTGGAACGCGGGCAGACAGTGCAGGAACTTGACGTCCGGGTTGCCGGTGGCCCGCAGGACGTCCATGGTCACGGCGTAGGGCGCGAGCGTCTTGATGCGCTCGGCCCAGACCTCCTTGGGCTCGCCCATCGACACCCAGACGTCGGTGGCGACGAAGTCCGCGCCCGCCACGCCCCGCGCGATGTCCTCGGTGATCGTCAGACGCGCGCCGCTCTGCCCGGCGGCCTGGTGCGCGAGGGCGACCACGTCGTCGGACGGCCAGTACGCCCGGGGCGCCACGATGCGTACGTCCATACCGAGCAGGGCGCCGGTGACCAGGTAGGAGTTGCCCATGTTGTACCGGGCGTCACCCAGATAGGCGAAAGACGTCCGCTCCAGCGGCTTGTCGGTGTGCTCGGTCATGGTGAGGACGTCGGCGAGCATCTGGGTGGGGTGCCAGGCGTCGGTGAGCCCGTTGTAGACCGGCACACCCGCGTGCGCGGCCAGCGTTTCCGCCGTCTTCTGGGCGTCACCGCGGAACTGGATCGCATCGAACATCCGGCCCAGCACGCGCGCGGTGTCCCGCGCCGACTCCTTCTTCCCGATGTGCGAGCCCGCCGGGTCGATATACGTCGTGGAAGCGCCCTGGTCGGCGGCCGCCACCTCGAAGGAACACCTGGTCCGGGTCGACGGCTTCTCGAAGATCAGCGCGATGTTCCGGCCACGCAGCCGCTGGACCTCGGTCCCCGCCTTCTTGGCGGCCTTGAGCTCGGCGGCCAGCTCCACCAGAGCGCGGAACTCCTCGGCGGTGAAGTCCAGCTCCTTGAGGAAGTGGCGGCCTGCGAGATCTGTCGCCATGGTGGCTGCTCCTGGGTGACGGATACGGGGAGGCTGGAAGTATATACGATTGAACGCATCTCTATACGTCGCAGCTGTTCACGGCTATACGGCATCGCGCTCCACCGGGCAGCTCATACAACGCGGCCCGCCGCGCCCGCGCCCGAGCTCGCTGCCGGGAATCTCGATCACCTCGATGCCCTGCTTGCGCAGATGCGTGTTGGTGGTGACATTGCGCTCGTAGGCCACGACCACGCCCGGCTCGACCGCCAGCACATTGCAGCCGTCGTCCCACTGCTCGCGCTCCGCCGAATGCACGTCCTGCGTGGCCATCAAGACCCGGATCCCGTCCAGGCCCAGCGCGGCCGCGATGGCACGGTGCATGTGCTCCGGCGGATGGTCGGTCACCTTGAGCTCCTGCTCCCCGGCGCCCGGCTCGATCGTGTACGAGCGGAGCATGCCGAGCCCGGCGTACTGAGTGAAGGTTTCTCCGTCCACCATCGTCATCACCGTATCGAGGTGCATGAACGCCCGCCGCTTGGGCATGTCGAGCGCCACGATGCACTGCGCCGAACCGGCCGCGAACAGCCCGCGCGCCAGCATCTCCACGGCCTGCGGCGTGGTCCGCTCGCTCATCCCGATGAGCACCGCGCCATTGCCGATCACCAGGACGTCACCGCCCTCGATCGTCGACGGATAGTCGCTCTGCCCCTTCGACCAGGTGTGGAAGGAGCCCGCCTCCGGACCCGTGAAGAGAGGATGGTGGCGGTAGATCGCCTCGAAGTGCACGGTCTCGCGCTGCCGCGCGGGCCAGCGCATCGCGTTGATGGAGACGCCGTCGTAGATCCAGGCCGAGGTGTCCCGGGTGAAGAGGTGGTTGGGCAGCGGGCCGAGCAGGAAGTCGTCCAGCTCCAGCGCGTGGAAGCGGACCGAGACCGGCTCCGCGTGCCGCTCCAGGAACTCGCGCTTGGTCATCCCGCCGACCAGCGCCTCGGCGAGATCGGCGGCGGACAGATCGTCGAAGGCCGCCCGCAGATGCCCGGTCGCCAGCGGGCCGTACTCCTTCTCGTCGAAGACCCGGTCCAGTACGAGCCGTCTCGCCTGCGGGATCGCCAGCGACTCGCGCAGCAGATCGCCGAAGAGATGCACCTGGACCCCGCGGTCGCGCAACACATCGGCGAAGCCGTCGTGCTCCTGACGTGCCCGGCGCACCCAGAGCACATCGTCGAAGAGGAGAGCGTCCTTGTTGCTCGGCGTGAGCCGCTTCAGCTCCAGATCCGGCCGGTGCAGGATGACGCGGCGCAGCCGCCCGGTCTCGGAGTCGACATGGAATCCCATGCCCCCATCCTGTCCCGCCCAAAGCCCCCGCACCCGACGAACGCAGACGCCGGGGCGAGCGGGGCCGAGGCGAGCGGGGCCGAGGCGAGCGGGGCCCGGACGAGCATCGACAGCAGGCGGTCCCACCGAGGCCGACGGCCCGGACCGGACCGTGCCGAACCGGACCATGCCGTGCCGGGGCAGGCCGGGCCGGGGCAGGCCGGGCTGGGGCAGGCCACACCGGCCCGGCGCGGCCGGAAGGGCGAAGCCGCGCGGGCGAGCCATGGGCGCGGCGGGGCCGGGCAGGCCGGACCCGCTGGCCCGTAAGGCGGAGCCGCACCGATCCGCCCCCCGGCCGCGTCAGAGGCGGGGGTCCACCGGTTCCGACTCCAGGGCCAGGACCGCGAAGACCGCCTCATGGACGCGCCACAGCGGCTCGCCCGACGCCAGTCGCTCCAGCGCCTCCAGACCCAGCGCGTACTCACGCAGCGCGAGCGAGCGCTTGTGGCCCAGCGAACGGTGCCGCAGCCGGTCGAGGTTGTCGGGCCGCACGTACTCCGGACCGTAGATGATCCGCAGGTACTCCCGGCCGCGCACCTTGATACCGGGCTGTGCCAGACGCCCCTTGCCGTCCCGGGCGAGCGCCTGGAGCGGCTTGACGACCATCCCCTCGCCGCCCGCGCCGGTCAGCTCCAGCCACCAGTTCACACCCGCCCGCACCGACTCCTCGTCGCCGGTGTCCACGACGAGGCGCCGGGTGACCTGGAGCAGCCCGGTCGGGTCGTGCTCGACCAGGCGGTCCAGCCACGCCAGTTGCTCGTCGTGGGGCACCCCGGCCAGGCTGCGCCCCTGGGCGGCGAGGATCTGGAACGGTGCGAGCCGCACCCCGTCCAGACCGTCCGTCGTCCAGCAGTACCGCCGGTACGCCTCGGTGAACGCGGCCGCGTCATCGGCCCGTTCCCGCTGGCGCGCCAGCAGCCCGGCCACGTCGACCCCGCGCTCCCCGGCCGCCTCCAGGGCCCGCAGCGCGTCCGGGAAGACCGCCCCGGACGCGGCACCCACCGCCGCGTACTGCGAACGCAACAGGCCGGAGGCCTTCAGGGACCACGGCATCAGCTCGGCGTCGAACAGCAGCCAGTCCGTGCCGAGCTCGTCCCACAGCCCCGCGGCGGACACAGCCGTCCGCAGCCGCTCCAGCACCGCCTCGGTGACCGCCGCGTCGTCGAAGAACGGGCGTCCGGTACGGGTGTGCAGCGCCCCGGTGGGCCCGTCCACTCCGAACCGCTCGCGCGCCACCTCCGCGTCCCGGCACACCAGCGCCACCGCCCGCGAGCCCATGTGCTTCTCCTCGCACACGACCCGCGCGACACCGTCCGCCCGGTACTGCGCGAACGCCTCCGCCGGATGCTCCAGGTAGCCCTCCTCTCGGGAAGTCGCCGTCGGCGCCATCGTCGGCGGCAGATACGCGAGCAGTCTGGGGTCGACCGCGAACCGGCTCATGACTTCGAGCGCGGCCGCCGCGTTCTCCTCGCGCACCGCCACATTGCCCAGCTCCCGCGTCTCCACGACGCGACGGCCGTGCACATCGGCCAGGTCGAGCGGTCGGCCGTCATGGCCACCGGGCGCCTCGGTGGCCAGCGGACGGACCGGCTCGTACCAGACCTTCTCCGCGGGCACGTCGACGAGCTCGCGCTCCGGCCAGCGCAGCGCCGTCATCTTTCCGCCGAACACCGCACCCGTGTCCAGGCAGATGGTGTTGTTGATCCACGATGTGTTCGGCACCGGCGTGTGCCCGTAGACGACTGCCGCGCGGCCGCGGTAGTCCTCGGCCCACGGGTAGCGCACGGGCAGGCCGAACTCGTCGGTCTCGCCGGTCGTCTCTCCGTACAGCGCGTGCGAGCGGACACGCCCCGACGTACGCCCGTGGTACTTCTCGGGCAGACCCGCGTGACAGACGACCAGCTTGCCGCCGTCGAGCACATAGTGGCTGACGAGCCCGTCGATGAACTCCTTCACCTGTTCCTTGAATCCATCGTCCTCCTTCTCCAACTGCTCGATGGTTTCCGCCAGTCCATGGGTGCGCTGGACCTTCTTGCCACCCAGATAACGTCCGAGCTTGTTCTCATGGTTCCCGGGCACGCACAGAGCGTTACCGTCGGCCACCATTTTCATCACGCGCCGCAACACACCCGGGCTGTCCGGGCCGCGGTCGACCAGGTCGCCGACGAAGACCGCTGTACGGCCCTCGGGGTGGACGCCATCCACGTAACCCAGCTTGGTGAGCAGGCTGTCCAGCTCGGAGCGGCAGCCGTGGATGTCACCGATGATGTCGAAGGGGCCGGTGAGGTGTGCGAGGTCGTTGAAGCGTCGCTCGATCACGATCTCGGCGCGGTCCACCTCCGCCTCGGTGCGCAGGACGTGCACCTTGCGGAACCCCTCGCGCTCCAGGCCGCGCAGCGAACGCCGCAGCTCACGGCGGTGGCGTGCGATGACCTGACGGGGCATGCCGGCTCGGTCGGGACGGGCCGCGTTGCGTGCGGCGCACACCTCCTCGGGCAGATCGAGGACGATCGCGATCGGCAGCACATCATGCTCCCGGGCCAGCCGGACCAGCTGTCTGCGGCTCTCCACCTGCACACTCGTGGCGTCGACAACGGTCAGCCGCCCGGCCGCCAGCCGCTTACCGGCGATGTAGTGGAGCACGTCGAACGCGTCGCCGCTCGCGCTCTGGTCGTTCTCGTCGTCGGCCACGAGCCCCCGGCAGAAGTCGGACGAGAGGACCTCGGTCGGCTTGAAGTGCCGTCGGGCGAAAGTGGACTTACCCGATCCGGTGGCACCGATGAGCACGACGAGGGACAGGTCGGGGACGGCGAGCGTGCGCTTCGCGGGCGCGGTCTCTTCCGTACCGGTGGTGGCACTGGTGCTGGCGGTGGTACTGGTGCGTGCGCTGGTACCCGTACGGGCATCCGCGCTGTTGTCTGCGCTGTTGCTGGACTCGGCACTCATGCGGCGTTCGCCTCCTTCACGGTCGTCTCGGCCTCGGTGGGCGTCAGGGTCTCGGCGGGTGTCCCGCTGTCGGTGGATGTCTGGTTCTCCGTGTGCGCCGGGCCCTGGTTGCGCGTCGCGGCCCGGCGGGGCGGCTCGTCGCTCTTGATCACCTTGAATACGGCCATCTGCGTCGGCGGCCCCACCTCGGGATCGTCCGGCCCGACAGGCGCGAACTCGACGTCGTATCCGTGCCGTTCGGCAACCGCACCCGCCCAGTCGCGGAACTCCGCGCGAGTCCACTCGAACCGGTGATCACCATGGCGCACATGCCCGGCCGGAAGGGTCTCCCAGCGCACGTTGTACTCCACGTTCGGCGTCGTCACGATCGCCGTCCGCGGGCGTGCCGCGCCGAACACCGCGTACTCCAGGGCGGGCAGCCGGGGCAGATCGAGGTGTTCGATCACCTCGCTGAGCACCGCCGCGTCGTACCCCTTGAGCCGCTTGTCCGTGTACGCGAGCGAGCCCTGTGTCAGCGTGATGCGGTCGGCCTGCCGCTCGCCCATTCGCTCCAGCCTGAGCCGGCGCGCGGCGATCGTGAGCGCGCGCACCGAGACATCCACGCCCACGATCTCGGTGAACCGGACGTCCTTGAGGAGTTCCTGTATCAACTGACCCTGACCGCAGCCGAGGTCGAGCACACGGCTCGCCCCGGCCGCCGTGAGCGCCGCCATGATCGCCTCACGGCGACGCACGGCGAGCGGCACAGGCTTGTCCTCGGTGTCGGTCGTCTCGTCGACGGCGTTGTCGATGGCCTCGACCGCGATATCGTCGGCCTCGGCGAGTCGGACCAGCTCAAGCCGCTCCATCGCCTGCCGGGTGAGCCCCCAGCGCCGGGACAGATAGCGGCTGGTGATCAGCTTCTGCTCGGGGTGGTCGGCCAGCCAGCCGTCACCGGCGCGCAGCAGCTTGTCCACCTCGTCGGGCGGGACCCAGTAGTGCTTGGCGTCGTCGAGCACCGGCAGCAGCACATACAGCTGACGCAACGCGTCCGCGAGCCGCAGCTCCCCTTCCAGTACGAGCCGTACGTAACGCGACTCGCCCCACTGCGGGAACCTCTCGTCCAGCGCCAACGGCTGCGCCGACACCGAGGCCCAGCCCAGCGGCTCGAACAGCTTGCATACGAGGTCGGCGCCGCCGCGCGCGGGCAGCGCGGGCACCTCGATCCGCAGCGGCAGCGGCGCCTCGGCCCGTTCCGGCAGCGCGTTGCACACACCGCGCAACGCGCTCTTGAAGACGGTGCTCAGCGCGACGGACATCAGCGAAGAGGCCGCGTACGGACGGTCGTTGACGTACTGAGCCAGCGCGGAATCGGGCGCGCCGCCGCGCCCCTTGCCCTTGCCCCGCCGCACCAGCGCGACCGGATCCACCTCCAGGAGCAGCGCGGCCGTGCAGCGCTCGGCGCTCGCCTCGGGGTAGAGGACGTGCGCGATGCCATGGGAGGTGGAGAACGCCTGCGCCTTCCCGGGGTGCTTGTGCAGCAGGAAACCGAGGTC
Source organism: Streptomyces sp. NPDC048696 (assembly GCF_043198895.1). Taxonomy (NCBI): domain Bacteria; kingdom Bacillati; phylum Actinomycetota; class Actinomycetes; order Kitasatosporales; family Streptomycetaceae; genus Streptomyces; species Streptomyces sp. NPDC048696. Next base: position 97,565 of record NZ_JBICVJ010000017.1, on the reverse strand, counting down.
GGTGGCAGGGCGCTCAGGGGTACCGGTCGTGGTGATTGTCAGGAACACGCATCGAGTATCACCTGGTTCGCCCGGCTTCTACCAGGCATTTTCACCCAGGTCGGCCATCCCGGCACCCCTTGGTCGCATGCCGACGCCGCCCCGCCCCCGGCCTCACACCCCCTTCGCCACGCAGTCGGCCAGCTGTGCGATCTCCTGCGGACCCACCCGGCAGCAGCCGCCCACCAGACGGGCACCGGCGGCGCGCCAGGCCTCGACGCGAGACGGGTCGAAGGTGCTTCCGCCCCGCCAGGAATGGGCCTGTGCGTCCCAGCGCTCCCCGCTGTTGGGATAGACGACGACCGGCTTCCCGGTCACCGAGGCCGCCAACTCCACCGCCCGGTCCGCGTCGGCGGGAGTGCAGCAGTTCACGCCGACCGCGATCACCTGGTCGAGCGCCGCCGCCAGCTCGAACGCCCGGTCCAGCGCCTGGCCCGCCCGGGTGCGCAACCCCTCGACGCCGTACGAGAGCCACACCGGCACCCCGCATCCCTCGACCGCCCGCAGCAACGCCTCGGCCTCATCGGCGTCGGGCACCGTCTCCAGGGCGAGCACATCCGGCCTGGCCTCGGCCAGCGCCTCCACGCGGGGGCGGTGGAAACGCTCCAGCTCCCGCACCGTCAGCCCGTACCGGCCCCGGTACTCGCTGCCGTCGGCCAGCATGGCGCCGTAGGGGCCGATGGAGGCGGCGACCCAGACTTCGCGTTCGGGGGGCTCCCCCTCCCCTCCCCCCACCCCCTCCACCCCTGCCCCTGCCCCTGCCCCCGCCCTTCTCGCCAGCTCCACACTCCGGGCAAGGAGTGTCGTCGCCTCCTCGTGGGACACGCCTCGGTGGGCGAAGCCCTCGTAGGTGGCCTGGTAGCTGGAGGTGATCAGTACCTGTGCGCCCGCCCGTACGTACGCCCGGTGCGCGGCCTCGATCTCGCTCGGGTCGTCGGCGAGCAGCCGGGCCGACCACAGAGGATCAGACAAGTCACAGCCCTGGGCCTCCAGTTGGTTGGAGAGACCGCCGTCCAGGACCACGGTCCGTTCGGCGAGCGCGGCCGCGAGCGGACGGGCGGGACGCACGGTCACGGCCGGTTCAGCTGGGACTGGACCTGTGAGGCGATCAGTTCCAGGTGATCGAGGTCCTTCAGGTCGAGGACCTGGAGGTAGATCCGGGACGAGCCGACCGCCTCGTACGTACCGATCTTCTCCACCACTTCGGCGGGCGAGCCTGCCAGTCCGTTCGCCTTGAGTTCTTCCACTTCCCTTCCGATGGCGGCCGCGCGGCGCGCGACCTCCGCGTCGTTCTTCCCCACGCAGACGACCAACGCGTTGGAGTACACGAGGTCGTCCGGACTGCGTCCGACGCTCTCGGCCGCAGCGCGCACCCGCCCGAACTGGCGCTCGCTGTCGGCGAGTGAGGCGAACGGGATGTTGTACTCGTCCGCGTACCGTGCGGCCAGCCGCGGGGTGCGGGTCGCGCCGTGGCCGCCGATGAGGACCGGCACCTTGGCCTGGACGGGCTTGGGGAGCGCGGGCGAGTCCGTGAGCTGGTAGTACGTACCTTCGTGGCTGTAGGTCTTGCCGGTCTCGGTCGCCCAGAGTCCGGTGATGATCTCCAGCTGTTCCTCAAGGCGGGCGGACTTCTCCTTGGGGAAGGGGATCCCGTACGCCTTGTGCTCCTGCTCGAACCAGCCTGCTCCCAGGCCGAGTTCGATGCGGCCGCCGGACATCTGGTCGACCTGGGCGACCTGGATGGCCAGCACGCCGGGGAGCCGGAAGGTGCCGGCGGTCATCAGGGTGCCGAGGCGGATGCGCCGGGTCTCGCGGGCGAGGCCGGCCAGGGTGATCCAGGCGTCGGTGGGGCCCGGGAGGCCGTCGGACGAGCCCATCCGCAAGTAGTGGTCGGAGCGGAAGAAGGCGTCGAAGCCGAGATCTTCGGTGGCTCGGGCGACGCTGAGGAGGGTGTCGTAGTCGGCCCCCTGCTGGGGCTCCGTGAAGATGCGAAGATCCATGGATCCATCCTGCACCTTCGAACTGCCGTCAACCCTGCCCTTGCAGCGTGCCGTATGGCTGCCCGGTCGGGTGAATATGCGTCAACCTGGCGGGCGGCACACGTCCTGACCAGTGACTGTCGCGCTGAGTGGTCGTTTGCTGTGGCGGAGCCGGACCGCCCGGCCCGCGTGCCGGCGGCCGTTGCCGGTGCGTCTGCCGATCCGCCGTCCCGCAGCAGCGCGGGAGGGCTTGGGCCGAGGAGGCCGCCATGTCCCAGGAAGCCGTGCCCGAACAGGCCGCGCCGCAACAGCCGGCCGCGCAGTCCGTTCCCGAGCAGCAAGGTGCGCCGAAGGGGCTGCTGCAGCAGATGGAGGAACTGATGGCGGCGCTGACCGCCGATCTCTCGCAGCTGGACGCGGATCTGCAGTCCTCCGCCGACCGGACGCCGCCGGGCGGGGACGGCGAGGCACTCAGCGGGGGCCGCGCCTCGGGCAGCTGAGTCTGCCGCGCCCGCATCCCGGGGCACATCCCGCCCCGTATTCCGTTCTCGTCTCTTGTTCGCGCCCCATCCGTTCATGACGGCCTCGCCGTCGAGTCGCGCAGGACACCGGGCCGTCTCTCCTGCTCCCGTACGGTGAGCCGGCGGAGCATTCCGCGGACCCGGTCGCTCGACTCGTCGGCGGCGTCTATGGCTTCGATGCACTGCCAGTAGAGCCCTTCCTCGTCGGTGGCGCAGGCCACGCCGACCAGGGCCATCCCGACGTCTCCGAGCAGTCCGCCGAGCCCGGTCAGGGCCTGTCTGGCATCACTGACTTCGGAGAGCTGGGCCGCGCGGATGCCGCCGATGCGCAGCGCTGGGTGGTCGAGCGCTCCGCAGCCGCGTCCGCCGGTCTCGCTGAGGCCGAGGGCCTCGCCCCTGAGCTCCGGCGGGCCGGTGGCCGCCAGATGGCTGCCGATGGCCTGGGCGAGGGCTTGCGCCTGCCAGGCCTCGGCGACGATTTCGAGCACCGCGGTGCTTTGCGCGAGCGCTGACCTGCTGACCCCGATGAGCCGTACCGCGTCCATGAGCCGCCCCCGTTCATACGACGATCCGCTTCCCCGTTCACTACCTAGAGTGAGCTTTTGCGGCCCGGAAAGCCAGGGTAATTGGGAAATCTGTGGACAGGCAGGGGGTTTTGAATAACTCGCTCACTCCGAAGAGTGACCGTTTGGGCTTTCTTCGGGATTCTGTACAGGAGTTGTGCTGGTCGGGTGCGCGAGGGGCGGGGCGGTGGGGAGGGGGAAGCGGAGCTCATTGCGGTCGATCTTGGCGGAGAGCGCGGCGAGCGGGTCGATGCCGAGGACTTCGCAGAACTGGAGGAGATAGGCGAGGACATCGGCGACCTCGTCCCGCACGCGGTGGGCCGTGTCCGGGTCCTCCATGACGTGGTCCGACTGATCAGGAGTCAGCCACTGGAAGATCTCCAGGAGTTCGGAGGCCTCGACGCTGAGGGCGGAGACGAGGTTCTTGGGGGTGTGGTAGGGCTGCCAGTGGCGCGCGGCCGCGAAGTCGGCCAGCCTGCGCTGCAGTCCCGCTACGTCCGGTGGGGTCACGGCTCCAGGTCTACCACTGACACCCCGGCCACCCCACGCGCACATCCGGCGTCCGCCACGGCCCCGAGGAGGCGGATGTGGCCGCGTCGGCACATCTCGACGGCCAGCGCCACGAGTTCACCGGCCTGGCGCCGGTCGAGGCCGCGGTCGAAGCCGTCGGCGAGCACGGTGAGGGTCTGCATGGCGGACGGGACCTCGGCGACGGTGTCCATGGCGAGGACGCCGGGGCCGGTGAGCAGCACCAGGGCGAGCGCGAGGTAGCGCAGTTCGCCCTCGCCGAGGCGGTCGACGGGGGTCGGTGTCCGCTCGCCCCGGCCCACCTCGGCTCGTAACGTGCCGTCGGCGAGCGCGTGGCCGACGAGGGCGGTGACGGGGCCGGCGCAGCCCGCGCGGGCCGCCGTGACCAGGCGGGCGTGGCGGATGGCGCACTCGTCGGCGGTGCGCATCAGGACTTCGGCGAGGTTGTCGCAGCCGCGCCGCAGCCGCCCCTGGCCCGGCACCACGGGTTCGCGCATCCGCTGCGGCTGGGGGTCGCAGGCGAACACCGAGCGCAGCGCCACCACGACCTGCTCGGCGGCGGCGAGCACCCGCCGCTGCCCTTCGGTCTTTCCGGCGACCCGCAGCGGCAGCAGGGCTGTACCGAGCCGGTCGTCGGGGAGCGGGGCGCGGGTGACGGGCACCGCGCCCGCGGTGTGCCAGGCGGCCTGTACGGTCGAGCGCCCGGGGTCGCGCAGGGCCGTGGACAGGAGGGTCCGTCCGTCACTGGTCAAACGTTCGCCGACGACGCGGAGTTCCGGCTCGGCCTGAACGGCGAGGTCGAGCCGGACGGGACCGGCGGGGCCGTCGACGGTGCAGCCGATACGGAACCCGCGCCGGCCCTGGGCGTCGGCCTCGGCGCGCTCGGGCACGCATCCCTCGGGATCGCTGAAGACCGAGGCCAGTGAGGAGCCGGAGCCGAGCCGGGCCAGCGCCTCGTACGCCTGGAGGACGCTGGACTTGCCGCTGCCGCTCGGTCCCGCCAGGAAGGTCAGCGGGCCGAGCGGGAAGGACGCGCCCCGGTGCGACTTGAAGGCGGAGAGCCGCAGTTCGGTGACGGTGGGCCGGTCGCAGGTTCCGTTCATGGAACGGAACCGTACGAGCACAAAAAACGACGAACCGTTACGCCGCGATCATCTTCCTACGAATGAGGGACGACGGCCTCCGCGATGCCCTCCACCTCCGTGCCGACCGGGGCCAGCAGGAAGACGTTGCGGTCGACCCGGTGCATTCCGCTGCCTATGCCGAAGACGACTCCGCTGCTGAAGTCGAGGATCCGCTTGGCCACTTCGGTGTCGGCGCCGGTCAGATCGAGCAGGACCGGGGTCTGCGCCATCATGTACTCGGCGACCTCGCGCGCGTCCGCGAAGACCTGTACGCGCAGGACGACGAAGCGCCGCTGCTCGACGGCCGCGTACTCGTTGGGGATGGTTCGGTGGTCGACCCGCGACGGCCACTCGTTGCGGCTGCGCAGCGGAACGACCTGGGCGAGCCCCTCCCACTGTTCATCGGTGACGTCGTACCTGCTCACCGGACCACCTCGCCCATGTGCTGTATCTGCATCCGGCCATGATGACGCCGCTCACCCGTTCAGCCCAACTCCGACACGGCTCTGAGCTGTGAAGTTGTCCGGACCGAGGCGTACTAGCGTACGACGGTGGCCGCCACCGCGTCCGCGACCAGGACGAAGAAGCGGGCGTGGGCACGGGCGCTGCACGGTGTCTCGGGGTTCCACGGCAGCACCTGCGACCGGTCCTCGATCGACCGCCAGTGCGCATCGGCGCGCAGCTCCTCGATCGGAGTGGCGTTCACCCGTATGTCCGAAAGGATGATTTCGGCGGGCAGTGCCGCTGCCTCGGCCCAGGTGAGGGTGGCCCAGCTCGCCCCGGTGCCGGCGGGTGGCTCGACGAGATGGACGCCGTGTTCCGCCAGTGCGCGCAGTTCGGGCCAGGCGCCCGGGCGGGCCACATGGACCTGGTCGGTTCCGGCAGGCGACAGGGCGAGCACCCGGGGCCGCCCGGTCGTGTCCGCCGACGCGGACGCGCGCGTAGCGGCCGTCACCGTGCGCAGCCGCCGTCGCGCCGCGTCCAGGAGACGGGCGCCCTCTTCGTGGTGGTCGCCGCCGAGCGAGCGGGCCAGTTCGGTGAAGCGGTCCCTGATCCCGGCCAGGTCGCGCGAGTGCCCGACGTCGATCACGACGACCGGAACGTGCTCCTCAAGGTGCTTGGCGGTCTCAGGGGCGAGCCCGTAGACCTGGCCGCCGCCGTAGCTGACGGCGACCACGAGGTCGGGCCTGCCCTGGAGCAGGGTGTCCAGGTCCAGGGCGTGGCCCGCGCCCAGGTAGCGGATGCTGTCCAGGGGCAGCCCGCCCGCCTTGGCCCGGTCGGGCTCGGCGCCGTCGTGGAAGGAGCCGAAGGCCGCTTGTACGCCCACCCCGTTGTCCCACAGCGTGGCCGCGGCCTGGATGTAGGCGGTCACCCGGGCGGGCGTCCGCCCCGCCGTCGCCCGCTGTCCACGGTCGTCCGAGAACTGCCAGACCGGCTTTTCCATGAGGTCACCCGCTCCTGTACGTGTGCTGCGCGTCGGCGCCAGGTCACGCCGTACGCCCGAGTCGTCCCGCCCCGCCAGGATCCGTACCCGGGTACCTGCCCGGCCAGGCGGCGCGTCACCCCTGTCCGCGCGCTCCGGGCGTCCGCGCCCCGGCGGGTGGAAGCGCTCGACGCGCGGGCCGCGGCACTGCTGGCTAGCGTGGCAGGCCGGACCGACTGTCACACAGGAGAGAGCACTGTCATGGCCGCAGAACCCGAGGGCACTCCGTGTTGGGCCGATGCGATGTTCAGCGATGTCGAGAAGGCGAAGAGCTTCTACAGCGACGTGCTGGGCTGGACGTTCGGCGAGGCCAACTCCGAGTACGGCAACTACACACAGGCGTACGCGAACGGCAAGGCGGTGGCCGCCATCGTGCCGCCGATGCCCGGGCAGGAGGGGCAGTCGGCGTGGTGCCTGTACCTCGCGTCGCCCGATGTCGCCGCGACCGCGAAGAAGATCACGGACAACGGCGGCGAGGTCCTGATGCAGCCGATGCAGGTCGGCGACTTCGGCTCGATGGCCATCGCACGCGAGCCCAGCGGCGCGGTCTTCGGCGTCTGGCAGGCGGGCAGCCACGAGGGCTTCGAGGCCAAGGGGGTGCCCGGCGCGTACTGCTGGGCGGAGTTCTTCACCCGTGATCCGGCGAAGCTGGACAGCTTCCTGCCCTCCGTCTTCCCGTACAGCGCCAAGCAGATGCAGGACGACGCGGCTGACTTCCGGGTCTTCAGTGTGGGCGGCGACATGGTCATGGGGCGGATGAAGATGACCGACGACTTCCCGCCCGAGGTTCCGCCGTACGTCAATGTGTACTTCGCCGTCGACAACTGCGACACGGCCGTAGAAAAGGCGACGAAGCAGGGCGGCATCCTGCGGTTCGGGCCGATGGACACGCCGTTCGGCCGGTTCGCGGCGCTCACCGACTCCCAGGGCGCGGCCTTCTCGGTGATCGACATGTCGACGACGCAGGGCGACATGCCGCAGATGACCGACGTGTAGCGGGACGCACGCAGTACCGGGGAGGGCCTTCACGCGCGCGTGAAGGCCCTCCCCGGCCGTTTCACCGCCCTGCCATCTCCGTCCTCCCCGGCCGTTTCACCGCCCTGCCGTCCCCGCCGTCACCGGCCGGTTCACCTGCCCGCTGTCTCCGCCCTCACGGTGCGGGCCGCCGCGACCAGGTTCTCCAGGGACCGCCGGGTCTCGGCCCAGCCACGGGTCTTGAGCCCGCAGTCCGGGTTGACCCAGAGCCGGTCGGCCGGGACGGCCTCAAGTCCCCTGCGCAGCAGGGCGGCCGCCTCCTCGGCGCTCGGTACGCGCGGCGAGTGGATGTCGTAGACACCGGGGCCCACCTCGCGCGGGTAGCCGGCGGCAGCGAGCTCGTCGGCCACGCGCATATGGGAGCGCGCCGCCTCCAGGCTGATGACATCCGCGTCGAGGTCGTCGATGGCGCGCAGGATGTCGCCGAACTCGGCGTAGCACATGTGCGTGTGGATCTGGGTCTCCGGACGTACGCCCGCGGTGGTCAGGCGGAACGATTCGGTCGCCCACGCGAGGTAGGCCGCGTGGTCGGCGGCGCGCAGGGGCAGTGTCTCGCGCAGGGCGGGCTCGTCGACCTGGATGACCGAAGTCCCCGAGCGCTCAAGGTCGTTCACCTCGTCGCGCAGGGCGAGCGCGACTTGGCGGGCGGTGTCGGCGAGCGGCTGGTCGTCGCGGACGAACGACCAGGCCAGCATGGTGACCGGCCCGGTCAGCATGCCCTTGACCGGCCGACTGGTGAGCGACTGGGCGTACCCGGTCCAGCGCACGGTCATCGGATGCGGCCGGGAGATGTCGCCGGCCAGGACCGGCGGGCGCACATAGCGCGTGCCGTACGACTGGACCCAGCCGTGCTGGGTGGCGAGGTAGCCGGTCAGCTGCTCGGCGAAGTACTGCACCATGTCGTTGCGTTCGGCCTCGCCGTGGACCAGGACGTCCAGGCCCGCCTTCTCCTGGAAGGCGACGACCTCGCGGATCTCGGCCCTGATCCGCTCCTCGTAGCCCTCGGAGTCGATGCGTCCGGCCCGCAGATCGGCGCGCGCGGTGCGGACCTCGGCCGTCTGCGGGAACGAGCCGATGGTGGTCGTGGGCAGCACGGGCAGGCCGAGACGGGCGCGCTGGGCCGAGGTCCGCTGCCCGTACGGCTGGGAGCGGCGGGCGTCCGCCTCGGTCACAGCGGCGCTACGCACGCGTACCGCCGGGTCGCGGGTGAGGGCGGAACCGGCGCGCGAGGCCAGGTCGGCCCGGTTGGCGGCGAGTTCGGCGGCGATGGTGTGGGGGCCGTGGGCGAGCCCCCGGGCGAGCGTGGCGATCTCGGCCGTCTTCTGGCGGGCGAACGCCAGCCAGCGGGCGATCTGCGGGTCGATGTCGCGTTCCGCCGTCGCGTCGAGCGGGACGTGCAGCAGCGAGCAGGAGGCCGCGACGTCGACGCGGTCGGCAAGGCCCAGGAGTGTGCCGAGGGTGGCCAGCGACTTCTCGTAGTCGTTGATCCAGATGTTGCGGCCGTTCACCACGCCCGCGACCAGGCGCTTGCCCGGCAGACCGCCCACGGCCGCGAGGCTGTCGAGGTTGGCGGCGGCCGCTCCCGTGAAGTCCAGGCCGAGGCCGTCCACGGGCGCCTTGGCGAGGACGGGCAGGGCGTCGCCGAGCCGGTCGAAGTAGGACGCGACGAGGAGCTTGGGGCGGTCGGTGAGGCTCCCGAGCACCTCGTACGCGCGCGTGGCGGCTGCCAGTTCGGCGGGTGTGCGGTCCTGGACGAGGGCGGGCTCGTCGAGCTGGACCCACTCGGCGCCCGCCGCCCGCAGATCGGCGAGCACTTCGGCGTAGACGGGCACCAGCCGCTCCAGCAGGGTCAGCGGCTCGAAGTCCGCGGCGACCGAGGGGGCGGGCTTGGCGAGCAGGAGGTAGGTGACCGGCCCGACGAGGACGGGCCGGGCGGCGAGGCCCAGTACGAGCGCCTCGGTGAGCTCGGCGACCTGCTTGGCGGAGTCGGCGCCGAAGACGGTGTCGGGGCCGAGTTCGGGCACCAGGTAGTGGTAGTTCGTGTCGAACCACTTGGTCATCTCCAGCGGTGCCACGTCCTGGGTGCCGCGCGCCATGGCGAAGTAGCCGGCCAGCGCGTCGGCCTCGACGGCGGCGCGGTGGCGGGCGGGGATCGCGCCGACCATCACGCTGGTGTCGAGGACATGGTCGTAGTACGAGAAGTCTCCGCTGGGGACCTCGTGGATGCCGCTGTCGGCGAGCTGGAGCCAGGTGGCGCGGCGCAGCTCGCGAGCCGTGCCGCCCAGCTCCTCGGCGCTGACGCGGCCCTTCCAGTAGCCCTCGACGGCCTTCTTCAGTTCCCGGTGGTGGCCCTGGCGCGGGTAGCCGTACACGGTGGCGCGTGCCGCCGCGGCTGCGGACTCGGTGGTCACGGATCTCTCCTTCGCGAGAATGTCCCGGAACGACCCCGGCACGGGTCGCGGACGCGAAGGGATGACGGACAAGGCGCCACGCGCGCGAAGTGCCGCGCCGATACGCCCGCCGTGCACGCCGACCCGCCCACGAGGTCACCGGGATCTCCGCGCGCAGGTCCGCGCGCGGGCAGCGGGCAGGTCTTCGGACTCGCGGGCGCGCACGCCGGTCTCCCGGCGGACTCCTAGTGGCCGTCGCTTCCCGGACCCGGTCGGGCCCAGTGCGTATGACGGCGGTCGTTCCCGCTCACCGCTGCGGGGCAGTCCCGGATTCCCACCGGGTTCCCTCTTGCGACGCGCCTGCCTGGCGGACAGGGGCGAACCAGCTGCGTGAGCCACCCTACAGAGTGGGTCGGACCACCCGCTCGGGTAATAAAACGGGCCGCCCGCGGCCGATTTCGGCCCCCCTTTGTCGTCTCTCCGACGGCCCGTCCTCGCGCGCGTTGCCGCAGTCGAACACTCATGCTCACACCCTCGGGTCGCGGTTAGTGTGGCCGGTGTAACCACGCACGATCTGCGCGCGTGACATCGACGTAACGGGCATTTCGTACGGTCGGAACACAAGGATCCGGCCGGGACGAGAGGGGACACCCGTTGACCGCACAGGACTCGCGGACCGGCACCGAGCAGGTCCGCACGGTCTGCTCGTACTGCGGTGTGGGCTGCGGGCTGGTCCTCGACATCGGTGCGGGCCCCGACGGACGGCGCACCGTGCTCAAGGCGTCCGGCGACAAGAACCACCCCGCCAATTCCGGCCGACTGTGCACCAAGGGCGCGACCACCGCCGACATGCTGGCCGCGCCCGGGCGGCTCACCACCGCGCTCGTGCGCGGCGAGCGCGGGGACGGGCCCGTTCCCGCCCCGGTGGACGGGGCGATCACCGCCACGGCGCACCGGCTGCGGGCCATCGTCGACGCGCACGGGCCGGACGCCGTCGCGCTGTACGTCTCCGGCCAGCTCAGCCTGGAGGCGCAGTACCTGGCGAACAAGCTGGCCAAGGGATTCATCGGGACCAACCAGATCGAGTCCAACTCCCGGCTGTGCATGGCCAGCGCGGGCAGCGGCTACAAGCTGTCGCTCGGCGCGGACGGCCCGCCCGGCTCGTACGAGGACTTCGACAGGGCGGACGTCTTCCTGGTCATCGGCTCCAACATGGCCGACTGCCACCCGATCCTCTTCCTGCGGATGATGGAACGGGTCAAGGCGGGGGCGAAGCTGATCGTCGTCGACCCCCGGCGGACCGCGACCGCCGCCAAGGCCGACCTGTTCCTCCAGATCGAGCCAGGAGCCGACCTCGCGCTGCTCAACGGGCTGCTGCACCTCCTCCACGAGAACGGGGACACCGACCCCTCCTTCATCGCCGAGCACACCGAGGGCTGGGAGGCGATGGAGGGGTTCCTGGCCGACTACGCCCCCGGCGCGGTCAGCGAGATCACCGGGATCCCCGAGGAAGACATCCGTACGGCGGCGCGCTGGATCGGGGCGGCCGGGGAGTGGATGAGCTGCTGGACGATGGGGCTCAACCAGTCCACGCACGGCACCTGGAACACCAACGCGCTGGTCAATCTGCATCTGGCGACCGGGGCGATCTGCCGCCCGGGCAGCGGGCCGTTCTCGCTCACCGGCCAGCCGAACGCGATGGGCGGCCGCGAGATGGGCTACATGGGCCCCGGGCTGCCCGGACAGCGCTCGGTCCTCGTGGACGCGGACCGGGCGTTCACCGAGGAGCTGTGGGAGCTGCCCGCGGGCACCCTGCGCACCGACGGGGCGGGGCTCGGCACGATCGAGATGTTCCGGCGGATGGCCGAGGGGGACATCAAGGCGTGCTGGATCATCTGCACCAACCCGGTCGCCTCGGTCGCCAACCGCCGTACCGTCATCGAGGGCCTGGAGGCGGCCGAATTCGTCGTCGCCCAGGACGCGTTCGCCGAGACCGAGACCACCGCGTACGCCGATGTGGTGCTGCCCGCCGCGCTGTGGACCGAGGCCGAGGGCGTGCTGGTCAACAGTGAGCGCAACCTGACGCTGGCCCGCCGCGCCGTCGACCCGCCCGGCGAGGCGCTGCCGGACTGGCAGATCATCGCCCGGGTGGCCCGCGCGATGGGGTACGAGGAGGCGTTCGCCTACGCCGACGCCGAGGAGATCTTCGAGGAGATCAAGCGCGCCCACAACCCCGTGACCGGCTACGACCTGCGCGGGATCAGCTACGAGCGGCTGCGGTCCACACCCGTCCAATGGCCTGCCGCGAACGCCGGGGAACCGGACCGCAATCCCATCCGTTATGTGGACGGGAAGGGCGGCGGCCCGGAGTTTCCGACCGCGAGCGGGCGGGCGGTGTTCCACGCACGGCCGCACGTCCCGGCCGCCGAAATGCCGGACGACGCCTTTCCGTTCGTACTCAACACCGGGCGCCTGCCGCACCAGTGGCACACGCTCACCAAGACCGGAAAGGTGAACAAGCTCAACAGGCTCAACCCGGCGCCGTTCGTCGAGATGCATCCGCAGGATGCCGAGGCGCTGGGCATCGCCGACGGAGACTCGGTGGAGGTCGCCTCGCGGCGCGGGCGGGCCGTGCTGCCCGCGGTGCTGACCGACCGGGTGCGGCCGGGGTGCTGCTTCGCGCCGTTCCACTGGAGCGACCTGTTCGGTGAGTATCTGAGCGTCAACGCGGTGACCAGTGACGCGGTCGACCCGGTCTCGCTCCAGCCCGGGTTCAAGATGTGCGCCGTGTCGCTGGTCAAGGTGGCGACGCCGACGGGACCCGTGGCGACGGCGACGGGTGCGGGCGCAGGTGCGAACACCGGCACGGCCGCCGGCGCGAACATCGGTGCGGCCACCGGTGCGGGCGCAGGCACAGACGCAGGCACAGGCACGAGTGCGGGCATGGGCACGAGTGCGGACACGACAGGTGCGTCGGCACACCCGACTCCCCACACATTGGAGGCAATTGACACGAATCCGCCGAGCGGAGCAGGCAGCCCCGCTGCCGTGTTCGGGCTCGACGTCCAACCGCCGGTCCTCGCCGAGCACGAACGCCGATACCTGGCCGGATTTCTCGCCGGGCTGGAATCGGGGGCGCCCGGGGTTCCCGTACTGCCACCGGGAGCGCCGTTCTCCGAGGAGCACGCGCTGTGGGTGAACGGCGTGCTGGCCGGGATGTACTCGCGGGCTTCACGAACCGCCGTGGAGCCGCAGGAGGTGCCCGCCGAGCCCTCGGGCCGTGACGTGGTCGTCCTGTGGGCCTCGCAGACCGGCAACGCCGAGCAGGTCGCGGCCGTCACCGCCGAACGGCTCACCGCCGCCGGGCACCGGACCGCGCTGCTCGCCATGGACGACACCGCCCCGGGCGCGCTGTCCCCGGACGCCGATCTGCTGCTGGTCACCAGCACCACCGGTGACGGCGACGCGCCCGACAACGGCACCGGGTTCTGGGAGGCCCTGGCCGGGGCGGGCGCCCCGCGCCTGGACGGGCGGCGCTATGCCGTGCTGGCCTTCGGCGACTCGTCGTACGACGAGTTCTGCGGGCACGGGCGGCGGCTCGACCGGCGGCTGGACGAGTTGGGCGCGGTGCGGCTGCTCGCGCGCACGGACTGCGAACCGGACTTCGAGGAGCGGGCGCGGGGGTGGCTGGACGAGGTGCTGACGGTGCTCGACGCACCCGCGCCCGGGTCCGGCTCCGCGCCCGGGTCCGGGACGCCCGGCGCACCGGGGGCACCGGGGATGCCTGGCGCGTCCAGCCCGTCCAACTCGTCCGGCGCGCCCGGGATGACGGGCACGGCCGGCACGGCGGGCACGGCGGGCGCCGATGCTGGGCCGCATGCGGCGTCCGTCGCGCGTCCGGCCGGGGCCTCGCTCTCCCTGTCGAGTTCGCGGGCCGCCGCCGTCAGTGCCAAGCTCACCGGGAACTCGCTGCTGAGTCTGCCGGGCGCGGGCAAGGAGGTGCGTCGGTTCACGTTCGACACCCGTGAGAGCGACACTCCGCTCACGTACGCCGCCGGGGACGCGCTCGGCGTGCACCCCGTCAACTCCCCCGCGCTCGTGGCTGAATGGCTCGCGGTGACGGGGATCGACGCCGGGGCGCCGGTCGAGATCAGTGGGCTCGGCGGGGGCGGTGGGGCGGGCGAGGGCGGCCCGGTCGCGTTCGGTACCGCGCTGCGCGAGCATCTGGACATCACCACGGTCAGCCACGACCTGCTGAAGTTCCTCGCCGAGCGCACGCACGACCGTGACCTGCGGCAGTTGCTGCGGCCCGACAACAAGTGGCAGCTGACGCGCTGGTCGTGGGGGCGGCAGGCCATCGACGCGATCGCCGAGTACGGGGTGCGGGCGAGTGCGCAGGAGTGGGCGGGTGTGCTCAAACGCCTGCGCCCCAGGCTGTATTCGATATCGTCCAGCCCGCTGGCCGACCCGTACGAGGTGTCGTTGACGGTGTCGGTCGTCCGGTACGAGAACCGGCTCGGGCGCCCGCGCCAGGGGGTGTGCTCGGCCCTGCTCGCGGACGCGCCGCCGGACACGCCGATGCCGGTGTACGTGCAGCGCACCCGGCACTTCCGGCCGCCCTCGGACCCCGCGACGCCGATGGTGATGGTCGGCCCGGGCACCGGCGTCGCCCCGTTCCGGGGCTTCCTCTACGAGCGCCGGGCGCTCGGCCACACCGCCCCGAACTGGCTGTTCTTCGGGGAGCAGCACCGCGCGAGCGACTTCTACTACGAGGACGAGCTCGCCAAGCTCAGCGCCGAGGGCACGCTCACCCGGCTGGACACCGCGTTCTCGCGTGACCAGCGGGCCAAGGTGTACGTCCAGGACCGTATGCGCGAGCACGGCCCGATGCTCTGGTCCTGGCTCCAGGACGGCGCGCACTTCTACGTGTGCGGCGACGCCTCCCGGATGGCCAAGGACGTCGACAGGGCGCTGCGCGACGTAGCGACAGCGCACGGCGGGCTCGACGAGGAGTCGGCGACGGCGTACGTGAAGCAGCTGAGGGCCGAGAAGCGCTACGTACGGGACGTCTACTGACCCGCCGCCCTCCGCTCTGCGCCCGCCACTGACCCGCCCTCCACAGCAGCAGCCGGGAACGGGCCGAGCCAGATGCGGGTGATCGCGCTGACATAGCGCGCCCCGCACCGGTCCGACGGCACCACCAACTGGCTTCCCTCGGCGTCCAGTTCGCGCCCGTCCATGCGCGTGGCCAGCAGGACCGGCCGGTCGCCGAAGTCGGCGTCGATCTCCGCCCAGGCCAGGACGGTGTGATGGCCGTCGCCGCCGTCGACCGTCAGCAGGAAGCGCGCGCGGTCCTTGCGGCGCCGGATGTCGAACCCCGGCCCGGCGTCGCCCACCACCTCGCGCAGCAGCGGCCCCTCGAACGAATGGCGCTGCGGGCCGCTGGTCGCGCAGTCGAAGACGACGTCGGCCCGGTGCGCCGCCCAGCCGCCGCGCAGATCCGCGACGGTGAGCGCGGCGGGGCGGGCCACGTCCCCGCACAGCGCGAAGGTCCTCGGCACGGACCTCGCCGACGACTCCGGCAGGAGACTCGACTGCGAGCCGAGATCCCGTATCTGCCTCGCTGATGTGAATCCACTACCCGTCATGGTCCTGCACATGCCCATCCGGGGCGAGCCATACACGGTCCCGGGTCACGGGCAGTTCGGTGAAGCGGATGCCGGTCGCGTCGCGCAGCGCGTTGGCGAAGGCGGGGGCGACCGGGTTGAACGGGCTCTCGCTCATCGACTTGGCGCCGAGCGGTCCGATCGCGTCGGCGGTCTCCATGAAGTGGACCTCGGTGCGCGGCACGTCCGCGTACTGCGGCAGCCGGTAGCGGCGGAAGGCGGCCGTGGTGACCTCGCCGCGCTCGTCGACGCGTACGTTCTCGAAGAGGGTCGCGCCGAGCGCCTGGGCCACTCCGCCCTCGACCTGGCCCCTGCACTGCATCGGGTTCATCACCCGGCCCGCGTCGGCGGCGTGCACGCTGCGCAGGATGCGTATCTCGCCGGTGCCGGGGTCGACGGCGAGGCGGAACCACTGGGCGTTGAAGGCGACCGAGCGGGGCGAGCCGCCCCAGTGGCCGTCGGCGCTGAGCTCGCGTCCGGCCGCGCGGGCCGCCTCGTACAGCTCCTTGAGCGCGACCGTACGCCCGGCGCACTCGACCGCGTCCTCGGTCAGCCGGCATGCCTCGACGGGTACGCCGGTGTGCTCGGCGGCGTATGAAAGCACCTGATCGGCAAGGGAGTCGGCGGCGCGCATGACGGCCTTGCCCGCGACGACCGTGCCCGCGGAGCCGAAGGCTCCGGTGTCGTGGCGCACGACGTCCGTGTCCGACTGGCGGATCGCGATGCGCTCGACGGTCGTGCCCAGCGCCGAGGCGGTGATCTGCTTGTGCACGGTCGTCGTGCCGTTGCCGAACTCGGCGGTGCCGACGGCGATGTCGTACGTGCCGTCCTCCAGGAGTTTGACGGTCGCGTCGGCGAAGTGGCCGCCGGGCGGGCCGGTCGCGATCATGGACATGCCGGTGCCCTGGCCGACCAGCCAGCCCTCGGGCGCGTCGGCGGCGCTGCGGTCCTCGCGGATGGCCTCGCGTACGACCTCCAGGCACTGGTCGAGGCCGTAGCTGGCGATCTCCAGGTCCTCCTCCTCGCCGCCGGGGCTGATCATGTGCTCGCCGGGGCCGATGATGTTGCGCTCGCGCAGGACCAGCGGGTCGATGCCGAGGCGGCGGGCCAGCTCGTCCATCGCCGACTCCACGGCGAAGGTGACCTGGCCGAGGCCGTAGCCCCGGAAGGCGCCCGCGGGGACGGTGTTGGTGTAGACGGAGAAGGCGTCGACCTTCTTGTGCGGGGCACGGTAGACGGCCATCGACTCGCCGACGCTGTGGAACATCACGGCGGGCCCGTGGTTCCCGTACGCCCCCGTGTTGGCCACCACCCACAGCTGAAGCGCGGTGAGCGTGCCGTCCGCGCGGGCGCCGATCTTCACGCCGACCAGGAACGGATGGCGGGTGGTCGCCCCGTAGAACTGCTCGGCGCGTGTGTACTCCAGCTTCACCGGGCGGCGAAGGCGCAGCGCGGCGAGCACCACGATGTCCTCGACCAGCATCTCCTGCTTGCCGCCGAATCCGCCGCCGACCCGGCCCGCGACCACCCGCACCTCGTCCGGCGCCAGATCGAAGAGCGCGCACAGGGCGCGGCGGGTCAGGAACGGGGTCTGGGTGCTGGAGCGCACGGTCAGCCGCTCGCCCTCGCCGCCCTGACCTCCCTCGCCGCCCTGGCCTCCCTCGCCGCCCTGACCTCCCTCGCCGCCCTGACCTCCCTCGCCGCCGTCCTCGGACCCGGACCCCTTGGGCTCGAAGTACGCCAGCGCGCCGTGCGTTTCGAGGCTGGCGTGCTGGACGCGCTGCGTGCGGAAGGTCTCCTCGTAGACGGTGTCGGCCTCGGCGAAGCCGTCCTCGACCGAGCCGATCTCGCCGTGCACCTCGCCGACGACGTTGTTCTCGGGCCGGGCGATGCGCGATGCGGGCCCCTTGTCGTGGATGACGGGCGCCCCCGGCCGCATCGCCTCCTCGGGATCGACGACGAACGGCAGTTGCTCGTACGTCACGTCGATACGTCGACAGCCCTCCTCTGCCGCCGCCTCGCTGTCGGCCACGACGGCGGCGACCCGTTGCCCGATGTAGCGGACGGTGTCGTCGAGCAGCCGGGTGTCGTCGGGGTCCTCGGTGGGGTGCTCGTGGCGGGCGCTCGAATAGAGCCGCTCCGGCGCGTCGTGGTGGGTGAGGACGAGGTGGACGCCGGGGACGCGCAGGGCGGCGGCGGTGTCGATCGCGACGATCCGGGCGTGCGGATGCGGCGAGCGCAGCAGCTTCATGTGCAGCAGGCCGGGGACATCGACGTCGAACGTGTAGCGGGCGGTACCGGTGACGACCTGTGGCCCGGCCGGCGCCCCGAGGTTGCGCCCGACGGCCTGGCCCGCGCACGGCCGCTCGGTGTGCCGCACTCCCCGTACGGCGTCCTCGACGGCACGGTAGCCGGTGCAGCGGCAGATGTTTCCCTTGAAGGCGCGCGGCAGATCGGTGAGCTGATCCTCGTCGAGCGCGGCGGTGGTCATCAGGAACCCGGCGGTGCAGAACCCGCACTGGAAGCCCTGCGCGTCGAGGAACTTCTGCTGTACGGGATGGAGTTCGCCGCCCCGGGCCAGGCCCTCGACGGTGGTGACGGAGCGGCCGTCGGCTCGGACGGCCGGGTACAGACAGCTGTGCACCGGCTTGCCGTCCACATGCACCGTGCAGGCCCCGCAGTCCCCGGCGTCGCACCCCTTCTTCACCCCGAACCAGCCGCGCTCGCGCAGATACGTCCGCAGGCACTGGCCGGGGCGGGGCTCGGCGTCGAACTGCCGGTCGTTCACCTCGATCTGATACGTCATCACACACCTCGGCCGTTGGCGGGCTGGTAACAGGCGGGCTGGCCGTCGGTCAGCTCGCGGCGGATCTCCTCCGCGAAGCGCAGCGCCATATGGCGGCGCCAGGCCGGGAGGCCGTGGATGTCGTCGAACCAGTCGTCCTCGCCCACGGCCCACTCGATGGCGCCGCGCAACCGGGCGGCGTCCGGCGGCAGCGGGAACCAGAACCGGAACGGGCGCACGGTGGCGGCGGTGACCGTGACCGTGAGCGAGCCGTCCCCGGGGTCGAGCGTGCCGATGACGAGCGCTGCGGAACGCCCGAGTCCGTACAACGACGCCTGCCGGAAGGCCGTACGGCAGCGCAGGGCGCGGGCCGGAAGGGTGACCGAGCGCAGCAGTTCGCCCGGAGCCAGGTCCTTGCGTCCGGCCCCGACGACGAAGTCGGCGACCTTGACGCGGCGCAGCGAGCCGTCCTGGGCCTGGAGCAGACAGACGCCGTCGAGGGCGGCGGTCAGCGAGATCATCGGCCCGGCGGGCAGGCCGTTGCAGAGGTTGCCGCCGACGGTCGCCATGTTCCAGATCTTGAAGGAGGCGAGGAACGCGCGGCAGCACTGCTCGAAGAGGGGGGCGGCGGGGCCGCGCAGCTGCTTCCCGAAGCAGGAGAGTTCGGCGATGGTGCAGGTCGCGGCGATCTCGACCGAGCCGTCCGGCAGGCCGCGCACCGGCTCCCACCCCATCCGGCCGAGGTCCACCAGCCGGCGCAGCTGCGGCTGGGGCTCCGAGAAGAGGTAGGTGCCACCCCCCAGCCAGGCGTCGCCGGGCCGCCAGGGCCCGCGCCGCCGGGCGTCGCACACTTCGACGACCGTGTTCAGATCCATGGCTCCGCACCGTCTCCCCTGTGCCCGCCGCCGCGTTCGGCCGCAGTGTTCCAGCCAGTGAAGCCCGGGCGTACGGCCGGAAACGACTGGTGCGGCACACGGAAAACCTCCCAGTCCCACGATCATGAACTGGAGGATCCACCAGGAGTCATTCTCACTTCATCAACTGGCATTTACGATGTCGGAACTCGCACTCGCCTCGTGAATGTGAGAAGTCGGGCCGTCCGCCCGGCAGCCGCGCAAGGAGCCAGAGCATGCATGTCGGACACCTCCTCCAGCTCGACAGCCTGGACCTCGCCCTGCTGTGGGGCGAGGAGCCGCTCCTCGGCCGCGAGATCAGCGGCGTCACCGCCACCGACCTGGAGGACCCGGCGCGCTTCCTCCAGGAGGGCGAGATCGTGCTGAGCGGTCTGGTGTGGTGGAGTCCGGGCGAGGACCGCGCCAGGACCGACCGCTTCGTCTCCGCCCTGCGCACGGCGGGCGCGACCGCGCTGCTCGCGGGCGAGGAGACCCATGGCACGGTCCCCGCCGACCTCGTCGACTCCTGCCGCGAGCACCGCGTCCCGCTCCTGTCGGTGCCCGCGCGGACGAGCTTCAGGGCGATCACCGAGGCGGTGTACCTGCGCCAGTGGGGCGACCTCAGCCGCCTGCCCGCGCCGCACTACGCACTGCCCGAGAACGTACGCACGGAGCTGAGCCGGCTCCTGGAGCGCGGCGCGGACCCCGGCGAGCTCCTGGACCGCGCGTTCTCGCCGCTCGGCGCGCCGCCCTGCTATCTGCTGACCAGCAGCGGCCGTACGGTCGCCCGCACCCCGTCGGCTCCGCCCCTGCCCGCCCGGCGCGCGGCCCTCGGTCTGCGCGGCAGCTCCGGCGTGACCCTGCGGATCCGGGCCGACAGCGGCCCGTACGACACCTGGCATCTGCATCTGCCGGACGCAGCGGACGTCCCGCCGCGCGTGCTGCACGAGATAGCCGAGATCGTCACCCAGTCGCGGGACGACCACGACCGCCGCAGGACGGTGGCGCGCCGGGCGCAGGACGACTTGATGACATTGATCGCGTCAACTCATGACGAGGTGAAGGCGGTTGATCCGGCCGCCATGGCCGCGTGCGGACTCCCGGCCGAGGGGCCGTACCGGGTCCTGGCCGCGTCGACGCCCGGCACGGAGGGGCACGGGGCCGCCGACGCCCTCACGGAGGCGCTGAGCCACTTCGCCCCGGCGCCGTTCGCGGTGGGGGCGGCACCGGACGGCGGGGCGATCGCGGTCGTCCACGCACCGGACGCCGACGGGACCCAACTGGCCGCGATCTGGCCCCTGTTGGAGGACTGCCGTCCCGGTGTGCCGCTGCACGCCGGGGTGAGCGCGCCCGTGGAGGCGTCGCAGCTCGGCTCGGCGCTTGAGCAGGCGCGTTACGCGCTCGCGGCGGCCAGAACCGGGTCGCCCGGCGGCGCGGGCGTCACGGCCGTGGAGGACCTGTCGACCCTGGAGTCACTGCTCGCGGGGGTCCCGGCGGACGTACGGGCGGCGTACTGCGCCCGCACCCTGGGCCCGCTGCTGAAGACCGACACCCCCTCGCACACGACGCTCCTCGAAACACTGGAGGTCTTCCTGGCGCACAACTGCTCATGGGCCCGGACCGCCGAGGCACTGCACCTGCACGTCAACACGGTCCACTACCGCATCGAGCGGATCGAGCTGCTGACCGGCCGGGACCTGTCCCGCCTGGACCACAAACTGGATCTGCGGGCGGCGCTGCTGTGCAGGTGAGGGGGGCGGTCGCGGGGCTGAAGGTCGACGTCACGTCACATCAACATGGACGTTGGTCGACTTGACCCGTGCGGTGACGGTCACCCCGACCTCGATGCCGAGCTCGTCCACCGACTCGCGGGTCACCAGCGAGACCACCCGGTGCGGCCCGCACTGGATCTCCACCTGCGCGGCCACGTCGTCGACGACCACAGCGGTCACGATCCCGACGAACGAGTTCCGCACCGAGGTGGCCACCGCGCCGGGCACCTCGTGCTGCCCGACGGCCCGCTCGCGCGCGAACCCGGCGAGCCCGACCCCGTCGATCACCCGGTTCCCCGTACCGTCCCGCTCCATCCGCAACCGCCCGCCGTCGGCCCATCGCCGAACGGTCTCGGAACTCACGCCCAGCAGCCGCGCTGCCTGGCCAATGCTGTAGGTCGGCACGGGGAGCACTCTAGGGCCCGTCCGGCTGGGGCTCGGCCGGTGGATCCTGCCCGGGACGCCCGGTCACGGCCGAAACCTCGGCCCACACCGTCTTTCCGGGACCGTCGAGCCGTGGATGCCAGCCCCAGCGGTCGGCGAGCCCGGCGACGAGGAGGAGCCCCCGGCCCCCGGAGTCGTCCGCGTCCGGCGACCGGAGCGCGTCCGGCCTGGGCGGCAGGCGTTCGGCGCGGGCGTCGGTGACCTCGATCCGGGCGGTCCGCGAGTGTGCGGTCACTCGCAGCCGCAGCCGGAAGTCCCGGCCGGGGACATGGCCGTGCCGTACGGCGTTGGCGGTCAGCTCGGCGACGATCAGCACGATCGCGTCGTGCGCGTCGGCGCCGTACGGGATGCCCCACGCGTCCAGCCGGTGCGCGGCCAGTCTGCGGGCGAGGCGGGCGCCGCGCGGGGTGGAGGTGAAGCGCATCTCGAAGATGTGGTCGAGCGGCGCGTGAGGAGCGGTCAAGTAGCCGGTGGGGCAGGCGGGTTGGGTGATGTGCCCGGAGCTTGCGGGATTGGTCGTCACACCGGCAACGGTGTCGCCGGTCGCGTAGCGTGACCAGTGGTGACGCACCGACGCAAGCCGTTTGTACGCACGGTGTCGGTACGAGTACGAGACACGCGGCGTGACGACGCCCCCGGAGGGGCGTTGGGCCAGGGAGGCGATGGTGGTGACCAACACCAACGGTACGGGCAGGGAAACAGAGGCTGCCGTGACGGTCGACGACGGTGCCGGAGGGCAGGCGGCGGACAAGTCCGGCCAGGGCGTGGTCACGGCGTTCGGCCAGAGCATGAAGACACTGCGGGTGCGGGCGGGTCTGGAACGCGAGGAGTTCGGGCGGCGGCTGGGGTATTCGGCCTCCACTGTCGCGTCGTTCGAGCAAGGACGGCGGATTCCCTCGCCCAGGACGATCGACCAGGCGGACGAAGTGCTGGGGGCGGACGGGTTGCTGACGGTGTGGAAGGAGCAGGTGGAGCGGGCTCAGTATCCGGTGTTCTTCCAGGGGATGGCGGAGCTGGAGAAGGAGGCCGTCGAACTGCTCGCGTACGACACCCACGTACTCAACGGCCTGCTCCAGACCGAGGAGTACATGAGGGCCGTGCTCGACATGCGGCGCCCTGTCCTGGATCAGGAGACCATCGAGCAGCGCGTGACGGCCCGCATGGCCCGGCAGGACATCTTCAGCCGCTGGCCCGCGCCGCTGCTGAGCTTCGTGCTCGAAGAGGCGGCATTGCAGCATCCGTGGGGAGGCGAAGCCGTGCACCGGGGGCAGCTTGAGCAACTGCTGCTGATCGGCGACAAGCGGAACGTCGAGATTCAAGTCATGCCGACCGACCGCGAGTACAACGCGGGTGTGGACGGCGCGTTCACGGTCATCACACGCAAGGACGGAAAGAGGTTCGTCTACACCGAAGCGCAGGGAACCAGCGCCCTCCAGACCGAGCCGGAACAGACCACTCTCGCCGCCGCCCGCTATGGGATCATCCGATCACAGGCTCTCCCGTCGCGAGAGTCGCTCGCCTTCATGGAAAGGTTGCTGGGATCGCTATGAACAACTCTGAGTCCTCGGCCATCGCGTCCAACCTCGCTTGGTTCAAGAGCAGTTACAGCGGAGCCGAGGGCGGCCAGTGCGTCGAGGTCGCGGCCGGTACGGGAGTTGTGCAC
This sequence comes from Streptomyces sp. NPDC048696, assembly GCF_043198895.1. Lineage (NCBI taxonomy): Bacteria > Bacillati > Actinomycetota > Actinomycetes > Kitasatosporales > Streptomycetaceae > Streptomyces > Streptomyces sp. NPDC048696. Next base: position 74,680 of record NZ_JBICVJ010000017.1, on the reverse strand, counting down.
ATCCGGGACTCCAAGGCCGTGGCCGGGCCGGTCGTCCGTGTGTCGCGCGAGGCGTGGGCGGGGTTCGTCGGGTCGGCCGCGTCGGAGCGGGACGCCTGACGGCCGTACGTACACGAGAGCCCTGCCGGTCCCTTGGGGCGGCAGGGCTCTCGTACGTGCGACGCAGCACCGGGTCAGACGGATGCGGGGGTGCCGAGCATCGCGGAAGCGCGCTGAAGGGAGCTGAGGCCGCGTGCGGGCGCGGCTGCGGGAAGGGTGCGGCAGGTGAAGCCGAGCTGGGTCATGGCCCGGAGGACTTCGGCGGCGCTGAAGTCACGGCGGTCCTGACGGGTGATGACCTGGCCGACCTGCTTGACCGGGTAGTGGCGACGGCCGATGGTCACGGATTCGCCGGCGTCCGGTTCGGGCTTGATGCCCTTCATCGATTCCAGCACACCGCTCTTGGTGAGCTCGAAGGGGAAGCGGGCGATGACGCAGCGCATATGGCCTCACAGGGAGAGCGGGGAAACGGACACGGACCTGCCAGGGTGCGGCGGTTCAGTGGGAGAGGGCGAGGAGGCGCCCCTGGGTGCTGCCTTGTTCGTCGAAGATGTCACGCAGGCGGACGCGGTCCGAGTAAGCGGAGCTGTCGCGGGCAGCGGTGAGGTCGGCGCGGGTGACCAGGCGGGTGCACTGGCCGTCCTGGTCGCAGACGAGGAGTCGACCCGTGCGAGCGGCGGCCAGGACGGCCAGTGCCACCTCGACGCTCATGTCGTCGGATACCTGCGGTCCGGCCGCGTCCATGACCTCGGGCACTGTCCTGTGCACGGAGTCGGCGCCCGCCGGGCGGGGCTGCATCTGGGTCGGCGTCAAAAGGTACCTCCTGCAGAGATGGGTCGGCCTGCCGATCGCGAAGGCTCTAGGCCGCCGCCGCGTTGGCGCCGGAGCGGTGTGCGGACGTGCGCCGGGCCGCCGGAGCGGGGCGACGTCGGCCCCGGGAGGAGGCGCTGCGCTTGGGGCGTTCGACCACGGGTGCGGTGATGACCACCGGAATGCCGGAGGGGGTCCGGGCGCCGGTGATGCGGCTCAGTTCCGCCTCGCCGGAGCGGACCTGGGTGATCGTCGGGGTGATCCTGGCGGCCGTCATCAGGCGGCTCATCTCGCGACGCTGGTTGGGCAGGACGAGGGTGACGACGCTGCCGGACTCGCCCGCGCGGGCGGTGCGGCCGCCGCGGTGGAGGTAGTCCTTGTGGTCGGTCGGCGGGTCGACGTTCACCACGAGGTCGAGGTTGTCGACGTGGATGCCCCGCGCCGCGACATTGGTCGCCACCAGCACGCTGACGTGCCCCGTCTTGAACTGCGCCAGTGTGCGGGTGCGCTGCGGCTGTGACTTGCCGCCGTGCAGCGCGGCCGCCCGGACGCCGCTGGCGAGCAGGTCCTGGGTCAGCCGGTCGACGGCGTGCTTGGTGTCCAGGAACATGATCACGCGGCCGTCGCGGGCCGCGATCTCGGTCGTGGCGGCGTGCTTGTCGGCACCGTGGACGTGCAGGACGTGGTGTTCCATCCGCGTGACCGCACCGGCCGAGGGGTCCACCGAGTGCACGACCGGGTCGGTCAGATAACGGCGCACCAGCAGGTCGACGTTACGGTCCAGGGTGGCGGAGAACAGCATCCGCTGCCCCTCCGGACGCACCTGGTCGAGCAGCGCGGTGACCTGCGGCATGAAGCCCATGTCAGCCATCTGGTCGGCCTCGTCCAGCACGGTGACGCCCACCTGGTTCAGCCGGCAGTCCCCGCGGTCGATGAGGTCCTTGAGCCGGCCGGGGGTCGCGACGACGACCTCGGCCCCGCCTCGCAACGCGCCGGCCTGCTTGCCGATGGACATCCCGCCCACCACCGTGGCCAGCCGCAGCTTGACCGAGCGGGCGTAGGGAGCGAGCGCGTCGGTCACCTGCTGTGCCAGCTCCCGGGTCGGTACGAGGATCAGCCCCAGCGGCTGGCGGGGCTCGGCACGCTGTCCGGCGGTGCGGGCGAGCAGGGCGAGGCCGAAGGCGAGGGTCTTGCCGGAACCGGTGCGCCCGCGGCCCAGGACGTCACGACCCGCCAGGGAGTTCGGCAGCGTCGCGCCCTGGATCGGGAACGGTACGGTCACGCCCTGCTTGCCGAGTTCGGCCAGCAGCGGCTCGGGCATGTCGAGATCGGCGAAGCCGTCGACGGCGGGCAGCGAGGGGGTGATCGTCTTGGGAAGCGCGAACTCGCCCTGTATTGCGGCGGGGCGGCGGCCGTAACCACCGGAACGGGTCGACCCACCGGAACGGGCCGATCCGCCGGAACGGGCCGATCCGCCGGACTGGGCCGATCCGCCGGACCGACGCGGCGCCTGCGAGCCGAAGCGGCTGCCGCCCTGTCCGGCGTCGGCACTGCCGTTACGGGTGCGGGCGGAGCGGTCGTTCATACGTGTGCGGTTCATGTGGAACCTTCCTCGATGTGGCACATATCAAGGAATTCCCGCAGCGATGAGCGGCGCGGATAATCACAGGTATGAACCGGTGGTAAAAGAATGCAACCCCGGCCGGCGGACATTCACGCGGGCGCAGTTGCCGAAATGGGCGACGCGATGGGGACGTGATGGGACCGCGGACTCACGGGGCCGCAGATTCACGGGGCTGCGGATTCATCCGAGCCGTTCGCTCCGCCAGGCGGAACGAGTGCGGGAAAATGCGTATAGCTGGGGCCCGCACCCCGAAGGATGCGGGCCCCAGCTACAAAGTGCGCGTCAGCGTCAGGCCGGAACGATGTTCTCGGCCGTCGGGCCCTTCTGGCCCTGCGCGATCTCGAAGGAGACCTTCTGGCCTTCCTGGAGCTCACGGAAGCCCTGAGCGGCGATGTTCGAGTAGTGGGCGAACACGTCAGGGCCGCCACCGTCCTGCTCGATGAAGCCGAAGCCCTTTTCCGCGTTGAACCACTTCACGGTACCAGCAGCCATGTCATATCTCCTTTGGGGCAGTGCATCGGAATCCACACCGCGTGGACACCGAGTCGCCGCAATGATTACCCCGCCCGGAAAATGACCGGAAATAAAGCACTCCCGTCGACAGAAACCGGCTGACCGGCTGACCGACTGGAGGAACTTGAAGTTTTGGGAACCACAACTGCAACTGAGATCGACAGTAGCACGCCTCAACGGTCTGCGTACGGTGAATAATCCACCCTCCGTCATTGCACCAAAAACCCTGGTCGTCCGGCCCGCCAAACTCTCACCTCGCGGGCGCAGATATTCGTTCCGGCTGCGACAGATATTCCCGGGCGGGCGCCGGGCGCCCCGCGCACCTCGCGCATCCGATACGGACATCGCGCACCCGATGTGAAAATCGGCGGAGTCCGGCGCGAGGGCGGGCGGGACGGGGCCGGGCCGGGGCGCCGGTGCGCCTGTGGCCGCCGCCACGACCTGCCCGAGCATCGCGCGCGACCGGCGGTCCGCCACGCCTCCCGAAGAAAAACTATCGTGACGAAGATAGACATTTACTCATCGCGGGGTTAGTCTTCCCGACGTAGCCGGGAAGCCTGAAGGCGGCACGGCGCTACACGGCACGGCAGACACGAAACTTCACAGCTCGGGGCCCGGGTGCCAGCACGGCACTCGGGCCCCCGTACGCGTCCCCGAAAGAAGAGGTCTATGCCCCCTCGCAGTACCCGCCCCGCCGACAAGTTCGACGACGACGACTACCCCGCGTACACCATGGGCCGGGCCGCCGAGATGCTCGGCACCACCCCCGGCTTCCTGCGCACCCTGGGCGAACACCGCCTGATCACCCCGTTGCGCTCGGAAGGCGGTCACCGCCGCTACTCCCGCTACCAACTGCGCATCGCCGGCCGCGCCCGCGAACTCGTCGACGCAGGCACCCCGATCGAAGCCGCCTGCCGCATCATCATCCTCGAAGACCAACTCGAAGAAGCCCGGCGCATCAACGAGCAACTGCGCACCCAGGGCCACGAGTCGCAGCCGAAGATCTCAGGCTGACCGGAACACAGGACCGCGACGGCCCGCCGGGAAGGCGACCTGACGCCTCATCAGAACAGCCTCAGATGTGCGCCAGTAGGGCCTCACGTGCGTCGAACATGCGTCAAAATGTCGCGCCCAACGCACGTGACGCCCGTGGCGCACGTGCCGCACACCCAGAGAAACCGCAGATCAGCGGCCCTTCTCAACAGGCTCAAGGATCGCCACGCACTCCACGTGATGCGTCATCGGAAAAAGATCGAACGCCCGCAGCGTCCGCACCTTGTACCCGCCCGTCGCGAAGTACGCCAGGTCGCGGGCCAGGGCCGCCGGGTCGCAGGCCACGTAGGCGATGCGGCGGGCGCCCAGGGCCGCGAGGTACTTCACCGTCTGCTTGCCCGCTCCCGCGCGCGGCGGGTCGAGGACGATCAGGTCCGCCTCGGTGATCTTCGTGCGGGGCAGGACCTGTTCGACCTTGCCCTGCTCGACGCGGACCCGGGGCAGGTCCGCGAGGTTGTGGCGGGCGTCCTCCACCGCGCGCTTGGAGGACTCGATGCCCAGCACCGCGCCCTGCTCGCCCACGCGGTCGGCCAGCGCGCCCGCGAACAGGCCGACGCCGCAGTACAGGTCCAGCGCCATCTCGCCCTTGCGCGGCATCAGGCCCTGCATCACGGCCTTCACCAGCGTGTTGGCGGCCTGCGGGTGGACCTGCCAGAAGCCGCCCATGCCGACGCGGTAGGTGCGCTCGTCGGCGTCCAGACCGGCGCGCTCGCGCACGAACGCGCGGCCGTGCACGCGGTGCACGCCGCCGTCCTTCTCCTCCACCCGCAGCACCGAGACCGGCTTGTCGAGCTCCACCAGGGGCAGACGGCCGCCGGGGCGCGGGGTCAGGACCACCTGGCGGTCGTGCGAGCCCGTCGCGGCGATCGCCTCGACCGACTCCATCTGCGGCCACTCGCGCTTCTCGATGCCGAGCTCGGTGACCCCGGGCGCGGCGATCATGCAGTGGTCGATCACCTGGACGTCGTGCGAGCGGTGCTTGCGCAGGCCCGCCCGGCCGTCCTCGTCGATGGCGTACTGGACGCGGGTGCGCCACGCCGGGACCTCGCCGGCGGGCAGCTTGTCGCCCTCGGCGGGCATGACCGTGCCGTCCCAGCCGGCCTCCTCGGGGGTGAGCCCGGCGAGCCGCTGGAGCTGTTCGGCGATCACCTCGCCCTTGAGGCGGCGCTGGGCGCCGGGCTTGGCGTGCTGCCAGTCGCAGCCGCCGCACTTGCCGGGGCCCGCGAACACGCACGGCGCCTCGACCCGGTCCTTCGACGCCTCGATGATCCGCACGGCGTCCGCGCGCAGGAAGCGGGAATCCTCCTCGCCCTCGGTCACCCGGGCGACGATCTTCTCGCCGGGCAGCGCGTGCCGCACGAACAGGACGCGGCCCTGCTCCGTGCGGGCGATGCAGTGGCCGCCGTGCGCGACGGGGCCGACCTCGACCTCGTACTCCTCCCCGACCAGCGAAGACGAAGCGGAAGACGAGGAATCGGACTCGTTCTGCATGGCGGGGGGACTCCAGAGGTACCAGGGATGAGGGGCCGCCGTCCGCGTACGGACGACAGCCCCTCAGTCTACGTGTGCCGATCGGTCGGGCCGAACGCTACGTGTGGCCCGTCGGCCGGGCCGACCGCTCGACCGTCGCCATATACGCGGCGGGTCACTTCTTGGCGCTCTGCTCCTTGGATCGCTGCGCCGCGACCGGGCCGCGCCGCACCGAACCCGGCGCGTTCCACTCCTGCCGCCTGCGGGCCCGCTTCTTGGCGGCCTCGGAGGACTGGAGCTGGTACGGGACGGACGTCACCATCACGCCCGGCGTGAAGAGCAGCCGGCCCTTCAGGCGCAGTGCGCTCTGGTTGTGCAGCAGATGCTCGTACCAGTGGCCCACCACGTACTCGGGGATGTACACGCTGACCGCGTCGCGCGGGCTCTCGCGGCGCAGGCCCCTGACGTACTCGATGACCGGGCGGGTGATCTCGCGGTACGGCGAGTCGATGATCTTCAGCGGTACGTCGATGCCGCGCCGCTCCCACTCGGCCTTGAGCGCCTTGGTCTCCTCCGCGTCCACGCTGACGCTGATCGCCTCCAGCTGGTTGGCGTGGAGCAGCTTGGCGTAGGCCAGCGCGCGCAGCGTCGGCTTGTGGAGCTTGGAGACGAGGACCACGGAGTGGACGCGGGAGGGGCGGACGTACTCGTCCGGGTGCTCCTCGGCCGCCGCGATCTCGTCCGAGACCTTGTCGTAGTGCTTCCGGATCGCGGTCATCGTCCCGTAGAAGATCACCATGCCCAGCAGGGCGACCCACGCGCCGTGGGTGAACTTGGTGGCGAGGACGACGACCAGGACGAGGCCGGTGAAGAAGGCGCCGAAGGCGTTGATCGCACGGGAGCGGACCATGTGGCGGCGCTTGGCCGGGTCCTGCTCGGTGGCGAGGTGCCGGTTCCAGTGCCGGACCATGCCGGTCTGGCTGAGTGTGAAGGAGACGAAGACGCCGACGATGTAGAGCTGGATCAGCCGGGTCGAGTCGGCGCCGTATATCACCGTGAGCAGGGCCGCGGCCCCGGCGAGCAGCACGATGCCGTTGGAGAACGCGAGCCGGTCGCCGCGGGTGTGCAGCTGGCGCGGCAGGTAGCGGTCCTGCGCGAGGATCGAGCCGAGCAGCGGGAAGCCGTTGTACGCGGTGTTCGCGGCCAGGAAGAGCACCAGCGCGGTGGCGGCCGCCAGGATGATGAAGAGGAAGTTCCCCTTGCCGAAGACGGCCTCGGCGACCTGCGAGATCACCGGGTTCTGCACATAGCCGGAGCCGACCGGGACGCCGTTGCTGAGCAGGTCGGAGGCGGGCTTCTCGGCCATCCGCACCTTGGTGACCATGGCCAGCGCGATGATGCCGCAGAACATCGTGACCGCGAGGCCGCCCATGAGGGCCAGCGTGGTCGCCGCGTTCTTCGACTTCGGCTTGCGGAAGGCCGGGACGCCGTTGCTGATCGCCTCGACGCCGGTGAGCGCGGCACAGCCGGAGGAGAAGGCGCGCAGCAGCAGGAAGACGAGCGCGAAGCCCGCGAGGCCCTGGTGCTCGGCGTGGATGGTGTAGTCGGCCGTCGGGGCCTTCATGGTGTCGTCGAGGACCAGGCCCCGGAAGGCGCCCCACGCGATCATGATGAAGACGCCGCCGACGAACACATAGGTCGGGATGGCGAAGAGGTTGCCCGACTCCTTGACCCCGCGCAGGTTCATCAGCGTGAGCAGCACGATGACGACCACGGCGCAGAGCACCTTGTGCTCGACGACGAACGGGACCGCCGAGCCCAGGTTCTCGATGCCGGAGGCGATCGAGACGGCGACGGTCAGGACGTAGTCGACGAGGAGCGCGCTGGCCACCGTGAGCCCGGCCTTGGGGCCGAGGTTGGTGGTGGCGACCTCGTAGTCGCCGCCGCCGCTGGGGTAGGCGTGCACGTTCTGCCGGTACGAGGCGACCACGGTGAACATCAGCACCACGACCGCGACCGCGATCCAGGGGCTGAAGTGGTACGCCGACACACCCGCCACGGAGAGCACCAGGAGGACTTCTCCGGGCGCGTACGCAACGGACGAGAGCGGGTCGGACGCGAAGACGGGGAGCGCGATGCGCTTGGGGAGGAGCGTTTCTCCCAGCTTGTCGCTGCGCAGCGCCCGGCCGATCAGGATCCGTTTGGGCACGTCGGTCAGTTTGGACACAACAGAGAAGCGTAAGGGTTCCGTATGGAGGTCTTGACCCGGGCCACCCGATAGTGTCCATCACCCGGTCCACAGCCGCTCACAGGACTGTCACGGGCCGGTTCCCGGTGGCGATGAACGCCACTTCGGTTTCATGCGTCTCAGCTTGCGCGGCGGGGCGTCGCCGAGGGGACGCCGTGGGGAAGTACGGACGCTGGTGAGTACATCCCGCCGCTCGCCGCATAAGCTCGTCACCGGGCACCGCCGACAAGGAAGTATGTGAGGGGACGTGCACATCGTCATCATGGGCTGCGGGCGAGTGGGAGCCGCTCTCGCGCAGACCTTGGAGCAGCAGGGGCACACGGTCGCCGTGGTCGACCAGGACCCCACCGCCTTCCGCAGGCTCGGTTCCGGGTTCGGCGGGCGCCGGGTCACCGGTGTCGGCTTCGACCAGGACACCCTGCGGGAAGCCGGGATCGAGGAGGCGGGCGCGTTCGCGGCCGTCTCCAGCGGCGACAACTCCAACATCATCGCGGCCCGGGTGGCCCGTGAGATGTTCGGGATCGAGAACGTCGCGGCCCGTATCTACGACCCGCGCCGCGCCGAGGTCTACCAGCGGCTCGGCATTCCCACGGTCGCCACGGTCAGCTGGACCGCCGACCAGATGCTGCGGCGGCTGCTGCCGTCCGGCGCGGAACCGCTGTGGAGCGACCCGAGCGGCGCGCTCCAGCTGGCGGAGGTGCACACCTCCACCGCCTGGATCGGCCACAAGATCAGCAAGTTGCAGGAGGAGACCGGCGTACGCGTCGCGTTCCTCACCCGGCTGGGCGAAGCGGTACTGCCGACCTCCCAGACGGTTCTGCAGGAGGGTGACCTGGTCCACGTGATGATGCGTACGGACGAGGTCGAGAAGGTCGAGGCGGCCTTCGCCCAGGGTCCCGAGGAGGGCGGTCACTGATGCGCGTCGCGATTGCCGGGGCCGGCGCGGTGGGTCGTTCCATCGCGGGCGAGCTGCTGGAGAACGGCCACGAGGTCCTTCTCGTGGACAAGGCGCCCACCGCCATCTCGGTGGAGCGGGTGCCGCAGGCGGAGTGGCTGCTCGCCGATGCCTGCGAGATCACCTCGCTGGACGAGGCGGCGCTGCAGCGCTGCAACGTGGTCATCGCGGCCACCGGCGACGACAAGGTGAACCTGGTCGTCTCGCTGCTCGCGAAGACCGAGTACGGCGTGCCGCGCGTGGTCGCCCGGGTCAACAACCCGAAGAACGAGTGGCTGTTCAACGAGTCGTGGGGCGTCGACGTCGCCGTCTCGACCCCGCGTCTGATGTCGGCGCTGGTCGAGGAGGCGGTGAGCGTCGGCGACCTCGTACGGCTGCTGCGCTTCAGCCACGGCGACGCCAACCTGGTCGAGCTGACGCTGCCGCCGGAGTCGGCGCTGGCGGGCACTCAGGTCGGCGATGTCGCCTGGCCCGAGGACACCTCGCTGGTCACGATCATCCGGGGCACCCGGGTGCTCACTCCGACGTCGGAGGAGACGCTGGAGGCGGGTGACGAGCTGCTGTTCGTGGCGGCGCAGGCGCGGGAGGAGCAGCTGGAGGATCTTTTGTCGGTCCGCCGCGAGGACTCTGCGAGCTGACCTCACGGGCGGGGGGCGGTCGTGTTTTGGCTGCGGGCCGTCTATGGCTGGTCGCGCAGTTCCCCGCGCCCCCAAGGGCGCGAAAAGGGGCCCGGGGTGCGTATCGCACCCCGGGCCCCTTTTCGCGCCATCAGCTCTCGGCGGCTTTCGCCGCCTTCGCGGCCTCTTCCTCCGCTTCCATCTCCGCGAACACGTCGATGGGCGGTGGGGCCTTGGCCAGGAAGATCCAGGTCAGCCAGACCGCGAGCAGGAACGGGGGGATCTTCAGGGCGATCAGGACCCAGCCCAACTGGGATGTGTTGGCCCACCAGTAGAGCGGGAACAGGACCGCGCACTTGGCGAGCAGGATCAGGCCCCAGGCCCAACTCGCCTTCGCGTACGCCTTCTTGCGGCCCGGGTTGCGGGTCCGCCAGGACAGGTTCTCCTTGAAGACCGGGCCCAGGATCAGGCCGATCAGCGGGACGCCGCAGACCGTCGTCACCAGGTACGCGACGGCCAGGCCGAGGGTGTAGAGCATGCCCGGCAGATAGAAGTCCTTCGCGTTGCCGGTCATCATCGCGAAGACCACGCCGAAAGCCACGCCGAAGACGCCGCTGAAGGCGTGCTTGACCGTGTCCTTGCGGGCCAGGCGGACCACCAGGAGCAGCAGCGAGACCGCGACGGCGGCGATCGCCGAGCTGTGCAGGTCCTTGTTGACCGTGAAGATCGTGACGAAGAGGAGCCCGGGCAGGCACGTCTCCACCATGCCGCGCACGCCGCCGAACGCCTCGAAGAGGGCTGCCTCGGTGACGGCTTTGGCGTCCGCGTCGGTGTCGGGCGCGGTGCGCGCGTGCCGTGCGGCGGTCGTGGTGGTCGGCTTGTCGACTGACGTCACCGGCTACTCCTGTCCGAGCGGTCGCAGTTCGTATTTGGGGTTGAACAGCACCCGCCGGCCGTGACTCATCGAGATCCGGCCCGAGGCGATGAGCTTGCGGCCGGGCTCGATGCCCACGATCGAGCGCCGTCCCAGCCACACCACGTCCAGCGGGGCGGTGCCGTCGAAGAGCTCGGCCTCCAGCGCCGGAACGCCCGCCCTCGGACGCAGGGTGACCGTCCGCAAGGTACCAGTCACCTTGACTATCTGGCGGTCGTCGCAGTCGGAGATGCGCGTGCACCCCGTGGCCTGCGTGTCCTCCTGCAGTTCCGCGGAGTGCAGCTCCTCCTGCGAGGTGGACAGCCGGTCGAGCATCCGGCGGAACCGCCCCGCGCGCTTCTCGGTTCCAAGGTCAGCACTCATACAGAAAGCGTACCGGCCCCCACCGACACGGGAGCAGCCCGCGCCGCCCTGGGCTCACGCCTCGAAGCGGTAGCCCATCCCCGGCTCGGTGATGAAGTGCCTGGGGTGCGCGGGGTCCAGCTCCAGCTTGCGGCGCAGCTGGGCCATGTACACGCGCAGATAGTTCGTCTCGGTGCCGTAGGACGGCCCCCAGACCTCCTGGAGGAGCTGCTTCTGGCTGACCAGGCGGCCGGTGTTGCGCACCAGCACCTCCAGGAGGTGCCACTCGGTGGGCGTGAGGCGTACGTCCCGCCCGTCCCTGTGGACCTTCTTCGCGGCCAGGTCGACGGTGAAGCCCTCGGTCTCCACGGTCACCACGTCGTCCGCGCCCTCGCCGCCGACCGGCTCGGCCCGCCGGACCGCCGCCCGCAGCCGGGCGAGCAGTTCGTCCATGCCGAACGGCTTGGTGACGTAGTCGTCGGCGCCCGCGTCCAGCGCCTCGACCTTCTCGTCCGAGGTGTGGCGGGCCGAGAGCACCAGGATCGGGACCCGGGTCCAGCCGCGCAGTCCCTTGATCACCTCGACGCCGTCCATGTCGGGCAGGCCGAGGTCGAGGACGACCACGTCGGGGTGGCGGGCGGCGGCGAGCTGGAGCGCGGTCGCCCCGTCGGGGGCCGCGTCCACCTCGTACTTCCGTGCCTTGAGGTTGATCACCAGCGCTCGGACGATCTGCGGCTCGTCGTCCACCACGAGCACCCGGGTCATGCGGGTCCTGCTTTCTGTCGAGGGCCGCGGGTCATGAGGTGACCTGGGCGGAGAGGTCGGCGACGACCGGGCTGGGGCCGGGCACCGCCTTGAGGGTCAGAACCATGGTCATACCGCCGCCGGGGGTGTCCTCGGCGGTGAGGGTGCCGCCCATCGACTCGACGAATCCCCGGGCGACCGCGAGCCCCAGTCCGACGCCGGCGCCGCGCGGAGCGTCACCGTACCGCTGGAAGGGCTCGAAGATCCGCTCTTTGCTCTCGTCGGGCACGCCGGGGCCGCGGTCGGCGACGCGCACTTCCACGCGGTCGCCGAGCGCGCTGGCGCCGACGACGACGGGGACGGCGTCGGGGCTGTACTTGACGGCGTTCTCGACGATGTTGGCCACGGCCCGCTCAAGGAGGCCGGGGTCGACGGCGACCATCGGCAGGGTCTCGGGGATGTCCAGCTCCACGCTGTCCTCGGGGACGCCGCCGAGCGCCATCGGGACCACCTCGTCGAGGTCGATCTCGCGGATGATCGGGACGACGGTGCCGGTGTTGAGGCGGGACATGTCGAGCAGGTTGCCGACGAGGTGGTCGAGCCGGTCGGCGCCGTGTTCGATGCCCGCGAGCAGCTCGGCCTCGTCCTCCTCGGACCACTCGACGTCACCGGAGCGCAGCGAGGTGACGGCCGCCTTGATGGAGGCGAGCGGGGTGCGCAGGTCGTGGCTGACGGCGGCGAGCAGCGCGGTGCGGATGCGGTTGCCCTCGGCGAGCTTGCGGGACTCCTCGGCCTCGTCCACCAGGCGCTGGCGGTCCAGCACCACGGCGGCCTGGGCGGCGAAGGCGCCGAGCACCCGGCGGTCCTCGGCGGGCAGCACCCGGCCGCTCAGGGCGAGCGCCATGTGGTCGCCGACGGGCATGTCGACATCGGCGTCCTCGGGCCGGGCGACGGGGTGCGGGCCGACGCTGCCCGCGCAGGTCCACGGCTCGACGTCGCTCGCGCGCTCAAGCAGGGCCACGGACTCCATGGCGAAGGTCTCGCGGACCCGCTCCAGGAGGGCGTCCAGGGTGGTCTCGCCGCGCAGCACGCTGCCGGCCAGGAACGACAGGATCTCGGACTCGGCGCGCAGCCGGGCCGCCTGGTGGGTGCGGCGGGCCGCGAGGTCGACGACGGAGGCCACCGCGACCGCCACGAACACGAAGATCACGATGGCCACGATGTTCTTCGGGTCGGCGATCGTGATCTTGTGGATCGGCGGGGTGAAGTAGTAGTTCAGCAGGAACGAGCCGACGGCCGCCGAGGCGAGCGCCGGGACCAGCCCGCCGAGCAGCGCGGCGGCCACCGTCAGCGTCAGGAACAGCAGCATGTCGTTGGCGAGCCCGAGGTCCGCGTCGACGTTGGTGAGCAGCAGGGACAGCAGGACCGGCCCGACGACCGCGGCCGCCCAGCCCCAGATGATCCGGGCCCGCCCCAGGCGTGCGCCGCGTGCCACCGGCAGCCCGCGCCCCTTGGCCACCTCGTCGTGGGTGACGATGTGGACGTCGAGGTCGGGCCCCGAGTCCCGGGCGACGGTCGCGCCGACGCCCGGCCCGAACATGTACTGCCAGGTCTTGCGGCGGCTGGAGCCGAGGACGATCTGGGTGGCGTTGACGCCCCGGGCGAATTCGAGCAGGGAGGCGGGCACGTCGTCGCCTATGACGTGGTGAAACGATCCGCCGAGGTCTTCGACCAGGGTGCGCTGGACGGCCAGCTCCTTGGGCGAGGCCGAGGTCAGGCCGTCGCTGCGGGCCACGTACACCGCGAGGATCTCGCTGCCGGAGCCCTTGGCGGCCATGCGGGCCGCGCGCCGGATCAGGGTGCGGCCCTCGGGTCCGCCGGTCAGTCCGACGACGATCCGCTCACGGGCCTGCCAGGTGGAGCGGATGTTGTGCTCGCCCCGGTACTGCTGGAGGTATTCGTCGACCCGGTCGGCGACCCACAGCAGCGCGAGCTCGCGCAGCGCGGTCAGATTGCCGGGGCGGAAGTAGTTGGACAGGGCCGCGTCGACCTTGTCGGACTTGTAGATGTTGCCGTGCGCCATCCGGCGGCGCAGCGCCTGCGGCGACATGTCGACGAGCTCTATCTGGTCCGCGCGCCGCACCACCTCGTCGGGCACGGTCTCGCGCTGGCGTACGCCGGTTATCGACTCGACGACATCGCCCAGCGACTCCAGATGCTGGATGTTGACGGTCGAGACGACGTCGATGCCCGCCTGGAGCAGCTCCTCGACGTCCTGCCAGCGCTTGGTGTTGCGCGAGCCGGGGACGTTGGTGTGGGCGAGCTCGTCGACCAGCGCGACGGCGGGTCTGCGCTCCAGGACCGCGTCGACGTCCATCTCGGTGAAGGCCGAGCCGCGGTACTCGATCTCGCGGCGCTGGATCTGCTCCAGGCCGTGCAGCATCACCTCGGTGCGCGGGCGGCCGTGGTGCTCCACGAACGCGACCACGCAGTCCGTGCCGCGCTCCACACGCCGGTGGCCCTCGGACAGCATCGCGTACGTCTTGCCGACGCCCGGTGCCGAACCGAGGTATATCCGAAGCTTGCCGCGTGCCATGGCCCCATTGTCTTTCAGGAAATCGCTGCGTACGCGATGCAGACCTTACGGCCACCGATCCGGGCAAATCGGACCGGGGGGTGGCCTGGCGTGCGTATTGACGCGATTCTGATGGCGCGGGCGGGGCGGCGGGCGTCAGCCGTGGTCGACGATCCGGTCAGCCGTGGTCGGTGAACGGTCAGCCGTGGTCGATGATCTGTCCGTCGCTGAGCTCCAGGACCCGGTCCGCCAGGCCCAGGAGCTGGGTGTCGTGGGTGGCGACGAGGGCCGTGACGCCCTCGCTGCGCACCACCGCGCGCAGCAGCTCCATCACCGCGAGGCCGGTCTCGGCGTCCAGCTGGCCGGTCGGCTCGTCGGCGATCAGGAGGGCGGGCCGGTTGGCGAGCGCGCGGGCGATGGCGACCCGCTGCTGCTGGCCGCCGGAGAGCTCGCCGGGCCGCTGCTGGGCGTGGTCGGCGAGCCCGACGAGCCCGAGCAGCAGCTCCACGCGCGCGTCGCGCTCGGCGGGATCGGTCCGGCGCAGCCGCATCGGCACGCCGACGTTCTCGGCGGCGCTGAGGATCGGTATCAGTCCGAAGGACTGGAAGATGAAGCCGATACGGTCGCGGCGCAGCGCGAGCAGACCGTCCTCGCCGAGCCCGGCCAGATCCGTGGAGTCGACGCTGACGCTGCCCCCGTCCGGCCGGTCGAGCCCGCCGACCAGGTTGAGCAGGGTCGTCTTGCCGGAGCCCGAGCGGCCCTTGAGCGCGACGAGTTCCCCGCGCGGCACCTCGAAGGAGACCCCGCGCAGCGCGTGCACGGCGGCCGCGCCCTCGCCGTACGAGCGGCGCAGGCCCTCGACGCGGACCATCGGACCGGCGCCCGGCTCCTCGGCGAGCGCCGCCGCGCCGCCGCGTCCGCTGGTGCTCTCGCTCATGCCCGCTCCCCCGTACGTCCGTGATGCCCCGCCGGGCGCCAGTATGGGCGGACCGCGCCCGGCCGGGCAATGGCTGTGGATCAGTTCGGGTTGTCGCCGTGCGTCAGCGTCTCCCAGGCGACGAAGAGGTTGTCGGATCCGGCCGGACGGTTCTGCTCGGTGAGCGTCTGCGTGTGGGCCATGGCGATGCCGAGCCGGTTGTGCAGGGCGTTGTAGCCGACCTCGGTGACCGGGCCGAGGCCGCGCTTGACGCTGCCGCCGCAGAGCCAGCCGGGCACCGCCGCGCCCAGCTCGTAGGTGGCCTGGAAGCCGAGCGCCTGCCGCAGCCGCTCGCCGACGTCCGTCGAGTAGAGGTCCTGGCCCTGGATACGGCTGGTCTCGGCGACGTGCGAGATCGCGGAGATGCCGTATCCGGTGTGGGTGAAGTCGCGGCAGGTCTCCTGCGTGAGGCCGGTGACGAAGGTGGACTGCCCCTGCCAGTACGCGACGATCTTGTCCCGGGTGTCGAGGTGCTGAGAGGGCACGGTCCTGGGCAGCGCCCCGTCCGAGGCGAGGTAGACATAGGCGGCGGCGCGGGTACGGAACCTGGCCATGGCCCTGTCGTACGAGGTGCGGTCGTCCAGGAAGACGGAGATGCCGACGGCGGCCTCCGTCATCGACAGCTCCCAGTTGCCGTTGGAGTTCGAGCCGTTGATCACCTCGGGCAGATAGACCGTGCGCAGCATGGTGGCGAACCGGCCCTGGTCGACCCAGCCGCCGTCGTACGTGGCCCGGACGATCTCGGCGGCGCGCGGCCACACCGAGCCCGCCCAGCCGGTCTGGAGGGGCGCGTTGGAGTTGGTGTGGGCGGTGAGGACGCCCGACCAGGCGTCCATGAGCTCAATCGCCTTCTTCGCGTACCGGCTGTCCTGGGTGATGTACCAGGCAAGCGCGTCGGTGTACGCGGCGAGGGCGTCCTCGCGCTCGTCGGTGCAGCCGTGGTTGGGGTGGGAGTACGAGCCGCACTCCACGACCGCGCGGGGCTTCGCCGTCCGGTCGAGCGAGGCGTACGGGCTGGCCGCCAGTTGCTCGTACGCGCTCTTCCAGGGCTGCGCTCCGGCGTCGACCTGCTCGCGGGCGAAGTCGAGGGAGGCGCGGGAGTCGAGGACGCCGGGGTGGACGAAGCCGGTCGGGGCGGGAGCCGCGGTTGCGGGGCGGGTCGTGGTGGTGAGGCCGACGGTGACGCCGAGCAGCGCTGTGGCCGCGAGCAGCGCGCCTGCGGTGCGGTGCCTGCGGTGGGCTGAGCGTGGGGGCATGTGGGGGCCATCCGTTCTTGTACATGAACGATGGGCGTCCTTTTGAACGCTCGTGATGGCCCGTGAACCTAGGGGGCGGTTATGGACACGTCAAGAATGCAGACGCCAAATGGGCCGCACCCCGCGTAGGGGTACGGCCCATCGGTTCAACCCGTTGTCGGGTCAGCGCACCTCGGTGATCTCCGGGCCGCGCTGGAGCTGGCCCATGCCGCCGGAGAAGCGCGAGCCCTCCTGCTCCTCCTGCTGGACGCCGTCGGGCATCATCTGCGCGTCCTCCGGGAGCTTCAGGACGATCGGGTCGCGCGGGGCCATCGGGCCCTCGCCGCGGACGACGACCGTGTCCTGGAAGATCTGCTCAAGCAGGCCCGCGGCCTGCGGCTGCACCGCGCCCTGGCCGGAGATGACACCGCGCAGGAACCAGCGCGGCCCGTCCACGCCCACGAAGCGGACCAGCTGCACCCCGTTGGTCCCGTCCGGCAGCTGCACCGGCACCTGGGCCCGCAGCTCCCAGCCCAGCGGACCCTCGACCTCGTCGATGATCCCGCCCTGCTGGGTGATGCCGGAGGCGATCTCCTCGCGGACCTCGCCCCAGATCCCCTCGTTCTTGGGGGCCGCGAAGGCCTGCAGCTGCACCGCGCTGTCGCGCAGCACGACGGTGGCCGCCACGATCGCGTCGCCCGCGACCTCGACCCGCAGCTCCATGCCCTCGACCCCGGGGACGAACAGGCCGCCCAGGTCGACCCGGCCCTCGCCGGCCTCCGACACCTCGGAGATGTCCCACGGACCGTCCGGCCGGGGGGCCGGCGGCAGGTTCACCCTACGCGGCCCGTCCTCGTCGGCGGCATCGTCGGCGTAGTCGGCATCGGCGCCTTCAGCATCGATGCCGTCGACGACCTGCTCGGCCTCGCCCGCCATGTCCTCGGCGGATCCGCTCTTCTTGCGACGTCCGAACACGTCACTGTCCTTCCCGGTCGGATACGACCGAAGCGTATCGATTCCCACCCTGTTCACTGCCGAGGGCCCTGCCCACCGCGGCATGACCGCCAGTGGAACCGAAGCCCCCCTCGGCCCGCGCCGAGCCGGGAAGCTCCGCCACCTCGTGGAAGCGCACCTTCTCGACCTGCTGGACGACCAGTTGGGCAATCCGGTCGAATCGCTCGAACCGCACGCTCTCGCGCGGGTCGAGATTGACCACGATCACCTTGATTTCCCCACGGTACCCGGCATCCACCGTCCCCGGGGCATTCACCAGGGCGACACCGCAGCGTGCGGCCAGGCCGGACCTCGGATGCACAAAGGCCGCGTACCCGTCGGGCAGGGCGATACTCACCCCCGTCGCCAGCACGGCCCGCTCCCCCGGAGCGAGTTCGGCGGCCTCGGTGGTCACGAGGTCGACGCCGGCGTCACCGGGGTGCCCGTACGCCGGAATCGGCACCTCCGGGTCGACACGGCGGATGAGGACGTCTACGGGATTACGGGTCACGGGTTCACCTCGAAGGCGCGGGCGCGCCTGACCTGGTCGGGGTCGGACATGACGGCCTGGATCTCCTCGGCACGGCCGTTGTCGATGAAGTGGTCCACCTTCACCTCGATGAACAGCGCGTCGGCCCGGACCGCCACGGGCCCGTCGGGGCCGCCTATCCGGCCGGTCGCGGTGGAGTAGATCTTCCGCCCGGACACGGCGGTGACCTCGGCCTCCAGGAACAGCACGGTGTCCACCGGCACCGGACGCACGAAGTCGGTCTCCAGGCGGCCGGTCACGGCGATGGTCTGGAGCAGCCAGTTCAGCGAGCCGAGCGTCTCGTCGAGCGCGGTGGCGAGCACCCCGCCGTGCGCGAGGCCGGGGGCGCCCTGGTGGGCGGGGCGCACGGTGAACTCGGCGGTCACCCGCACGCCCTCACCGGCCCGCGCCTGGAGGTGCAGCCCGTGGGGCTGTCCGCCGCCGCAGCCGAAGCAGTGCTCGTAGTGCGCGCCGAGCAGCTCTCCCGGGGCGGGCGCGCCGGGGTGCCTGACCGGCGGCGCGGCGTCGGCCGGGGGCGTCAGGGACGCAGATCTAGCAGTCACAGCCGCTGACCTTACCCGCGCTCCCGGGCGCGAAGCGCGTCGTGCCAAGCTTGCTGTCATGCAGCCGAACGCCCCTCAGTACACCGAACGCCTCACCGCGCCCCGCTCCTGGTGGACGATCGCCGCCCTGGTGGGCGTCGCGTGCGCGCTGATGCTGCTGCCGCTCGGCGGCCTGCCCCTCCTCGGCGGCCTCATCGGAGGCACCGCCGCGGCCGCCGTGGTGGTGAGTTCGTACGGCTCGGTGCGCATCCGGGTCGTCGCCGGCACCCTGGTCGCGGGCGACGCCAGGATCCCGGTGACGGCACTGGGCGAACCGGAGGTCCTGGACGCGGAGGAGGCCCGGGCCTGGCGGCTGCACAAGGCCGACCCCCGCGCGTTCATGCTGCTCCGCAGCTACATCCCGACGGCGGTACGGGTGACGGTCACCGACCCCGAGGACCCGACCCCGTACGTCTACCTGTCGACGAGGGACCCGCAGGCGCTGAAGGCGGCGCTGGACGCGGTGCGGGCGTAGCACCCCGCCCCTGGGGCGCCGCGGGCCCCCAGGCGGCTAACGGCCGAGCTCCTTGGGCAGCTCGCCCGGCCGCAGCGGGTCGGCGGGCTGCTCCAGCGGCGGAAGTTCGGGCAGCGCGTCCCACGGCACCTGCCGGGCGCGCAGATCCGCACGGACATGCGCGGCGAGCTTCTTCGTATCGCGCCGGTTCATCACGGCGCCCACCGCCGCCCCGACCATGAACGGCGTCAGGTTCGGCACATTGCGCATCATGCGCTTCATGATCTGCTGACGCAGCTCGCGCTTCATCTGCCCGCCGAGCGCGACGTTCACGGTCGACGGCTTGGTCACCCGGACACCCCGCTCCTCGGTCCAGGACGTCAGATACGCCGTGGAGCGCTGGGTGAGATTTCCGGACGGCCGCATTCCGTAGACCTCGTGGAGCTCGGCGATCAGCTTGAGCTCGATGGCCGCGACTCCGGTGACCTCCGCCGCCAGCTCGGCCGGCATCGCGGGCGGAACGGGCAGCATCGCGGCGGCGCCGATTCCCGCGCCCACCGCCGAGGTGGCGTTCGCGGCGCCGGTGATGAGTTTGTCGGCGATTTCCTCCGGGCCGAGACCCGGAAAGTGGCGGCGCAACGTCGCCAGGTCGCGCACCGGAATGCGCGGGGCGATCTCGATGACGCGATCGGCGAGGTGGCCAAGCCCTGCCTTCGCGCTCGCGCCGCTCTTGCGCACCCCGTTCTTCAGTGCCGGTACGCCTTTGTGGGCGGCGGCTTTTCCCAGGGCGCCCAGGCGTCGGGCCCCGGCCGCGGGCCCCGCCTGGTCGTCCGGTACTGCTTCGAGCGAGGCCGGCCGGCCCCGCTCGTCGTCACGTGCACGAGCGGCAGAGCTCTCCGCAGGGAGGGCGGAGGGCTCGACGGGCGTCTGGACGCCCTCTGCCGGGCCTGTGCCGCCCTGTGACGCCTCGGGCGTACCCGGGGCACCCTTTCGCCGGAACGGTCGCTTCCGGGGCGGTTCGGCGCCTTCCCCGCCTTTCACGGACGTGCCTGATCAGTCGCAGTCGCGGCAGATCGGCTGACCGTTCTTCTCCCGGGCCAGCTGGCTGCGGTGGTGCACGAGGAAGCAGCTCATGCAGGTGAACTCGTCGGCCTGCTTGGGCAGGACCCGAACGGCGAGCTCCTCGTTGGAGAGGTCCGCGCCGGGCAGTTCCATGCCCTCCGCGGCCTCGAAATCGTCGACGTCGACCGCCGAGGCGGACTTGTCGTTCCGGCGGGCCTTCAGTTCCTCAAGGCTGTCGGAATCGACGTCGTCATCGGTCTTGCGTGGGGTGTCGTAGTCCGTTGCCATGTCGCTCTCCCCCTCTGGGTGGTTGCGGTGTCTCCAGCGCACGTAACGCGTGAGAGGCCGGACTTGTGCCCGACCCGAGGCGGAGATTTTGCCTCACATCAAGGTCTGTTACTCAATCGACACCCAGCCGCACTCCTCAAGAGTGATCGTCTTGGATGGCGATCGGGACCGTACACGGTCCGAATGTCGCACTTCACGGGCGTCACCCCGTGTACTTCCCGTGATCTCGCCCCCCGGAAACCCGGACTTTTCCCGGTTTTCCGGCGGAGGCAATGATCACGGAGAGTAGATGGCCGGAAATTTGCCCTTGTGATTGATCACACACGGACAACTTCGGAACGGGTCCCGAAAATTCCGCTCAAAGCGAACTTCTCGACGGCATCGAAAAGCATCTCAAACTGGCATGGTGACACGCATCACGAGGCCGCCGCCCTCGCGGGGCTCCGCGATGATACGGCCTCCGTGGGCCCGCGCGACGGATCGCGCGATGGAAAGCCCGAGCCCGACCCCCTTGTCGCTGCCCGTGCGCTCCGTGCGCAGCCTTCGGAACGGCTCGAAGAGGTTGTCGATCTCGTACGCGGGAACCACCGGCCCCGTGTTCGAGACCAGCAGGACCGCCTGTCCCTGCTGGAGCTCGGTGGTCACCGAGACCCAGCCGTCCTCGCGGACGTTGTAGCGCACCGCATTCTGCACCAGGTTCAGCGCGATCCGCTCCAGCAGGACGCCATTGCCCTGGACCACGGCGGGCGCCCGCTCGCCGCGGATCTCCACGCCCTTGGCCTCGGCCTCCCCGCGCGCCTGGTCGATGGCGCGGGAGGCGACCTCGGCGAGGTCGACGGGCTTGCGGTCGACGATCTCGTTGTCGCTGCGGGCGAGCAGCAGCAGGCCCTCCACCAGCTGCTCGCTGCGCTCGTTGGTGGCCAGCAGCGTCTTGCCGAGCTGCTGGAGCTCCACGGGCGCCCCGGGATCCGAGAGGTGGACCTCCAGGAGCGTGCGGTTGATCGCGAGCGGGGTTCTGAGCTCGTGCGAGGCGTTCGCCACGAACCGCTGCTGGGCGGTGAAGGCCCGCTCCAGGCGGTCCAGCATGTCGTCGAAGGTGTCGGCGAGCTCCTTGAGCTCGTCGTCCGGACCGTCCAGCTCGATCCGCCGGGTCAGGTCGGTCCCGGCCACCCGGCGGGCGGTGCGGGTGATCCGGCCCAGCGGCGACAGGACGCGGCCGGCCATCGCGTATCCGAACGCGAACGCGATGACGCTGAGGCCGACGAGCGCCATCAGCGAGCGGGTCAGCAGGTCGTCCAGCGCGTGCTGGCGCTGCTCGGCGACGCACGCCTTCAGCGCGGCGTTCGCCTCGTCGGCCGACAGGCCGGGGGTGAGCGCCGGGCACGAGTTGCTGGTCAGCTGGATCTTGCTCTCGGGGAGCAGCTTGAAGGGCAGCTCGTTGGCCGAGTGCAGGGCCGTCGCCGCGAGCAGGTAGATGATCGAGAGCAGCAGGATGCCAGCGATCATGAACATGCCGCCGTAGAGCAGCGTGAGCCGTATCCGGATGGTCGGGCGCACCCACGGGAACGGGGGCTCGGCCCCTCGGGGGTCCCAGGTCGGTTTCGGTGGCGCCGCCGGTGGCGGCACGGGGGTCGTGGCCATCGGGGTCAGATCCGGTATCCCGAGCCCGGCACCGTGACGATGACGGGCGGCTCGCCGAGCTTGCGGCGCAGCGTCATGACGGTCACACGCACCACGTTGGTGAACGGGTCGGTGTTCTCGTCCCACGCCTTCTCAAGAAGCTGCTCGGCCGAGACGACGGCTCCCTCGCTGCGCATCAGGACCTCCAGGACCGCGAACTCCTTCGGAGCCAGCTGGATCTCCTTGCCGTCGCGGAAGATCTCGCGCCGGTTCGGGTCGAGCTTGATGCCGGCGCGCTCCAGGATGGGCGGCAGCGGCACGGTCGTGCGGCGGCCCAGCGCCCGCACGCGCGCGGTGAGCTCGCTGAAGGCGAAGGGCTTGGGCAGATAGTCGTCGGCGCCGATCTCCAGGCCCTCGACGCGGTCGCTGACGTCGCCGGAGGCGGTCAGCATCAGGACCCGGGTGGGCATCCCGAGCTCGACGATCTTGCGGCAGACGTCGTCGCCGTGCACCAGCGGGAGGTCCCGGTCGAGCACGACCACGTCGTAGTCGTTGACGCCGATGCGCTCCAGGGCGGCGGCGCCGTCGTAGACGACGTCGACGGCCATGGCCTCCCGGCGCAGTCCGGTGGCCACCGCATCGGCGAGCAGCTGCTCGTCCTCGACGACGAGTACGCGCACGGCGCTTTTCCTTCCTCTGAGCCCTCGCGGGCCGCAGTGCCCCGGGGGCACGTGGGCCCACGCGGGCGGTTCTCCTGAGCCCGTGTGGGCCGTTCTGTGGGCACTGAAGCAGTGACTGTGCGCTTCCATCCTGCCCCTTACGGCCATAAACCGGCGGTAAGACGGTGCCGTCGCACAGTCACCCCCCGACCTGCGGCTTCGCCGTCGGCGTCGGAATTCGCCGGATTCCCACGCGAGTTGAGGTTTCTGTGGGACGTGGCCTGGGGAGGACGACTGCACACCCGCGATCACGCCCTGTATCTGGCATGCCACATACAGGCTGCTCCTGATCGTGACCCACCGTCGGCACACCCCCGTGCCACCGACCCACGACGAGGGGGCGCACCATGGACGCATTCACCGCAGGACTCCTGCAGCGCATAAGGGCCACGGAGACGGACCTCACGCGGGCCCGCGAGAACGGCGACGACTTCCTCGTGGAAGTGGAAGAGGCCGAGCTCGACGATCTCCATCGTCTCGCCGCCGAACACGGCGTCGAGGTGGCGGCCACGGCAAGCTGAGCACGCACGCGAACCCCCGGCACCGCGGGACGGTGCCGGGGGTTCGCGCTGTCCGCGCCGGCGTCGGGGCGCAGGCGGGGGTTCAAAGACAGGCTCTCAGTCGTGCCAGGCGCCGTACTCCTCAAGGAGGGCCTGGAGCGGGGCGAAGAGCTCCGGGCTCGCCGCGATCGTCAGCTCCCGCGACGGCGGGTCTCCCGGGCGCCCACCGGTCAGGGCGCCCGCCTCGCGCGCGATGAGGTCGCCCGCCGCCAGGTCCCAGGGGTTGAGCCCGCGCTCGTAGTACGCGTCCAGGCGTCCGGCCGCCACGTCGCACAGGTCGATCGCCGCCGAGCCCCCGCGCCGCACGTCACGGAACCGCGGGATCAGCTTGGCCGCGATCTCCGCCTGGTGGGCCCGCACCGACTGGACGTAGGCGAAGCCGGTCGCGAGCAGCGACTGGGCGAGCGGGGCCGCCGGACGGCAGCGCAGCGGCCGCTCGCCCACGAACGCGCCGCCGCCGAGCACGGCGTGGAACGTCTCGCCGCGCATCGGCACCTCGACCACGCCCGCCACCCGCACCCCGTCCCGCTCGGCGGCGATGGAGACGGCCCAAGTGGGCAGACCGTAAAGGTAGTTGACGGTTCCGTCGAGCGGGTCGATGACCCAGCGCACCCCGCTGGTGCCCTCGCTGGAGGCGCCCTCCTCGCCGAGGAAGCCGTCGTCGGGGCGGTGCTCGACGAGGAAGCCGGTGATCAGCTTCTCGGCCGCGATGTCCATCTCGGTGACGACGTCGATCGGGCTCGTCTTGGTGGCGGCGACGCCCAGGTCGGCCGGGCGCCCGTCGCGCAGCAGCGCCCCGGCCCGCCGGGCGGCCTCCAGGGCGAGCGCTAGAAGTTCGCGGTTCTCGGTGTGTTCGGTGTTCTCGGCGGTCATCGTCGCTCCCTACGCGTACGGGCTGTCGGCGCCGGCCGCGGCGGGCCGCGGGGCCCGGGCGGGGCAGCAGCCGACCGGGCACAGGTCGTGCGAGGGGGCGAGCGCGCCCAGGGCGCAGCGCTCCACCGGCTCCCCGCGCTCGGCCGCCGCCCGCTCCAGGACGAGCTCGCGCACGGCCGCGGCGAACCGGGGGTCCGCGCCGACCGTGGCCGACCGGGCGATCGGCAGACCGAGCTCGGCCGCCTTGGCCGTGGCCTCCGTGTCGAGGTCGTACAGGACCTCCATGTGGTCCGAGACGAAGCCGATGGGCACCATCACGACCGCCGGGACGCCGTCCCCGTGCAGCGCCTCCAGGTGGTCGCAGATGTCCGGCTCCAGCCACGGGATGTGCGGGGCCCCGGAGCGGGACTGGTAGACGAGCCGCCAGGGCCGCTCCACGCCGGTCTCCTCGCGGACGGCGTCGGCGATCACGCGGGCCACGTCCAGGTGCTCGCGCACGTACGCGCCGCCGTCCCCATGCTCCTGAAGCGGGCCGGAGGTGTCGGCGGCGGCGGTGGGGATGGAGTGCGTGGTGAACGCGAGGTGGGCGCCCGCGCGGACCTCCTCGGGCAGCGCGGCCAGCGAGGCGAGCACGCCGTCGATCATCGGGCGCACGAAACCGGGGTGGTTGAAGTAGTGCCGCAGCTTGTCGACACGGGGCGGCTCGATGCCCTCCGCCTCCAGCGCGGCCAGCGCGTCCGCCAGGTTCTCGCGGTACTGGCGGCAGCCCGAGTACGACGCGTACGCGCTGGTCGTGAGCACGGCGATGCGGCGGTGGCCCGCCTGGGCCATCTCGCGCAGCGTGTCCGTGAGGTACGGCGCCCAGTTCCGGTTGCCCCAGTGGACCGGGAGGTCCAGGCTGTTCTGCGCGAAGTCCTTGCGCAGGGCGTCGAGCAGGGCGCGGTTCTGCTCGTTGATGGGGCTGACCCCGCCGAACCGGAAGTAGTGCTGACCGACTTCCTTCAGCCGCTCCCGGGGGATGCCCCGGCCGCGCGTCACGTTCTCCAGGAACGGGACCACGTCGTCGGGACCTTCCGGGCCGCCGAAGGAGAGCAGCAGCAGGGCGTCGTACGGAGCCGCTTCGGGGGCCGCTCCTGGAGCTTGATCGCGCAGATCGGACATGGCATCGATCCTGCCATCCGCCACTGACAACCGGGGCACCGGGAACGGGGCACGGCGAACCGGCCGCATCGGCGCCCGGGGAGGACGGCGCCCGGAAAACGTGGTGCGCACGCGCCACTCTGCACCGTAAGTTCAACACCGTAAGGTTTAGGAATTAACTGCTCGGTTGAGCCGGAAGCCGGAGCCCCCATGGCCAGTCCCTACCGCGCGATATTCGCCGCCCCCGGCGCCCTGGGGTTCTCCGCCGCCGGTCTGCTCGGGCGGATGCCGCTGTCCATGATGGGCATCGGCGTCGTCACGATGGTCTCCCAGCTCACCGGCCGCTACGGGCTCGCCGGCGCGCTCTCGGCGACGCTCGCCATGTCGGCCGCGGTGCTCGGCCCGTACATCTCGCGCCTCGTCGACCGGCACGGGCAGCGCCGGGTGCTGCGGCCCGCCACGCTCGCCGCGGTGGCCGCCGTCGCCGGACTGCTCGTCTGCGCCCAGCAGAAGGCGCCGGACTGGACGCTGTTCGTGTTCTCGGCGGCCGCGGGCTGTGTGCCGAGCGTCGGCTCGATGGTCCGGGCCCGCTGGGCCGAGATCTACCGGGGCGACGGCCAGAGCCTGCACGCCGCGTACTCCTGGGAGTCGATCGTCGACGAGCTCTGTTTCATCGTCGGCCCGATCCTCTCCATCGGGCTCTCCACCGCCTGGTTCGCCGAGGCGGGGCCGCTGATGGCGGCCGCCTTCCTGGTCGTCGGCGTCTTCTGGCTGACCTCCCAGCGCGCCACCGAGCCCGTCCCGCATCCGCGCGAGCACCACAGCGGCGGCTCGGCGCTGCGCTCCCCGGGCCTGAAGGTCCTGGTCGCCACGTTCGTGGCGACGGGCGCCATCTTCGGCGCGGTCGACGTCGTCACCGTGGCCTTCGCGGACGAGCGGGGCCACAAGGCGGCGGCCAGCCTGGTGCTCGCGGCGTACGCGCTCGGCTCGTGTCTGGCGGGGGCGGTGTTCGGGCTGCTGCGGTTCAAGGGCGCCATCGCCACCAGGTGGCTGGTGGGCGTGTGTGCGATGGCGGTGAGTATGATCCCGCTCCAACTGGCCGGGAGCCTGCCGTTCCTGGCCGTGGCGCTCTTTGTCGCGGGCCTGTCCATCGCGCCGACGATGGTGTCGACCATGGCCCTCGTCGAGCAGCACGTACCGCGCAGCAAGCTCACCGAGGGCATGACCTGGACCAGTACCGGGCTCGCGGTCGGTGTGGCGCTCGGTTCGTCGGCCGCCGGGTGGGCGGTCGACGCGGCGGGCGCGCGCTCGGGGTATCTGGTGCCCGTCGTGGCGGGAGCACTCGCGGCCGCGGTGGCGTTCTCGGGGTACCGCCGGCTGCGCAGGCCGGCGCGGCGACGGGAAGGGCTGGCAGATGAGCGGAGCGAGCAGCAGCACGTGGCGTAACTGGGCGGGCAACGTCACGGCCCGACCGGTCCGGGAGGTGTCCCCCGCCTCGGCGGCCGAGGTGGCCGCGGTCGTCCGCCGGGCCGCCGAGGACGGTCTGAAGGTGAAGGCGGTCGGCACCGGCCACTCCTTCACCACGGCGGCGGCCACCGACGGCGTGCTCATACGCCCCGATCTGCTCACCGGCATACGGGAGATCGACCGTACGGCGATGACCGTGACCGTCGAGGCGGGCACGCCCCTGAAGCGCTTGAACGCGGTCCTCGCGCGCGAGGGGCTCTCCCTCACCAACATGGGCGACATCATGGAGCAGACGGTCGCCGGGGCCACCGCGACCGGCACCCATGGCACCGGCCGCGAATCGGCGTCGATCGCCGCCCAGATCACGGGCCTTGAGCTGGTCACCGCGGACGGCTCGCTCCTCACCTGCTCGGCCAAGGAGAACCCGGAGGTCTTCGCGGCCGCCCGGATCGGTCTGGGGGCGCTCGGGGTGGTCACCGCGATCACCTTCGCCGTGGAGCCGGAGTTCCTGCTCACCGCGCGCGAGGAGCCGATGACGTTCGACCGGGTGACGGGCGACTTCGACGAACTGTTCGCGGAGAACGAGCACTTCGAGTTCTACTGGTTCCCGCACACCGGCAACTGCAACACCAAGCGCAACAACCGCAGCGCCGGCCCCGCCGCCCCGCCCGGCCGGGTGAGCGGCTGGGTCGAGGACGAACTGCTCTCCAACGGGGTCTTCCAGGTGGCCTGTTCACTGGGCCGGGCCGTGCCCGCGACGATCCCGGCCATCGCCAGGATCTCCAGCCGCGCCCTCTCCGCCCGGACGTACACCGACATTCCGTACAAGGTCTTCACAAGTCCGCGCCGGGTGCGGTTCGTGGAGATGGAGTACGCCGTCGCGCGCGAGGCCGTCGTCGACGTGCTGCGCGAGGTGCGGGCACTGGTCGACCGCTCCGGGCTGCGGGTGAGCTTCCCGGTGGAGGTGCGCACGGCGCCGGCCGACGACATCGCGCTCTCCACGGCGTCCGGCCGGGACACCGCGTACATCGCCGTGCACATGTACAAGGGCACGCCGTACCAGGCGTACTTCACCGCCGTGGAGCGGATCATGACCGCGCACGGCGGCCGCCCGCACTGGGGCAAGGTGCACACCCGCGACGCCGAGTACTTCGCCGCGGCCTATCCGCGCTTCGGCGAGTTCACGGCCCTGCGCGACCGGCTCGACCCGGAGCGGCGGTTCGCCAACGCGTATCTGCGGCGGGTGCTCGGCGACTGACGCTCAGGCGGCGGGCGGGGTCGCGGAGGACCCGGTGGACGGGGTCGCACCTGTGCCGCCGTCGGCCGTCCCCTTGCCGGTGTCGCCGCTCGGGGACGGGGAGGGCGGCGGGCTCGGGGTGCCGCCGGTCGTGCCCTGGCCGCCGGTGGTGGTGCCGGGCGAGGTGGACGGGGTGGGCGAGGGGCTGGTGCCGGTCGAGCCGCCGGACGTACCGCTGGTGCCGGACGTCGAACCGCCGCCCTGCCCCGGGTCCTTGGAGGACGGCTGCCCGCCGTCGGTGCCGGTGTCCGGGGTGCGCCGGTTGTCGCGGTCGGTCTCCGGCGCCTTGTCCGACGACCTGGCGCCGCCGCCGCTGACCACCGAGCCGAAGGTGGTGCCGCCCTTGCCGCCGCTCAGCTCCCCGCCCGACGCCAGTTCGTACGTGGTGATGCCCGCCATCGCGATGACGAAGACGACGGCGGCGCCGAGCGCGGACCGCTTCCAGCCCCGGATCCGGGTGCCGTGGACGGTGGCCGCGCCGAACTCCCCCTGGCGCGTCTCCTCGTACGCGGGCAGTCCCGGCGACTGACGGGCCTTCGGGATCGCCTGGACGGTGACGTCGCGCAGCTGCTCCCCGGTCCGCCGGAACAGATGCTGGAAGACCGTGCCGCCACAGGTGGCGACGATGCTCACCACACCGGCGCCGAGGATCGTCCCGTAGACGCCGAGCTTGGAGGCGAGCACGGCGGCCGCGATCGCCGCGAGCGCACTGCCCGCGACCTGGGGGACGCTCAGGTCGAGGCGCTTCTCGTCCTGCTTCGTCCCGGTATCCGGCTTCTCACCCATCTGAGCCTCTGTTCGCCCTTCTCCGCCAGCTTGTACGTAGAGGGGACCTATGGGCGAAGCGAATAGTTCCGTTTCTGGCGATTGTGTGAAGCACGACACGTACGAAGTACGTGTCGTCACGGCGCACGGCGTCCAACTCCCGCCCCCCGGGAGAACTTCGGCGGCGCGGCGGTCCACCCAGGTGGCCCGAATGGAGTACTGTGGCGAGCCCTGGGCCTGGTCTCCCTCACGGGTTTCCGGGTCCTGCGGGAGGGGGCCGAAAGCGGCACTCGAACCGGCGGAGCCGTGGCACCGTACGGGCGCCTGCTGGTGGAGCGACCACATCGGTCACTCTGCGTTGCAAACAGGTAACCGTGCCATAACGGCGTACCAGGGCACATGCCCGACACGCCGGGCAACTCGGCAATGTTGTGGCAGGCTGAACCCGGGCAGGCCACACTCGACTAGCGGAAGCAGCGACGCAGGTGACGTCGGCAGGCACCACCCGGGAGGTCCCCATGCCCGAACTGCGTGTCGTGGCCGTCTCCAACGACGGCACACGACTGGTGCTCAAGGCTGCGGACAGCACGGAATACACGCTTCCGATCGATGAGCGGCTGCGCGCCGCCGTGCGCAACGACCGTGCTCGCCTGGGCCAGATCGAGATCGAGGTGGAGAGCCACCTCCGGCCGCGCGA
The DNA here is from genome assembly GCF_043198895.1 of Streptomyces sp. NPDC048696. Classification (NCBI taxonomy): domain Bacteria; kingdom Bacillati; phylum Actinomycetota; class Actinomycetes; order Kitasatosporales; family Streptomycetaceae; genus Streptomyces; species Streptomyces sp. NPDC048696. The sequence continues at coordinate 45,479 of NZ_JBICVJ010000017.1, read as the reverse complement.
CATCCAGGCGCGTATACGAGCCGGTGCCTCGGCCGAAGAGGTCGCCCAGCTCGCCGGGATCCCCGTCGACCGGGTGCGCCGCTTCGAGGGCCCGGTGCTCGCGGAGCGCGCCTTCATGGCCGAGCGGGCCCGCAAGACCCCGGTCCGGCGTCCCGGCGAGAACACCGGACCGCAGCTCGGCGAGGCGGTCCAGGAGCGGCTGCTGCTGCGCGGCGCCGACAAGGACAGCGTCCAGTGGGACTCCTGGCGCCGCGACGACGGCACCTGGGAAGTCCTGCTCGTCTACCGCGTGGCCACCGAGCCGCACGCGGCGAGCTGGACGTACGACCCGCCGCGCCGTCTCGTCCAGGCCGTCGACGACGAGGCCCGCTCGCTGATCGGCGAGAGCGACGACACCCCCGAGCCGAGCTTCCCGTTCGTGCCCAGGATCGCCCGGCTGCCCCGGGACCGGCCGCTGGACCGCGCCCTGGACCGGCAGTTGGAGCGGCCCACCGCGCCGGAGCCGGTGGCGGACGAGAGCGACTCGCTCACCAGCCTCCTGGAGGCGGTGCCCAGCTTCCGGGGCGACATGGTCGTGCCCGAGCGGCCCGCCGCCCCGCCCGAGCCGCCGGCGAGCGAGCCCGAGGCCGAGCCGGAGGTCGAGGAGCCGCCGGCGCCCGCCGCCTCGGCGGGTGCGGGCGCCGCGTACGCCGATGTCCTGATGCCGCGCTCGGTGAGCGGTCACCGCGACCGGCTCACCGGCACGACCGACCGCCAGGCCGAGGCGGACGGCGTCCGGCCCGGGCGCCGCGCCGCCGTGCCGAGCTGGGACGAGATCGTCTTCGGCACGCGCCGCAAGAAACAGGAGTAGCCGCGCCTGCGCGCAGGCTGTCGCTTCCCCGTAGGGGAAGCCCGTACGACCCGAGGGGCCCGCGCGCGGCGCGGGCCCCTCGGTGCACATGCGCTACTGCGGGTCGGGGCCGGTCGCCACCGGGCGCGACTCGTCCGAGGACCAGTGCGACCAGGAGCCCGCGTAGAGCGCGGCGGGGATGCCCGCGACCGCCAGGGCCAGCACCTCATGGGCGCCGGAGACCCCGGAGCCGCAGTAGACGCCGACCTCGGTGCCGGAGGCGCCCAGCGCCTTGAAGCGGTCGGCGAGGACGTCGGCGGCCAGGAAGCGCCCGTCGGGGCCGACGTTCTCGGTGGTCGGCGCCGAGACCGCGCCCGGGATGTGGCCGCCGACGCGGTCGATCGGCTCGACCTCGCCCCGGTAGCGCTCCCCCGCCCGGGCGTCCAGGAGCAGCCCCGAGCGGGCGAGGGCGGCCGCCGCGTCCGCGTCGAGCAGCCCCAGCGCGCCGGGCACGGGCTCGAAGTCGCCCTCGGCGGGCGTCGGGAGCTCGGTGGAGAGCGGGCCGCTCCAGGTGGCGAGGCCGCCGTCGAGGACCCGTACGTCCTGGTGCCCCGTCCAGCGCAGCAGCCACCACGCGCGCGCGGCCGCCCAGCCCTGGCCGCCGTCGTACACGACCACCGGCGTCCCGGCCGACACGCCCGCGCGGCGCATCACCGCCCCGAAGGCGGCGACATCGGGCAGCGGATGGCGCCCGGCCGGGCCGGGCGGGGCGGCGAGCTCCGCGTCGAGGTCGACGAAGACCGCGCCGGGGATGTGCCCGGCCGCGTACTCGGCCCGGCCGTCGAAGGGGGCGGCGCCGGCCGCCTTGGCCAGGCTCAACTGCCAGCGGATGTCGAGCAGGACCGGCGGCCGCGTCCCGGCCAGCTCGCTCGCCAGTTCGGATGCGCTGATGATGGCGTTCATGGGGCCATCCTCGCGCAGTGCCCGCCGCAACGTCATGGGCGCGAAACGGATGAGAAATGCCAAAGTGGGCATCCCTCCTGCGGGAACGCGCCAAAAACGGCGCGGCCGGGGCGCGCATCGCCTCCGGTGGTGCAAGCATCTGCGAGGGGGTGGGCGCGCGGCGCGGCCGGCCGCCCACTTCTTTAGGGCGCGTTGTCACAGCGATGGTCCGAGGAGAGAGTCACGATGTCCCAGGCAGAGACCCGGCACACACCCGGAACACCCTGCTGGGTGAGCCTCATGGTGCACGGCCTGGCGCCTATCCAGGAGTTCTACGCGGCGCTGTTCGGCTGGGAGTTCCGCCCCGGGCCCGCCTCGCTCGGCCCGTACGTACGGGCCTTGCTCGACGGCGCCGAGGTCGCGGGCATCGGGCAGCTCCCGCCCGACCGCCATCTGCCGATCGCCTGGACCACGTATCTGGCCACCGACGACGCGGACGCGACGGCCGAGGCGATCCGGCACTGCGGCGGCACGGTCGGGGTGGGCCCGCTGGACGCGGGCGACGCGGGCCGGCTGGTGATCGCCTCGGACCCGGAGGGCGCGGTCTTCGGCGCCTGGCAGGCCGAGGCGCACGTCGGCAACACGGTGGCGGGCGCACCGGGCACGCCCGTCTGGAACGAGCTGGTGACCCGTGAGACCTCCGCCGTCGGCAAGTTCTACGAGTCGGTGTTCGGCTACGAGGAGGAGGCGGTGGTCTCGGCCGACTTCGACTATGTGACGCTGCACCTCGACGGCCGCCCGGTCGCGTCCCTGCACGGCGTCGGCCACGCCCTGCCGCGCGACAAGGGCGCGCACTGGATGACGTACTTCGAGGTCACGGACGCCGACGCGGCGGCCCGCCGGGTCACCGAACTCGGCGGCCACGTGATCAAGCCCCCGCGCGACGGTTCGAGCGGCCGGGTGACAACGGTCGCGGACCCGGAGGGCGCGGTCTTCACGCTGGTGCGGTCGGCGGCCTGACTCAATCGGGCAGTCCGCACGCGGTACCGGGTGCCCTACAGGGGCGCGAGCAACCCGGCACGGTCCGCAGCCGAATACCCGCCCTCGCGAGGCGGCTACGCATCCACCGGAAGCACGTCCGGCGACAGCGCCGCCGCGCGTGCGGCCGCCGCTGTCATGCGCCGGCGGTGGTGGCGCCTGCACAGCACCTCGTAACCGATCTCGTCCTCGGACTGGTTGACGTCGCCGACCACCACCTGGGCGCCCTCGACGACCATCTCGCCGCCGACCGTGCGGGCGTTGTGCGTGGCCCGCGCGCCGCACCAGCACAGCGCCTCGACCTGAAGGACCTCGACGCGGTCGGCGAGCTCGACGAGCCGCTGGGAGCCGGGGAAGAGCTTGGAGCGGAAGTCGGTGGTGATGCCGAAGGCGAAGACGTCCAGGTCGAGGTCGTCGACGACCCGGGCGAGCTGGTCGATCTGGCCGGGCGCGAGGAACTGCGCCTCGTCGGCGATCACATAGTCGCAGCGGCCGCCCTTGGAGAGATGGGCGACGAGGTACGCGTAGAAGTCGAAGCCCTCGGCGGCCTCGACGGCGTCCGTCACCAGCCCGAGTCGGGAGGACAGCTTGCCCTCGCCCGCGCGGTCGTCCCGCGTGAAGATCATGCCCTGGAGTCCGCGCGCGGACCGGTTGTGCTCGATCTGAAGAGCGAGGGTGCTCTTTCCGCAGTCCATCGTTCCGGAGAAGAACACCAGCTCGGGCATGGGAGGGTGACGGCCTTTCGGGTCTGCGCACGCGCACGCGGCACGCGCGCGTGGCGGGCGGGAGAAGTACGGGAAGGGTGAAGGGTTACGAGCGTACTTCGATGAGCGGCACCAGCTGCTCGACGGGGGTCATCGAGCCGTGCATGCCGACCATCGCGGACTCGTTCGGCTCGTTGCGCGACGCGGTGATCACCACATCGGCGTGCGCGGCCGCGACGACGTCGCCGATCCGTCCGTGCACCCGCTCGTCGCAGGCGCCCGGCTGCCCGAACCAGCCGGCGGCTATGGCCTCCTCGCGGCCGGCCACCCAGAACTGCTCGCCGAGCACCTCGCGCCAGACGGCGAGGACGTCGGCGTGGGCGCCCGGGACCGCGTACACATGGCGGGCCCGGCCCTCGCCGCCGAGCAGGGCGACGCCCGCGCGCAGCTCCCAGTCCTCGTCGAAGTCGATACGGGACTGCTCGTCGAAGGGGATGTCGATCATGCCGTGGTCGGCGGTGACGTACAGCGCCGAGCGGGGCGGCAGCTGCTCGGCGAGCCGCTGGACGAGCCGGTCGACGTACATCAGCTGGCCGCGCCAGGCGTCGGAGTCGACACCGAAGCGGTGGCCCTTGCCGTCGACCTCGCTGTAGTACGTGTAGACCAACGAGCGGTCACCCGCGGCCAGTTGCTCGGCCGCGAGGTCCATGCGCTCCTCGCCGGAGAGCCGCCCGTGAAACGTTCCGCCACTGAGTGCGACCTTGGTCAGCGGGGTGTGCTCGAAGGTCGGCGACGACACCTGCGCGGTGTGGACCCCGGCCGCGTCGGCCAGCTGGAAGACCGTGGGGTACGGCTGCCACACATGCGGGTCGGTCCACGGCCGCCAGCGCAGCTGGTTCATCAGCTCCCCGGTCTCGGGGTTGCGCACGGTGTAGCCGGGCAGGCCGTGCGCGGCGGGCGGCAGGCCGGTGCCGACGGAGGCGAGCGAGGTGGCGGTGGTGGCCGGGAAGCCCGCGGTGATCGGGCGACCGGTGCCGCCGCGCGAGGTGCCGAGCAGCGAGTGCAGATAGGGCGCCTCGTCCGGGTGCGCCTTGATCTGCTCCCAGCCGAGGCCGTCGATCAGGAAGACGCAGTTCCGGTCGGCCGGGGCGAGCTCGGGGATCGCGGCGCTCACGCCGGGCACGCCCTGGCCCGCCGCGAGTGTGGGCAGCAGGTCGGCGAGCGAGCCGCTGCCGTACTCGGGCAGGGGGGCGGTGTCGAGGGCGAGGGGTTCCGGATCCTGCCAGTAGGGCTGGGCCATCAGCGGCCGGTCGCCGCGGTCGCCTCGGAGAGCGCCTGCGCGAAGGCGAGGGTCTGGCGCACGGTGTCCGGGCCGTCGCCGGCCTCGCTGACCCGCAGGCTCAGGTCGTCGGCCGTGGCGTTGCCGGTGTAGCCGTGGTCGGCGTCGCAGTTGGGGTCGCCGCAGGCGGCGGGCTCCAGGTCGATCCGGGACACCGCGCCCCAGCCGATGGTGAGGACCACCTCACGGGGCAGCACGCCCGGCGTGTACGACTCGGGGTTGGCGACGACGCGGCTGACCACCACGGACGAGATCCGGCCGATCTTCACGGACTCCGTCGAGGTCGTCGCGTACGGCGTCGGGGAGCTGGTGTCGGCGTTCTGCTCGTCGGTGTGGCTCACGATGAAACGATTGTCCGTGAGGACGAGGACCGTGACGTGGCGGCGCACCTCGTTGGCGTCGAAGGTGGTCTCCTGGTGCACCAGGTACGACGCGATGGGCTCACCACCGACGGCGGCCTCCACCGCCTCGGCCACAAGGGCCGGGTAGTAGCCGCTGCGCTCGATCGCCGCGCGCAGCCCCTGGGTCATCGTGCCGGTCTTCGCCATGGACTCCATCCTACGGGGCCCCGGGGCCCGATCGTTTCAGTAGCTGGGCAGGCGGCGGGGGCCGAGGTCGGTACGGGCCGGGGGCGGGGCGAGACGGACGGTGGCGCCGAGGGCGGTGAGGCCGTGCTGGGCGACGACGACCGGTTCCAGGGTGACCGCGACGATCTCCGGGTGGTCGTCGACCAGGCGTGACACCCGCAGCAGGAGCTCCTCCAGCGCCGCCGTGTCCACCGGGGCCGAGCCGCGCCAGCCGAACAGGAGCGGGGCGGTCCGGATCGACCGGATCAGCTCGGCGGCGTCGCGGTCGGTGGCCGGAACCAGCCGGTGGCCGGTGTCGCCGAGCAGCTCGGAGGCGGCTCCGGCGAGACCGAACGAGAGCACGGCGCCGACGGCCGGGTCGATGGCGGCGCGCACGACGGTGTCGACCCCGCGCGGCGCCATCGCCTGCACCACCGGCTGCAGCTCCTCCGGCTTGCCCAGCGCCTGGGTCAACTCGGCGTAGGAACGCCGCAGTTGCTCCTCGTTCGCGAGGTCGAGGCGGACTCCGCCGAGGTCGGGGCGGTGGCGCAGATGCGGGGCGGTGGTCTTGAGCGCGACGGGGTAGCCGAGGCGGGTGGCGGCTTCGACGGCGGCGTCGGGGTGCGGGGCGGGGTGGGCGGGGCGTACGCGGATGCCGTAGCGGGCGAGCAGCGCCTCGGCCGCGTCGCTGCCGAGCGTCACGCCCCTGGGGTCCGGGGCGTCGCCGAGCAGCCGCGCGATGTCCCGGGCGACCCCGGCCTCGTCGATGTCGTCGTACTCCGCCACCTTCCCCTGCTCGACGGCCTGCCGCCGCCACTGTCCGTACCGCACGGCCTGCGCGAGCGCCCGCACGGCGCGCTCGGCGGCGGGGTAGGCGGGGATGCGGTGGGGTGGGGGCGGGGGTTCGGGTGCGGGTTCGTCGTGGTCGGCGCTGTTCGATCCCCCACCCCGCCCCTTCCCGAAACCCTCCGGGGGTGGGGGTGGGGAGGGGTGGGTGGACGGGGGCGGGGCCCCCGGGCCCCCGGAAGGAGTGGGCAGGGACGCCGTTCCCTGGTCGCCGGAAGACGTGGGCGGGAGCGCGGTCCCCGGGTCGCCGGAAGACGTCGGCATGAGCGGGGCCGCTGGGCCCCCGAACGGCGTGGGCGGGAGCGCGGTCCCCGGGCCCCGGGAAGCGGGGGCTTCGCCCCCTGCTGTCCCGGCGGGGGTGCGGCCCTGTGCCCCCTCCGGCAGGCCGACGGGCGGCGCCGTGGGAGCCGACTCGGGCGCGCCGCCCTCCGGGCGCGGTGGGGTCACCCTCGCCCTGTTCGCCGTCGGCGTCCGCGGGGCCGTGTCCGTCGCGTTCGCCAGGGCTTGGGCCAGGCCGCCCAATTCCACATGGACCACCGCCACCGGCTTGGACGGGGCCGTGGACGTGGCCTGTTTGAGGGCGGTGGCCAGGGCCTCGTCGGGGTGGCCGGGGGTGCCGACCCAGGGGATCGCCGTCACCACCACCGCGTCGCAGAACTCGTCCGCGAGGGCCTGCGCCAGCGCGTCGCGGAAGTCGGCCGGGGTGGCCGCCGTCGTCAGGTCGCGGGGCGGCAGGGGGCGCAGGCCCTCGGTCAGGCAGGCGTCGTACGTCAGCAGGCCGAGGGATTCCGAGTTGCCCAGGATCGCCACGCGCGGGCCCGCCGGGAGCGGCTGGTCCGCGAGGAGCACGCCGACGTCGACCAGCTCGGTCACCGTGTCCACCCGGATCACCCCGGCCTGGCGCAGCAGTGCCGAGACCGCCGCGTCGGGGACGCGGGTCACCGGGACCGCGTGGCCGGGCGGGGTCGAGCCGCTGTGGCGCCCGCCCTTCACCGCCACCACCGGCTTCACCGCCGCCGTCCGCCGCGCGAGCCGGGTGAACTTCCTCGGGTTGCCGATGGATTCGAGGTACAGCAGAACCACGTCCGTATCGGCGTCCTCGTACCAGTACTGGAGGATGTCGTTGCCCGAGACGTCCGCCCGGTTGCCGGACGAGATGAACGTCGACAGGCCCGCCCCGCGCCGGTAGAGGCCCGAGAGCAGCGCGATGCCGATCGCTCCGGACTGGGTGAACAGGCCGATCCGGCCCCGGTCGGGCGACTCCGGCGCCAGGGACGCGTTCAGCCGTACGCCAGGGGCGGTGTTGATCACGCCGAACGCGTTCGGCCCGATCAGCCGCATCCCGTACGACCGCACCTGCCGCAGCAGTTCGCGCTGGCGCTCGCGGCCGGCCGCGCCGCTCTCCGCGTAGCCGGCGGAGAGGACGACGAGCCCCTGCACCCCGTGCTCGCCGCACTCCGCGACGGCCTCCGGCACCCGCTCGGCCGGTACGGCGACGACCGCCAGGTCGACCGGCTCGTCGATCTGCGCCAGCGAGCGGACCGCCGGTACGCCGTCGACCGTCAAGCCGCCATCGGCCGACGAACCGCCGTCGGGCGCGGAACTGCCGTCCCCGAACGCCCGGTTGACCGCGTACACCCGCCCCGCGAACCCCGCCCCGAGCAGATTGCGCAGCACCGTGCGGCCCACCCCGCCCGGCGCGCGGCCGACGCCGATGACGGCGACCGAGCCGGGGGCGAGCAGCCGCTGCACCGAGCGCGCCTCGGCGCGCTGCTCACGCGCGCGCTGCACGGCGAGGGATTCGGCCGTCGGCTCCAGGTCTAGCGTCAGATGGACCGAGCCGTCCTCGAAGGAACGCTTCTGCTGATACCCCGCGTCCGTGAACACCTTGATCATCTTGTTGTTGGCGGGCAGCACCTCCGCCGCGAACCGCCGGATCCCCCGCTCGCGCGCGACCTCCGCGATGTGTTCGAGCAGCGCGGACGCCACCCCGCGCCCCTGGTGGGCGTCCTGCACCAGGAAGGCCACCTCGGCCTCGTCGGCGTCAGAAGGGGCGGGCGCGAAGCGCCCTCCGGCAAGGGCGGCGGTGGGAGACGGGTGGGCAGAGGCGGGCCGGCCCTGCGCGTTGATCCGGTCGAAGCGGACGGTCGCGATGAACTCGCCGCCGACCGTCGCCGCGAGTCCGACCCGGTCCACATAGTCGTGATGGGTGAAGCGGTGCACGTCCTTGGCGGACAGCCGGGGGTAGGGCGCGAAGAAGCGGTAGTACTTGGATTCGTCCGACACCTGCTCGTAGAAGGAGACGAGCCGCTCGGCGTCGGCGGTCGTGATGGGCCTGATCCGGGCCGTGCCCCCGTCGCGCAGCACGACGTCGGCCTCCCAGTGGGCCGGGTACGCGGGGTCCTGCGTCTTCTCCTGCGGAGCCTGCATACGGGCAGCCTACGGGTCGCGGGGCCGGTTGGGGCGGGCCAAGGTAGGGAGCCGGAGCAGGGGGCCAGGGCAGGAGAGGAGCACAGGGCCGAACGGCCTTCGAGCCGGGGTCCGAGGTCGGTATGAGCACTCCGCAGGGCATGAGAGAATGGTCTAGACAACCGTCAGAGATTTCGAAGGGCATCACCATGGCTGAGCGCCGCGTCAATGTCGGCTGGGCCGAGGGCCTGCACGCCCGCCCCGCTTCCATCTTCGTCCGCGCCGCCACGGCGTCCGGCGTCCCCGTGACGATCGCCAAGGCCGACGGCAACCCGGTCAACGCCGCCTCCATGCTCGCGGTGCTCGGCCTGGGCGCGCAGGGCGGCGAGGAGATCGTGCTGGCTTCCGAGGCGGAGGGCTCCGACGCGGCCCTGGACCGTCTGGCGAAGCTCGTCGCCGAGGGCCTTGAGGAGCTGCCGGAGACGGTCTGACCGCACCCGGTCGGCCGACCCCGCGCTTCATCGAGCGAGCCGTGCACCCGAATTCGGGTGCACGGCTCGCTTTCTTGTGCGCGACTTCGCGACTTCACACCTTCGCGACTTCGCGTACGACGCTGATTTCGGGCAGCCGAAATCCGGCCCCTCGAATTACTTCTCTTTGTATACGGCGGCTTTGTTAAGCACGGGCGCTCGCGGTGTTTACGGCATGTTGCGAACTTCTCACGTCCGCCGGGCGACGCAGGCGATAGGCGGAAAAGGCACGCTCGGCGTGGAGGGCGGCGACGGACCTGGCCCGCTCGGCGTCGCCGCGCGCCACCGCGTCCACGATCGCCGCGTGCTCGGCCCAGGACTCACCGGGCAGCGCGGGCCGCTCCACCACGTACATCCAGGCGACCTTCTGCCGCAGCTGGGTGAGCAGCGCGATCAGGCCGGGGCTGCCGGACGCCTGGGCGAGCGTCTCGTGGAACCAGACGCCCAGCGAGCGCAGGTCCTCGCCCTGGGCCCGCCGGATGCGCTCCTGCCCCAGCCTGACCAGGCCACGCAGCACCTTGAGATGCGCCTCGGTGTGCCGCGTCGCCGCGCGCGCGGCGGCCAGCGGCTCCAGCAGCACCCGCATTTCGAGCAGGTCGGCCGCGTCCTGCTCGGTGGGCTCGGCGACACAGGCCCCGGCGTGCCGGCGGGTGGTCACGAAGCCCTCGGACTCCAGGGTGCGCAGCGCCTCGCGGACCGGGACGCGCGAGACTCCGTAACGCCGGGCGAGCACTTCCTCGGTGAGCCGGCTGCCGCGCTCGAAGAGCCCCGCGACGATGTCGTCGCGGATTGCCGTGCATACCGATTGCGCCGGAATACGCATGACCGAACCTCCGCCTTAATCCCCGCGAAACGCGGTCGATCGACGCCTGTTCGGCGACTCTATTCCAGCGGCTGTTAATTCCCGGTGACATGGCCTATTCCAGCGATACCTTTTGGCCAACGCGCCGACGCGGCAACGCACGAAGCCCCGGCACGAGGTGCCGGGGCTTCGATGACAGGGGGACGCTCGGCGCGTCGGTGGCTCAGACGGACACGCCGTGCGCGCGCAGGTACGCGACCGGGTCGATGTCTGAGCCGTACGTGGCGGCCGTGCGGGCCTCGAAGTGGAGGTGCGGGCCGGTGGTGTTGCCGGTGTCGCCGGAGAGGCCGATCTGCTGGCCCGGCTCGACCGACTGGCCGACGGAGACACCGATGGACGACAGGTGGCCGTACTGCGTGTACGTGCCGTCGTTCATCCGGATCACGATGTTGTTGCCGTACGCCCCGCCCCAGCCCGCCTCCACGACGGTGCCGAGCCCCACGGCGTGCACCACGGTGCCGCTGTCCGCGTGGAAGTCGATGCCGGTGTGGCTGCCGGAGGACCACAGCGAGCCGCCGGTCTTGTAGCCGGTGGAGACGTACGAGTCCGCTATCGGGGCGACGAAGGTGTTGAGGCGCTTGCGCTCGGCCTCGCGGGCGGCCCGCTCCTTGGCGGCGCGCTCCTCCTTGGCCCGGGCCTCGGCCTTGCGCTTGGCCTCGGCGGCGGCGCGGGCCTTGTCGGCGGCGTGCTGCTGCGCGGCGGCCTGGGCGCCGATGCGGTCGGCGAGCGAGTCGCCGATGACGATGGCCTGGGTGAGGCCGGTGTCCTCGACGGAGGCCGCGGCGGGGGCGGCGTGCTCGGCGGCGAGGGCCGGCGAGGCGAGGGTGCCCACGACTCCGGCGGTGGCCAGGGTGGCGATGCCCGCTATGTTCGTGCCCTTGCGCGACATGGCGCTGGGACGCCGGTGCTTCCCGGTGGCACGGGTGAACGCCATGAAGTGGCGGTGTCCTTTCCTTCCATCTCGCCTACCGGGTTAGCTGACGGGTTCGGAGCTGGAAGGTCTCCTACGGGCCCCTCCGCGGGCGGAGGTGTCCGATTCACCCCAGGGACTGAGTGGGTCCCCGGCTCCCCTGGCTCGCGCCAGTTGGGGACTCGGCGATCGCTGTCCGGTGCCGCGGCTGCGGCGGGTGGTGACGGACAGCCCGACCGACGCTAGACGGCTGATCTTTCAATCGCCAAACAGACGCCTGGTTTTGTAGCGCACGCCACATGACAGACAGGCAACCTCCCCAATAAACCGGACATACGGGAGGACCCCGGCGGCACAGCTGCCACCGGGGTCCTCCCCGTACCCGACGCCGCGCGCGCGGCGCGGCGCCCAATCAGCCCGCGACGACGGTGACTTCACCGATTCCGAGGGCCTTGACCGGCTCCTCGATCTGCGCCGCGTCACCCACGAGGACGGTCACCAGACGGTCCACCGGGAAGGCGCTGACGACGGCCGCCGTCGCCTCCACGGTGCCCGTCTCGGCGAGGCGCGCGTACAACTGCGCCTGGAAGTCGTCCGGGAGGTGCTGCTCGACCTGGTCGGCCAGCGTCCCGGCGACGGCCGCCGCCGTCTCGTACTTCAGCGGGGCGACGCCCACCAGGTTCTGCACGGCCGTCTCGCGCTCGGGGTCGGTCAGACCCTCGGCGGCGAGCTTGCGCAGCACCGTCCACAGGTCGTCGAGGGCCGGGCCGGTGTTCGGGGTGTCGACCGAGCCGCTGATGGCGAGCATGGCCGCGCCGGTGCCCTCGGCGCCGGAGCGCAGCACCTGACCGTACGCACGTACTCCGTACGTGTAGCCCTTCTCCTCGCGCAGGACGCGGTCCAGGCGGGAGGTGAGCGTGCCGCCCAGGCAGTACGTACCGAGCACCTGGGCGGGCCAGACGCGGTCGTGGCGGTCCGGGCCGACCCGGCCGATGAGCAGCTGGGTCTGGACGGCGCCGGGCCGGTCGACGATGACCACGCGGCCCGTGTCGTCGGCGGTGACCGGCGGCATCGGGCGCTCCTCGGCCGCGGTGCCGGTCCAGGCGCCCAGCGTGTCCGCGAGGACCGCGTCCAGGTCGGTGGCGCCGAGGTCGCCGACGACGACCGCGGTGGCCGCGGCGGGGCGCACATACGCCTCGTAGAAGGCCCGTACGGCGGCCGCGTCGATCCGCGTCACGGTCTCCTCGGTGCCCTGGCGCGGGCGCGACATGCGCGAGGTGGCCGGGAACAGCTCGCGGGAGAGCTGCTGGGCGGCGCGGCGGGCCGGGTTGGCCAGCTCGTGCGGGATCTCGTCGAGGCGGTTGCGGACCAGGCGGTCGATCTCCGCGTCGGCGAACGCGGGCGCGCGCAGCGCCTCGGCGAGCAGACCGAGCGCCTTGGGGAGCCGGGAGACCGGCACCTCCAGGGAGATCCGCACGCCGGGGTGGTCCGCGTGCGCGTCCAGGGTGGCGCCGCAGCGCTCCAGGTCGGCGGCGAACTCCTCGGCGGAGCGCTTGTCGGTGCCCTCGGAGAACGCGCGCGCCATGATCGTGGCGACGCCGTCCAGACCGGCCGGCTCGGCGTCCAGCGGGGCGGCGAGGAAGATCTCGACGGCCACCACCTGCTGGCCCGGGCGGTCGCAGCGCAGCACGGTCAGCCCGTTGGGCAGGGTGGCGCGGCCGGGGGCGGGGAACGCCCAGGGGCGCGCGGTGCCGGCCGCCGGCTGCGGGTGGAACTCCATGGTCACGCCGGTCTGGCTCACTGCTCTGCTCCCTTGGCGTCGGCGTCGGCCGCCTCGTCCTCGTCTGCTTCGGCGGTGGTCGGCTCGTAGACGAGCACCGCCCTGTTGTCCGGGCGCAGGGTGGCCCGGGCGACGTCCCGCACCTCTTCGGCGGTGATGTCGAGCACCCGGTCGACGGCGGTCAGGGCGAGCTGGGGGTCGCCGAACAGCACCGCGTACCGGCACAGTTCGTCGGCGCGGCCCGCGACCGTGCCCAGCCGGTCCAGCCACTCGCGCTCCAGCTGGGCCTGGGCGCGCTCCATCTCCTCGGCCGTGGGGCCCTCTTCGGCGAACCGGGCCAGCTCGTCGTCGACGGCCGACTCGATGTCCGGGACCTCGACACCGCCGGACGTCTTCACGTCCAGCCAGCCGAGCGAGGGCGCACCGGCGAGCCGCAGCAGGCCGAAGCCCGCGGCCACGGCGCTCTGGTCGCGGCGCACCAGGCGGTTGTGGAGCCGGGACGACTCGCCCCCGCCGAGCACGGTGAGCGCCAGGTCGGCCGCGTCGCACTCGCGCGTGCCGTCGTGCGGCAGCCGGTAGGCGGCCATCAGCGCGCGCGCCGGCACGTCCTCGTGGACGACCTCGCGCAGCTGCTCGCCGATCACACCGGGCAGCGCGCCGTCACGCGGCGGCTGCTTGCCGTCGTGGGTCGGGATCGAGCCGAAGTACTTCTCGATCCAGGCGAGCGTCTGCTCCGGGTCGATGTCGCCGACGACGGCGAGGACCGCGTTGTTCGGCGCGTAGTACGTACGGAAGAAGTTCCGCGCGTCCTCCAGCGTCGCCGCGTCCAGGTCGGCCATGGAGCCGATCGGCGTGTGGTGGTACGGGTGGCCCTCGGGGTAGGCGAGGGCGGTCAGCTTCTCGAAGGCGGTGCCGTACGGCACGTTGTCGTAGCGCTGGCGGCGCTCGTTCTTGACGACGTCGCGCTGGTTCTCCATGGACTCCTCGTCCAGGGCGGCCAGCAGCGAGCCCATCCGGTCGGCCTCCAGCCACAGCGCCAGCTCCAGCTGGTGCGTGGGCATGGTCTCGAAGTAGTTGGTGCGCTCGAAGCTGGTGGTGCCGTTGAGCGAGCCGCCGGCCCCCTGCACCAGTTCGAAGTGGCCGTTTCCGTGCACCTGGTGGGAGCCCTGGAACATCAGGTGCTCGAAGAGGTGAGCCAGGCCGGTACGGCCCTTGACCTCGTGGCGGGAACCCACGTCGTACCAGAGGCAGACCGCGGCGACCGGGGTCAGGTGGTCCTCGGAGAGCACCACGCGCAGGCCGTTGGCCAGCCGGTGCTCGGTCGCTGTCAGGCCGCCGGAGCCGGCCTGGGCGGTGGCCGTGTGACCCATGGGCATGTACGTCCCTTCGATCGCGGTGAAGAAGTCAGGAAGAAGTCCTGCCACTGTATGCAAGCGCACCGACACCTGGCGAAGTTCCCGGGTCGCGGTCCCTTGTTCCCGGGTCGCGGTCGGCGTTGTCAGTGGGACGGTCCACAATGGTCGGCGTCAGGAGCAGACCTTGTTGGTGGTCGCTGAGAAGAACTCGTTGGTGAAGGAGCCGCAGCCGCGATGGCCCGCCGCAGCACGAAGACCCCGCCGCCGGACGATTTCGAGGAGAAGATCCTCGACATCGACGTCGTGGACGAAATGCAGGGCTCCTTCCTTGAGTACGCCTACTCGGTGATCTACTCGCGGGCCCTGCCGGACGCCCGCGACGGCATGAAGCCGGTCCACCGCCGCATCGTCTACCAGATGAACGAGATGGGCCTGCGCCCCGAGCGCGGCTATGTGAAGTGCGCGCGCGTGGTCGGCGAGGTCATGGGCAAGCTGCATCCGCACGGCGACGCGTCGATCTACGACGCGCTGGTGCGGATGGCGCAGCCCTTCTCCATGCGCCTGCCGCTGGTCGACGGCCACGGCAACTTCGGCTCGCTCGGCAACGACGACCCGCCGGCCGCCATGCGCTACACCGAGTGCAAGATGGCGGACGCCACCTCGCTGATGACGGAGTCGATCGATGAGGACACCGTCGATTTCGCGCCGAACTACGACGGCCAGGAGCAGGAGCCGGTGGCGCTGCCCGCCGCGTTCCCGAACCTGCTGGTCAACGGCGCCACCGGCATCGCGGTCGGCATGGCCACCAATATGCCGCCGCACAACCTGGGCGAGGTCATCGCCGCCGCCCGCCATCTGATCCGGCACCCGGCCGCGGACCTGGAGGCGCTGATGCGCTTCGTCCCCGGTCCCGACCTGCCGACCGGCGGCCGCATCGTGGGCCTGTCGGGGATCAAGGACGCGTACGAGTCGGGCCGCGGCTCCTTCAAGATCCGCGCGACGGTGTCGGTGGAGAACGTGACGGCCCGCCGCAAGGGCCTGGTCGTCACCGAACTGCCGTTCACGGTCGGCCCGGAGAAGGTGATCTCCAAGATCAAGGACCTGGTCGGCTCGAAGAAGCTCCAGGGCATCGCCGACGTCAAGGACCTCACCGACCGCTCGCACGGTCTGCGCCTGGTCATCGAGGTCAAGAACGGCTTCGTCCCCGAGGCCGTCCTTGAGCAGCTCTACAAGCTGACGCCGATGGAGGAGTCCTTCGGCATCAACAATGTGGCGCTGGTCGACGGCCAGCCGCTCACCATGGGGCTCAAAGAGCTCCTGGAGGTCTACCTCGACCACCGCTTCGACGTGGTGCGCCGGCGCAGCGAGTTCCGCCGCACCAAGCGCCGCGACCGGCTGCACCTGGTCGAGGGCCTGCTCGTCGCGCTGCTCGACATCGACGAGGTCATCCGTCTCATCCGGTCGAGTGACAACTCGGCACAGGCCAAGCAGCGCCTGATCGAGCACTTCTCGCTGAGCGAGATCCAGACGCAGTACATCCTGGACACCCCGCTGCGCCGGCTCACCAAGTTCGACCGCATCGAGCTGGAGAGCGAGCGCGACCGGCTCACCGGTGAGATCGACGAGCTGACCGGGATCCTGGAGTCCGACACCGAGCTGCGCAAGCTGGTCTCGGCGGAACTCGCGGCGGTGGCCAAGAAGTTCGGCACCGAGCGCCGGACCGTCCTGCTCGAATCGGCCGGCGCCCCGGTCGCGGCGGTGGCCCTGGAGGTCGCCGACGACCCGTGCCGGGTGCTGCTCTCCTCCACCGGCCTGCTGGCCCGTACGGCGAACGCGGAGCCGCTGGCGGCGGGCGACGAGCGGCGGGCCAAGCACGACCTGATCGTCTCGGCCGTGCCCGCCACCCAGCGCGGCGACGTCGGCGCGGTGACCTCCACCGGGCGGCTGCTGCGGCTCGCGGTGATCGACCTGCCGCAGCTGCCGGACACGGCGGCCGCTCCCAACCTGTCGGGCGGGGCGCCGGTTTCGGAGTTCCTCTCGCTCGACGCGGACGAGAAGCTGGTCTGTCTGACGACGCTCGACGAGTCGTCGCCGGGGCTCGCGATCGGCACCGAGCAGGGTGTCGTCAAGCGTGTGGTGCCCGACTACCCGGCGAACAAGGACGAGTTGGAGGTCATCACCCTCAAGGACGGCGACCGGATCGTCGGCGCGGCCGAGCTGCGCACCGGCGAGGAGGACCTGGTCTTCATCACGGACGACGCCCAGCTGCTGCGCTACCAGGCCTCCCAGGTCCGCCCGCAGGGCCGCCCGGCGGGCGGTATGGCGGGCATCAAGCTGGCCGACGGCGCCAAGGTGATCTCGTTCACCGCAGTCGACCCGGCGGCGGACGCCGCGGTGTTCACGGTCGCGGGCTCGCGCGGCACGCTGCTCGGGGACTCGGCGGCGACCGCCAAGCTCACCCCGTTCGACCAGTATCCGCGCAAGGGCCGGGCCACCGGCGGAGTGCGCTGCCAGCGGTTCCTGAAGGGCGAGGACATGCTGGTGCTCGCCTGGGCGGGCGCGGCCCCGGCCCGGGCGGCGCAGGCCAATGGCGCGCCCGCCGAGCTGCCGGAGCCGGACCCGCGCCGCGACGGCTCGGGCACGCCGCTGGCCCACCCGATCACGGACCTGGCGGGCCCGGCCTCGTAACAGGGCCAGGGTCGTGACACGGCCCGCGAACACGACGGCGCGGCCCGGCTTTCGAAGAAGCCGGGCCGCGCCGTCGTGCGCGCTCACACGTCCGCGTCCGCCTCCTGTTCGGCCTCGTCGCGTCGTACGTACCGCAGGACGCCCCACATGGCGGCCTCGTCCGCGGCGTCGTGCGGGCCGCTCGCCACGGCCGCGTCCAGGGACTTCTCCAGCCCCTCGGCGTCGATGCGGGAGCCGATGAGGACGAGCTGGGTCAGCCGCTCCTCGCCCGGCGCCCAGGGCTGCGGGTAGAAGCGCAGGAAGCGGCCGACGGCGTGGACGGCGTACCGGTTGCGCGGATCGGCGGCGCCGAAGTCGACGAACCCCTTGATGCGGTAGAGCCCTTCGGGGCGGCTGTCGAGGAAGGCCATCAGCCGGCGCGGGTCCATGGGCGCGGCCGAGGTGAAGGCGACGGACTCGTACGCGGTGTGCAGATGTGCGGCGTGGCCGCAGCCGGAGCCGCAGTGGTCGCCGTGGTCGCCCTCCGGGCCGTGCGCGTCGTCGTCCAGCAGGTCCTCGAAGGCGAGCTGGCCGACCCGCTCGGCGGCCGGTCGGCGGTCGAAGAACAGCTCCGGGTCGACCCGCCCGTACCGCGCCTCGACCACCGAGGCGCCGCCCAGCGACTCCCGCAGCCGGTCAAGCCGGGACCGCTCCACCCGGTCCGTCTTGTTGAGCACCACGAGGTCGGCGACGGCGAGATGCCGGTCGATCTCGGGGTGCCGCTCCCGGGTGTCCTCGTACTCCGCGGCGTCGACGACCTCGACCAGACCGCCGTAGACGACCCGGGGGTTCTCGCTGGCCAGCACCATCTTGACCAGTTCCTGCGGCTCGGCGAGACCGCTCGCCTCGATGACGACGACGTCGAGCCGGGCGGCGGGCCGGGTCAGTTTCTCCAGATAGACGTCGAGCTCGCTCGCGTCGACCGCGCAGCACAGGCAGCCGTTGCCGAGCGACAGCGTGGAGTCGCCGAGCTGCCCGGCCACGGTCATGGCGTCGATCTCGATGGACCCGAAGTCGTTGACGATCGCGCCGATACGGGTCCCCCGGCTGGCCCGCAGCAGGTGGTTGAGCAGCGTGGTCTTGCCCGAGCCGAGGAAGCCCGCGAGGACCACGACGGGGATCTCCCGGCCCGGCCGGCTCGCGGACCCGCTCGCGGACTGGCTGGAATGCTGGCTCGGACCGGTCGGGCTCAAGGGGGACCTCTCTCAGGGCGCGGGCACGGGCTGCGGCGGGGGCGGGCCGACATAGCGGGCCGCCGGGCGGATGATCTTCGAGTCCTCCGCCTGCTCCAGGATATTGGCGCTCCAGCCGACCACCCGGGCCGCACAGAACGTCGGCGTGAACATCTCGCGCGGCACCCCGCACAGCTCCATGACCACGCCCGCGTAGAACTCCACGTTGGTGTGCAGCTCACGGCCGGGCTTCAGCTCGGCGAGGATCGCCTCGACCTGCTTCTCGACCTCGACCGCGAACGTGACGAGCGGACCGCCGAAGCCCTCCGCGATGGAGCGCAGCATCCGCGAACGCGGGTCCTCGGTGCGGTAGACGGGGTGGCCGAAGCCCATGATCCGGTCACCGGCGAGGACGCGCTCGCGCACCCAGCCGTCGATGCGGTCCGGGCCGCCGATGGCGTCGAGGGTGTCCAGGGCGCGGCTGGGGGCGCCGCCGTGCAGCGGCCCGGAGAGCGCGCCGACCGCCGCGACCAGGGACGCCGCCACGTCGGCGCCGGTGGAGGCGACGACGCGGGCGGTGAAGGTGGAGGCGTTGAAGCCGTGGTCCACGGTGGAGATGAGATACCGCTCGATCGCCCGCACCCGGTCGGGCGAGGGCAGCGAACCGGTCATCATGTAGAGGTAGTTGGCCGCGTACGACAGGTCGTCGCGCGGCTCGACGGGCGCGAGCCCCTGCCCCAGCCGGTAGAGCGCGGTGAGCAGGGTGGGGACGGCCGCGCAGGCGGCGAGCGCGTCCTCGCGGCGCCGGTCGGCGTCGAGGTCGTAGACCGGCCGGAAGCCCTGGGCCGCGCCCAGCAGGGACAGCGCGGTGCGCAGTCCGGCGAGCGGCCCGGAGGCCCTGCCCGCGGCGGCGATGCCCGGGAGCGCGGCGCCCACCTGCGGCGGCAGATGGCGCAGCGCGGCCGTGCGGGCGCCGAACTCGGCGCGGGCGGCGGCGTCGGGCAGCTCGCCGTGGAACATCAGGTGCCAGACGTCCTCGAAGCTGCGGGTCTGCGCGAGCTCGACGGCCGAGTACTGGCGGTAGTGGTAGAAGCCCTCCGTGCCGCGGACGTCTCCGAGTGCGGTGTCCGTGACGACGACGCCCGCGAGTCCGCGGGGTACTGCCGTGGTGGTGGTCGGCATGTCTGTTCCTCCCTCAATCTTGATTTCGACTGTCTATGATTGACGATACGGCTGTCAATATTGATTGAATCAATATGACCCTCTGTGGATACGGTGACCTCATGACGGATCAGGTGCGATGACGGATCAGACGCGACTCACCACCCGCGAGGCGGCGGACCGGCTCGGCGTGAAGCCGGAGACGGTGTACGCGTATGTCAGCCGGGGCCAGCTGAGCAGCGAGCGGGCGCCCGGCGGGCGCGGCTCCACCTTCGACGCCAAGGAGGTCGAGGCGCTGGCCCGGCGCGGCGGCCGCCGCGAGCCCGCCGGGGGCGGCGCCGAGCTGAGCGTGCGTACCGGCATCACCCTCATCGACCGGGACCGGTACTACTACCGGGGCGTCGACGCGGTCGAGCTGTCCCGGACGTACGGGTACGAAGAGGTCGCCGAGTGGCTGTGGACCGGCGAACTGCGGCCCGGCGTGCGCTTCAGCGCGCCCCGGGAGTCGCTGGACGCGGCCCGGCTCGCGGTCGGCGCGCTGCCCGCGCACTCCGGCGCGATGGACCGGCTGCGGGTCGCGGCGATCGCCGCCTCGGCCGCCGACCCGCTGCGCTTCGACCTCTCGCCCGAGGCCGTCCTCGGCTGTGGGCGCGCCCTGATCCCGACCCTGGTCCGCGCCCTGCCGAAGGCCGGCGGCTCCGAGCTCCCGGACCGCCCCGGCGACCGGAGCCTGGCCGCGCGGCTGTGGCCGCGCCTGACCACCCGTACAGCTGATACAGCGTCAGTCGACCTGCTGGACACGGCACTTGCCCTGCTCATCGACCACGACCTCGCGGCCTCCACGCTGGCCGCGCGGGTCGCCGCCTCCGCGCGGGCGCATCCGTACGCCGTGGTCTCGGCCGGGCTCGGGGTGCTGGAGGGGCCGCTGCACGGGGCCGCCAGCGGGCTGGCCCACCGGATGCTCGCCGAGGTCCTGGAGCGCGGCGGCGCGGCCCCCGTCGTCGCCGACCACCTCCGCTCCGGCCGCCGCGTCCCGGGCCTGGGCCACCGGCTCTACCCCGCCAAGGACCCCCGCGCACAGGCGCTGTTCGCGCTCCTGGAAGAGCTTCCGTACGCCGCCCGCGCGCTTGACGCGGCCCGCGACGTGGTCGCCACCACCGCCCGCCACACCGCGCTGCACGCCAACGTCGACCTGGCGCTGGCGGTGCTGACCGTCGCGGCGGACATGCCCGCCGAGGCGGGCGAGACGGTGTTCGCGGTGGCACGCACGGCGGGCTGGCTCGCGCACGCCCTGGAGGAGTACGAGGAGCGCCCCCTGCGGATGCGCCCGAGCGGCCACTACACGGGCCCGAAGCCGCCGCAGCCGCTTCCCTGACGTGGCGGCCGGGAAACGGCGGGCGGGGCGGACGGCCGGCGGGTCAGGGAGACCGGTCCCTCCCGAGGGCGGTGACCGGGGCGAGGGCGGTGACCAGGGCGGCCCGGGCCGAACAGATTTCGGAATGCGCCGCACGGCGTCTACCGTGCACAGCCATGAGCGCCGTCCCCAGCCCGCCCGCGCCGAGACGGCGGCGGTTCGGCTGGCCCCAGCGCGTCTTCTCCCAGGTGCTGCTGATGCAGCTGGCCATCGCCGCCGGTGTCGCCGTGGTCGCGACCGGCCTCTTCCTCGCCCCGCTCAGCCATCAGCTCGACGACCAGGCGATGCGCCGCGCGCTCGCCATCGCCCAGTCGACCGCCGCCCAGCCGCTCATCACGGCCGATCTGCTGGCCTCGCGGCCGAGCGCCGACGGCCCGGTGCAGCGGGAGGCCGAGCGGGTACGGCGGGCCACCGGCGCCGAGTACGTGGTGGTCATGGACCGGCGCGGGGTGCGCTGGTCGCACCCGGACGTCCGGCAGATCGGCAAGGTCGTCTCCACCGACCCCAGCGACGCGCTCGCGGGCCGCGACGTCATGGAGATCGACAGCGGCACGCTCGGCCGCTCGGCACGCGGCAAGGTGGCGCTGCGCGACTCCGGCGGGGCGATCGTGGGCGCGGTCTCCGTCGGCATCGAGTACGACAGCGTGCGCGCCCGGCTGCTCGCCGCGATCCCCGGGCTGCTCGCGTACGCGGGCGGCGCGCTGGCGGCGGGCGCCCTGGCCGCGTATCTGATCTCCCGCAGGATCCAGAAGCAGACCCGTGACCTGGCCTTCTCCGATATCTCGGCGCTGCTCGCGGAGCGCGAGGCGATGCTGCACTCGATCCGCGAGGGCGTGGTCGCGCTGGACCGGTCCGGCCGGATCCGGCTGCTCAACGACGAGGCCCAGCGACTGCTCGGCGTAGGCCCCGAGGCGCGCGGCCGCCCCCTGGACGAGGTGCTGGGCGCCGGGCGGACCACCGATGTGCTCGCGGGCCGCGTCTGGGGCACCGATCTGTTGACCGTACGCGGCCATCGCGTCCTGGTGGCCAACCGGATGCCGACCGACGACGGCGGCGCCGTGGCGACCCTGCGCGACCGCACCGAGCTGGAGCGCCTGGGCCGCGAGCTGGACTCCACCCACGGCCTCATCGACGCCCTGCGCGCCCAGGACCACGAGCACGCCAACCGGCTCCACACCCTGCTCGGCCTTCTGGAGCTGGAGATGTACGACGAGGCGGTCGAGTTCGTCACCGAGGTCGTCGGGGTGCATCGCACCACCGCCGAGCAGGTCACCGAGAAGGTCCGCGACCCGCTGCTCGCGGCGATGCTGGTCGGCAAGGCCACGGTCGCGGCCGAGCGGGCCGTCGCCCTGCGGATCTCGGCGGACAGCCTGCTGCCGGACCGGCTCGTCGACCCGCGCGGTCTGGTCACGGTGGTCGGCAACCTCGTCGACAACGCGCTGGACGCGGCGGCCGGATCCCCTGGCGCCTCGGTCGAGGTGATGCTGCGCGCCGAGGGGCGTACGGCCGTACTGCGCGTGCGCGACAGCGGCCCCGGCGTCCCGGCCGGGCAGCGCGAACAGATCTTCACCGAGGGCTGGTCGACCAAGGCGCTGCCCGCCCACGGCAAGCGGGGCCTGGGCCTCGCGCTGGTACGGCGGTTCGCCGAGCGGCAGGGCGGCCACGCGCGCGTGGCGGCCGCCGCGGACGGCGGCGCCGAGTTCACCGTCGTCCTCCCGGAGGCACTGAGCGAGGCGCTGGACGGGGAGGCGCGGTGATCGACGTCCTCGTCGTGGACGACGACCGCCGAGTCGCCGACATCAATGCCGCGTACGCCGGGAAAGTTCCCGGTTTCCGGGTGATCGCGACGGCGCATTCGGCCGCCGAGGCGCTCGCGCTGCTCGCCGAGCGCCCCGTCGATCTGATCCTGCTCGATCACTATCTGCCGGACGAGAACGGCCTCGCCGTCGTACGGGAGCTGCGCCGCCTGGGCCACCACACCGACGTGATCATGGTGACGGCGGCCCGCGACGTGACCACCGTCCAGGCCGCGATGCGCCAGGGCGTGCTCCAGTACCTCGTCAAGCCGTTCACCTTCGCGGGACTGCGCTCCAGACTGGAGGCGTACGCGGCCCTGCGCCGCACCCTCGACGGTGGCGGCGAGGCCGAACAGGCCCAGGTGGACCGGATCTTCGGCGCCCTCTCCGTCCCCACCGAGCCCGGCCTGCCCAGGGGCCACTCCCCCACCACCGCCGAGCTGCTGCGCCAGGTGCTCCTGGCGGCCGACGGCCCGCTCTCGGCGCAGGAGATCGCGGAGCGGGCGGGGGTGAGCCGGCAGACCGCCCAGCGCTATCTCAAGCTCCTGGAGCGGTCCGGCCGGGTGCGGCTCGGCCTGCGGTACGGGGAGACCGGCCGCCCCGAGCACCGCTACGAGTGGGCGACCGGCCGCTGACCCGCGTGCCTCAGCCCTTGGGGACCTTGTTCACGAACTCGGTGGTGAACGTCTTGGCGAGATCGACATCGGCGTTCTTGAGGTTGGGGCTGAACGCCTTGAGCACCTTCTCGACCGTCTCGGGCCCGTTGGCCGGCATCACCCCGTCCTTGGTGAACATGGGCAGAGTGGCCTTGATCGACTCCGCGTAGAGCGCCTTGCCGCCCTTCGCGTAGTCGGCCGGCATCTTCGCGGCGATCTCCTGCGCGCTGTGCGAGGACATCCAGCGCAACGTCTTGACCAGCGCGTTCGCCAGCTTCTGGACGGTCTCCTTGTGCCCGTCGACCCAACTGGCGTTCATGTAGAGGCTGGACGAGGGGTACGGGCCGCCGAGCGCCTGCTGCGAGCCCTCCGGCGTGCGCATGTCGATCAGGACCTTGCCGAGCTTCTGGTCGAGGATGGTGGCGACCGTCGGATCGGTCGTCATCCCGCCCTGGATCGCGCCCTGCTTCAGCGCGGCGATGAACGTCGGGCCCGCGCCGACCGCGACCGGGGTGAAGTCGCTGGTCTTCACGCCGTCGCGGACCGCCAGGTACTTGGTGAGGAAGTCGGTCGACGAGCCGAGGCCGGTGACACCGAGCTTCTTGCCCTTGAAGTCCTTGGGACTCGCGATGTCGCCCGCGGCCTTGGTGGAGACGACCTCGACCTCGCCGGGCGCGTGCGAGAACTGCACCACGGACGTGACCTGCTTGCCCTTGGTCTGGAGGTCGAGCGTGTGGTCGTAGAAGCCGACGGTGCCCTGGACGTCGCCGGAGATGAGCGCGGTCTCCGCCTGCACCCCGGCGGGCTCGCTCATCAACTGGACGTCCAGGCCCTCGGCCTTGAAGTAGCCCAGCCGCTCGGTGAGCATCGCGGGCAGATAGATGACCTTGTCGAGCCCGCCGACCATGATCTTGACCTTGTTCGACGAGCCGCCGGCGGAGTCGTCCGAGCCGCAGGCGGTGAGGGTGGTGGCGGCGAGGGCGCCGGCCAGAACTGCTGTGGTGAGGGAGCGGAGGTGGTGGTGGCTGCGCATGTCGTCACGTCCCGTGAGAGGGGGAAGGGCTACTGGGGTGCTGCGGAGTGGGGAAGGTCAGCGGTCGCTGCCCGGCTCGGCGGGCCGCCAGCGGAACAGCCGCCGTTCGGCGAAGGTGAGCAGGCCCTCGGTGAGCAGCGCGACGACCGCGAGGATGACCATCGCCGCGTAGACACCGGCGGCGTTGAACGTCCCCTGCGAGGAGGCGACGAGCAGGCCGAGGCCCTTGGTCGCGCCGATGTACTCGCCGACGATCGCGCCGATCAGGGCGAAGCCGAAGCTGACGTGGAGGCTGGTGAAGATCCAGGACGTGGCGGAGGGGATGACGACCTGGAAGGTGACCCGGCGGTTGCTCGCGCCCAGGACGCGGGCGTTGTGCACGAGATTGCGGTCGACCTCGCGGGCACCCTGGAAGGCGTTGAAGAAGACCGGGAAGAAGACCAGGACGACCGCCGAGGCGACCTTCGACGCCGGGCCGAGCCCGAACCAGATGAGGAAGATCGGCGCGAGAACGATGCGCGGGATCGCGTTGAGGACCTTGATGTACGGGCCGAGCACATCGGCGAGGAAGCGGATCCGGCCGAGCGTGATGCCGAGGACGACACCTCCGGCGACGCCCACGACCCAGCCGAGCAGTGCCTCGTAGAGCGTGTACCAGATCTGCTCCCACAGGGAGCCCTGGGCGGTGCCGTGCACGGCCCAGTCGCGCATCTGGTCCCAGATCTTCGACGGCATCGAGAAGTTGAACGGGTCGATGGCCTTGGTGCGGGCCAGGATCTCCCAGAGCGCGAGCACCGTGACGAGCAGCAATACGCGGCTGCCGTGGACGAGGAGGCGACGGTTGCGGGCGGCGCGCGCCCGGGCCTTGGTGCGCTCGGCGGCCCGGACCGGGACGGCGGCGATGGCGTCAGGCGACATGGGCGGCACCCCGCTCACGGGTGATGCGTACTTCCTCGCCGAGCGACTCCCAGATCTCCCGGTAGATCTCGATGAACCGGGGTTCCAGGCGGATCGACTCGACCTTGCGGGGGCGCGGCAGATCGATGGCGAAGATCTGCTTGACGGTGGCGGGGCCCGCGGTCATCACGACGACCCGGTCCGCCAGGGCGATGGACTCCTCCAGGTCATGGGTGACGAAGACGACGGAGGACCCGGTGCCGGACCACAGGTCGAGGAGTTCGTCGGACATCAGCGCCCTGGTCTGGACGTCGAGCGCCGAGAACGGCTCGTCCATCAGCAGGATCTCGGGGTCGTTGACGAAGGTCGCGGCGAGCGCGACGCGCTTGCGCTGGCCGCCGGAGAGCTGGTGCGGATAGCGGTCCTCGAAGGCGGCGAGACCGACGCGGGCGAGCCATTCGCGCGCCCGCTCCTTCGCCTCCGCCTTCGGTACGCCCCGAAAGCGCGGCCCGGCCATGACGTTCGACAAGACGGTCCGCCAGGGGAAGACGGCGTCCTGCTGGAAGACGAAGCCGACCTTGTCGCCGATGCCGTCGACCGGCTCGCCGCCCACCAGGACTTCGCCTTCGGTGGGCTCCTCCAGGCCGCTGACCAGCGTCAGCGTCGTGGACTTCCCGCAGCCGGTCGGGCCGACCACGGCGACGAACTCACCGCGCTCCACGGTCAGGTCCAGGTCCCGTACGGCCGTGTGCAGCGCGCCGGACGGCGTACGGAACGACTTGCCCGCGCTCCGCAGCTCGATGGCGGGGCAGGTGCTGGGGCCCCTCTGCTCAGTACTCATGGAGCGGGACCGTAGATGTGGCCCGCGGCACAGCGGCAGCCTTGTGGGCGCAAGACGTTCTTCTGCTCGCAAACCCCTGTTGTGCTCGTTTTGCTCGCGCTACAACTGCGGGGATTCAACGGGAGGGAAACACGTTGATTGACGTCCTGGTCGTGGACGACGACTTCCGTGTCGTCGAGATCAACGCCGCATACGTCGGGAAGGTTCCCGGGTTCCGGGTCGTCGCCCGGGCGCACAGCGCTGCCCAGGCGCTGGCGACGCTGGAGCGGCACCGGGTCGATCTGGTGCTGCTCGATCACTTCCTGCCGGACGAGACCGGTCTCGCGCTGGTCCGCCGGATGCGCCAGCTCGGCCATCACACCGATGTGATCATGGTGACCGCGGCGAGCGATGTGGCCACCGTCCAGGCCGCGATGCGCCATGGCGCGCTGCACTTCCTGGTGAAACCGTTCACCTTCGCGGGCCTGCGGGCCAAGCTCGACGCGTACGCGAGCCTGCGCCGCACCGTCGACCGGGCGGGCGAGGACGGCGCCGAGGGCGCCGGACAGGACCAGGTGGACCGGATCTTCGGGGCGCTGCGGACCGCCGCCACCGCCCCCGGGCTGCCCAGCGGCCACTCGCTGCCGACGGCGGAGCTGATCCGCGAGGTCCTGCACCACGCGGACCATCCGCTCTCCGCCCATGAGGTGGCCGGGCGCACCGGACTGAGCCGCTCCACGGCCCAGCGCTATCTGCGCCTGCTGGAGCAGTCCGGCCGCCTCCGCCTCACCCTGCGGTACGGCGAGACGGGCCGCCCGGAACACCGGTACGCCTGGGCGGTGTGAGGGGTAGCCGGTGCGGTGCCGGGTGCCCATGGGGCCGCGGGGCTGTGTCATTGTGCGGCTCCGCCGCGTGGGCGCGACCAGCCACGCACGGTCCGCAGTCGAAATCCCCTCCCCAGCGGGATGCTTGGAAGCGGGCTCACCCGGAACGGGGAAGCGGCCGGGGCGGATCGATCCTGCTGATCACTACACCGCCCCCGCCCCCGTCAGCGACCGCACCTCCGTCTCCGCGTGGCGGGCCGCGTCCGCGGGCTCGTGCGAGGTCAGCGTGCCCAGCCAGCCCGCCAGGAAGCCCAGCGGGATGGAGACAAGGCCGGGGTTCTCCAGCGGGAAGAACTGGAAGTCCATCCCGGGGAAGAGCGCGTGTGGCCCGCCGGAGACCACCGGCGAGAGCACCACCAGGACCAGCGCCGGAACCAGTCCGCCGTACACCGACCACACCGCGCCCCGGGTGGTGAAGTTCCGCCAGAACAGCGAGTAGAGCAGCACCGGCAGATTGGCCGAGGCGGCCACCGCGAAGGCGAGACCGACCAGGAACGCCACGTTCAGATCGCGGGCGAGCAGCCCCAGCGCGATGGCCACGGCTCCGATGCCGACGGCGGCGACCCGGGCCACCGCGACCTCGCTGCGCTGCCTGGCGTGCCGACGCCGCAGCGACGCGTACAGGTCATGGGCGACGGAGGCGGAGGAGGCCAGGGTGATACCGGCGACGACGGCCAGGATGGTGGCGAAGGCGACGGCGGCCACGACCGCGAAGAGAACCGTTCCGCCTGTGGAAGCCGCGCCGCCGCCCAGATTGAGGGCTAGCAGCGGAACGGCCGTGTTCCCGGCGGCGTTCGCCGACTTGACCTCGGCGGGGCCGACCACGGCGGCGGCGCCGAAGCCGAGCACGATCGTCATCAGATAGAAGCCGCCGATGAGCCCGATCGCCCAGACCACCGAACGCCGGGCGGCCCGCGCGGTCGGCACCGTGTAGAAGCGGGAGAGGATGTGCGGCAGCCCCGCCGTACCCAGGACCAGCGCGAGGCCCAGGCTGATGAAGTCGAGCCGCGCGGTCCAGCCGCCGCCGTACCTCAGCCCCGGGGAGAGGAACTCCTTTCCATGGCCGCTCCGTTCGGCCGCCGTGTTGAGCAGCAGGTTGATGTTGCCGTGGAAGCGCATCAGCACCAGCACGGTGAGCGTGATCGCACCGGCCATCAGCAGGACGGCCTTCACGATCTGGATCCAGGTGGTGGCCCGCATCCCGCCCAGCGACACATAGATCACCATCAGCGCGCCCACACCGATGACGGTCCACGAGCGCTCGGCGGAACTGGCCCCGCCGAGCAGCAGCGCCACCAGGCTGCCCGCGCCGACCATCTGCGCCACCAGATAGAGAACGGACACGGTCACCGAAGAAGTTCCCGCCGCGATCCGCACCGGGCGCTCCCGCATCCGGGCCGCGACCACATCGGCGAGCGTGAACCGCCCGCAGTTGCGGACCAGTTCGGCCACGAGCAGCAGCACCACCAGCCACGCCACCAGGAAGCCGACGGAGTAGAGCATCCCGTCGTAGCCGAAGAGGGCGATGAGCCCGGAGATGCCGAGGAAGGAGGCGGCCGACATATAGTCGCCCGCGATGGCGAAACCGTTCTCCATGGGGGAGAACAGCCGCCCGCCCGCGTAGAACTCCTCCGCCGAGCCATGGCGGTCCCGGCTCACCCAGGTGGTGATCGCCAGCGTCGCCGCGACGAACGCGCTGAACAGCAGGAGCGCCAGCGCCTGATGGTCCCTGCCGACGCTCACCTGGCGATCCCCCCGCTCATGTCCTGTTCCCTCTTCTGCTCGAACACGGCCCAGCGCAGCTCAAGTGCCGCCCGGTCCCGGCGCAGCCGGGCATGCCGCGCGTACGCCCAGGTCAGCAGGAACGTGGAGAGGAACTGCCCGAGCCCGGCGAGCATCGCGACATTGACCGCCCCGAACACCTGACGGGCCATCACGTCGGGTGCGGTGGTGGCCGCGACGACATACGCGACGTACCAGGCGAGAAAGGCGAACGCGGCCGGGACGACGAACCGGCGGTAGCGGCTGCGGACTTCCTGGAAGGCGGCGCTGCGCTGCACCTCCAGATAGATGTCGGCGGCGCTACGGCTCTGGTCCGCGCCGGTGGTCTGCTGTTGCTGCGGGACGGGCACCGGCGCCGTCGTACCGTCCAGCTCGCCCCACCCGGAGGCGAGCGCGTCGTACCAGGGGTCGTCGATCCGTGCCGCCGCCGGTTCGTGCCCTTCCTGTCTGTCCACCGAACAACTCTCCTTGTCCACGACCCTGTTCGGCCGCGTGCCCAAGGATGGGCAGAGGGGACGCCCCCGCACTCTTCAACGCCCCCTCTTCACCCCATTAGGTGATGGCGGAACTCACCCGGCGGCGGAACTCAGGTGGCCGTGGAACTCAGGCGGCGGGACCCGGTGGCCGCGTGAGGCCGTGCTGATACGCGTACCGCACGGCCTGCGCCCGGTCCCTGGCACCCGTCTTGGCGAAGATGTTGTTGATGTGGGTCTTCACGGTCGCGGTCGAGATGTGCAGCGCTCGGGAGATCTCCGGGTTGGACAGCCCCTCGGCGACCAGGCCGAGCACTTCGCCCTCGCGTCCGGTGAGCCCGTCCGGCAGCACCACCGGAGCGGGCGCGGGCGGCGGCGACGTCACCCTTTCGAGCAAGCGCCGCTGTACCGAGGGCGCGAGCCCGGCCTGCCCGGCCAGCACGTCCTGTATCGCCCGGACGATCTCGTCGCCGCCCGCGTCCTTGGTCAGATAGCCGCGCGCCCCGGCCTGCAGCGCCGGGAAGAGCGAGTCGTCGTCCGCGTAGGTCGTCAGGATCACCACCTGCGTCCCCGGGTACTGGGAGCGGATACGGCGGGTCGCCTCCGCCCCGTCGCAGCGCGGCATCCGCAGGTCCATCAGCACCACGTCCGGGGCCACTTCGGCCACCAGCGCGACCGCCTCCTCCCCGTCCTTGGCCGCGCCGACCACCTCGACGCCGGGCAGCAGCCCGAGCAGCATCACGATCCCCTCGCGCACCACCGACTGGTCGTCCGCCACGACCACTCGTATCGCCCGGGCCCCCGCGTGCCCCTCCCCCGCCCCGGCGCCCCCGCCGGTCGCACCGCCCCCGCCGGTCATGTCGGTCATGCCGGCACCCTCAGCCGCACCACGAAGCCCTCCTCGTCCGGTCCCGCCTCCAGAGTCCCGCCGAGCAGTTCGGCGCGCTCCCTCATCCCGAGCAGACCGTATCCGGAACCGCTCGCCGCCAGCTCGTCCGCCACCCGGCCGCCGCCGAAGTCCCGCACCTCCAGCGCCACTTCGTCCGGCAGGTATTCGAGCCGCATGGCGACGGTGGCACCCGGCGCGTGCTTGCGCACATTCGTCAGGGCCTCCTGCGCCACCCGCCGCACCGCCTGCGACGCCTCGGCCGCCAGCGCCCGCCGCTCCCCCGACACCTCGACGCCCGCCGGTCCCCCGGGGCCGGTGCCGTCGACGAGCGTGCGCAGAAAGTCCTCGACCGGTGTCATCTCGCCGCGCAGCGCCGAGAGCGCCTGCCGGGTCTCGGCCAGCCCGTCCCGCGCCATCGACCGCGCCGCCACCACCCGCTCCAAGATCTTGTCCCGGAACTCTCCGGCGGGCTCGCGCTCGATCATCAGCCGGGCCGCCTCCAGATGCACCAGCTGCGCGGAGAGGCTGTGGGCCAGCACGTCGTGGATCTCCCGGGCGATCCTGGCCCGCTCGGCGAGCGCGGCGGACTCGGCCTCCGCGGCCCGCGCGGCCCGTTCCTGGGCGAGCAGCCGCTGGGCGGTGCCGCGCGCCTCGGCGTCGAGCCGCAGCACATACCCGGCGAGCCCGAGCCCGGCGGTGCTGATGGCGGTGGTCAGCGCGCCGTCGGTGTTCACCGCCGCGTACGCCCCGAGCGCCACCATCGTGCACGGCACGGCGGCGCCGAGCGGGAGCCGTTCGAGCGCGGAGACCGCGGTGCCGCACCACACGATCACGGCGAGGATGTGCCAGCCGGTCTGCTGGGCCACCACCGCCACCGTCATCAGCGACGCCAACAGAGCGAGCGAGGGCCACAGCCGGTGCGCGAGCGTCTGCCGCCAGAAACCGCGGGCCAGCGCCACCGTCGCCGCGACGATAGCGACCCCGGCGACCCACGACCAGCCGTGCGGCCCCCGCTCACTGACCGCCGTCCACAGCAGCGCGCCGAGCAGCACCGTGCGCACGGCCCAGGCGATGCCGCGCCGCACGGGGCTCAGGCCCTCGTGGGTGAGCGCTTCCCGCGAGGGCCAGGCGAACCAGACGTCCTGGGTCACACGCGGTCCTTCCACAGCGGGCGGGCCATGCTGTCGTCGGCAACACCGTACGACGCGCGCACGGACCGGGCCCGCCATACCAGGATGCCGCTGCGGACCAGGATCGCGGCCGCGAGCCCGAGCAGCAGCGCGCCCGTGCCCATGTGGATCCCGGCCAGGACGCCGATGCCGGCGAGCCCCACCCGGACGGCTATGCCCACGACCCAGACGAACGCGGTCGCCCTGGTCCCCCTGCTCCACACCGAGCCGTCCGGCTCGGCCCACACCTTGGTGGTCCAGCCCCAGGCCGCGCCCATCAGCAGCCCGGTGACCAGCTCGGCGCCGAGCAGCAGCACCGACAGGGCGTGATGGTCCGGGTCGACCAGGCCCTTCTCCCGTATCGACAGGTACACCAGCACCGCCGGGACGAGCCACCAGCGCTTGGCGTCGGCCAACCGCTGGGGCCGCACCTGACGCGAGACGATCAGCGCGATGACGGCCACCGCCACCAGCACATTCACGAGCGCGGACATCTGGGCCTCCGAACGACGACTGCGAGGAAATCCCTACGCCATCGAAGTTACGGAAACCGCCTGGTCAGACACATCGGAGCTGGGGTTGAACGTGGGTGGAGCCAGCAGCTCCACCCACGGGTGGACACCCGCCCCGGACCCGGGACCGGGCGGCTACGCGTCGATGCGTGAGCGGTCCAGGGTGGCGGCGGAGCTGGTGATGAACTCCTTGCGCGGTGCCACCTCGTTGCCCATGAGGAGGTCGAAGACCTGCTCGGCGGCGTCCAGGTCGCCGATGTTGATGCGGCGCAGGGTGCGGTAGCGGGGGTCCATGGTGGTCTCCGCGAGCTGGTCCGCGTCCATCTCGCCCAGGCCCTTGTAGCGCTGGATGGCGTCCTTGTACCGGATGTTCTTGCGCTGGAACTCCAGGAGTGTCTGGCGCAGCTCGTTGTCCGAGTAGGTGTACACGTACTTGTCCTGGCCCTTCTTGGGCTGGACCAGTTCGATGCGGTGCAGCGGCGGCACGGCCGCGAAGACCCGGCCCGCCTCGACCATCGGGCGCATGTAGCGCTGGAAGAGGGTCAGCAGCAGGATGCGGATGTGGGCGCCGTCGACATCGGCGTCGACGAGCAGCACGATCTTCCCGTAGCGGGCGGCGTCGATGTCGAAGGTGCGGCCCGAGCCCGCTCCTATGACCTGGATGATCGCGCCGCACTCGGCGTTCTTCAGCATGTCCGACACGGACGCCTTCTGAACGTTGAGGATCTTGCCGCGGATCGGCAGCAGGGCCTGGAACTCCGAGTTGCGGGCGAGCTTGGCGGTGCCCAGCGCGGAGTCGCCCTCGACGATGAACAGCTCGCTGCGCTCCACGTCGTCGCTGCGGCAGTCGGCGAGCTTGGCCGGCAGCGAGGACGACTCCAGGGCGGTCTTGCGGCGCTGAGCCTCCTTGTGCTGGCGGGCGGCGATCCGGGTCCGGGCGGCGGCCACGATCTTGTCGAGGACCGCGCGCGCCTGCGCCTTGGCGTCGCGCTTGGTGGAGGTCAGGAACTCCTTGAGCTCCTTGGCGATGACATTGGCGACGATCCGGTTGGCCGCCGAGGTGCCCAGGACCTCCTTGGTCTGGCCCTCGAACTGCGGCTCGGCCAGGCGCACGGTCACCACCGCCGTCAGGCCCTCCAAGGCGTCGTCCTTGACGACGTCGTCCTCCGCGACGCGCAGCAGCTTCGCCGAGCGCAGCACCTCGTTGACGGTCTTGGTGACCGAGCGCTCGAAGCCGGTGACATGGGTGCCGCCCTTGGGGGTGGCGATGATGTTCACGAACGACTTCACATTGGTGTCGTAGCCCGTGCCCCAGCGCAGCGCCACATCGACCGCCAGCTCCCGGGTGACCTCCGTCGGGGTCATATGGCCGCGGTCGTCGAGAACCGGGACGGTCTCCTTGAAGGTGCCCTGACCGGTCAGCCGCAGCACATCGCAGACACCCTTGTCCTGGGCCAGGTACTCGCAGAACTCGCTGATCCCGCCGTCGAAGCGGAACGTCTCTTCCGTCTTGCCCTCACCGTCGAGACCACGTTCGTCCCGTACGACGATGGTCAGACCCGGCACCAGGAACGCCGTCTGACGCGCACGCTGGTGCAGCGTCTCCAGGGAGAGCTTCGCGTCCTTGAGGAAGATCTGGCGGTCGGCCCAGTAGCGGATGCGCGTACCGGTACGGGTCTTGGGCACCCGCTTGCCCTTGAGGAGGCCGCTGGAGGGGTCGAAGGGCGCGTCGGGGCCCTGCTCGGTGAACATGCCCGGCGTGCCGCGGCGGAAGCTGATCGAGTGGGTCGCGCTGTTGCGGTCGACCTCGACGTCGAGGCGGGCCGAGAGCGCGTTCACCACGGACGCGCCCACGCCGTGCAGACCGCCGGAGGCGGCGTAGGAGCCGCCGCCGAACTTGCCGCCGGCGTGCAGCTTGGTCATGACGACCTCGACACCGGAAAGGCCGGTCTTGGGCTCGACGTCGACCGGGATGCCCCGGCCGTTGTCCCGCACCTCGACGGAGCCGTCGTCGTGCAGGATCACCTCGATGAAGTCGCAGAACCCGCCCAGGGCCTCGTCGACCGAGTTGTCGATGATCTCCCAGAGGCAGTGCATCAGGCCGCGGCTGTCGGTGGAGCCGATGTACATGCCGGGGCGCTTGCGGACCGCTTCGAGGCCTTCAAGGACGAGCAGGTGCCGCGCGGTGTAGTTGGAGCCGTCCCGGTCAGCGCCGGTCAGCAGCGCAGTGGACGGAACGGACGTCTCGGCGGTCACGCAGTTCGCTCCTCGCTGAATTTCACTTCGCCCCCGATGGGCAGGGGGCCGGCGTCGGTCGCCGGTCAGAGGGTACCGAGGCCTGGTAGAGCCGTTGTCACGCCACCCTCGCGATTACTCATGCTAGTCCAGTGTCGTATACGTGTTCGATCCCTCGTTGGAGTGATGCGGATATCACGTTCCCATCCAGGCATGAACCATTTAGGCTCCGGGCACGTCCTCATGAACAACCGGCAACCCCGCCGGGAGGGCCAAACGAGACAAGCAACGCGAAACCCGTAAAGCAACGCAATACGGCTCATTCGCCGCCAACCGGCAGCAGACAGCCACCTTGACCAAGAAGTTTCGAGGAAAAGGCACGAGCGGGAACGTTTTCGGCCTGGTTGGATGTTGACCCTGGTACGACAGCTCGTCGAGCTAGAGAAGAGGCGACGTGACTACTGTTCTGACCCCCGCGAGCCCCCTGACGGCCGCCGACCGTTGCGACCGCTGCGGCGCACAGGCATACCTGCGCGTCCTTCTGACCAGCGGCGGCGAACTGCTCTTCTGTGCTCACCACGGACGCAAGTTCGAGCCGGAACTGAAGAAGATCGCCGCTGAGATACAGGACGAGACGGACCGCCTCACGGCGGTGCCCGAATCCGCAGGTGAAGAGGATCGCTGAACCTCGCACTGACGACGAGCCAGGGCCGGTCCAGGACCGGCGACGGGCGGCCGCCCCCGCGTGCGGGGGCGGCCGCCCGTTCTCATACCCGTACGCCCGCTACAGGGGCGCGGCGTTGCGGGACGACGCCGTGAACGCCGAGATCCGGGTGTAGACACCGGGGCTCTCGGCCTCGCCGCAGCCGCTGCCCCAGGACACCAGACCGATGAGCCGCCCCCGGGCGACCAGCGGCCCCCCGCTGTCGCCCTGGCAGGCGTCGTGGCCGCCCGCTGGGTCGCCTGCGCAGAGCATGGTGGCCCCCAGGTACTCACCGTCCGAGTTCCCCGGGTAGGCGCGCGCACAGACCCCGTCCGAGAGCACCTTGACCCCGGTCGCCCGCAGCCCGGAGGCATAGCTGCCCCGGCCCGAGGTGTCCCCCCAGCCGTAGACGGTGGCCGACGTGCCCACCGCGTAGGCGCCGTCATTCGGTCCGGCGAGCCCGATCACGTACGACTCGGGCAGCGTCTCGGCGAGAGTGAGCACCGCCAGGTCACCGGCGTTGGTGACCGGGTCGTACTTCGGGTTGACCCAGGTGTCCCGTACGGCGAGCTCCCGGCCGCCTTTGCCGCGCAGCTGGGTGCGGCCCGCGATCACCTTGAGGTCGCGCACCCCGTTCGCGCCCAGCACCTCCCGGCTGAGGCAGTGCGCGGCGGTGACCACCTTCGTGGGCGTCACCACCGCTCCCCCGCAGAACTGGCCCGCGCGCGTACGTCCGAACCGGTCACGGCTGGAGAGCGCGACGACGTACGGACTGTCCTCGACGCGTACGGGCATGCCCCCGATGACCACACTGTCGGCGGCGGCGGGGACGGGCGCGGCCAGGGGCACGGCGGTCGCGGCGGCCGTCAGGGCCAGCACTCCTCGCAGCGCTCGGGCGGTGGGACGTCGCATACCTTCTCCTGACTCCGGGTGGGGCGGGCACACCTCAGAGTCAACGAGCCGATGACGCCCCGCACCCGCTCAGACACGCGCGAGGGCCCGGCTCCTGACGGAACCGGGCCCCAGTGGCGCAGGGATACGCGGGGTACGACCTAGTCGAGGTAGTCGCGCAGCACCTGCGAACGCGACGGGTGGCGCAGCTTCGACATGGTCTTCGACTCGATCTGACGGATGCGCTCACGCGTCACTCCGTAGACCTTGCCGATCTCGTCCAGCGTCTTCGGCTGACCGTCGGTGAGGCCGAAGCGCATGGAGACCACGCCCGCCTCACGCTCGGACAGCGTGTCCAGGACCGAGTGCAGCTGCTCCTGCAGGAGCGTGAAGCTCACCGCGTCGGCCGGCACGACGGCCTCGGAGTCCTCGATGAGGTCACCGAACTCGCTGTCGCCGTCCTCACCCAGGGGGGTGTGCAGCGAGATGGGCTCGCGGCCGTACTTCTGGACCTCGATGACCTTCTCCGGGGTCATGTCGAGCTCCTTGGCCAGCTCCTCCGGGGTGGGCTCGCGGCCCAGGTCCTGGAGCATCTGGCGCTGCACGCGCGCGAGCTTGTTGATGACCTCGACCATGTGCACCGGGATACGGATGGTGCGGGCCTGGTCGGCCATGGCGCGGGTGATCGCCTGACGGATCCACCAGGTGGCGTACGTGGAGAACTTGTAGCCCTTGGTGTAGTCGAACTTCTCGACCGCGCGGATCAGACCGAGGTTGCCCTCCTGGATCAGGTCCAGGAAGAGCATGCCGCGGCCGGTGTAGCGCTTGGCCAGCGAGACCACGAGGCGGAGGTTGGCCTCCAGCAGGTGGTTCTTGGCGCGGCGGCCGTCCTCGGCGATGATCTCCAGCTCGCGCTTCAGCTTGGGGGCGAGCTTGTCGGCGGCCGACAGCTTGTCCTCGGCGAACAGGCCGGCCTCGATGCGCTTGGCGAGCTCGACCTCCTGCTCGGCGTTGAGCAGCGGGACCTTGCCGATCTGCTTCAGGTAGTCCTTGACCGGGTCGGCGGTGGCACCGGCGACGGCGACCTGCTGAGCGGGAGCGTCGTCCTCGTCGTCGTCGGAGAGGACGAAGCCCTTGTTCTCGCCCTCGGCCTCCTCTTCGTCGCCCTTGCCGGGCGCGACGTCCTCAAGCAGCTCCTCGCCCTCAAGGACCTCTTCGTCGCCCTTCTTGCCGGCGGTCTTCTTCGCGGCCGTCTTCTTGGCCACGGCCTTCTTGGCGACAGTCTTCTTCGCGACCGTCTTCTTGGCGGCGGCCTTGGGCGCGCCGACCTCGTCGGCCGACACGTCCACGGTCTCGGCCGCCGGAGCGGCGGTGGCCGCGACGGTCTTGGTCACGGTCGTCTTGGCCGCGACAGTCTTGGTGGCGGTGCGCTTCGCCGGGCTCTTTGCTGCGACGCTCTTCCGGGTGCGCTTGGGAGATTCCGCGGCACTGACCATCAGCGTCACACCCTCTTCCTCGAGGATCTGGTTGAGGCTGCGCAGAACATTCTTCCACTGGGTTGGCGGAATCTGGTCGGCTTCGAAGGCCCGACGCACGTCATCGCCGGCGA
The DNA here is from genome assembly GCF_043198895.1 of Streptomyces sp. NPDC048696. Taxonomy (NCBI): domain Bacteria; kingdom Bacillati; phylum Actinomycetota; class Actinomycetes; order Kitasatosporales; family Streptomycetaceae; genus Streptomyces; species Streptomyces sp. NPDC048696. Next base: position 8,546 of record NZ_JBICVJ010000017.1, on the reverse strand, counting down.
TCTGCCCATCAGCCTTTCCCCGCTCGATGAGCGCCATCACAGACTCTGACTCGGCGATCTCCGGCGGGAGCGTACGGGATGTGCTGGCCGACACGAACAACCTCTCGGAACGATGGAAAACGGCTTCCGGCTCCGCCCATGATCGGGCCGGAGCCGACGACCGTCGGCTGGGGATTGTGCCGACGGCGCGGGCTGAACCTCGGAGCTGCACAGCGCCGCGAGCGGCCGCTGTATTCCTTCCTCGGCTGTTACCTCTTAGGTCATCGCACGGTTTCGAAGAGTGTTACGCCCAATCTACGTGGCCCGAGTCACACCCCATTCGCGATATAGGTGACCACATAGGGACAAAGTGCCCGCAATCGTGTCGCCGGACCCCCGAGGCCCGGCGACACGCGCTTCCTTCCTTCACGGCGGTACGGGACCTGGTGGTGCGAACCCATACCCCGCCCACGCTCCGCCGTCAGTGCTCGCGCGGGGCGGGGACGACGCGCTCCACCTCGGGGTGGACGGTCAGCAGCTGCCGCATGGCCGTCTCGGCCGCCACGCCGTCGCCGCCCGCCAGCGCGTCCACGATCCGGGCGTGGTGGGTGAGCGCGGCCTCGGTGGGGCGGTCACAGCCGGTGACCGGGCCGCCGGAGACCTGGAGGGCGGCGCCGACGATGCCGGAGAGGTGCTCCAGCATGCGGTTGCCCGCGGCCTGGATCAGCAGGGAGTGGAACTCGGCGTCGGCCCGCGAGAAGGTGATCACGTCGCCCTGGCCGAGCGAGTGGACCATGATCTCCACCATGTCGCCGAGGCGCTGCTGGATGTCGTCCCGGCCGTGGCCCGCCGCGAGGCGGGCGGCCAGCGGCTCGATCGTCCAGCGCAGCTCGCTGAGCTCGCGGCGCTGGTCGTCGCGCTGCGGCCCGAACGCGCGCCACTCGATGATGTCGGGGTCCAGCAGATTCCAGTCGCTGACCGGACGGACCCGGGTGCCGACGTTCGGGCGGGCGCTTACCAGGCCCTTGGCCTCCAGGACGCGGAGCGACTCGCGGACGACGGTCCGGGAGACCTCGAAGCGCTGGCCGATCTCCTCGGGGACCAGCGGACGGTCGGCGCCGAGGTCGCCGGAGACGATCATCTGGCCGAGCTGCTGGACGAGTTGGCCGTGCAGCCCTCTCCCGCGGCTGCCCGCCGCGCGGCGGCCCACCCGGCCGAGGTCGGCCTCGCCCCCGTCCCAGGCGGGGAGGGCGACGCGGTCGGCGCCGCGCGCCTCCGCGTAGGGGTAGCGGTCGAGTTCGCCCGGTCCTGCGAGGCCGTTGTCGGCGGCGCGGGCGGTGGTCATCATGGTGTGCGCAAGGGTACTCACGCATCCTTTGTCGGCGGGACTCCCACGGCCCTTGAGGTCTTTGGTGAAAAGCACACGAAAGGGTGATCTCCGCACCCCTCGCAATTGACGCTTTATCGGAAAGAAGCGGGCATTCCCAGGGGAGTTGTGGCCGAGCCCGTACGCCGGGGTCGCAGCGCGGTCACCAACGGGCCCTGCCGCGAAGGCCGGTGAACACATAGGCGCAGAGCAGCACCGTGAGCGAGAGCGCGAGCGCCGCGCCCTGGGGTCTGGCGAGCAGACGCAGGGCGGCCGTGAGCCAGCCGTCCAGCTCGTGCGGCCAGCGCAGCCAGGCCACCTCCCGCAGCCGCCCGGGCAGCCCGGCGACCGACCGCGCGTGCGGACTCGACAACGCCTTCTGTACGAGCGGTACGACAAGTACGGGCACCGCCAGGACGGCCGCGAGCCCGGCCGTGGTGGCCCGGAAGATGCCCGCCGCGAGCAGCCCGGCCCAGGCGCAGCCGACGGTGAGACCGGCCCAACTCGCCGCCAGCGAGGGCCAGTCCGGTGGGATCCGCGCCAAGTCGCTCCCGTACACCAGCCGCAGGGCCTGGCCGTCCAGGACTACCGTGAGCGCGGCGAGCAGCAGCGCGGCGGCGGCCGACACGGCGAGCTTGGCGAGCAGCAGCCCGAGCCGGCGCGGCACGGTGCCGCGGTCGGCGGCGAGCGCGGGGTAGCGGTACTCCTCACCGAAGGCGAGCGCGCCGAGGACGCCCGCGCCGAACGCCGCCGGGGGCAGCGGCAGCAGCCCCGGCCAGGCGGCGGCCAGGTGCGGCAGCGGGGTGCGCCCGCCGCGCCCGAGCAGCACGGCGAGGACGACCGACCCGACGAGCACGGCCGCGCCCAGCAGATACGTCGTGCGGACCCCGAGGAGCCGGCGGAGTTCATAGCGGAGCGGACGCAGGGGGGTGCGGGGGCGGGTGGGCGTGATGAGGGGGAGCGAAGAGCGCGGGGATGCCGGGGGGTTGGTGGGGGCGCCGTGGCCCTCGGGCATGTCGGGCGTGGGGAGGGGAGCCGTCGCTGCCGGGCCGGTGGTGACTTCGCGCGGCGGACCGGGGGGCACGGCCATGCGGGGCGGCAGGGGCGGGTTGGTGTCGCCGAACTCCTCGGTCAGGCGGTGGACGAGGACGCCGTGGCGGAAGGCCGTCTCACCCACCTCGGCGCAGGTGGTGCCGTAGACGGACAGATGGCAGCCGTCCTCGGTGACCACCTCGACCGAGCGGCGGGCGGCCCGGGCCTCGCGGCTGACGAGGGTGCCGAGGCGGACGGCGTGCGGGCTCGCGACCGCCACGCGCGGGCGCAGCCGGGTGCGGGCGAACGCGACGGCGTCCTGGTCCGCGACCAGGCGGCCCCCGTCGACGGTGACCACACGGTCGGCCACCCGGGCCGCTTCCTTGGGGTCGGCGAAGGTGCACAGTACGGTGCCGCCGTGGTCGGCGTGGCCGCGCAGCAGTCCGTACAGCCAGCTGTTGTCGCGCGGCGAAAGGCCCTCGGCGGGCTCGTCGAGGACGAGAGTGTGCGGGTCGCCGAGCAGGGCCGCGGCGAGTCCGAGCCGGCGGTCCATGCCGAGGGAGAGGGTGCCGAGCCGCTGGTCGCCGAGGCCGTCGAGGCCGACGACGTGCAGCATCTCCTCGGCCCTGGTCACCGGGACCCCGGCGACCGCGCACATGAGGCGCAGCTGGCCCCGGACCGTACGGGCCGGGTGGCCCGGCACATCGCCGAGCAGGGTGCCGACCTCACGGGCCGGGTGGGCGACGCGGTGCAGCGGGCGGCCCCGGAAGTAGGTGACACCCCGGCCCGGTTCGAGCTCCAGCATCAGACGCAGGGCCATCGTCTTGCCCGAGCCGGGGGCGCCCAGCAGGGCGGTGATCAGGCCCGGCCGGGCCTCGAAGGTCAGGTCGTCCACCTCGGGCGGACGGTCGCGGTGGGGGGCGCTGGTGAGTCCGATGGCCTGGAGCATCGCTTCTCTCGCGGGGGTGAGACCGCTCGACGGCACGGCGGGAGGGCGGGTACCGGAGTAACATAACGCGACATTTCAGACTTTTCGTGTACTACGCGACCGTGGTGGCGAGGTGTCAGCGCACGGCGTGCACACCTGGCCGTGTCAGCACACCGCGCGCCCCATGGCTGCGCCAGCTCGCCGCGCGCACCGCAAGGCCGTGTCGGCACATCGCGCGCACCAAGCCTGCTCCGCTCCGGCGGCAGCACCAAGCCCCGAGCGCCCTGCCCCAGCCGCCCCGCCCGCGCCCGCGGGCCCGGCTCAGACCTCCGGGCGCAGCATCGGCGGGTTCAGGAGCGTCGCTCCGCCCGCACGGAAGAGCTGGGCGGGGCGGCCGCCCTGGCGGGTGGTGGTGCCGCCGGCCGGGACGAGGAAGCCCGGGGTGCCGGTCACCTTGCGGTGGAAGTTGCGCGGATCGAGGGCCACGCCCCACACCGCCTCGTACACCCGGCGCAGCTCCCCCACGGTGAACTCGGCGGGGCAGAACGCCGTGGCCAGCGACGAGTACTCGATCTTGGAACGAGCCCGCTCCACGCCGTCCGCGAGGATCTGGGCATGGTCGAAGGCGAGCGGGGCGGGCTGCTCGTCCTCCCGGCCGAAGCCGCCGTCCTGGCTCAGCAGGTCCTCGACCGGCGCCCAGCGGGCGCTGTGCGCGTCGCCGCCCGCGCGGGGGGCCGGCAGGTCGGGCGCGAGCGCCAGGTGCGCCACGCTCACCACCCGCATGCGCGGGTCGCGCCGGGGATCGCCGTAGGTGGCCAGCTGCTCCAGATGGGCGCCGTTGCCCGGCGCGGGGGCCGGGGCCGCCGGGGCCTGGGCACACAGCCCGGTCTCCTCGCTCAGCTCGCGGGCCGCCGCCGTCGACAGATCCTCGTCACCCCGCACGAATCCGCCGGGCAGCGCCCACCGCCCCTGGAACGGCGGCTCGCCGCGGCGGACGACCAGCGCGCACAGCGCGTGGCGGCGCACGGTGAGCACGACCAGGTCGACGGTCACGGCGAAGGGCGGGAAGGCCGACGGGTCGTAGGGAGACATAGAGCGATCATAGTCGTCTCCCTGACGATAAACACGCCCTCGGACGCCTCTGGCCGCAACGCCTTCACCGCTCGTCCCATGCCTCGCACCCAGGGCGCCTCGCGCGAGGGTCCTGCCGTCGTCCGCCACGTCGCTCACCAGGACGTCCTCCTCGGCCTCGGTACCGGATTCGCTCAGCACTGCGTTCAGCCTCCCAACTGGAGCCGGTCGGCGGCCTGCTCGACCATGCCGACGCCGAGCCTGCTGACCCGTACGGCGAAGGGCTCCCCCGCGACGCTCAGCCCCGACAGTCGCACCGCGCCGAGCGGGGCGGACCGCACGGGGAACAGCGCGACCGTGCCCGCCGGGGCGTCCGGGCGGATCCCGGCGAGCGCGGTGAACAGCTGGACCACCGAGGCCGCGGCGACGGCGGCCGGGCGGCAGGCGGCCGGGTGCGGCAGCGGGGCGCTGTCGGCCGTGCGCTGCTCCCCCGCGTACATCTCGGGCAGCCGGTAGCCGAACGCCTCGGCCGCGTCCAGGACTCCGCGCAGCAGCGCGCCGGCCTCCTTCTCGTACCCGGCGGCCGCCAGGCCCGCGACCGCGACGGCCGTGTCGTACACCCGCACCGCGCCCGCCCGGTGGCCGAACGGGTTGTACCCGGCCTCCTTGGCACCGAGCCCGCGCAGGCCCCAGCCCGAGTCCATGACCGGGCTGCCGAGCAGTCTCGCCAGCTGTTCGGTCTGCACCTTGTCGAGCAGCCCGGCGGCGAGCTGGCCCGCGCCGAGGAGGCCGGTGTCCAGGAGGTGCGCGGCGCCCGCGCCCAGCGGTGGGACGAGGCGGCCGTCGGCGGTGCGGGCGGCGGCGGGGCGCCCGCCCGCCAGGTCCTCGATCCAGAACTCCTCCCGGAACCGCTCCCGCAGCGCCGCGGCCCAGACGGCGCACTCCTCGGCCCCCGGACGGCCGCACTCGCTCAGCAGCTCCGACCCCAGTACGGCGGCGCGGTGCGCGTGGGCCTGGGTCTCGGCGCGCACCAGGCCCACCGCCGGGCCCGGCTCGACGAGATACCCGGTGCCCGCACGGGCACGCAGCCAGCGCAGACAGCGCTCCGCCACCGGCAGCAACTCGGCCACCTCGGACTCGGCCAGCCCCCAGCGGCGGGCCTCCGCGAGCACCACGGGGAACGCCAGGGTCGCCTCCACCCCGGTGCAGCTGGGCGGCAGATGCGGTCCCGCGTCCCGGACCGGACCGGGCAGCGGCCCCAAGTCCCGCCCGTTGTCCGACAGTTGCGTACGGGCCACCGCGCGCAGGGTCGCCGCCGCGAGCCGGGTGGTGAGCGGCAGGGCCATCCGCGCGGCCCACAGCGCCTCCGCCGGGGCCGGTCCGGTGCGCCAGGGCACTCCCGCCGCCGCGTACACATCGGCCGGGTGCGCCGGGTCGCGCACCAGGAGCGCCCGCAGGTCGTCGAGGCCGCTCTGGAACAGTGGCGCGACCCTGGGGTCGTCGCCCTCCGCCTCGGCGTGCGGCAGCGCCTGACCCGCGGCCTGCCCCGGCGACCTGGCCGGGCGGTCCGCGCGGTCGGTACGGATGTGCAGCTCGATCGTGTACGAGCCGCCCGGGGGCAGCTCCACGTCCCAGCGCAGCACGCCCGCCGAGGCCAGCGCGTCGGCCGGGGGCGGCTGGGCGCTCACCACGGCGTGCGCGCCGGGGCCCGTCCAGCGCATCCCCGAGGCATGGACGCTGCCCGGCAGTTCGGGCCCGGCCCGGCCCGCCGCGACCGCGCCCAGCTCGGCGAGGTCGGTGCCGAGCGCGATCTCCACAGGGAGCCGGAGTGGGCGGGGCGACGCGCTGCGCAGCGTGATCCGCTCGCTGCCGTCGGCCCGGCGCACCCGCTCGATCGCGATCTCGGGGTCGGGGCCGCTGTCGGCCGGGGTGCGCACCACCGCGCTGAAGCGGGCGCGATCGGCCGATATCGGCCGGCCCTGGAGCGCGATCGGCTCCCGCCCGGCCACCTTCAACTGGCAGCGCGCGAGCAGCCGTCGGCCGTTGCGGTAGAAGCCCTCCAGGCCGTGCCCGGTGAGCTGGCCGTGCTCGGCCGAGACGACGAGGCCGGGCAGGGCGACCGAGATCAGGGCCGAGTGCACCGACGGAAGTTCACCGTAGCCGGGGCCGGGGCCACCGCCGGGGGCGCCGCCGGTCCGGCGGGCGTCGGGGAGGCCGGGCGCGGGCGCCTGCCGCCGCACCGGTCCCGGCGCCGTGGACATCGGGCCGCCCGGGGCGGGGGCCCGGGGCGGGACATTGAACGCCATACGCTCCATACGCTGCCTGTTTCCGGGCATTCGGGCCACATCCGTCCGTCGAGCGGACGGCCCTGGTGCGCCGTCCCACCGGTGAACGCGACGGGCCGTACGCGGGTCACGGAGCGACACGCCGTGGCGTGGACCCGGTGTCATCGGCCCGTCCCGTCGCGCTCGCCCGCCTTGCCCGCACGCCGGGTTCCGCGCGGGGCGGTCCGGGCGCCCGGCGTGCCCCCGTCGGGCCCCACAGGCCGGTTCGGGGTTCGGGTCGGGGTTTCCTTCCGGCTCGCCGGGGCCTTGCGGCGGAGCTTCGGCCGATGAGGCGAGGCCACCAACCGGCCCGGCCCCCGCCGCGCCGATTCCACCCCTTGTTCCCACTCCCCCTGTTCCCGATCCCCCTGCTCCTCCCGTTCCCCCTGCTCCTCCCGTTCGCCCTGTTCCTCCCGTTCCCCCTGCTCCTCCTCTTGCGCCCGCTCCCGTTCCGCCCGCTCCTCGCGCAGGCACTTGCGCAGGGCCTCCGGGTTCAGGCCCTCGTTGCAGGCCTGGTGCAGGAGCAGGGCGAACTGGCAGCCGGGGTCGACCCGCAGAGCCAGGCCCAGAGCCACCCGGGCGGCGGGCTCGTCGCCGGTCGACCAGGCCACCCAGCCCGCCAGGCTCAGCGGCGCCGCCGCGTGTTCCGCATAGCGGCCGACGCAGCGGCGGGACAGGGCGCGCCACAGGCGCAGGGCCGGGGCCGCGTCCGGGCCCTCCATCCACTCCGCCGCGCGGTCCCGTGTGGTGCGGTCCTGGAGGCCGAGCACCAGCGCCGCCGCCTCGTCGTGGGCGATCAGGCCGTCGTCGAGCGCGTCCCCGTCGCGGCGGCCCGCTGCCGGGGGCGCGCCGGACAGGCGTCGCATCAGGAGGCCCGCCAGGTCCAAGGTCTCGCGGCCGACCCGCGCACGCTCCTGTTCGTCCAGGATGCGGGGCACCAGCCGCTCCTCCGTCGCCGCGAGCACCCGTTCCTGCTCGGCGGCCGCCGCCGGGCGCTCCCACGGGGTGAGCCTCGCCTCCAACTCCCGCAGGGTGCCGCGTACTTGGAGTCCGGCGTAGGTCGCGGCCGCCGCCAGCGCCGACGTACCGGGCAGGGCCAGCGTCCTGCCCCGCGGTGGGCAGCAGCGCGCGTCGGGGCAGCAGTACGACCAGTACCGGCCGTCCGAGATGCACAGCGCCTCCAGGACCGGCACGTCCAGGGCGCCGCAGGCCGTACGCAGCTGCTGCGCCAACGGCCTCAGCCTTTCCATGACGTGACTGCCCGTCATATCGCTGACCGGGTCCGGGTCCTGGCACAGGAACACGAGGATCCCGTCCGGGCGCGGCCCGCGCCGCTCGCTTCCCGTGACCAGGCACTCGGCCAGTTGCTCCGCGACATGCGGCCACTCCGCGGGCGAACGCGGGATGCCGAGCCGGAGCCGCCCGCCGAAGCGGCCCCGGCGACCATGGAGGGCGACCATCACGACGGAGTCCGTCGGGTGGAAGCCCATCAAATACGGCAGCGCGTCCGCCAGGTCGGCCGGGTCGCGCAGGGTGATCTGCGGGTCGTCGTCGGAGAGTTCGTGGGAATCGCGGTGCTTGTTCATGTCTCGACGGTCCCGCCCCCGGGCGCCGCCGACCACCCCTGTGGATAACGTTGTCCACAGGCCAGAACAAGCCACGCCACCACTCGGCATACTGAGGTGGCGACCACCACCCCGCACACCGGTGGACCCGGTCGCGGGGGGGGGGGGGGGGGGGGGGGGGGGGGGGGGGGCGGCCCGCCGGGGGGGCGGGGGGGGGCCGGCCGGGCGCCCCCCCGCCCGCCGCGCCGCCCCCCCGGCCGGGGGGGGGGGGGGGGGGCGGG
>NZ_JBICVJ010000016.1:0-195152 GCF_043198895.1 Streptomyces sp. NPDC048696 | reverse complement strand
GGAAGCTAAGCCTTTCAGCGCCGATGGTACTGCAGGGGGGACCCTGTGGGAGAGTAGGACGCCGCCGAACAATCATTGCGGGAAGCCCCGCACCATGATCCGCAAGGATAAATGGTGCGGGGCTTTTCTGCGTTTCATGGCACTATCTTCGCCATGGAACACGTGATACGCCCTGTACGGGCCGACGAATGGCGCAAGGCCAAGGAACTGCGGCTCGCCGCGCTCGCCGATCCCGCCGCACCCGTGGCCTTCCTGGAGACCACCGAGCAGGCGGTCGCCCAGCCCGACTCCTTCTGGGAAGCGCGTACCGCCCGGGCGACCGGCGACGGCGCCTGCCAGTTCGTGGCCGAGGCCCCCGACGGCACCTGGGTCGGCGGCGTCGTCGCCCTGATCGAGCGGGCCGGCGGCGAGGACTTCTTCGGGGACACGATCGAGGCCGATCAGGCGCATCTGGTCGGTGTCTTCGTGCGGCCTGAACACCGGGGCATCGGGCTCACCGAGCGGCTCTTCGAGGCCGCCGTGGAGTGGGTCTGGTCCCTGGAGGAGCCGAGGATCGGGCGCGTACGGCTGTACGTACACACCGAGAACCCGCGTGCCGAGGGCTTCTACACGAAGTTCGGGTTCGTACGGACGGGGAAGAGCGCGCCCGTGGCGCCCGGCGACCCGGCGTCGCACGACGTCGAGATGGAAATCGTCCGACCGTAGCGCCCAGCGCCCAGCGCCCAGCGCCCAGCGGCCAGCGGCCAGCGGCCGGCGCCCGGCGACCAGCGGCCGATGACACAGCCCTACGGCGTCAGCGTTTCCGTCCACCGCGCCCTGGCCTGTTCGGCCGAGCGGAGCAGGACCAGGGTCGGCAGGCCCTGGTCCTGGCCCGTCGACAGGAGTTCGGGCAGCCGGGGCAGCGGCGCGACGGCCGCGACGTCGTCCAGGACGAGGGTCATTGGTGGGTCGAGCCGACCGTCGGATGACCGTTCGGCCATGCGGCGGCCGCGCTCGACCACGTCTGAGGCGAGGGCGGTCAGGAGGGGCATCGCGGCGGGACGCGACCGGGGATCCTCAATGGCTTCACCCACCACGTAAAGCGTGCCCCCTTCGGCCGCGAATGATTCCAGGGCCAGCGAATCGGCTCGATTCGGCGTGCAGGCCTCGCGGATGTGGATGGACGAGAGGGCGTCGAGCGCGCGGGACGTCAGCTGCTGGGCGATCTCCCGGCGTTCCGGGTGCGCGGTCAGCGCCGACTCCAGTAGGCCCGCGCTGCCGCTCATGGCCTTGGGATGCGTACGGAGTATGCGTACGGCCTCGTGGGCGCCCGTGCCCTGGGCCCAGCGGTGGACCTGCTTGACGGCCTTGCCGTCCCGGCTGTCCAGCGCGGCGGCGTGCAGCCAGCAGCGCAGCAGCGTCTCGGCGGTGTCGGCCATGGCGGTGTCGATACGGGCCTGCGGGCGTACGGGCGCGAGCAGCGCGGTCGCGCGGGCGAGCGCCACCTCCGCGTCCTCGCAGCCGCTCGTGGGCGACCAGTGCAGGCGGGCCGGGGTGTCGCAGAGGTGCCCCGGGTCGTACACATGGACCGGGCCGAGCTTCGCGCGCGCGTCCTTCGTCTCCGCCCACAGCGTGGGGTCGGAGGTGATGACGAGCGCGGGGCCCTCGGCGTCCCGGATGGCCTGGACGGCCGTGGGGCGGCGGGTGTCGGGGCCGCCGTAGACGACTCTGGGCGGGCGGGCCGTGCGGGGCGAGGGGAGCCGGCCGGGCGGCGGCGCGACCTCGGGCGCCGCCGCCTCTTGCGGCACCTGTCTCTCCGCGTGGGCCGCGTACGTGGTGTCGACCGCCTCCACCGTGTCCGCCGCGCTCGGTCTCTGCGGAACCGGCTGCGGCGTCTGCTCCGGCTGCCACGCCGGGGCGGTCGGGGCGGTCGGGGCGGCAGCCGCGGCGGCCTCCACCGGCCCCTCCACCGCGTCCCCCGGCAGTCGCCCCGCCGCCTTGGCCCGGGCCCGTACCGCCCGCCAGCGCGACCACGTGCCCAGCGCGAAGATGAACAGCACCAGCAGGACGAGCAGTTGGCCGATGAGCAGGCCCCAGAAGAGGCCGTAGCCGGAGAGCTGGGCCCTGGGCGTGTCCGGCCAGGCGGCCGGGAGGTCGTGCGGGGCCTGGACCAGCTGGCGCAGGGCGACCGGGGTGCGCGTGAACGTTACGCCGTCCGGCCAGGCGCCGTGGCTGAACAGGCCCGCGAGGCCCGTCGCCGACCAGACCAGGACGGTGAGGCCGAGCAGGAACGCGAGCAGCCCGACGAGGAGGGAATCGGGGATTCCGCGCTCCTCGCCGCGGGAACGGGACTCCGGCATGTCAGGCAACCTCCGGCAGGGCAGGGCAACTTGCGCAGATCGGGCGAGTTCGAGTCGATCAGTACATCAGGCCACCGCATCGGATCGGGCACCGTATCGGATCGGGTCACCCCATCGGATCAGGCCGCCTCAGTACGTACGTAAGGCGGCCTCGGTCCGTCAGGCCACCGTCGACTCCGACGGCGGCGACGTGCCGGACATCTGCTGTTCCATCAGCGCGGCCCGGCGCTCGGTCTCCGTCTCCAGCCTGCTCTCCAGCTCATGGGCCAGGACGTCGTCGGTCGCGGCCGACTCCGTCATCGCCCGGTCGGTGAAGACCAGTGGTCGTTCGCGCTCGGTGATCAGGTGTTTGACCACCTGGACATTGCCGTTGACGTCCCAGACGGCGATGCCGGGGGTGAGCGTGGGGATGATCTCGACGGCCCACCGGGGCAGGCCGAGGACCAGGCCCGTGGACCGTGCCTCGTCCGCCTTCTGGGCGTAGATCGTCCTGGTGGAGGCCATCTTCAGGATCGCCGCCGCCTCCCGTGCCGCCGCGCCGTCCACGACGTCCGAGAGATGGTGGACGACAGCCACGAACGACAGGCCGAGGCGTCGGCCGAACTTGAGCAGGCGCTGGAACAGCTGGGCCACGAACGGCGAGTTGATGATGTGCCACGCCTCCTCCACCAGGAAGATGCGCTTCTTGCGGTCCGGGCGGATCCAGGTGTGCTCCAGCCAGACGCCCACGATCGCCATGAGGATCGGCATCGCGATCGAGTTGCGGTCGATGTGCGAGAGATCGAAGACGATCAGGGGCGCGTCCAGGTCGATGCCGACCGACGTCGGGCCGTCGAACATGCCCCGCAGGTCGCCGTCGACCAGCCGGTCGAGGACGAGGGCCACGTCCAGGCCCCAGGCCCGGACATCGTCTATGTCGACGTTCATGGCCTCGGCCGACTCGGCCTCCGGGTGGCGCAGCTGCTCCACGATGTCGGTGAGGACGGGCTGGCGGTCGGTGATCGTCTCGTTGACGTACGCGTGCGCCACCTTCAGCGCGAAGCCCGACCGTTCGTCCAGGCCGTGACCCATCGCCACTTCGATGATCGTACGAAGGAGCGCCAGCTGACCCGTCGTGGTGATCGCGGGGTCCAGCGGGTTGAGTTTGATGCCGCCGTCGAGGGCGGCCATCGGGTCGAGGCGGATGGGCGTTATCCCCAGCTCGCGGGCGATGAGGTTCCACTCGCCGACGCCGTCCTCGCCCTGCGCGTCGAGCACCACGACCTGGCGGTCGCGGAACCGCAGCTGGCGCAGGACGTACGTCTTCTCCAGAGCCGATTTGCCGTTGCCGGACTCGCCCAGGACCAGCCAGTGCGGCGCCGGCAGCTGCTGTCCGTAGAGCTGGAAGGGGTCGTAGATGTATCCCTTGCCGCTGTAGACCTCGCGGCCGATGATCACGCCCGAGTCGCCGAGGCCGGGCGCGGCCGTCGGCAGATAGACGGCCTGCGCCTGGCCGGTGGACGTACGCACGGGCAGCCGGGTCGTCTCCACCTTCCCGAACAGGAAGGCGGTGAACGCGTTGGTGAGCGCGGAGAGCGGATCTCGCATGAGCAGGGCCCCAATCAGCTCTCGGCTAGCGGCGGATGCCGGTCGCGAACGGCAAGGTGTTGACGAAGGCCCGGTGGTGCTCGCGGTCGCACCACTCCAGCTTCAGGTACGACTTGCCGGCCGAGGCGCGGATGGTGCGCTTGTCCCTCGCCAGCGCCTCGGGGGAGCGCGCCGACACCGTGATGTACCCGACCAGGTTGACGCCCGCCGCGCCGCTGGCGAGATCTTCACCCCGTTGGTCGAGGCGGCCGTGGGCGGCGATGTCGCGGGGGTCGACGGTCCGGTTCATCTTGGCCGCACGGGAGGCCTCGGCCTCGTCGTTGGTCTTCTCGGTGAGCATCCGCTCGATCGCCACTTCGGTCGGTTCGAGGTCCATGCAGACCGCCACCGTACGGATCACGTCCGGGGTGTGGACGAGCAGCGGGGCGAGGAAGTTGACGCCGACCGGGGTCATCGGCCACTCCTTCACCCAGGCCGTGGCGTGGCACCAGGGCGCGCGCGTGGAGGACTCGCGGGTCTTGGCCTGGAGGTAGGTGGGCTCGACCGCGTCCAGCTCGGCGGGCCAGGCGTTGCGCTTGGTCATCGCCTGGATGTGGTCGATGGGGTGGTCCGGGTCGTACATGGAGTGCACCAGGGAGGCGAGCCTGCCCTGGCCGAGCGGCTGGCGCACCCGGATGTCGGCCTCGGCCAGGCGGGCGCAGATGTCGGTGAGCTCGCGGGCCATGACGACGGCGAGCCCGGCGTCCTTGTCGAGCTTGCGGCCGGGCTGCGGGCGTGCGGCGCGGGCCATGGCGTGCGCCTCGGCGGCCAGTTCGCGCGAGTACTGCATACAGGCGACCAGATACGCGCGGTGCTGTTCGCTGGAGGTGGACACCATCGACTGCAGCTGCTCGTAGGACTCCTGGAGCCAGTCGGGCGAGCCGTGGTCGCCGCGCTGGGCGACGTCCTTGGCGTGCGCGTCCGGGTCGGCGGGCAGGGTGCGGGCCAGCATCTGAAGGCGCGTCACGAAGCCGTCGCCGTTGGCGACATGCTTGAGCAGCGTGCCGAACCGGTCGACCAGGGCCTCCTGGTCCTCGCTGTCGCGCAGCCCGACGCCCGGGCCCTCGATCTCGATGGCGGCGGTCACCGTACGGCGGTCGGCGTGCAGCAGTACGGCGATCTCGTCGGGGCCGAAGGGCGCCGCGAGCCAGCTGATCCGCCCGATCCCGGGCGGCGGCCCGACCTCGACCTCACGCCCGTCGATACCGACACCGGCCTCCATGGCGCCGGAGCGATAGGTGGTCCCGCGCCGCAGCGACCGTTTGTAACTCCTGTTGATCTCGAACCATTTGTAGAACGTGCGGTGCTTGTACGGCAGGTACACCGCGGCGAGCGCCAGCATGGGGAAGCCCATGAGCAGCACGATCCGCAGGGACAGGACGGGGACCAGCAGCCCGCACATCATGCCGAGGAACGCGCCGCCGATGATCAGCGCGATCTCGCCGGTCTCGCGGTTCTTGCCGACGATCGCCGACGGCCTGGCCCGGCCGATCAGATACGTGCGGCGGGGCGAGACCGGATGGGACTGGGTCGTCAACGCCCTCCACCTCCTGTGCTGTTGTTGCCTTTGTTACCGGTGTTGCGGCTGCCGTGCGGGGTGCCGCTGGTGGGGCCGGAGCCGTTACGGGGCGAGGGTGCGGCGGAGGGGACAGATCCGCCGCCGCCACCGCCGCCGGAGGAGCCCCGGCTGCTGTGGGCGGCCACACCGCCGGACATCGGGTTGGCGGGCCGGGGCTGGGCGTTGTTCTGGTTGCCCCGGCTGCTGTGGGTCTTGATGCCCTGCGAGACGAGGGCCGCCGGGGAGGAGATCACGGCGGCGGCCGACGCGCCGCTGGTGGCCTGCTTGCGGTTGCTGCGGGCGGCGGCGATCTCGTCGCCGAAGCCGGGGACGAAGCGGTAGATCATCGCGGAGGCGAAGATGGCGAGCAGGATGATGGCGAGCCCGGAGACGACGGCCTGGAAGGAATCGGGCCCCTTCCCGGCGGACAGCGCCCCCGCCAGGCTCAGCACGATCACGATGATGGGTTTCACCATGATGATCGCGATCATGATCCCGGCCCAGCGGCGGACGTGGCCCCACATGTTCTTGTCGACGAGCCCCGAGTACACGACGACGCCGAGCAGCGCGCCCACGTACAGCAGGAGCGCGCGGATGTAGAGCTCCAGGAAGAGCACGCCGGCCGCGACGATGGTGACCAGCGAGACGACGATCAGCATGATCGGCCCGCCGCCGATGTCCGTGCCCTTCTTCAGGGCGGCGGAGAACGACCCGAAGAACACGTCCGTCTGATCGCCGGTGCCGGACGCGATGACGTCGGTGACCGCGTCGGTGGCGTTGACCACGGTGTACAGGATCAGCGGGGTGAAGGCGGAGGCCAGCACGGTCAGCCAGAGGAACCCGACGGCCTCGGAGATCGCGGTGGTCAGCGGCACCCCCCGGATCGCCCGCTTGGCCACGGCGAGCAGCCACAGGACGAGGGTGAGGATGGTGGCGGCGGCGAACACGACGGCGTAGCGGCCGAGGAAGGCGGGGTTGGTGAAGTCCACCTTCGCGGCGGTCTTCACGAACTTGGAGAGCGTGTCGACGACCCAGACGGCGGCGTCGGCGCAGCCCTTGGAGAGGGAGGTGAGGGGGTCTGCGGGGTCGCCGGGGCCGACGGTGCCCGGCGGCGCCTTGACGTTGCTGTTGCCGGACTCGCAGTAGTCCTTGGCGGGGCCGCGGATGAGGTCGCACGCGTTGGCGCCGCTGGGCCCGGGGCTCGGGGTGGGACTCGGGCTCGGGCTCGGGCTCGGAGCCGCGTACACGTACGTGGCGGCCAGCACGGCGGTGGTCTGCACCGCCGCCAGCGCCGTGGCGAACGAGAGGGCACGGCGGGGCCGCTTACCGGGCATAGGTGAACCCTCCGTACTGCTCGACGGCGTCGGCCATGTCCTTGGCGGTGGCCGCGGCCTGGTCGCGCCCCACGGGCGCCGGGCCGTCCTTCTGGGTGAAGTCGGTGACCTTCCAGTCGCCGCCCACCCACTTCAGCTGGAACGTGTTGGTGTACCAGCCCTCGGAGACCGGGTTCTTGGAGCCCTCACCGGCCAGTCCGAACAGCGCCGAGTACCAGACGGACACGCTCGCGGTGTCGTTGGCGAACTTGTCCACCTTGGCGCCGACCGGGTTGAAGCGGGAGATGAACGTTTGGCCGACGGGTGCGCTGCCGTCCGGCTTCAGGCCGATCCGGGCCAGGAACTCCGGGCCGGAGTACGCCTTGTCGAGGTCGCTCTGGCGGACGGCGGCCACGTCCGGCGCGTACACGGTGTTCACGATCTGGTGGCGCCGGGTCGCGTTGTACATGCCGTCGGAGCCGAGCGCCACGACATAGTTCGCCGCCGCCGACTGCGCCCCCTGTTCCGTCTGGGGGAAGCCGGAGGCGATGCCGCCCACCTTGCCGTCCACCGGCTTCGTGCCCGTCGCCGCCGTCGGCTGGGCGCCGGACTGCTTGGGGTCGTCGGAGGAGCCGCCGGAGCCGCCGTCGCCTCTGTTGGCGAAGGCGATCGCGGCGACCAGGAGGGCCACCACGCCGACCACCGTGATCAGGGACCGCGAGGCGCGCACGGGGCGGCGGGCGCCGCCGTAGACGTCGGCGCCCTCGCCCTCGGGCAGCCGGGTGCGCGTCTGGCGCGTACCGCCGACGGTGCTGTACGGATCGCTGTACGGGTCCTCGGTACGCCTGGAGTCGTGCTCGTCGCCGACGCTCATGCCGCGTACGCCCCCTCGCCCCTTCGCTGTGCCGCTCGCTGCCCCGTCATGTAGTACGACGGTAGCCGTGCTGGTTCCCGCGCGGGCGCGGTGTGGTGACTCGACATCAGGGAGACGCAACCTCTGCCGGTGGGCACGACGTACGGATGGTGGTGGAGGGGGCCTGGGCGGGCCCGTGGGGACGAACGCGGCGGGAGAGGGACGGTGACCTGATGTCAGGTCACCTGATGCCGATTCAGACGGCCATCCCGTACACGATGGTGAAGAGGGTGCCGAGCGAGCCGATGATGAAGACCCCGGTGAGACCGGCGACGATCAGGCCCTTGCCCTGCTCGGCGCTGAACGTGTCGCGCAGCGCCGTCGCACCGATCCGCTGTTTGGCCGCGCCCCAGACGGCGATGCCGAGGCACAGCAGAATGGCCACCGCCATCACGACCTCGACCATCACGCGGGCCTCTTGGCCCAGGCTCCCGAACGGCCCCCAGTTGGGCGCGATTCCGCCGATGATGGTGTTGATGTCGCCCTTTTCGGCTGCCAGGTACACGTAACTCACCGCCCCTGTCGGGTAGTTCGATGCCCCTGCCCCACGGCATGGGTCAGGCTCTATCTTCGCTGATGAAACCGCCCGGGTATGTCGACTTGGCGGCGGTCTTTACTCGAAACCGCACAGCTGTGCCGGTCGCACCGCCCTGACCTGCGGTGGACCGTTTCTCTGCGGATTCGCGTATGGTCACTCTGTGTATCACGCAGGGTGACTCCGGGCAATGACTGTCGTTGGTGCACTCTGGGGCTCTTGGCTTGAGGGCGGGCGGAGTGCGGGGCGCGGCGGGGGCGCAACCGGGTCGGGACGGGCGTCGGCGCGGCCCGCCGCCACGCCACGACGGGCGCCCCCGGAGCCCCGGGAGCCACCGCTTCACAGACACTTCTCAGAGAACTTCCATGGATGTTCTCGGTTCTGTGCGAGAAGGTCTGACCTATGAGACACGTCTCCCAGCTGCGCGCTCTGTCCGCGGTGGCCGTGCTTCTGGTGATCCCGGTGTACGGGACCCGGGCCGCGGCCGCGTCCGGCGGCATGACGGCCCTGGCGCCCGTGACAGCCGCCAACGCGCGCGTGGGCGCGCTCTTCTCGGGCGGTCTCGACGGCGACCACTTCTGCACGGCGTCGGTGGTGCACAGCGAGGGCCGCGACCTCATCATCACGGCGGCGCACTGCCTGGACGACCAGGACGACGCGGTGTTCGTGCCCGGCTACCGGGACGGGCAGGCGCCGTACGGGACCTGGCCGGTCAAGGCGAAGTACATGGACGACGCCTGGCAGGAGGACGGCAGCGAGGACGACGACGTGGCCTTCGCGGTCCTGGGGCCGGGGTCCCTGACCGGGGCTCAGGTGGAGGACATGGTGGGCGGGGCGCCGCTGACCACGGACACCCCGGTCGGCGCCAAGGTGACGGTCACCGGCTACCCCAGCGACGCGGACAGCCCCCAGACGTGCACCAACCGCGCCACGGCGTACGGCGACACCCAGCAGCGCATCGAGTGCCCCGACTACTCCGGCGGCACCAGCGGCAGCCCCTGGGTGACGGCGGCCGGCGCGGTGGAGGGCGTCATAGGCGGCTACCAGGAGGGCGGCGACGACCCCGACGTGTCGTACAGCGTGGTCTTCGGCCGGACGACGGCGGCGCTCTACCGGTTGGCGGAGGGGGAGCTGCGGTGAGGGGTGGGGGCGCCGGGGGTGGGGGCTGACCAGAAGTCGTCGTGGATGTCGTCGGGGGCGGGGTAGGGGACGTCGCGCTGGGGGGTGTTGGGGGTGGGGGCCGGGTCGGGGATGTTGTCGGTGTGAGTGAGGCAGGGGGTCACGGCGGAGAAGCCGAACTGGCCGGTGGCGCCTACTTCCAGCACGATCTGAAAGTGGTCCGGCGTGGTGGCGAAGATGGCAGGCATGTCCTTGTCGCGGTTCACGCCGGTGATCTTGTAGCCCCGGGCCTTCCAGCTGCGCTCGACGATGCCCAGCAGGCTGCCCCGCCGCTCCGCGGACACCTTGGTCAGGATGACGATGAGGCGCTCGACCGTTCCGGTGCCTGTTCCCTTGCCCAGCATGTTGCTGCAGGCGATGTCGTTCGAGGGGCCGTGGTTCCAGCGCAGGGGCGGAGTGATGTCGCCCAGGGTCTGCTGAAGGATCGCATCGGCCTGCTCGGCACCCTGCCCCATGTCCATGGTCGGTTTCCTTCCTTCGGAGTTGGTGCTGGGAAGCGCGCCGCAGCCGACGGCCGTCATGAGAAGCAGCATCACGGCGACTGGGCGGAGGGAGGAACTCATCGGGGCTCCTCGGTGATGATTTTGCTGCCCTGGCCCGCCACGATGCGTGCGATGTTGACTGCCGACACGGAGTCCTTCTCGGGGTCGAAGTAGTGGGAATGTGCGCTGACGTCGGGGGAAGGAAGCTCCAGGTTCCCGTCCACGACGGACGAGACGAGCTTGCCCCGGTCGATGAGCTCCGGGCCGTCCCCCGTCGCGAAGCGCCTCGCGCCGAACTCGTGGCTCGCCGGGTCGGTGCCGAAGTAGAGCTTGTCGGGACCGCCGTCCACCATCTCTCCGACCTTGTGGCCCACGTACCCGCCTACGCCAGGTCCCCCGAAGAGGGTGCCGAGCGCGGTGCCGGTCACCTCCCCCTTGCCGGGCAACTGGGTCACGATGTCGTTCTTGGCGGCGCCCACGTACACGTGGTCCCGCCCGACCCCAAGGGCGTCGGCGTTCTTCGCCTCGGTGCCGGGGCTGCCCACGAGGATGATGTCGTCGACACCGGGGATGCCGCCGTGCTGCTGGGCGGCGAGGCCGACGGTGAGGGATCCGTAGGAGTGGCCGATGGCGGTGACGTGCGGATCGCCCGCCTCGTGCGTGACGGAGACTCCCGCCATGAACTGGTTGTACGCGGACGCGCCGACCTTGGCGTCGTGGTCGCCCATGACCGCGAAGTTCTCGGCGAGTTTGTCGGGCTCAAGGAATTTGACGGCGTCGAACTGCGGGGCGTCGTAGCCGAGCCAGACGATTGATGCGGTGGCGCTGCTCGGGTCGGCGCGCCGGGCACCGAGCGCCGTCTGCCGCGCCCGCTTGAGATCGTTGTTCGCGAAAGCCGTGTCGAGCGTGGTGCCGAGCCCCGGAACGTAGGCCGACACGTTCTTCGCCGTGTCCGGATTGCCGTACGAGACGATCGCCCGACCGTTTCCCTGGTCGCCGATGCCCAGCAGGTACATCGGGGGGTCACTGCCCGCGCGCAGCTGATCGTCGATCGACTTCAGCCCGTCGAGCCTGGCACGCGCCTCGTCCACCCCCGACAGCTTCCCGATCAGCAGCCGCAGGTTGTCCCGGTTGGCCTCGTCGCGTACCGCCGCCGGGATGCCGTCCAGGTTGCCGATGATGTCCGGGCACGTGGCCAGGTACTCGTCGCGCTGGGACGGGGAGAGGTGGGTCCACCAGTCGTGGCGTTCGGCCGGGGTGCCCTTCGTGGGGATGGTCTTGGCGAGGTGGTCGCCGGAGACCTTGCGTACCGCCGCAAGATCCGCCGCCGCGTCCTTCCACATCGCGTCGGTGACGTCGAGGCCCGGCTCGGCCTTCAGCTTGCTCAGCGCCGTGCTGAACTGTTCGTCGGCCTGGCGGGCCGCCGTGAGCACCCGGCGGATGCGGTCGGCGATGTCCTGGGCCTTCGCCTGGTTCGGGTTGGGGCTGACCAGGCCGGGATGCGGCGCGTCCAAGGTCGGCGGGCGGGACATGACCGGCGTGTCGGCCGATGCGCTGCCGCCGGGGACCGGCTGCTTCGTGACAACGTTCTCGCCGCCCGCCGGATAACTCACCGACCCGTCCGCCGCGACCGTGAAGCCGAGGCTCGCCGCGTCGTCCAGGGCGTCCTTCAACTGGCCTTGGAAGCCGACCAGTTCGTACACGAGCGAGCTCACGGTCGTACGGACCAGACCGCATTCCGTACGGATGTAGTCGTAGTTGCGGTCCAGGCGCCGCAGGCGGCCGATGGCGGCCGGGGCCGCCATGCCCTTCTGGGTGGCCTCCAGGCCCCGGATCATCTCGTCGCTGATCCGGTCCCGGGCCGCGTCGGCCTGGGTGCTGACGGCGCCCCAGCCGTCGGCGGCGTCGAGGAGTTCCGCGCACTTGAGGTCATGCAGCTGCTGCCAGGTGAGCACCCCGGTCACCGGCCCTTGCCGGACGGCGCGGAGTACCGCGCCAGCGCCGACTTCACACCCGTGTCCACCTCGCCCTGCGCCCACGCCGTCTCACGCAGGGCCGGCTCCACGGATCCGCACTCGGTGTGGACGGCCGTCAGCCGCGTCTCCCACGAGGTGAGTACGGACTTGAGCGCGCCCATGCTCGCCAGACCGGCCGTGCCCGCCTCGGCGCCGGAGTGGGCGGCGGTCAGGGCGCCCTTCGCCTTGGCGGTGTCCGTCTGGAGGCTGTGGGCGGTGCCCGCCGCGTCCGACCACGGCTTGGGGCTGTGCTTCAGCTCGCCGGTGCCACCGGCGGGGCCGGAGCCCGCCGGTCCGGCCGACGCCAGTGACATGGCCTTGGGCTGCCCCGCCTGGTCCAGCAGCCGCTGCCAGCTCTCCGCGTACACGTACTCCCCCGCCCGTCTCGTGCGGCCCTCCCGCCGCCCCCGTGACGACGCTAGGCGAGGACCTGGGGGCGTACGCAAGCGCAAACGCGCGCCTGCGCGAAAAAAGAGTGCCGACGCATAGCAGCAGAACTGCCGCCCGCGCAAGAGTGGCCGGGCTCAGCCCGCTGAGTTCGCGCAGCCTACTTCCGCGAATTCGCCGTAGCGGTCGAACTCACCCGCCCGGACGCCGAGCACGAAGGCGTCCCACTTCTCCCGGGTCGTCGTGACGACGGTTTCCGGGGCGGTGGCCTCGTACAGGCGGACCCGCTCCTCGGGGCCGAACACGACCTCGATCCCTGACCCTGGAGCGGTGTTCTGCTTGAGGGCGCGGATCAGTTCGGCGAAGGCGGCGGGGGTGGTGGTGAGTACGACCTCCGCGGGGTCGCTGCTCTCGGTCAGGAGGATCGTTCCTGCGCCTGCGGTGACGTGCACACAGGCTTCGCCTTCCTGGCAGTAGGACGACTTCTGCCATGTGGACGTGACGTGCAGGCAGGACTCTCCCTGTGCGCAGTATGACGACTTCTGCCAGTTGTGGGTGGGCATGAGAGCTCCATTACAGGTTTCGGGCGATGGCGTGGATCAAGTCTCGGGACTTCTCGGGGCCGAGCGCCGTGGCTTCCACGATGTCGAGGAGGCGTCGGTACTTCTCCAGGTGAGCCTCGGCATCCAGCAAGTGGGGCCCGTGGAACTGGTCGAGCTGGACGGTGTCCAGTTGCGGCACGGAGCCAGCCAGGTAGTTGATGGACTGGCCGGACCCGGGGAAGGCGCCGACGTCGAAGGGGAGCACGCGGAGGGTGATGTGGTCCCGCTCGCTCATGCTGAGCAGGTGCTCCAACTGGGTGCGAGCCACGCCACGGCCGCCGACCTTCATGTGTAGGGCGGCCTCGTGGATGACCGTCCGGTACGGCGTCGGGCCCTCGCGGTAGATGACGTCCTGCCGCTTGATTCGGTAGGAGACGCGGTGCTCCACCTCGGGCGGAGTGGGGGCGGGGATTACGTGGCGGAAGATCTCGCGGGCGTGATCGGCAGTCTGGAGCATCCCGGGGATATGGGATGTGAAGGCCGTGCGCAGGGAGGTGGCGTGGTGCTCCAACTCGGCGAGGTTGAGCAGTCCTGACGGCAGTACCTCGCGATAGGCGTCCCACCACCAGCCGCGCGCTTTCTCGACCGCCATGTCGGCCAGGGCGTCGATGTAGGGCTGGTCCGCGCAGGAGTAGAGCCGGGACATCGCGCGGACCCGGTCGGGACTCACCCCGAACCGGGCCGACTCCACGTTGCTGAGCTGGCCTGAGCTCGTGCCGAGGAACTTGGCGGCATCGGTTGCGGTCATGCCTGCACGCTCGCGTAGTTTGCGCAGCTCCGTGGCGAGCCTGACGCGGCGGGCCGTCGCGGAGGGTCTTGTTGTCATGGCAACTCCCTTTGCCCGTAGGTCCGTTCCGCTGTCACCCACACGGGGGAGAAAGCGCCGAGATTCTTCGGATCTCGGCAAAGAGTCTTTGCGTGCGCTCTATCTTCTTCTCCAGGCGCCATCGCCCAGAAGCACCCCGCTCGACGGAGCCACCTGGTCACCGGGCAACCGCAGGCAAATCGCACCGCACCACCAACTCCCCTCTGCGATCGGAGACTTCCATGGCATCGCGCGCAGCCGACACCGACACCGTAACCCCGCCCTGGGCCTACAGCCTCCAGCTCCCGCGCGACCCCCGCGCCCCCGGCATCGCCCGTTCCACCCTGCGAGCCGTCCTGCGCGCCCACGGCATGGGCGAACTGACCGAAACCGCTGAGCTGTTGACGTCCGAGCTGGTGACCAACGCCCACCTGTACTCGGACGGGCCGTACACCCTCCGCCTCGACGCGCACCACCCCGACCGGCTGCGGGTCGGCGTCTGGGACTCCAACCCCGACGTCCCGCCTCCGTTCAACGGTGGCCTGCCCGCGCTCCCCGTCCCCGGCGGGCCGGCCGAGAGAGGGCGCGGGTTGCAACTCGTACGGCTCTGCGCGGACAGCTGGGGCGCGTACCGCCCTCGTACGCGTCGAAGGCGCGGGGAAGCTGCTCTGGGTGGAGTGCGTGCGGAAGGCGGAGTGTCGGTGGGGTGATCTGTCGTGACTGCGCTGCCGCCGCTCGCCCGCGCCCGGGCCACCTGCGTGAAGTCGCCGAGAAGATCGAGGAAGCGACGGGTCTGGAAGGCCCTCCTGGTCGTCGACCCCCGGCACGGCACCTGGGCCCTGCACACCCGTCCGGAAAACGGGCGCTATCGGGACACCCTGCCCGGCAAGTACGGGGAGGGGCTGACCCAGGGCTGAGGGTGGGCGTCCGCGTCAGTGCTCGTCGGCCAGGTCCGTCAGTACTCGACGTCCAGGTCCGTCCCCTGCGGCGCGCGGAAGTACGCCGAGACAATGTTGACGAGAATCAGCGGCTTCTTGCCCTCGGCCGGCTTGTCCCAGAGCTCGACCAGGACCGTGAAGCGCTTCTCGGTCGTGGAATTGGCGAAGAGCTCAAGGGTGTTGGCCTTGGTGCCGTTGTGCCCGTACTTGGTGATCTCCCAGCCGTTGCCCGGCATCCGGTCCTTGAGCCGCTGGAAGCCCGCCTGGAGTTCGCTCACCGGTACGTCGTAGAGCGACCAGGGATGGTTGACCCGGTAGAGGTGGTCGGGGTCTTTGGCGCTTTGGATGATGCCAGGGCCCGGCTTGGTGGTCTGGGCGTTCTTGATCGCCAGCAGGTCGTAGATCTGGCTGGAGAGGCGTTTCGCCTTCGCGCGCGCCTCGCCGACGTCCAGGGTGGTCGGCTGGTAGCCGAGTCCGTTGTTGTCCTTGTCCATCGAGCATCCCGTCGTGAGAGTGGCGAAGGTGAGTGCGCAGACCAGCGCGGCGAGTACTGGTCGGCGGCGCCGCGATGTCGTGATCATGCTGGTCAATCCGCTTCCTTCACCTGGTCGTACTTTCCGGCGACGACGGCGGCCTGGTTGCGCAGGCTCACGGTGTCGGAGTCCCAGTAGCCGCTGTGACCGCTGGTGTCGGTCTGCATCCGGTGGGCGCCGAACGCCTCGTCGGAGGGCACGTACTGGATGTAGCCGGCGTTGAACGGGATGCCGTGCCATTTCTCGATGCCCCATTTGTAGCCGCCCAGGCCCGCGGCCTTGCCGCCGGCCGGAACGAGGTCGTCGCCCGCGGCCTCGGACCACACGTGCTTCTTGCCGACGTCGAGGTCGCCCGCGTCGCCCACCAGCATGCCGGGGCTGCCCGCCACCACGATGTCGTCGGCCGCCAGTTCGCCCCGGTTCGAGGCGTCGCCGACGACCGTCGAGCCGTAGCTGTGGCCGATGACCGTGGTGTGGCTCTTGTCGGCGCCGCCCTGGGTGGTCTGGAGGCCGTCGAGGAACTGGTTGAGCTTGGGCGAGCCGTCGTGGGCCCAGCTCTTCTCCATCGCCTCGGGGACGATGCTCTGGGGCGCGTCGTGGCCGATCCAGGTGATGGTGGAGACCGACTGGCCGGGCACCATGCCCTGGCTCTCGCGCCATACGCGGACCATACGCTTGATGTCGCCGCCAGCGCCCTCAAGCTTGCTGGTGGTGCCCGGTACGTACACGGCGGTGTGCTTGGCGGTGTCCGGGTTGCCGTTGGCGACGATCGCGTGGCCCAGGTTGTCGTTGTCGAAGCCCAGGAGATACGCCTCGGGGAGGCCCTCCACGCCGGTGTCCTCGAAGCGCTTCTCAATGGCCTTCATGCCCTTGAGTCTGCCGTCGAGCGCGGCCCGCTTGTCGTCCCACTTGCGCCACTCGGGGTTCTCGATCATCACCGGCTCGCCGCCGCGCCGGGTCCAGATCATCCGGTCCGGCTCCGGGCCCAGTGCGTTGCGGTCGAGCTGGACCTGGGCGTGTGTCTCGGCCAGCACCATCCGGTTGGCGTCGTCGCGGGCTGTGGCGGGCAGGCCGTCGAGGGCGCCGATCTGCGCCGGGTACAGGGTCAGGTACTCGTCCCGCTCCTCCTGCGTCCGCTCGGCCCACCACTTCTTGTTCTCCGCCGGGGACTTCCCCTTCGGGATGCCCGACTCCGGGAGGAACTTCGCGTTCTTCTGGAGGTCCTTGGTGTCGGCCGCCGCGTCCACCAGCATCTCGTCGGTGACCGCGATGCCCGCCGGGGACTTCAGGCGGCGCAGGACGCCCGCGTACCGGCCGTCGATCTCGTTGGCGTCGCGGACCGCGCTCGTGATGCGCGCGGCGATGTCATCGGCCTTGGCCTTGTTCGGGTCGGCGGCGCCGCTCCCGCTCGTGCCGGGCAGCAGGAACGGGGAGGGGGCGCTCGGCTTCGCGACGCCCGGGCCCGGGGCGTACGGGACCGTCACGGTGACCGGGTACTTGACCGACCCGTCCGCCTCGACCGTGAACTTCAGGTTCTCCGCGTCCTCCAGCGCCTGCTTCAGCTTCTGCTGCGGGGCGGCGAGCTCGGTGGCGAGGCCGTCGAGCGCGGTACGGATCAGACCGCACTCGGTGTGCAGATACTGGTAGTTGCGGCTGAGCCGCCCGATGTCGGCGACCGCGCCCTCGGCGGCCTTGCTCTGCTGCGTGTCGTGGATCCGCGCGCGCATCTCGTTGTCGACACGGCCCTTGGCGGTGTCGGCGCGGCTGCTGACCTTGCCCCAGCCGCCCGCGGCCTCGGTGAACTCGGAGAGCTTGACGTCCCTCAGCTGCTGCCAGGTGGGCACCCCCGGATCACCGCCCCTCGTTCTTCGGCGCCGGGGCGGCGGCCTTCACGTCCTGGCCGACCTGCACGTCCGTCTCGCCGAAGTCCTTGCCGACGGTTTTCAGCACGCCGCCCAGGCGTCCGCACTCGTCGCGCACCGTGCCGAGCCGGTCCTTCCAGGACGCATGGATCTCCTCAAGTGCGGCCGTGGCGCCGAAGCCCTCGGTGCCCTTGGTGACGCCCTCGGAGGCGGATTCGAGATCGGCGAGCGCGCCGGCCGTCCCGGTCCGCAGCTCGCCCGCGACACCGCCCGCCGAGGACCAGGGGGACTTGCTGAACTGGATGTCGGGAGCGCCGGAGCCGCCGCCCGGGCCGCCGGTGCCGCCCGCGGACGCGAGCCGCATACGGCCGCCCGAGTCCGTGCCGACCCCGCCCGGCCCTCCCGGAGCGCCCGGAGCGCCCGCGAACATTGCCTCCCACTGTGCACTTCGTGCCATTACCTTGAACCCCCGTTGATGCTCCCTTTACTGTCGGGAGCGAATGTAGCAACGGCCCCGGGGTGGCGGAATGGCCGGTTCCTGTCGTTTCAAGATCGCCAAACGCCGCAAGTGATCACAAGGCGGTCAACGGACGTGAGGAGATGGCCTGTTGCATGACAAAGTCGTCCGGTGGACGCGCTCAAGCCCCAGGACCCGGCACACATAGGTACGTACGCCCTGCTCGCCCGGCTGGGCGCGGGCGGAATGGGCATGGTCTACCTCGGGCGCTCGCCCGGCGGTCGGCTCGTCGCGCTCAAGGTGATCAAGGATGAGATCGTCGACCACCCGGAGGCGCTGGCGCGATTTCGCCGGGAGGCGGAGACGGTCCGGGCGGTGCGCAGCGCGTACACCGCGAACCTGATCGACGCGTCGCTGGCGGCGCCGCCGTACTGGCTCGCCACCGAGTATGTCTCCGGCCCCACCCTCAGCCGCGCCGTCGCCGACCGGGGCCCCCTCCCGCCGGACACCTGCCGCAGGCTGTTCGCGGCGCTCGCGGAAGGGCTGGCGAGCGTGCACGCGTACGGGGTGACGCATCGCGACCTCAAGCCGCAGAACGTCATCCTGGCCCCGCAGGGCCCCCAGCTCATCGACTTCGGCATCGCGCGCGGCGTCGCCGACACGGCCCTGACCCAGACCGGCGTCGCCCCCGGCACGCCCGGCTTCACGGCCCCCGAGGTCCTGATCCGCAACGAGGTCGGCGATCCGGCGGACGTGTTCGCGCTCGGCGCGACGATCGCGTACGCGGCGACCGGGCGGGCGCCGTTCGGGGCGGGGTCGGCGGAGGGCGTGTCGTACCGGGCCGTCCACGAGCCCATCGACGTGAGCGGCGTCGAGCCGGAGCTGGCCGCGCTGATCCTGGCCTGCGCGGCGAAGGACCCGGCGCAGCGCCCGAGTCCGGCGGAGGTCATCGTGCGCTGCGCGGTGACGTCCGCGCTGGTCGAGGACCCGTACTACCAGGCGCTCACGGCGGGCCTGGCCGAGGCGGCCCCGCACGACCTGTCCACCGCGATGGCCGCGGGCCTGGTCCCGCCGGGCCACGGCACCCCCACGATGCCCCCGGGCTACGTCCCCACCCTGGCCCCCCAACTCCCCGCCCACCCCCTCCGCCCCCGCTCCCGCCGCACCCCGTGGCTGGTGACGATCGCGGTGGCGGCGGTGCTGGGGGTGGTGGCGGCGGTGTCCTTGCGGATGCTGCCGGGCGGGAAGGGGGGTGACGGGGGGCAGGCCCAGGGGGTGACGAAGACGCCGACGGCGGGGCAGCCGCAGAATCCGTCGGGCCGGACCTCGCCCGGCCCCTCGTCCCCGGGTGCGGCCCAGCCGCCGCCGGAGTACATCGAGGACAACCGTGTCTCGCGCGACTACTGGGCGCTGTCCAAGGATCCCGCCGAGGCTTCGCACGGAATCGGGGCGTGCCGCACCGTCGGCGGGGAGGGGAACACGCCCGACGAGTTCCAGACGGGGGTCAGCGACTCCGCCGACGACACCCTTCCGCGCGTCACGAAGAAGGCGAAGATCGTGATGCGGATGAAGTACGCGGATCTGAAGAACGCCAAGCCGGAGCCGTACTACATCTCCGTCGGCGTGAAGCCGCCCCACGAGATCGACTCCGAGACCGGCAAGCCGTTCACGGACGTGCGGATGGAGAGCAAGAACATCGGCTACACCAGCAAGCCCGTGGACATCTACACCAAGTGGAAGTCCGGCGAGTTCATCGAGCTGACGTATCCCGACGACTTCGTGAAGCACGCCGTGGGCAAGACCTGGAACGCCATCCCGGTCGCCAACGACCCGGGGGACTGGACCGTCGTCTTCTACCACGTCAAGGGGAGCCCCACGGATTACGCGAGCATCGGCTGTTCTGGCTTCCGAGTGAAGTAGGCGGTGAACCGGGCCCGGATGGGGGAGGGTTGAGGGGTGCGCAAATACTGGGTGACCGCCGGGGTCGCGGTCGGGACGGGGGCGAGCTTCCTCGCTCTGCTCGTCGTCGGTACGTACTCGGCTGCGGCCGGGCTGTCGTCCGGGCTCGGCGGGGGCGGCAGGTCGGTCGGGCTGGCCAAGGGGGCCGTGCCCACCCTCTACCAGCCGATGGTGCAGAAGTGGGGCAACCTCTGCCCGGCCCTCAACCCGGCGATGCTCGCGGCCCAGTTGTACTCGGAGAGCGGCTGGGACCCGAACGCCAAGAGTCCGGCCGGCGCGCTCGGCATCGCACAGTTCATCCCCGGCACCTGGGCCACGCATGGCGTCGACGGCAACGGCGACGGTCAGAAGAACATCTGGGACCCGGCCGACGCGATCCCGTCGGCCGCTTCGTACGACTGCGAACTGGCCGGATACGTCAAGAACGTGCCGGGCGATCAGAGCAGCAACATGCTCGCCGCGTACAACGCGGGGTCGTACGCCGTCATCAAGTACGGGGGCGTACCGCCGTACAAGGAGACCCAGGGGTACGTGAAAACCATCCGCACCCTCGAAAAAAGCTTCGCCGCCCCCACCACCCGCGTCGCCCCCTCGCAGCAGGCCGCCGGGGCCATCTACTACGCGCAGCAGAAGCTGGGGACGCCGTATCTGTGGGGCGGGGAGGGGACGCCCGAGCAGGGTGGGCGGTTCGACTGTTCGGGGCTGACCCAGGCCGCCTATCAGAGCGTCGGGATCGAGCTGCCGCGCGTGGCCAACGACCAGTACAACGCCGGGGCGCACCCGTCCCGCAATGAACTGCTCCCCGGTGACCTCGTCTTCTTCTCCACCGATCTGTCCAGCTCCCGCGCCATTCATCACGTCGGCCTGTACGTCGGCGGCGGATACATGATCAACGCCCCGTACACCGGCGCCGTCATCCGCTTCGACAAGATCGACGCGCCGGACTACTTCGGCGCGACCCGGGTCACCAAGGACGGGGCCGCCGCGCTGCCGACGTTCAAGCCACCGGCGTGACAGGACGGCGTGACGGGACGGCGTGACCGGCGGTACGCGGTGGCCGGAAGTCGTCGCAACACTCCGTCAGGCCATGGCCCTGAGCTGCGACGATGAGTCACTCTTCGATAACGTCGTCGTGATCATTCCGTGGAGAGTGGAACGCGCGGGCCCCGGAGGCCGTTCAGTGGACAGTGACCGCAGGAGTACTGACCACGGGGGTTGGTAGCGACACGCACAGGCAAGGGGCCGTGGCATGGCTGGACTCGCGCTGGACGGGGCGAACCCGGACGTCAGCCTGCTCTACGACATCAACGGACTCGCCAAGTCCGCGCCGACGTGGTTCGACCGCGTCATGGAGTTCGTCGGCGAGTACGGGATCCTGCTCGCCCTCGTCCTCGTCGTGCTCTGGTGCTGGTGGAGCCTGCGGCGCCGGGAGGACCGGGAGAGCGCGGTCAGCGCGGTCGCGGCTCTCGTGTGGACGCCGCTCGCCGCCGGGATCGCGCTGCTCGTCAACATCCCCATCAGGGGATTCGTGGAACGGCCGAGGCCCTTCGTCGACCACAAGGGGCTCGACGTCCTGGTGGACGGCAAGACGGACTACTCGTTCGTGAGCGACCACGCGACGATGGCGATGGCGATCGGGGCCGGACTCTTCGTCGCGCACCGCAAGTTCGGCGCCGTCGCGATCGCTCTCGCGCTCGCCGAGGGCTTCTGCCGGGTCTACATGGGCGTGCACTATCCGACCGACGTGGTCGGCGGGTTCGCGCTCGGCACCGCCGTCGCCCTGCTGCTCGCGCCGCTCGCGCTGCTGCTGCTCACCCCGCTGGTGTCGCGGGTGGCGCGCTCGCCCCGGCTCGGCCGTCTCGTACGGTCGCGGCGCGTGGGCACGGCGTCGCTGCGGCTCGCCGTGGACCTCCCCGAGCCCCGCGCGGGCAGCAAGGGCAGCGGAACGGGGAAGGGTACGGGGGCCGGCCCCGGCGAGAACGACCTGGCGGCGTAGGGCCGTTCGGCGTGCTCGCCGCTCACAGCGCCTGCGGGAAGTCGAAGACGCGGGCCGGGTCGTACTGGTGCTTGAGGCGTACGAGCCGGGGCGCGGCGGCTCCGTAGTACGCGGTGCGCCAGTCCGTCAGCTGTGGGTCGGTGTAGTTCTGGTAGGCGGCCCCGGAGGCGTACCGGCGCAGCGCCTCATGGGTGGAATCCAGCCACGCTTGCTGGGCCGTTCCGGGGGTGCCCGGGCGCCAGGACGCGGTGTACTGCGCGAGCACGCGCGAGCGGCGGTGCACGAACGCCGTCGCCTCCGGCGCCACCCGGTTGAGCGCGCCGCCGAGCGCGGTGAGCGCGATCTCCCCGCCCCCGCCGCCCTGAGCCGCTGTCACGCTCCCGTACGCCTCGGTCCGGGCGAGCAGCGCCCGTACGCCGTCGGCCGGGAGCGCGCGGTCGAAGAAGGCGGAGCGCGCGGCGTACGTCTCGCGCTGGAGCGCGCCCTGCGGGGTGCGGCCGGGGGTGGTGCCAGCGAGGTGGCACTGGGCCTCGGAGAGCGTGGCGCACCCGGCGTACCCGAGCATCGCCTCGGTGTACGAGTGCCGGCGCAGCGAGACCGTGGCGGCGGGGGCGCCCGCGCGGTCGGCGAGGCGGTCGACGGCGTTCTGGAGGTCGCCGTACGAGCCGAGCGAGAACGTGGCGACGTTGACGGTCGGGGCGGCGCGCGCCCCGGCCGTGCTCGCGCCCGCCGCGAGATGGGCGGCGGACCAGATCTCGTCGGGCTGGTCGGGCCCCCACTCCTGCCACGCCTCGATCACCGCCTGCGCCTTCGACCAGGGCCAGGTCAGATACGCGGTGACGGACCGCGGGGCGTCGTGCGTACGGAAGGCGAGCTCGGTGACCACGCCGAAGTTGCCGTTGCCCGCGCCGCGCAGGGCCCAGAAGAGGTCGGGGTCGTGGTCGGCGTCGACGGTGAGCTTCTTGCCGTCGGCGGTGACGAGGGTGGCGGCGGTGAGGCTGTCGCAGGTCGCCCCGTACGCGCGCGTGGCGACGCCGTGGCCGCCGCCGAGGGTGAGCCCCGAGATGCCGACGGTGGGGCAGGAGCCGCCGGGAATGGTCCGCCCGGCCTTCCCCAGCGCGAGATAGACATCGAGCAGCCGGGCGCCCGCGCCGACGGTCGCGGTGGCGGAGTCGGTACGGATCCGGGCGAGCTTCGAGACGTCGATGACCAGGCGTCCGTTGCCGGACGACCAACCGGCGTAGGAGTGGCCGCCGTTGCGGATGGCGACGGGGACGCGGTGCGCGCGGGCGAACGCCAGGCACTCCTGGATGTCCCCGTCGCCCGCCACGTAGGCGAC
Organism: Streptomyces sp. NPDC048696; assembly: GCF_043198895.1. Classification (NCBI taxonomy): domain Bacteria; kingdom Bacillati; phylum Actinomycetota; class Actinomycetes; order Kitasatosporales; family Streptomycetaceae; genus Streptomyces; species Streptomyces sp. NPDC048696. The sequence goes on along the minus strand of NZ_JBICVJ010000016.1, from coordinate 172,314 downwards.
GGCGGCGGGCGCGAGATTGTCGAACCGGGTGTTGTAGAGCTGCCGGGCGACCGGATAAGCGGCGTCCCCGGGCCGCACGAACTGCCCCGAGAGCCCGCGCCCGAGGGCGGCCCAGTCGACGACGGCCGAACTGGCGCTGCCGGTGGACGTGGGCGGAGTACGGGTGGCCGCGGGACCGCACCCGGCGGCAGCGACCCCGACCCCGACCCCGGCGACGAGAAAGGAACGCCGATGCATGGGCCAACGCCTTCCCGACTCATGCCCGCTCAAACGGAGTGGGGCTCGCCGCACGTCCGTCAGGGGCGCGGGGCTGTGACATGTGCGGCTCCGCCGCGGTGGGGGTCCCCCCTGTTCGAGCGGAGTCGAGAACTTGGGGGAGCGAGCAACCCAGCACGGTCCGCACTCGAACGACGGCCCAGGGGCGCGGGGCCCAGGGGCCTACCCCGAGGACTCGTGGGCGGTAGCGTCCGTACGCGCCTTGTCGCGGGAGCGGCGGGCCGGGCCGATCCAGCCGCAGGAACAGCGGGCATGCGCGAAGCTGCCGCGCTCGGTCGTCGTGGTGCGGTGCTCGGAGTCCGAGGCTTGCTGGGGCACATCGCAACGGTAACCGAGGGCGCCGGGCGGGCGGACCCCCGGGACGGGGCCGGGCGTGACCGGGGCGGGGACGCGGTCGTTATGCGAGGCGGGTGGTGCGTCGGTTGTGGATGGCGTTTGGGGGTTGAGCGGCGATGACGGTACGGCGGCCAGGGCGTGGGGGAGCGGGGTTCGCCGGTGTCGTCGTGGCCGGGGTGACCGCCGCCGGGGTACTGGTGACCGGGTGCGGCTCGGGCGGATCCGGTGGCGCCGGTGGCTCCGACGGGCACCCGGCCGACCCGGGCCGGGTGGTGGCGGGCGCGGTCGAGGGGCTGGTGGCCGCCCGTAGCTCCAAGGCCAGCACCTCCATGGAGATGGCCTCGGGCGGTACGAGGGTGACCATCCGGGGCGAGGGGGTGTACGACTTCACGCACCGCACGGGCCGGTTGAAGGTGGTGCTGCCCAAGGACGCGGCGGGCGCCGAGGAGCATCTGCCGATCACCGAACTGCTCGCGCCGGGCGAGCTGTACATGAAGAACCGGGGCGCGGGCGTGCCCGCCGACAAATGGGTCCGCGTCGACACGGCCTCGCTGCCCGACGGCAATCTGGTCACCGGCGGCGTCACCGACCCGATGGTCGCCGCCGAACTCCTGCGCGGCGCCGGGGGCGTGACGTACGTGGGAGAGGAGGACCTGGCGGGCGTCCGGGTGCGGCACTACCGGGGCACCGCCGACATCCGCAGGGCCGCGAGCGCCGCCGGTCCGCACGCGCGCGACTCGCTGGCCGCCGCGGCGAAAGGGTTCGGCAGCCAGAAAGCCGCGGTGCCGTTCGACGCGTACTTCGACGCGCAGGGCCTGCTGCGCAAGCTGCGCCAGCAGTTCAGTTACGTCAATCAGGGACGTACGGTCGCGGTCGCCTCGACGACGCTGCTGTACGGGTTCGGGGTGCCCGCGGCCGTACGGCTGCCGGCGGACCGGGACATCTACGCGGGGAAGATCGAGTCGTAAGCGGTCGGTATCGAGGTGTATCGAGTCGAATCGAGGCGCATCGAGTCGTAGGGATCGGGTGCGGGGGAGTCGGCGGCGGTCCGCGATCCAGTCATGGACGGTGGCGTAAATGGTCCGTCCGTGCCATGCGCGGTGTGTGTCCCTCTTCCTACTCTAGGAAGTCGACGACGGCAGAAAGAGGGGTAGAGGGGTGAGGTGCGTGGCCGGGCTCCGCAGCGCAACCGTCCAGGACCACGTGGCCCTCGTCGAGATCGAGCTCTGCGGTGAGTTGATGATCGCGGCGGCGGGGGCGGACGAGGACCGGCTCAGTCCCGACCGGATCGACGAGGTGCTCAACGTCGAGCCGGAGCGGCGGGCGGGGCCGGGGGACTGATTCCGGCCAACCCCGCGCGGCCGGTTGCCGTTCCCGGGCCCGCCCGACGCGATTCGGCCATGTGGCCGGGGCGTTGTGCCGGGCGGCGGCCGGGGTGTCGGGTCGGCGTGCGCCGCAGGCGCGTCGCTACGTGCGCGTCGCTATGTGCGCAGCAGGCGGGCGATCGCCTTGGTGGCCTCCTCGACCTTCGCGTCGATCTCGTTGCCGCCCTTCACCGCCGCGTCCGCGACGCAGTGGCGCAGGTGTTCCTCCAGGAGCTGGAGGGCGAAGGACTGCAGCGCCTTGGTGGACGCGGAGACCTGGGTGAGTATGTCGATGCAGTAGACGTCCTCGTCGACGAGCCGCTGGAGCCCGCGGATCTGGCCCTCGATGCGGCGCAGCCGCTTGAGGTGCTCGTCCTTCTGCTTGTGGTAGCCGTGGACCGCGTGCGGCTCGGCCGTGAGGACGGCTTCCGGCTCGGCGGGCTCGGTGGTCGTCATCGCGTCCTCCCGGGGTGCGAAGAGGGGTGGCTGCCCCTGGGGGCGTATACCCCTCGTGGGTATAGGGTAGCGAACCCCGTGGAAGCGGGCCCGCCGGTGGCTCGGAAACGGGCCGGGGGCCCGTGCTGATCACTGTGCCTGATGGGCGACACTGAAGTACGCCGGTTAGCCGTGGCCGGATGATGCGCCTAGCATCAGCCTGACCGAATCCAGAGCACCCCGAGGACCCCACGTGCGCTTTCGTCTGACCCCCAGGGAGACGAGCTTCTACGACATGTTCTCCGCATCCGCGGACAACATCGTCACGGGCTCGAAGCTCCTGATGGAACTGCTCGGAGCGGATTCCGCGTCCCGGGCCGAGATCGCGGAGCGCATGCGGGCAGCGGAGCACGCGGGGGACGACGCCACCCACGCGATCTTCCACCAGCTGAACTCCTCGTTCATCACGCCCTTCGACCGCGAGGACATCTACAACCTCGCATCGAGCCTCGACGACATCATGGACTTCATGGAGGAGGCCGTCGACCTCGTCGTCCTCTACAACATCGAGGAGCTGCCCAAGGGCGTCGAGCAGCAGATCGAGGTGCTGGCCCGGGCGGCCGAGCTGACCGCCGAGGCCATGCCGAACCTGCGGACGATGTCCAACCTCACCGAGTACTGGATCGAGGTCAACCGGCTGGAGAACCAGGCCGACCAGATCCACCGCAAGCTGCTCGCCCATCTCTTCAACGGCAAGTACGACGCCATTGAGGTGCTCAAGCTCAAGCAGATCGTGGACGTACTCGAAGAGGCCGCCGACGCCTTCGAGCACGTGGCGAACACGGTGGAGACCATCGCCGTCAAGGAGTCCTGACCTCCGTGGACACCTTTGCACTGGTCGTGACCATCGCGGTCGCGCTCGGATTCACGTATACGAACGGGTTCCACGACTCGGCGAACGCCATCGCGACCTCCGTCTCGACGCGGGCGCTGACCCCGCGCGCGGCGCTGGCGATGGCGGCCGTGATGAACCTCGCCGGCGCCTTCCTCGGTCAGGGCGTCGCGCACACCGTCAGCAAGGGCCTGATCGAGACGCCGACCGGCGACAAGGGGATGGGCATCCTCTTCGCCGCGCTGCTCGGCGCGATCGTCTGGAACCTCGTCACCTGGTACTTCGGTCTTCCCTCGTCCTCCTCGCACGCCCTGTTCGGCGGCATGGTGGGCGCGGCGCTCGCGGGCGGCACGGAGGTCATCTGGTCGGGTGTCCTGGAGAAGATCGTCATCCCGATGTTCCTGTCACCGATCGTCGGCCTCATCGCCGGTTATCTGGTGATGTGCCTGATCATGTGGCTCTTCCGCAACGCCAACCCGCACAAGGCCAAGCGCGGCTTCCGTATCGCGCAGACCGTCTCGGCGGCCGGCATGGCGCTCGGCCACGGCCTCCAGGACGCCCAGAAGACGATGGGCATCGTGGTGATGGCGCTGGTCATCGGCGATGTGCAGGGCGCCGACGCGCCGATTCCGGTGTGGGTGAAGATCGCCTGTGCGGTGATGCTCTCGCTCGGTACGTACGCGGGCGGCTGGCGGATCATGCGGACCCTCGGGCGCAAGATCATCGAGCTGGATCCGCCGCAGGGGTTCGCCGCGGAGACCACCGGCGCGTCGATCATGTTCCTCACGGCGTTCCTGTTCAAGGCGCCGATCTCCACGACGCATGTCATCACCTCGGCGATCATGGGTGTGGGTGCGACGAAGCGTGTCAACGCCGTTCGGTGGGGCGTTGCGAAGAACATCATCCTGGGGTGGTTCATCACGATGCCGGCTGCGGCGTTGGTGGCTGCCGCGAGCTATTACGTGGTGCGGATCTTCTTCGGCTGAGCCGCCGCGCGTGGCTGGGGCTCGGGGCATCTGCCCCGGGCCCCCTTTTTTGTTCGTCTGCGGACCGCCGTGGGCTGGTCGCGCCCGCGCGGCGGAGCCGCAGGTGTCACAGCCCCGCGCCCCTTAAGGCCTGTGGCTGAGCCACGCTGCCGGGCTCAGGCGGACTACCTAGGGGCGCGGGGAACTGCGCGACCAGCCCACCACCGGCCCGCAGACGAAACGCAACCCTGTGGGGGCGCCCCCGCCGGCCCGCAGGCGGAGGCCGCGCCCGCAAAAAAGCGGGCCCGCCCCCTGACACCAGGGGGCGGGCCCTTCGTCTTGCGGTGGCACCGCCATGCAGCACCGCAGACGTCGGGGGGTCTATCCGAAGCGGCCCGAGATGTAGTCCTCGGTCGCCTGGACGGACGGGTTGGAGAAGATCCGGGCGGTCTCGTCGATCTCGACCAGTCGGCCCGGCTGGCCCACGGCCGCCAGGTTGAAGAAGGCCGTACGGTCCGAGACGCGCGCCGCCTGCTGCATGTTGTGCGTCACGATGACGATCGTGAAGCGCTCCTTCAGCTCGCCGATCAGGTCCTCGATCGCGAGGGTCGAAATCGGGTCCAGGGCGGAGCAGGGCTCGTCCATCAGCAGGACGTCGGGCTCGACCGCGATCGCGCGGGCGATGCACAGACGCTGCTGCTGGCCGCCGGACAGGCCCGAGCCGGGCTTGTTGAGGCGGTCCTTGACCTCGTTCCAGAGGTTCGCGCCCTTGAGGGACTTCTCGACGACGTCCGCCAGCTGGCTCTTCTTGTACGAGCCGTTCAGGCGCAGCCCGGCCGCCACGTTGTCGAAGATCGACATGGTGGGGAACGGGTTGGGGCGCTGGAAGACCATGCCGACCGTACGGCGCACGGCGACCGGGTCGACGTCCTTGCCGTACAGGTTCTCGTCGTCCAGGAGCACCTTGCCCTCGACGCGGCCACCGGGGGTGACCTCGTGCATCCGGTTCAGGGTGCGCAGGAACGTGGACTTGCCGCAGCCGGACGGGCCGATGAAGGCGGTCACGGAGCGGGGCTCCACGGTCATCGAGATGTCCTCGATCGCCTTGTGGGCGCCGTAGTACGCGGTCAGGCCGCTGACGTCGATTCGCTTGGCCATGGGGATCACTGCTTCTTTCGTTGACCGCGTCAGCGGCCGGTCTTCGGGGCCTTCCAGCGGGCGATGCCGCGGGCCACCAGATTGAGGATCATGACGAAGGCGATCAGGACCAGGGCGGCGGCCCAGGCGCGGTCGTACGACGCCTCGCTGCCCACCCGGTACTGCTCCCAGATGTAGAACGGGAGCGAGGACTGAGCACCGTCGAACGGGTTGGTGTTGATCAGCTGGCTGCCGAAGACGAGCAGCATGATCGGGGCGGTCTCACCGGCGATACGGGCGATGGCGAGCATGACGCCGGTGGTGATGCCGCCGATCGCGGTCGGCAGGACCACCTTCAGGATCGTGCGCCACTTCGGCACGCCGAGGGCCAGCGACGCCTCGCGCAGCTCGTTCGGGACGAGCTTGAGCATCTCCTCGGTGGAGCGGACCACGACCGGCATCATCAGGATCGCCAGCGCGAGCGAGCCCATGAAGCCGGACGGCTTGAGCTCGAACATCAGCATCAGGGTGAGGATGAACAGACCCGCCACGATGGAGGGGATGCCGGTCATGACGTCGACGAAGAACGTCACGGCCTTGGCGAGCGCGCCCTTGCCGTACTCCACGAGGTAGACCGCGGTCAGCAGGCCGAGCGGGGCGGAGATCAGGGTGGCGATGCCGACCTGCTCCAGGGTGCCGATCAGCGCGTGGTAGACGCCGCCGCCGGGCTGGAAGCCGGGGACGCCGGCCATCGAGTGGCTGAGGAAGTTCCCGTTGAGGACCTTCGTGCCGCGGCTGATCGTCGTCCACAGCAGGGAGAGCAGCGGGATCAGGGCGAGGATGAAGCAGACCCACACCAGCGAGGTGGCGACGCGGTCCTTGGCCTGGCGCTTGTTCTCGACGGCCGAGGTGACCACGTACGAGATGAGCACGAACAGGACCGCGGAGATCAGGCCCCACTGGACCTTGCTCGACAGGCCGAAGACGAGGCCGATGCCGCAGCCGAGCGCGATGCCGGCGGCGCCGAAGGCGGCCCCGGCCCAGCGGGGCAGGCCCCGGCGGCTCAGGCTGCCCTTGCGGGGGGCCGGGGTGGCCGGGCGGGCGTCCTGGACAACTGCGTTGGACATCAGGCGTTCGCCCCCGAGTACTCCTTGCGGCGCGCGATGATCAGGCGGGCCGCGCCGTTGACCAGCAGGGTGAGGATGAAGAGGACCAGGCCGGAGGCGATCAGGGCGTCCCGGCCCAGCTCGTTGGCCTCGTCGAACTTCGCCGCGATGTTCTGGGCGAAGGTTCCGCCACCCGGGTTCAGGATGTGCAGGGAGAGCAGATAGCTCGGGGAGAGGACCGTGGCGACGGCCATCGTCTCGCCGAGCGCGCGTCCGAGGCCCAGCATCGAGGCGGAGATCACGCCGGAGCGGCCGAAGGGCAGCACCGACAGCCGGATGACCTCCCAGCGGGTGGCGCCCAGCGCCAGCGCGGCCTCCTCGTTCATCCGCGGGACCTGGAGGAAGACCTCGCGGCTCACGCTGGTCACGATCGGCAGGATCATGATCGCGAGCAGGATGCCGACGGTGAACAGCGAGCGCGCGACGCCGACCTCGGTCTTGTGGAAGACGAAGGTCCAGCCCAGGTAGGTGTCGAGCCAGGAGTTCAGGCCGTCGAGGTAGGGCACCAGGAAGAGGGCGCCCCAGATGCCGTAGATGATCGAGGGGATCGCGGCCAGCAGGTCGACGACGTACGCGACGGGCGCGGCCAGCTTGCGCGGCGCGTAGTGCGAGATGAACAGGGCGATGCCGACGGCGACCGGGACCGCGATGACCATCGCGATCACCGAGCTGACGATGGTGCCGAAGAGCAGCACCGCGATGCCGAAGACCGGCTTGTCGGCGGCCGGGTTCCAGTCGAACGTGGTGAAGAAGTTGCCCTCGTCCTTGGAGATGGCGATCCCGGCCCGGACGCTCAGGAAGGCGGCGATCGACGCCATAAGGAGCAGCAGCAGGATGCCGGATCCCCGGGACAGGCCGAGGAAGACCTTGTCGCCCGCGCGGCCGGTGGACCGGTGGCGCAGGGCCGGCGCGGGGGGCGCCGGTGGTGGTGTGTCGGTGGTTATGGAAGCCATGATCTTTCCGGTCTGTGGGCGGGGAGTGGATGGATCCCCTGGCGGCGGTGCACCGGATGGAGGGGGCGGGGGCCGGACGGGGCCCCCGCCCCGGGGGCGTCCAGCCGGCGGATCAGTCGCCGGCTGTCGGCCCGACAGGTCAGGAGAGGGAGGCGACCGTCTCGCGGACCTTGGCGTTGATCTCGGCCGGGATCGGCGCGTAGCCGGCGTCCGAGAGGATCTTCTGGCCCTCGTCGCCCGAGGTGTAGGTCAGGAAGGACTTGACCGTGCCGAGGGTGTCGGCCTTGTTGCCCTTGTCGCAGGCGATCTCGTACGTGACCAGGACGATCGGGTAGGCGCCGTCGGCCTTGGTGGCGTAGTCCAGGCCCAGGGCCAGGTCCTTGCCGGTGCCCTTGATCTTGGCGGCGGCGATCGCCTTGGAGGCGTTCTCCGGGGTGGCCTTGACCGGGGCGGCGGCGCCGGTGTTGATGTCCACCGTCTTGATCGACTGGGCGGTGGCGTAGGAGAGCTCGAAGTAGCCGATCGCGCCGTCGGTCTGCTTGACCTGGGCGGCGACACCGGCGGAGCCGGACGCGGCCTGGCCGCCCGGGGCCGGCCACTTCTTCTCGGCGGCGTACGGCCAGTCGGCCTTGGCGGTGGCGCCGAGGTACTTGCCGAGGTTCTGCGTGGTGCCGGAGTCCTCGGAGCGGTGGAAGGCCTGGATCGCCTTGTCCGGGAGCTTGGCGCCCGGGTTCAGCTTGGCGATGGCCTCGTCGTTCCAGTTCTTGATCTTGCCGTTGAAGATCTTGGCGATCGTCGGGGCGTCCAGGACCAGGCTGTCGACGTTCTCCAGGTGGAAGCCGATCGCGATCGGGCCGCCGACCATCGGGAGGTTGACGCCCTGGCCGCCGCCGGTGCAGACCTTCTTGGAGCTGGCGACCTCCTCCGGCTTCAGCGCGGAGTCGGAACCGGCGAAGCCCACCGTGGACTGGTTGAAGGCGATGATGCCCTCACCGGACGAGGAGGCCTTGTAGTTGATCTCGACGCCCTTGCAGGCCGCCATGTAGTTCTTGACCCAGAGGTCCATGGCGTTCTTCTGCGCGGAGGAACCGGAGGCCAGGAGCTGGCCCTTGGCGCCGTCGCACTTGATGTTCGACGCGGCGCTCGTCTTGCCGGTGCCACCGGTGCTGCTGGAGGAGTTGTCGTTGTTGTTGTCGCTGCCGCACGCCGTGAGGGCCAGGGCGCTGGACACGGCGATGACGCCGAGGGCGGTGGCGCGGAGCCGGTTCTTGCGCTGAAGCTTCACTTTCGGGTGTTCCTTCCAGGAGCCGCCGGTGTCCGTTCGTTGTACGGCGGCGTGCGAAGAGGTGTCCGGTGGGGCGGGACGCCGCGCACCGTGTAAGGCCGAAATTAGGCAGAACAGGTGAAGCCGCCGACGGGAGAGAGTTAACGGAAGGTGAACCGTGTCGGTCAGTGCGGTGCCGGCCGTTACCGGTTTGTGTTCAACTGATCGGGGGGAGCGCGCCGGCGCCGGTCAGGGGCTTCCGGAGCGCCCTTCCCTGCCGTTCGCGCCCCTGCCATGCGCCCGTCACGCCCGGTGCAGGGCGTCCAGGAGCGCGTCCACCAGATGGCGGTCGCGGGCCTGGGTGAGCCGCAGGCGGGCCGCCGCCGGGGGCAGCCAGAGCAGCCGGTCGACCTCGTCGTTCGGCACGAAACTCCCCGCCCGCGCCTCGGCGGCCCAGTAGTCGACCACCTTGGGGCGGCCCTGCCCGTCGACGTAGTGGACGGAGGGCAGCCGGGCACCGGGCGCGCACATGTGCCCAGTCTCCTCCAGGACCTCCCGCAGCGCCCCCGCGAGCGGGTCCTCACCCCGCTTGAGCTTGCCTTTCGGCAGCGACCAGTCGTCGTATTTCGGCCGGTGCACCAGACAGATCTCCAGCCCGCCGTCGCCCCACGGCGAGCGCCGCCACAGCACGCACCCGGCCGCGAGGACCGTGCCCGCCTGGCTCATGGGGCACTCACCCCCGTCATGGCGCGGTCACCGCCGACACCGGCTGCCAGATCCGCTGGAAGGCGAACCGGGCCGCCTCCACGTCGTGGCGCTGGTCGGCGTGGAGCACACCGAGCGCGTACGCCGTCGCCGGGGCGATGCGCGGGGTGCGGGCGGCCGCGGCGGCGGCCGCGGCCGCCTCGGCGGCGTCCCGGTGCCGGTCCAGGGCGGCCGCGGCCCGCACCAGCCGGTCGTCGGCCTCGTGCGGCAGCCGGCCCGTCCGCAGCACCTCCTGCGCGTACCGGTGCAGCCGCAGCAGCAGCCGCACCTGGTGCCAGGGCGCGTCCTGCGCCTCGCCGGACTGGACGAGCGCCTCCGCGTTGTACGGATGGGCCGCGCGGGCCAGCGGCAGCGCGGCCACCGCCTCCGCCAGCCGCTTTCCCGCGAAGTCGGCGGCCGGCGGCAGCACCTCCACCGCGTACGCGGCCGCCGAGCTGGACAGCGGCACCTCGCTGGCCAGCAGCGCCACCGCGTCGGCCACCGCGTGGAACCGGGACGAGCCCAGCGCCTGGAGCGCCGCCGAGTGCGCCCGGGTCCGGGCGAGGGTGAGCTGGCGTTCGAGCAGCGCCCCGGCCCGGGCGGCGCCCACGGTCAGCGCCCCCGCCGCCGACTCACCGCGCGGCGGCGGCACCTGCGGGGTCCCGGAGAGCCGCTGCAGCCCGTCCAGCAGCCGGGCGAGCCGCGCCGCGCAGGCGTGCTCGCCGCCCAGCGTCACGCCGAGCCAGGCCAGTTCCGTACGCAAAGTGTCGGCCCAGGCCGGGTCGAGCAGCGGGCGGAAGGTGTGCAGGGTGGCGCCGATGCGGCGGCCGGCGCGGCGCAGCGCCCGCGCGGCCTCCTCGGTGCCGTCGTTGTCGGGTCCCGCCTCACGGTGGAGGCGGAGACTGCGCAGGAATTCCCCCGCCTGCGCGTGGAGATAGGGGGCGAGCACATCCCCCGCGGTCTCCGGTCCCGGGGATTTCTCAGGGCGTAGCACGCCGGCGCCTCCGGGCGTCTATCAGCATCTCCTGTACGTGCCGCAGCGGCGCTCCGTCGGCGTCGGTGGCGTGCCGGGTCCACTCCCCGTCCGGGCCCAGGTGCCAGGACGAGGTGGTGTCCGCCATGCCGGTCTCCAGAAGCCGGGTGAGAGCCGCGCGATGGGCCGGGTCGACGACCCGGACCAGTGCCTCGATACGGCGGTCGAGGTTGCGGTGCATCATGTCGGCGCTGCCCAGCCAGACCTCGGGCTCGCCGCCGTTCCCGAAGGCGAAGACCCGGGAGTGCTCCAGGAAGCGCCCCAGTATCGACCGCACCCGGATGTTCTCGGAGAGCCCGCTGACGCCGGGGCGCGCCGCGCAGATGCCGCGCACCCAGATGTCGACCGGCACCCCGGCCTGCGAGGCCCGGTAGCAGGCGTCGATCACGGCCTCGTCGACCATCGAGTTGACCTTGATGCGTACGTAGGCGGGGCGTCCGGCGCGGTGGTGCGCGGTCTCCTTGTTGATCCGCGAGACCAGGCCGTCCCGAAGGGACTTGGGGGCGACCAGGAGGCGGCGGTAGGTCTCGCGGCGCGAGTACCCGGAGAGCCGGTTGAACAGGTCGGACAGGTCCGCCCCGACCTGCGGGTCGGCGGTGAGCAGGCCCAGGTCCTCGTAGAGGCGGGCGGTCTTGGGGTGGTAGTTGCCGGTGCCCACGTGCGAGTAGCGCCGCAGGGTCTCGCCCTCCTGACGCACCACCAGGGACAGCTTGCAGTGCGTCTTCAGGCCGACCAGGCCGTACACCACATGGCAGCCCGACTCCTCCAGCTTGCGGGCCCACTTGATGTTGGCCTGCTCGTCGAAGCGCGCCTTGATCTCGACCAGGACGAGCACCTGCTTGCCGGACTCGGCGGCGTCGATCAGCGCGTCGACGATCGGCGAGTCGCCGGAAGTGCGGTACAGCGTCTGCTTGATGGCGAGCACGTCCGGGTCGGCGGCCGCCTGCTCAAGGAACGCCTGGACCGAGGTGGAGAACGAGTCGTACGGGTGGTGGAGGAGCACGTCCCGCTCGCGCAGCGCGGCGAAGATGTCGGGCGCGGACGCCGATTCGACCTCGGCCAGGTCCCGATGGGTTCCGGCCACGAACTTGGGGAACTTCAGCTCGGGACGGTCGAGGGCCGCGATACCGAAGAGACCCGTGAGGTCCAGGGGACCGGGCAGCGGATACACCTCGGCGTCGCTGATCTTCAGCTCGCGCACCAGCAGGTCGAGGACGTACGGGTCGATCGACTCCTCGACCTCAAGGCGCACCGGCGGCCCGAAGCGGCGCCGCATGAGCTCCTTCTCCAGCGCCTGGAGCAGGTTCTCGGCGTCGTCCTCCTCGACCTCAAGGTCCTCGTTCCGGGTCACCCGGAACATGTGGTGGGCCAGCACCTCCATGCCCGGGAAGAGCTCTTCCAGATGCGCCGCGATGACGTCCTCAAGCGGGACGTACCGCTGCGGCGAGGCCTCCAGGAACCGCGAGAGCAGCGGCGGCACCTTGACCCGCGCGAAGTGGCGATGCCCGCTGACCGGGTTGCGCACGACGACCGCGAGGTTGAGCGAGAGCCCCGAGATGTACGGGAAGGGGTGCGCGGGGTCCACGGCCAGCGGGGTCAGCACCGGGAAGATCTGCTGGCGGAAGAGCGTGAAGAGCCGCGCCTGCTCCTTCTCGGTGAGGTCGGGCCAGCGGATCAGATGGATGTTCTCGTCGGCCAGCGCCGGGGCCACGTCCTGCTGGAAGCAGGCGGCGTGCCGGGCCATGAGCTCGCGCGAACGGTTCCAGATCAGGTCCAGGACCTCGCGCGGCTGGAGCCCGGAGGCGGACCGGGTGGCGACCCCGGTCGCGATACGGCGCTTGAGACCGGCCACCCGGACCATGAAGAACTCGTCCAGGTTGGACGCGAAGATGGCCAGGAAATTGGCGCGTTCCAGCAGCGGCGTCGCCGGGTCCTCGGCGAGCTCCAGGACGCGCGCGTTGAAGGCGAGCCAGCTGCGTTCCCGGTCCAGGAACCGCCCGGACGGCAGCTCCTCGCCCCCGTCGCCGGGGTTCCCGTCCCGCTCGTAGCCCTCGTACGCGTCCAGATCCGCGTCGATGTCCGGCTCCAGGTCGGAGACCGCGGCCGCCAGGGTGTGCGGCCGGTGGGCGGCGATGGAACCGACCGACGGCTGGGAGGAGGGCTGGAGGTGGACCTCGGCGCTGGGCTGCTGGCTCATGAACCCATTCTTCCGCGCCCGGGCGCTGTCAGGCGCGTCGGAGAGCACGTCGGAGCGGGCAGGAGCCAGCGTCTTGGGGCGGGCGGCGGTCCCGTTCCGGGAGGGGGGCACCTCGGGCTGCATTAGCCGAGCGTCGCAAGCGTGTCTGAATGCCCGGTAACGAGGACATGACGTGCGGGAATATGAGACCTGACGTGGCTGTCAGGTCCGGCGCACGTGACGTTACCGGGCAACCGTCAAGGGGCGCGGGGATCAGCCACGCACGGTCCGCGGACGAGCGACTGCCGGTCCCGCCGAGCCCTCACTCGCCTCTAGGACTCGGTCCGGTACATCAGATCCACCTCATGCGTGGTGAACCCAAGACGTTCGTACACGGTCACGGCGGCCGTGTTGTCGGCGTCCACGTACAACATGGCCACAGGCACCCCCTCGGCCGCAAGGTGGCGCAGCCCCGTCGCGGTGAGGGCCTTGCCCAGGCCGCCGCCCTGGGCATCCGGCCGGATCCCCACGACGTACACCTCCCCGATCCTCTCCTCGGCATGCACCTTCGTCCAGTGGAAGCCCACGATGCGGTCGTCCCGCTCGGCCAGGAAGAAGCCCTTCGGGTCGAACCACGGCTCGGCCTTGCGGTCGTCGAGGTCGCGCTGGGTGAGCGAGCCCTGCTCGGGGTGGTGCGCGAAGGCCGCCGCGTTCACCGCGAGCCACGCCGTGTCGTCCTCGCCGGGCACGAAGGTCCGTACGGTGACGCCCGGCGGATAGACCGGCTCGGGGATGTCGAGCGGGGCCAACGGCCGCCGCATCTGGCGCAGTTCGCGGAACAGGGTCAGCCCCAGGACCTGGGCGAGGTGGCGCGCCGCCGAGTGCCCACCGTGCGCCCAGACCCGCAGCCGCTTGCCGGACGCGCCGAGCAGCGCCGAGCCGAGCGCCCGCCCGTGGCCGCGGCCGCGGTGCGCGGGGTGGATGACGAGTTCGGCGGCCGGTGCCTCGATCGGGTCGGTGTCCTCCAGCTGCGCGTAGCCGATGAGCTCGGTGCCCTCGGAGCCGGTGACGGTGAGCAGGAAGTGGCGGATCCCGGGCCGCCGCCCGCCGCGCAGCTGGAGCCGTCCCTGCTCGGAGACGGCCTGCTGCCCGTCGCTCCGGGCGGCCTCGGCGAGCAGCGCGAGCACCTCCTGGGCCTGGGGGTGGGTCAGCTCGTCGAGGGTCTGGATCTCACGTCCGGAGGGGCCGGGGCCGGCGGGGTCAGTCGTCATGTGTACGAGCGTACGGTGAGCGGGGGCAAAACCTGACGTACCGCCAAACGGCAACCATCCCGTAACCCCATCCCCCTGTCGCGCTACGCGCGTTGACCCTAGGCTGCCGCAGGCAGCGGACCTCGTCCGTCACGCCGAACGACCACCGAACCACCCATGAACCACCTAGGGGAGAGATGTCAGCGACACCCCGGAAGAACCGCGGCGGCCGGACCGGCCGCCGGGTCCTGGCGGCCGCCGCGGGACTCACCACGCTCGGCGCGCTCGTCGCCGCGATGCCCGCGGCCGACGCCCACGACAAGGGGCACGGCCACCCGAAGCCCGCGCGGACGGTGGACGTCCAGCTTCTCTCCTTCAACGACCTGCACGGCAATCTGGAGCCGCCGGCGGGTTCGGCCGGCACCGTGGCCCAGAAGCAGCCCGACGGGACGGTGAAGTCCATACCGGCCGGCGGTGTCGAGTACCTGGCGACCTCGCTGCGCGACGCGCGCAAGGGCCACCCGTACTCGATCACCGCCGCCGCCGGTGACATGGTCGGCGCCAGCCCGCTGCTGTCGGGGCTCTTCCACGACGAGCCGACCATCGAGGCGCTGAACGACATCAAGCTGGATGTCACCTCGGTCGGCAACCACGAGTTCGACGAGGGCGCCGTCGAGCTCGCCCGGATGCAGAACGGCGGCTGTCACCCGGTCGAGGGCTGCTACGAGAAGGGCAGGAAGTTCCCGGGCGCCGGCTTCCCGTATCTCGCGGCCAATGTGACCAGCGAGAAGACCGGGAAGCCGATCCTCAAGCCGTACACGGTCTGGAAGAAGAACGGCGTCAGGATCGGCTTCATCGGTGTGACCCTCAAGGGCACGCCGGACGTGGTGACCGCCGAGGGCGTCAAGGGCCTGAAGTTCCACGACGAGATCGAGACGATCAACAAGTACGCCAAGGAGCTCGACCGGCAGGGCGTGAAGTCCATCGTCGCCCTGATCCACGAGGGCGGGCTGCCGACCAGCAACGCGTACAACTACGACTGCGACTCGGCGGGCCCCGGCAGCGGTCTGTCCGGCCCGATCGTCGACATCGCCAAGGGCGTCACGCCCAAGGTGGACGCGCTGATCACCGGCCACACCCACACCGCGTACGCCTGCACCATCCCGGACCCGGCGGGCAACCCGCGCATGGTCACCTCGGCCGCCTCCTACGGCAAGCTGTTCACCGAGACGACGCTGACGTACGACAAGCGGACCAAGGACATCGTCCGTACGGCCGTGAAGTCGCCGAAGTCCGTGAACCACATCGTCAGCCGCGACCAGGCCAAGGCGCCGGACATCAGCGCGCTGATCGCCCGCTGGAACAAGCTGGCCGCGCCGGTCGCGAACCGGCCGCAGGGCTACATCTCGGCCGACATCAACGGCCGCGGCTCCGAGGCCCCCGAGAAGCCGCTCGGCGACCTGATCGCGGACGCGCAGCTCGCGGGGCTCGCCCCGAGCGACAAGGGCGGCGCGCAGATCGCGTTCATGAACCCCGGAGGCATCCGCTCCGACCTCGTCTACAAGGCGAGCGGCAGTGAGGGCGACGGGGTGGTCACCTACGGCGAGGCGTTCACCGTCCAGCCGTTCACCAACATGATGAACGTCGTCTCCCTGACCGGCGCCCAGCTGATCCAGGGCCTCCAGCAGCAGGTCAGCGGCGGCAACACGGCCGAGCCCAAGATCCTCCAGGTCTCGAAGGGCTTCACCTACACGCTGGACATGACCAAGACGGGCGCGGCCCGGGTCCTGGTCGACACGGTGAGGCTGAACGGCGTCGCCATCGACCCGGCGAAGTCGTACCGCGTCGCGATGAACGCGTTCCTCGCGGGCGGCGGCGACGGCTTCACGGCGCTCGGCCAGGGCACGAACAAGCTGGTCGGCGCGTCCGACCTGGACGTCTTCAACGCCTACCTGGCGGCGAACTCGTCGGCGTCCAAGCCGATCGCGCCGCCGGCCCAGGACCGGATCACGGTCGTGAAGTAGGAGTACGAGACTCGCGTGAAGTAGTCGCGTGCGCGTGCGGTGAGGGGCGGTGGGCCGGTCGGCCCACCGCCCCTCACCTGTTCTCACGTGTACTCGGGCGGCGGGGTCGGGGCGCCCGGGAGGCGGATGGTGGCGACCGTGCCGGGGGCGTCCGGGGCGGGGCCGAGGGCGATGGTGCCGCCCGCGTGCTCGACCGTACGGGCCACGATCGAGAGCCCGAGGCCCGAGCCGGGCAGCGAACGGGCCGACTGGGAGCGCCAGAACCGCTCGAAGACGTGCGGGAGTTCATCGGCCGGGATACCCGGACCCTGGTCGCGCACGGTCAGCACACCCCGGTCCAGGGCGACGGTGATCGTGCCGCCCGGCGGGCTGAACTTCACCGCGTTGTCCAGCACGTTGACGACCGCGCGCTCCAGCTTCGCGGGCTCGGCCCGTACGTACCAGGGCGCGAGCTCGGCCGTGATGGTGAGCTCGGGGCCGCGCAGCCGGGCGCGGTCGAGGGCGATGCGGGTGATGTCGTGGAAGCCGACCACTTCGAGGGGCCCCTCGCGGACCGCGTCCGGCCGGGACAGCTCCTGCAGGTCGCCGATCAGCGAGGCGAGCTCGGACATCTGGGCCTTGACCGAGACCATCAGCGCCTTGCGGTCGGCCGGCGGGATGACCCGCCCGGTCTCGTCGCTGCGCGCCAGCAGCTCGATGTTGGTACGCAGCGAGGTCAGCGGGGTGCGCAGTTCGTGGCCCGCGTCGGCGATGAGCTGCGCCTGGCGGTCGCGGGAGGAGGCGAGGGCGGCGGTCATCGCGTTGAACGACCGCGACAGCCGGGCGATCTCGTCCTCGCCCTCGGCGGGGATGCGGACGGTCAGGTCCTCGGTACGGGCCACGTGCTCGACGGTGCCGGTCAGTTGGTCGACGGGGCGCAGTCCCGCACGCGCGACCCAGAGGCCGGCGGCCCCGGCGCCGATGACTCCTATGCCGGAGACGATCAGCAGGACGATCGCCAGCTTGTTGAGCGGCGTCGTCACGTCGGACATCGGTACCGCGATGGAGACGGCGACCCGGCCTTGCTGGCCGAGGCCGCTGATGTGGGCCGCCTGGGTGTAGACGCGGCGCTCCACCCCGGACCCGTCCGTCGTGGTGTGCAGGGCGTCGCCGCGCGGACCGGTGGCGACGGCGATGTCCGCCTCCCGTACCGGCAGATGCGCGGACCTGGGGTTGGCGCACACCGTGCCGTCCGGGAAGACCACCTGCGTCAGCGGGGTGTTGCCCGGCAGCCGGATCGGCTCGGGGTTGGGGCTGCGGCAGGTCCGGATCAGGACCGTGGCGTACTCCGCGCTGGCGGAGCTGGCCGCCTGGTTGCGCAGCCGGTTGTCGAGCTGGCTCGTCAGCACCCCTTGGGTGATGAACCAGCACGCGGCGGCCACCGCGGCCACGGCCACCGTCACCGCTGTCGCCACGAGCAGCGCGAGCCGGGATCTGAGCGGCAGCTCGCGGAACCACCGCACCGGGCCCCTCACTCCGCCCCGCCCGCGCGCAGCGCGTATCCCACACCGCGCACGGTGTGCACCACGCGCGGCTCGCCGCCCGCCTCGGTCTTGCGGCGCAGGTACATGACGTACACGTCGAGGGAGTTGGACGACGGCTCGAAGTCGAAGCCCCAGACCGCCTTGAGGATCTGCTCGCGGGTCAGCACCTGGCGCGGATGGGCCAGGAACATCTCCAGGAGCGTGAACTCGGTACGGGTCAGCTCCACCACCCGCTCGCCCCGCGTCACCTCGCGGGTCGCCAGGTCCATGCGGAGGTCCGCGAAGGTCAGCACGTTGGCGTCGGGCTGCTCGCCCGCGCCGGTCGGCGCCGCGTACGAGCTGCGGCGCAGCAGGGCGCGGATCCGGGCGAACAGCTCGTCCAGCTCGAACGGCTTGACCAGGTAGTCGTCGGCGCCCGCGTCGAGCCCTGTGACGCGGTCGCCGACGGTGTCGCGGGCGGTGAGCATCAGCACCGGGGTGGTGGACCCGGCCGCGCGCAGCCGCCGGGCGGCCGTGAGCCCGTCCATCCGGGGCATCTGGATGTCGAGGACGATCAGGTCCGGCTGGTACGCCTCCGCCTTGGCCAGCGCGTCCAGACCGTCGACGGCGACCTCCGTCCCGTACCCCTCGAAGGCGAGACTGCGCTGCAGCGCCTCGCGGACGGCGGGCTCGTCGTCGACGATCAGGATGCGCTGGGTGTCGTCCTCGGCGGGTGCGGGGCTCATCGGTGTGGGGTCTTCCTCGGGGTGGGCCAGGTGTCGGGGTGGTGCCGGTTGTCGGGGTGGTGCCGGTTCGCGCTGTCCAGCGTCGCACGCCGGGCGGGGGCGGGGCGTCAGCTGTTGGCGTTGTTGCCGCCGGAGCCGCCGCTGCCCGACCGCAGGCTGTCGAGGTCGGCCTTCACGGTGTTGATCGGGATGGCGAACCCGAGCCCGACACTACCGGCCGCTGAGCTGGAGGCATTGGCGGAACTCGGGCTGTACATGGCCGAGTTGATGCCGATGATGTTGCCGTTCATGTCGATGAGCGCGCCGCCGGAGTTGCCCGGGTTGAGCGAGGCGTCGGTCTGGATCGCCTTGTACGTGGTCTTCGAGGAGCCGGTGTCGCCGTTGAACTGCTGCCCGCCGAACTCGAACGGCCAGCCGCCGCGTCCACGCCCCTGCCCCTGCCCCTGCGTGTCTCCCTGGCCCTGGCCCTGCTCCTTGGCGACGGTGACATCGCGGTTGAGGGCGGAGACGATGCCGCTGGTGACGGTGCCGGTCAGGCCCTCGGGGGAGCCGATCGCGACGACCTGGTCGCCGACCTTGAGGTTGTCGGAGTTGCCGAGGCTGGCTGGCTTGAGCCCACTGGCACCCTGCACCTTGATGAGCGCGAGGTCCTTGTCCGGGTCGGTGCCGACGACGCTCGCGTTGTACGTCCTGCCGTCGCTGGTACGCACCTTGACCTGGTCGGACCCGGCGACGACGTGGTTGTTGGTGACGATCTCCCCGCCCGCGGTGACGATCACCCCGGAGCCGGTGGACTCGCCGGAGGACGAGGTCGCGCTGATCTCCACGATGCTGGGCGAGACGGCCTGGGCGACCCCGGCGACGGTGCCGTTGGTGCTCCTGGAGGCGTTGGTGCCGCTGACGCCGGGGGCGCTGGCGGTGGTGCCGCTGCCGGCCCACCGCTCTATGAGCGTGGCGGTCCCGCCGCCCACGGCGGCCGCGGCGATGGCGACGGCGGCGATGAGCCCGACGGAGCGGCGGGCGCGGCGGTGGGCGGCGGGCGGGGTGCCGGGGATGCCGTTCCCGGCGCCGCCGGGAGGAATGTCCCCACTCCCGTTGCCGTTCCCGGGGCCGGTGTGCACGGGCGCGCTGGGCTCGTACGGCGGCGGGGGCGGGTAGGCCCCGGACGCCTGCGGATACGGCTGCGGCTGCTGCGGCTGGTGCTCGGGGAGGCTCATGTCCTTCACCTTCGCGGCGCTTGATGAGAGCCGTCTGAGGACGCGGTGAGAAGCCCGGCAGAACCGTGTTTGCCCGATATAAAGACCCCCTTCGGAAGCGTTCGCCTGCGGGCCGTGCTGGGTTGCTCGCGCCCACGCGGCGGAGCCGCAAATCGACACAGCCCCGCGCCCCTTAGATGGGCCCTTCGGGCCCTCCTTCAGGGGCGCGGGGAACTGCGCGACAAGCCCCCACCGGGCCGCAGACGAACGACCACCGCCGGAGGCTTTCGGGAAGGGGCGGGGTGGGGAATGCCCGCCGGAGGCGGAAACGGGGTTCGGGGCGCAGCCCCGGCAGGGGCCCCGGGGGCGCGGCCCCGGGCACGGACCTGCGGGGCCTCGAACATGCGCGCGTCAGCGGATAGCCTCCCGCCATGCCCAATGGTCAGTGGTACCCGCCGGAATGGCCCGACCGGATCCGCGCCCTCGCCCACGGCGACCTCGTCCCCGTACCCCCGCGCCGCGCCGCAACAGTCCTCCTCCTGCGCGCAGAGCGCACCGCCCTCGCCGTGCACATGCTCCGCAGACGCACCTCCATGGCCTTCGCCGCAGGCGCGTACGCGTACCCCGGCGGCGGCGTCGACCCCCGCGACGACGCGCGCCGCATCGGCTGGGCCGGTCCATCACGCGAGACCTGGGCGGAACGCCTGGGCGTGGGCCCCGACGACGCCCAGGCGATCGTCTGCGCCGCCGTCCGCGAGACGTACGAGGAGTCCGGCGTCCTCCTCGCCGGCCCCGACGCCACGAGCGTCGTCGGCGACACCACCGGCGACGACTGGGAGGCCGACCGCCTCGCCCTCGTCGCCCGCGACCTCTCCTTCGCCGAGTTCCTGGACCGCCGCGGCCTCGTCCTGCGCTCGGACCTGCTCGGCGCGTGGGCGCGCTGGATCACCCCCGAGTTCGAGCCGAAGCGGTACGACACCTGGTTCTTCGTGGCCGCGCTCCCGGAGGGCCAGCGCACCCGCAACGCCTCCACCGAGGCCGACCGGACCGTGTGGATCGACCCCGCCGAGGCCACCGCCGGGTACGACCGGGGCGAGCTGTTGATGATGCCCCCGACCGTCTCGACCCTGCGCGACCTCCTCCCGTACGCCACCCCCGCCCAGGCCGTCGCCGCCTCGGCCACCCGCGACCTCACCCCCGTACTCGCCCGGGCGAGCCTCGGCGACGACGGCGAGATCGTGCTGAGCTGGCCCGGCCACGACGAGTTCACCAAGCACATCCACGCCGCCGGAGGAACGGCCCCATGACCGAACCAGCCGCCGCCCTCCCGCTGACCCCGTCCCCGATCGAAGGTGTCCAGGCATGACCGAGGCAGCCGCCCTCCCCGGCCAGCCGCGCGGCGGGGGCCGTTTCCTCCGTGCGCCCCTCGCACCGCTGCGCGGGCTTCGCGGCGCTGCGCCGGCCTCCGGCCGGCGGTCCGGCCCGTTCCCGATGGAAGGTGTCCAGGCATGACCGAGGCAGCCGCCCTCCCCGGCCAGCCGCGCGGCGGGGTGCTCTCCTGCCCCGCCACCGACCGTGCCGTCAACGTGCTCGCGCCCAACGCGTCCGCGATGACCCTCGACGGCACCAACACCTGGATCGTGGCCGAGCCCGACTCGGACCTCGCGGTCGTCATCGATCCCGGGCCGCTGGACGACGCCCATTTGCGCGCCGTGGTCGCGACCGCCGAACGCATGGGCAAGCGCGTCGCGCTCACCCTCCTCACCCACGGCCACCCCGACCACGCCGAGGGCGCGGCCCGCTTCGCCGAGCTGACGCGTACGCATGTACGCGCCCTCGACCCGGCGTTGCGCCTCGGCGACGAGGGCCTGGCCGCCGGCGACGTGATCACCACCGGCGGTCTGGAGATGTGGGTGGTGCCCACCCCCGGCCACACCGCCGACTCCCTCTGCTTCCATCTCCCCGCCGACCGGGCCGTGTTGACGGGGGACACGGTCCTCGGGCGCGGCACGACCGTCGTGGCGCACCCCGACGGCCGACTCGGCGACTACCTCGACTCGCTTCGGCGGCTCCGCTCGCTGACGGTCCAGGACGGCGTGCGCACCGTACTGCCCGGGCACGGTCCGGTCCTCGACGACGCCCAGGGCGCCATCGAGTTCTACCTCGCCCACCGGGCCCACCGGCTGGCCCAGGTGGAGACGGCCGTGGAGGACGGCCACACCACGGCGGCGGACGTGGTGGCCCGTGTCTACGCGGACGTCGACCGTTCCCTGTGGCCGGCCGCCGAACTCTCCGTACGCGCCCAGCTGGAATACCTGCGCGAGCACGGCCTCATCTAGCCCCCCAAAGGGGCGCGGGGCACTGCGCGACCAGCCACGCACGGTCCGCGGCCGACCACGTAACCCAAGCTAACCCCGACCACTGACAACGCGACGCGAACGGGCCCGCCTCCCCGAGGGGAAACGGGCCCGTCAGCACGTTCAGGCACAAACACCCGCCGCGTCAGCGCGACCGCTTCGCCAGCCGCTCCACGTCCAGCAGAATCACCGCACGCGCCTCAAGCCGCAGCCACCCGCGCTGGGCGAAGTCGGCGAGGGCCTTGTTGACCGTCTCGCGGGACGCGCCGACCAGCTGGGCCAGCTCCTCCTGCGTCAGGTCGTGCACCACGTGGATGCCCTCCTCCGACTGCACGCCGAAGCGGCGCGACAGGTCGAGGAGCGCACGGGCCACGCGGCCCGGGACGTCCGAGAAGACCAGGTCGGACATCTGGTCGTTGGTCTTGCGCAGTCGGCGGGCGACGGCACGCAGCAGCGCCGTGGCCACCTCCGGGCGCGCGTTCAGCCAGGGCTGGAGGTCGCCGTGGCCCAGGCCGAGCAGCTTGACCTCGGTCAGCGCGGTCGCCGTGGCGGTACGCGGGCCCGGGTCGAACAGCGACAGCTCGCCGATGAGCTCGCCGGGGCCGAGGACGGCCAGCATGTTCTCGCGGCCGTCGGGCGAGGTGCGGTGGAGCTTGACCTTGCCCTCGGTGACCACGTACAGGCGGTCGCCGGGGTCGCCCTCGTGGAAGAGGGCGTCGCCGCGGGCGAGCGTCACCTCACTCATCGAGGCGCGGAGCTCCGCGGCCTGCTCATCATCGAGCGCCGCGAAGAGCGGGGCGCGCCGCAGAACGTCGTCCACGAGTTCTCTCCTTGTCGACCGGTACAGGGGACCGTGCTCCCCATTTTGCCGGACGGGGTAAACAGTGCGATCAATCACAAGGATGACGCACCCGAGCTCCGGACTGTGCGGCAGGGGGCCGATTGGGGTGGTGATTCGCTGTGGCCGGGGCGGATGTCAGTGCGTGGCTTTAGGCTGGCCGGGTGTCCAATTCGCCGGTGAGAGCGCAGGCCAGGGGGGCCGTACGAGTGTCCGCAGGCAGTGATTCCGCTGTGGGCGAACAGCCCGCGGGTAAACCGAAAAAAGCCGCGAAAGAATCAAAATCAGCCAATCGGGCCGCGTCGACGGCGTCCACGCCGCCGTCCGCCCCGGGCGCGTCGCCGACCCCGGCCACGCGCGCGAAGCCCCCGGCGAAGAAGGCCGCGGCGGTGAAGAAGGCCGCAGTAGTGAAGAAGGCCGCAGCGGCCAAGAAGGCTCCGGCCGCGAAGAAGGCCGCGCCGGCGAACCAGGCCGCCACCAAGAAGGCCGCCGCGACCAGGCCCGCCACCAAGCCTGCCGCCAAGAGCGCCGCCGCCAAGAAGGCCGTCCCCAAGCCCACCACCGCCAAGAAGACGGCCGTCAAGAACACGGTCACCCAGAACACGGCCGCCACTCCCGAGTCCCACCTCGCCATGGTCCGCCGCGCCCGGCGGATCAACCGGGAGCTCGCCGAGGTGTACCCGTACGCCCACCCCGAGCTCGACTTCCGTAACCCCTTCGAGCTGCTGGTCGCCACCGTCCTGTCGGCCCAGACGACCGACCTGCGGGTCAACCAGACCACGCCCGCGCTGTTCGCCGCGTATCCCACTCCGGAGGACCTCGCGGCGGCCGATCCGGAGGCCGTCGAGGAGCTGATCCGGCCGACCGGTTTCTTCCGGGCCAAGACCAGGTCGATCATGGGTCTCGCGGCCGCCCTCCGCGACGACTTCGGGGGGAACGTGCCGGGCCGTCTCGACGACCTGGTGAAGCTCCCGGGCGTCGGCCGCAAGACGGCGAACGTGGTGCTCGGCAACGCCTTCGGCGTTCCCGGCATCACCGTCGACACCCACTTCGGCCGTCTCGTGCGCCGCTGGAAGTGGACGGACGAGGAGGACCCGGTCAAGGTCGAGGCCGTGGTCGCCGAGATCTTCCCGAAGAGCGAGTGGACGATGCTCTCGCACCGCGTCGTCTTCCACGGCCGCCGCATCTGCCACGCCCGCAAGCCCGCCTGCGGCGCCTGCCCCATCGCCCCGCTCTGCCCGGCGTACGGGGAGGGCGAGACGGACCCGGAGAAGGCGAAGAAGCTCCTGAAGTACGAGAAGGGCGGCTTCCCGGGCCAGCGCCTGGCCCCGCCGCCGGACTACCCGGGCCTGCCCGCGCCTCCGCTGGGGGCCGGATGACCCCAGCCCCGACGGCGAAGGCCCCATGGCGCGAAAGGCCTCATCGCGAAGGCCCGATGACGGCGACGGAACGAATGCGACCGGCCCGCACGTTGTGACCGGTGGAACGACGGGGGTGCCCATGACGCACGCGAGCGACACCAGCAAGACGTACGACAGGCTCAACGGCAGCGGATCCGGCAGCGGATCCGGCGGTGGCGACGGCGCCGACGGCCGGTCCGGCCCCGCCGTCAGCCGCGACGGGCTGCCCGACTGGCTGGACCCTGTCGCGCGCGCCGCCGACAGCATCGAGCCGCTCCAGCTGAGCCGGTTCCTGCCCCCGGAGAGCGGGGACGGGCGGCAGTCCGCCGTCCTCATCCTGTTCGGCGAGGGCCCGCGCGGGCCCGAGCTGCTGCTCATGGAGCGCGCCAGCCAGCTCCGCTCGCACGGCGGCCAGCCCTCCTTCCCGGGCGGCGCCCTCGACCCCGAGGACGGCGACCCGCAGACCACCGGCCCGCTGCGCGCCGCCCTGCGCGAGGCCGAGGAGGAGACCGGCCTCGACCCCGAAGGGGTCCAGCTCTTCGGTGTGCTGCCCCGGCTCTACATCCCGGTGAGCGCCTTCGTGGTCACGCCCGTCCTCGGCTGGTGGCGCGAGCCGAGCGCGGTGCGGGCGGTGGACGCGGCGGAGACCGCCCGGGTCTTCACGGTCCCCGTGGCGGATCTCACGGACCCGGCCAACCGTGCGACCGCCGTGCACCCGCGCGGGCACGCAGGACCGGCCTTTCTGGTCGAATCCGCCCTCGTCTGGGGCTTCACGGCCGGGGTGATCGACCGGTTGCTGCACTTCTCGGGCTGGGAGCGGCCCTGGGATCGCACCCGGCGGGTCCCGCTCGACTGGCACGCGTGACAGGCTGACCCCGTGAACGTGCTGGACATCCTGTTGCTGGTCGCCGCCGTGTGGTTCGCGATCGTCGGCTACCGCCAGGGCTTCGTCGTCGGCATCCTGTCGGTGATCGGCTTCCTCGGCGGTGGTCTCATCGCCGTGTATCTGCTGCCGGTCATCTGGGACCAGCTCACCGACAAGCGGGAGGTGTCGACCACCGCCGCGATCGTCGCGGTCGTGGTCGTGATCGTCTGCGCCTCCGTGGGGCAGGCCTTCACCACCCATCTGGGCAACAAACTGCGCCAGCACATCACCTGGTCGCCCGCGCGCGCCCTGGACGCGACGGGCGGCGCGCTGGTCAACGTCCTCGCGATGCTCCTGGTCGCCTGGCTGATCGGCACCGCGCTCTCCCCGCTGGCCGACCCCCAGCAGGACCCGCAACGGCCCGGCAACGCGCTGGGCAGGGCCGTCGACGACTCGCGGATCCTGCACGGCGTCGACAAGGCGATGCCCAAGCAGGCGCACACCTGGTTCTCGGACTTCTCCTCGATGCTGGCGAAGAACGGGCTGCCGCAGGTCTTCGCCCCGTTCACGCACGAGTCGATCACGCAGGTCCCGGCCCCCGACCCGGCGCTCGCGGGCAGCCCGGTCGCGGCCCGCGCCAAGAGCTCCATCGTCAAGATCACCGGCACCGCGCCCAGCTGCGGCAAGCGCCTGGAGGGCACCGGCTTCGTCTTCGCCGACCGCCGGGTGATGACCAACGCCCACGTAGTGGGCGGTGTGGACGACCCGAAGATCCAGATAGGCGGTCAGGGCCGGACGTACGACGCGACGGTCGTGGTCTACGACTGGCGCCGCGACATCGCCGTCCTGGACGTCCCCGACCTGCGGGCCCCGGCGCTGCACTTCTCCTCCGAGGCCGCCCACAGCGGCAACGGCGCCATCGTGGCGGGCTTCCCCGAGGACCAGCCGTACGACGTGCGCGCCGCGCGCGTGCGCGGCCGCATCACCCCGCCCGGCCCCGACATCTACCACCGCGGCACCGTCACCCGCGAGGTCTACTCGCTGTTCACCACGGTCCGCCCCGGCAACTCCGGCGGCCCGCTGCTCACCCCCGACGGCAAGGTCTACGGCGTCGTCTTCGCCAAGTCCCTCGACGACCCGAACACCGGATACGCGCTGACGGCCGCCGAGATCCGCGAGGACATCCAGCTGGGCCGCACCGCCAACCAGCAGGTCGACAGCCAGCAGTGCGCCCTGTGACCCGCCGTACGGTCGCCCCGGCGGCCCTCTGACGCCCTGCCCGCCCCTGGGACCCTGGAGAGGCCGGAATGCGACTGACGATCCTCGGCGGCGGCGGTTTCCGCGTCCCGCTGGTGTACGGCGCCCTGCTGCGCGACCACGCGCCCGGCCGGGTCGACGAGGTCACGCTGTACGACGTGGACGCGGCCCGCCTCGCCGCCATCGCCAAGGTCCTCGCCGACCAGGCGCGCGACGTCCCGGACGCGCCCGCCGTGCGCGCCACCACCGACCTCGACGAGGCGCTGACCGGCGCCGACTTCGTCTTCTCCGCGATCCGCGTCGGCGGCCTCGCGGGCCGGGCGGCCGACGAGCGCGTGGCGCTGGCCGAGGGGGTCCTGGGCCAGGAGACGGTCGGCGCGGGCGGCATCGCGTACGGGCTGCGGACCGTGCCCGTGGCCGACGCCGTCGCCCGCCGCGTCAAGGCGCTCGCCCCGGACGCCTGGGTCATCAACTTCACCAACCCGGCCGGTCTCGTCACCGAGGCCATGGCCCGCCACCTGGGCGAACGCGTCATCGGCATCTGCGACTCGCCGGTGGGCCTGGCCCGCCGCGTGGCCCGCACGGTCGGCGCCGACCCCGACGCCGTACGCCTGGACTACGCGGGTCTCAACCACCTGGGCTGGCTGCACGGTCTGTACGAGGGCGAACAGGACGTACTGCCGCGCCTGTTCGCCGACGACAAGCTGCTGACCTCGTTCGAGGAGGGCCGCCTCTTCGGCGCCGAGTGGCTGCGCTCGCTCGGCTCGGTGCCCAACGAGTACCTGCACTACTACTACTTCAACCGCGAGGCCGTGGCCGCGTATCAGCAGGCCGAGCGCACCCGCGGCGCGTTCCTCCTCGACCAGCAGGCGCGTTTCTACGCCACGGTGGCCGACGGCACGCACGCGTGGGACGCGTGGGACCGTACACGGGCCGAGCGCGAGGCCACGTACATGTCCGAGAACCGGGAGGTCTCGGGCGCGGGCGAGCGCGCCGCCGACGACCTGGAGTCGGGCGGGTACGAGAACGTCGCCCTCGCGCTGATGCGGGCCATCGCGCGCGACGAGGCGGCGACGCTGATCCTGAACGTGCGCAACGGCGCGTCCCTCGACGCCTTCGACGCCGAGGCCGTCGTCGAGATCCCGTGCCGAGTCGACGCGGCAGGGCCGCGCCCGCTGCCCGTCACCCAGCTGAGCGGCCATGAGGCGGGCCTGGTCAGCGCGGTGAAGGCGGTCGAGCGGTGCGTCCTGGAAGCGGCCGACAGCGGGTCCGCGCGGACGGCGGTCAAGGCGTTCGCCCTGCATCCGCTGGTCGACTCGGTCCAGGTCGCCCGACGGCTCCTGGACGGCTACCGCGCGGCCCATCCGGGCCTCGCCTATCTGCGCCCGTAAGCCCCGTCGCCCACGCCCTGCCGCGCACGCCCTCGTTGCGTACGCCCTCGTTGCGTACGCTCTCGTTACGTACGCGTATGGCGCAGCCGGGCCGAGACCCAGCGGGCCCGGCGGCGGAGGATACGCGGAATCCCGAGTTGGGGATCATGGCCCTGACCTTGCGGGCCGCCCCTCTCGTACGAAATCGGCGCGGTGGCCGAGCGGCGGTTGCGTGCTGCGTCACCGTAGTCGTGCGTCCAGCCCATACCCCGACGTCTGCCCGTGCCCCAAGGTCGGTAACCGCCTCTCGGGGGGCCAATTGGCCTATGCGCCGGGCATTTGGCTGTTCGTCAGACAACTGTTCCTGTCCGCTCACGGGAACGTTTGGCCGAATCAGCGGTCGGGTTCGGGATCCTTCAGCCAGTTGACCAGTTCGGTCGAGAACGCCACCGGGTCCTCCTCGTGGGGGAAGTGCCCGAGGCCGTCGAACAGCCGCCAGCGGTACGGCGCTTCGACGTACTCGCCGGAGCCCGCCGCGCTGCGGGTGCGCATCACCAGGTCGAGTGAACCGTGCAGATGCAGCGTCGGCACCCGTACCGGACGCTTCATCCGGCGGTTGAACTGGATGCCGTCCGGCCGTGCCATCGACCGCACCATCCAGCGGTACGGCTCGATCGAGCAGTGCGCGGTCGACGGAATGGTCATCGCGCGCCGGTAGACCTCCACCGCGTCGTCCTCCGGCGCCACCGGACCCGACCACTCCCGCATCAGCCGCCCCACCAGCGCCGCGTCGTCCGCGACGAGCTGACGCTCCGGCACCCACGGCCGCTGGAAGCCCCAGACGTACGAGCCCGCCCGCGACTGCGAGACGTCGGAGAGCATCGCCGAGCGCCAGCGCCTCGGGTGCGGCATCGACGACACGGCCAGCCGGCGCACCAGCTTGGGCCGCATCACGGCCGCCGTCCACGCCAGATAGCCGCCCAGGTCGTGCCCGACGAGCGCCGCGTCCGGCTCGCCGAGCGACCGTACGACCCCGGTGATGTCCAGCGCGAGGTTGGCCGGGTCGTAGCCCCGGGGGGTGCGGTCGCTGCCGCCGACGCCCCGCAGGTCCATGGCGACCGCCCGGAAGCCGGCGTCGGCGAGCGCCGTCAGCTGGTGGCGCCAGGTCCACCAGAACTGCGGGAAGCCGTGGAGCAGCAGTACCAGGGGCCCGTCGCCCAGCTCCGCGATGTGGAAGCGCGCACCGTTGGCGGCCACGTCCCGGTGCGTCCAGGGGCCGTCGATGCGGACGGGGCTGCCGTTGCCGCCGGGACTGCCTGTGGCGCCGTTACCGGTATCGGGTGCGGTCATGCAGACGAGCGTGCCACAGCGGGGGCCGCTTCCGTGACCGGGCGCGGATGCGGCTTGACGCTCCCGAGCACCGAGGCCGTCTGCTTGGCCGAGGCGATGGACTTCTCCGGCGGCTTGACCTTCTTGAACTTGGTCACCGCCAGCAGCGCGAGCAGCCCCGCGAGCAGCAGATACGCCCCGCCCACGATCAGGAACGACCAGGCGAGCCCCAGCCCCAGGTTGTGGATCCCGTACGCCGCCGCGAAGCTCAGCACCGGCAGCGAGAACAGGACGAACACGCCCGCGGTACTGATGGCGAGGCCACCGATCGCGCCGCGCTTGACGTCCTGGCGCAGCTCCGCCTTGGCGAGGGCGATCTCGTCGTGCACCAGCGCGGACATCTCGGCGGTCGCCGAGGCGACCAGCTGGCCGAGACTGCGCTCGGCGCCGCCGGCGGTGTTGCTGGGGTCGCTCATTCGCTGACTCCCTCTCCTCTTCTGCGGTCCCGTCGTCCCGGGTCCGGATGTCGTGCTCCGGCCCAGATGTCAGATCATGCCGGACGGCCGCCCTCGTCGCTTCCCGCCCCCGCCAGTTGCGCCAGGCGGCGGTGCTCGGCGGCCTTCTCCTCGTGGATCGCGGCCATCCGCAGGTGGTAGGCCGGATTGCCCTGTTCGTACACGTCGGGGATGCCGTCGTGGTCCTCGTCGCGCTCCTCCTCGGCCACCAGCGCCTGGTACCGCTTCACGCGCAGCTTCAGCAGCACTGTCGCGAGGGCCGCAGCGATCAACGACCCCATGAGAACGGCGGCCTTGATCTCGTCGGTCAGCGCCCCGGCGCCGTCGAAGGCCAGCTCGCCGATGAGCAGGGAGACCGTGAAGCCGATCCCGGCGAGGGTGGCCACGGCGAACACATCCGGCCAGGCGAGGTCCTCGTTGAGCTCCGCCTTGGTGAACCGCGCGGCGCACCACGTACCGCCGAAGATGCCCACCGCCTTGCCGACCACCAGACCGAGCACCACGCCCAGCGTCTCCGGCCTGGTGAAGACGTCGGCGAGCGCCCCGCCGGTGACCCCTACCCCGGCCGACATCAGCGCGAACAGCGGTACGGCGAGTCCGGCGGACAGCGGCCGCACCAGGTGCTCGATGTGCTCGCCGGGCGAGTGCTCCTCGCCCTCGCGCCGGGTGCAGCGCAGCATCAGGCCCATGGCGACGCCCGCGATGGTGGAGTGGACGCCGCTGTTGTACATCAGCCCCCAGATGACCAGCGCCAGCGGTACGTACACGTACCAGCCGCGTACGCCCTTGCGCAGCAGCAGCCAGAAGACGGCGAGGCCGACGACGGACCCGCCGAGCGCGGCGAAGTCGATCTCCTTGGTGAAGAAGACGGCGATGATCAGAATGGCGAAAAGGTCGTCGACGACGGCGAGCGTGAGCAGGAACGCGCGCAGGGCGCTGGGCAGCGAGGTCCCGATGACGGCGAGCACGGCGAGCGCGAACGCGATGTCGGTGGCGGTCGGCACCGCCCAGCCGTCCATCGACCCGCCGCCCACGGTGTTGACCAGCCCGTAGACGAGCGCCGGCACGGCCATACCGCAGATCGCGGCGATCACGGGCAGCGCGGCGGCCTTGGGATCCCGCAGCTCCCCGGCGACCAGCTCGCGCTTGAGCTCGATCCCGGCGACGAAGAAGAAGACGGCGAGCAGCCCGTCGGCGGCCCAGTGCTGGAGCGAGAGATCCAGCCCGAGAGCCCCGATCCCGACATGGAAGTCCCGGACGGCGGCGTAACTCCCACCCAGGGTGTTGGCCCAGATCAGCGCGGCGACGGCGGCCACGAGCAGCAGCACACCACCGACGGTCTCGGCCCGCAGCGCATCCGCGACGAAGTTCCGCTCGGGCAACGAGAGCCGCCCCAGAAACTTCCGGCCACGGCCGTTGTCGCTGCCGGTGCTGTCATTACGGGATACGGGCGCGGCCACAGGGGACGACCTCCGGTCGGTTCGGCGGACATGACTCATCACATTGCCGACCAGACTTCCCGGCGCACCTGGGTCCCACGAACGGATCCCTCTCCCGAACCCGCGTCGTACGGTCCCCCTCTCGGGGGATCTCTCTTGTCGCGCCATTGACGCGATCCTTACTTTACCTAACTCTTTACGCGGCCGCAGGGATGAATCCGGCGATCTTCACTTTATGGGCAAGCGAGGGGTGGGGCGCGGGGGCGGAGCCCTCTCGGGATGAGGGGGTGGCGGCGTAGGGGCCGAAGGCCTTGTCGAGGTGCGGGGGTGGCGGGGTGGGGGCCGAAGGCCTGTCGGGGTGCTGGGGTACGGGGCGGAGCCACGAAGCGGGGTGCTGCCGGGGCCCAGGGGGGCGGAGCCCCGAGGGGGTGCAGGGGGCACCCCGGCCTCCCCACCCACCCTCGGCCGGGGTCCGGCGCGGAGCCCGAGGCGGGGTACAGCCCAGCCTCCCCGCCCATCCCTCCCCTCAGCGCTGTGATCGGGCGCCGAGCCTGGGCGGGGTGCGGGGGCGGCAGGCCCCGCGTCGGGGTGCGGGGGCGCAGCCTGGCCTCCCCACCCACCCTCGGCCGGGGTCCGGCGCGGAGCCCGGGCGGGGTGCGGGGGCGCAGCCTGGCCTCCCCACCCACCCTCGGCCGGGGTCCGGCGCCGGGCCCGGGCGGGGTTCAGGGGCCGCAGGCCCCGCTGGGGTGCAGGGGCGCAGCCCCGCTCGGGGCCGGGGGCGAAGCCCCCGGGAAACGCTCCTCAGCCCCCACCCACCCCCGGAGGGTTCAGGGAAGGGGTGGGGTGGGGTGGGGAAAAACTCCGGAGGCCCGGCCACGCACACCGCGCAGCCAGGCCTCCACCACACCCCCAGAGCGCGTCAGTCCTCGCTGGACGCGCTCGGCAGCTTCGTCTGGATGAGGTCCATCACGGACGAGTCCGTGAGCGTCGTGACATCCCCCAGCTCCCGATTCTCGGCAACATCCCGCAGCAACCGCCGCATGATCTTCCCCGACCGGGTCTTCGGCAGCTCCGCCACCGGCAGCACCCGCTTCGGCTTGGCGATCGGCCCCAACGTGGCCCCGACGTGCGCCCGAAGCTCCTCCACCAGCCCGTCCGACTCCGCCGCCGAACCCCGAAGGATCACGAAGGCCACGATCGCCTGCCCGGTCGTCTCGTCGGCCGCACCGACCACCGCCGCCTCGGCGACCGACGGGTGCGAGACGAGCGCCGACTCGACCTCGGTCGTCGAGATGTTGTGCCCGGACACCAGCATCACGTCGTCGACGCGCCCGAGCAGCCAGACGTCCCCGTCGTCGTCCTTCTTCGCCCCGTCACCGGCGAAGTACTTGCCCTCGAACCGCGACCAGTACGTATCGATGAACCGCTGGTCGTCGCCCCAGATCGTGCGCAGCATCGACGGCCACGGCTGGGTGAGGACCAGATAGCCGCCACCCCCGTTCGGCACCTCGCGCGCCTCGTCGTCGACGACGGTCGCCGAGATGCCCGGCAGCGCGCGCTGCGCGGAACCCGGCTTCGTCTCGGTCACCCCCGGCAGCGGCGAGATCATCATCGCCCCGGTCTCGGTCTGCCACCAGGTGTCCACGATCGGGCAGTTGTCGGCCCCGATGTGCTTGCGGTACCAGATCCACGCCTCGGGGTTGATCGGCTCGCCCACCGACCCCAGCACCCGCAGCGACGACAGGTCGAACTTCGCGGGGATGTCGTCGCCCCACTTCATGAATGTACGGATCGCCGTCGGCGCCGTGTACAGGATCGTCACCCCGTACTTCTGCACGATCTCCCAGAACCGCCCCTGGTGCGGGGTGTCCGGGGTGCCCTCGTACATGACCTGCGTCGCGCCGTTCGCCAGCGGCCCGTAGACGATGTACGAGTGGCCGGTCACCCAGCCGATGTCGGCGGTGCACCAGTACACATCGGTCTCGGGCTTGAGGTCGAAGACCGCGTGGTGCGTGTACGCGGCCTGCGTCAGATAGCCGCCCGACGTGTGCAGGATGCCCTTCGGCTTCCCCGTCGTCCCGGACGTGTACAGGATGAACAGCGGGTGCTCCGCGTCGAACGCCTGCGGGGCGTGCTCGGCGGACTGCCGCCCGACGATGTCGTCCCACCACACGTCCCGGCCCTCGGTGAACGCGGTCTCCTGCCCCGTACGCCGCACCACCAGCACATGCTCGACCTGCGGGCACTTCGCCACGGCCTCGTCGATCGCGGGCTTCAGCGCGGACGGCTTGCCCCGGCGGTAACCGCCGTCGGCCGTGATGACCAGCTTGGCGTCGGCGTCCTGGATACGGGAGGCGACGGCGTCGGCCGAGAAGCCACCGAAGACCACGGAGTGCGCCGCGCCGATCCGCGCGCAGGCGAGCATCGCGACGGCCGCCTCGGGGATCATCGGCATGTACACCGCGACCCGGTCACCGGCCCGGACACCCAGCTCGGTAAGGGCGTTGGCGGCCCGCGAGACCTCGTCCTTCAGCTCCGCGTAGGTGATGGCGCGGCTGTCACCCGGCTCGCCCTCGAAGTGGATGGCCACCCGGTCACCGTGGCCGGCCTCGACGTGCCGGTCCACGCAGTTGTACGCGACATTGAGCCGCCCGTCGGCGAACCACTTCGCGAACGGCGGGTTCGACCAGTCCAGCGTCTCGGTCGGCTCGGTGGCCCAGGTCAGGCGCCGGGCCTGCTCGGCCCAGAACCCCAGCCTGTCCGCCTCGGCCCGCTCGTACGCCTCCGCCGTCACGTTGGCGTTCGCGGCCAGCTCGGCCGGCGGTGCGAACCGCCGGTCCTCCTTGAGCAGGTTGGCCAGGCTTTCGTTGCTCACGACATCTCCCTTTCCCAGGGCGTCCTATGTGCCTATGTGTCCCGGGCCATAGCTCATCAGGCCAATCGCCGGGTGACAAGAGTCTCCCGAAAATTGGTTTAGACCTGTAAGCGTTCCGGATCGTCGGCGCGTCGTCAGACGTTCTCATGAACGCTCTCACGCACACACTCAGGCACGTTCTTTCGGACATTTCCCCGGACCGTTCGCCAGACGATCCCCCTGACATGGTTCCTGACATTGCCCCGGAAGTTTCCTGGGGTGTTCTCAGGACAGGGATGCCGTGGGCTGACGCGGATGCCGTGGGTTCAGACGTGCGACTGCGCCGGTGTCGTCGGCCCCACCCCCTCGAAGACCTCCTGGACGTCGTCGTACGCCAGCAAGTACGCCTGGGCCTCGGCCACATGGAAGTACATCCCGTGCAGCGTCAGCGTGCCCTCGGCGAGCCGCCGAGCCACCGATTCATGGCGGCGCAGATGCTCCAGCTGCTGCACCACATTGGTGAGGCAGAGCTGTTCGACCGCGTCGGCGGGCAGTCGTCCGGCGATCCGCACCCAGGAGTGCCTGCGGCTGGCCATCCGCTCCAGACTCGGCAGCCCGTGCCGCAGCCAGCGCCCCAGCGGCGTCTGCGGGGCGCCCGGCCGGGTGTTGAGGAGCGCCTGCATCGCGCCGCACCCGGAGTGTCCGCACACCGTGATGGACTCGACCCGCAGCACCTCCACCGCGTACTCGATCGCCGCCGCCACCGAATCGTCCGCGCTCTCCGTGCCGGGCGGGGGCACCAGGTTGCCCACGTTGCGCACCGTGAACAGATCGCCCGGGCCGCTGGACGTGATCATGCTGGTGACCAGCCGCGAGTCCGCACAGGTGAGGAAGAGCTGGGACGGCTTCTGCCCCTCCCGCGCCAGCCTCGCCAACTCGTCCCGCACCAGCGGCGCGGTGTTCCGCTGGAACGCGCTCAGCCCGCTGGCCAGTTGATGACCGTGCGACCGCTGCGCGGGCGCCTTGTCGTGGCAGTGGTGGTTGCGCCACGGCGTCCACGGCCGACAGCAGCCGTGCCCGCCTGTCGCGGCCTCGACGGTGTTCCCCCGAGCCTGGCCCGTGGCTTTCTCCCTGGCCCCCGGCTCGACCCGGTCGGCCGGGCCGAGCCGGGCGGCAGTCCCGTGGCGGGCGGGCGAGGCCCCGATCCCGGAGCGCCCGGTGATGCGCACCTCACCGCCCCGCGCGATGTGGGCGTCCTGCCAGCCCTGGAGCGCTTCGTAGGCCGCGTGGTCCATGAAGGACCCGTTCAACTCCACCACGGCGCTGGCCCCATGGGGCGCCTGGGTCAGTGCCCGGGTCAGCCTCGGCACGGCCAGGAACGTCAACTGGCCCCGGGCGCACACCAGATACGTCCCGTCGTCCAGCGGCCGCACCGTGATCCGGGTGCGCGTCAGCCGGTGCAGCGCGACCATGACGGCCACCGCGATCCCGATGGCCACGCCCTGGAGCACCCCGAACAGGAGCACCCCGGCCACCGTCGCCACGTACACCAGGAACTCGCGGTGCTTGTGGACGTTGCGGATGTGCGCGAAGGACACCATCTGGATGCCGACGACCATCACCAGTGCGGCGAGCGCGGCCAGCGGGATCCATTCCAGGACGGCCACGAGCAGCCCGGCGGCGAGCAGCACCCACACTCCGTGCAGCACGGTGGAGGCCCGGCCGACCGCTCCGGCCCGTACGTTGGCGCTGCCCCGCACCGCTCCTCCGGAGATCGGCATGCCGCCGAGCAGGCCGGAGACGGCGTTGGCGATGCCCTGCCCGCGCAGCTCCCGGTCGAGGTCGGCCCGGGGCGGCGCGGCGCCCGGCCGCTCGGCGGCGAGCCTGTCCACGGCGACGGCGGAGAGCAGCGACTCCAGGCTGGCGACGAGCGTCACCGTCAGCACGGCGGCGGCCAGCCCGGCCACCGGCCCCTGTGGCAGCTCGGGCAGTACATGCGCGTCCCAGGAGGGCAGTTGGACGCGCGCGACGCTCGGCGCGGCGACGGCGGCCACTCCGGTGGCGACCACCACACAGGCCAGCGCGGCCGGGACTCTGCGCACCGCCTTTCCGATCCGCCCCGGAAGGCGCGGCCAGGTGATGAGCACGGCGATGGTGAGCGCCCCGACGAGGGGTGCGGCAGGGCCGACCTTGGCCAGTTG
This sequence comes from Streptomyces sp. NPDC048696, assembly GCF_043198895.1. Taxonomy (NCBI): domain Bacteria; kingdom Bacillati; phylum Actinomycetota; class Actinomycetes; order Kitasatosporales; family Streptomycetaceae; genus Streptomyces; species Streptomyces sp. NPDC048696. Next base: position 136,430 of record NZ_JBICVJ010000016.1, on the reverse strand, counting down.
GCCGGGCAGGGCAAGGGCGTTGTCGACGGCCGAGCTCTGCGGGGAGCCGCCCAGGACGATGTGCAGCTGGGCGAGCGCGATGGCGGCACCGATGCCGGCGAGGGTGCCGTGCACGATGGCGGGGCTCACCGCGAGCGCGGAGCGCGCGGTCTTGAGTGAGCCGAGTGCGATCTGGAGCAGACCCGCGAGAACGGTGATGGCGCAGGTGGTGCGCCAGCCGTAATTCTGGATCAACTCGGCCGTCACCACCGTGAGTCCGGCGGATGGGCCACTGACAAGGAGCGGTGAGCCGCCGAGCAGCCCGGCGACGATTCCGCCGACACCGGCGGCGATCAGGGAGGCTTCCAGCGGGGCGTCGATGGCGACGGCGAGACCGAGCGACATCGGCACGGCGAGCAGGAAGACGGTGACGGATGCGGACAGGTCACGGCCCGCGATCCGGAAGCGGCGGCGGCCTCCGGGGGGTGGCGGGCTGTGCGGGCGGTGCGTGCGATCGGTGTGAGTGAGGGGCTGGGTGCGGGTGGGGACGCAGGCAGACATGGTTCCCGTCTCCTCCGGGGCAGCGCGGTCGCGGATGTGGGGTCGCGGCCGTGGGTCACGGCGTGCAGCGGCGGGATTCTCAACTCTCGGTAAATGAATCGTAATGCAGAGTAAAGATCGATGCTGCGCAATCGCGGCAAATAGGGCAACGATTCACTCGTAACGGTGAATAAGCAGCTTTTCGTTCGGCACGTCGCGGCCTCTTCCCTCACGCTGCATGTCACTTTTGCGGCGATTTGATGGCTTTCAGCGCGAGAGATCTGCGGGTCTGCGGGTCTTCGGATCAGCTGATCTGCGAGGAAGAGGGTGGGCGGATGATGGCCGCCACGAAGAGGATCACCACCGGGGTCGTCGCCGCCGCGCTGGTCGCGGGGGCCGCCGGGTGTTCGGTGGGCAACCCCACCAAGGCGGGCTCTCACGGCGCAGGCCAGGCCGGCGCCGCCGCCCCGAAGAGCGCCGTACGTCTGATCGGGGACGGCTCCACCGCGTTCACCGGGCAGCAGCCCCATCTGCTCAAGCCCCGCAAGCTGGCGGCCGGTCAGCAGCCGCCGCAGTTCGTGGTGTTCTCCTGGGACGGCGCGGGCGAGGACAGTCAGCGGCTGTTCTCCCACTTCCGCGAGGTCGGCAAGAAGTACAACGCGACCATGACGTACTTCCTCAGCGGCGTGTACCTGCTCCCGGAGGAGAAGCGCGAGCTCTACACCGCGCCCAAGCACTCCCCGGGCAGCAGCGACATCGGCTTCAACGACCTCAAGGGGATCAAGGACACCGTCACCCAGCTGCGCGACGCGTGGCAGGAGGGCAACGAGATCGGCACCCACTTCAACGGCCACTTCTGCGGTAACGACGGCGGCGTCGGCACCTGGTCGGTGGACGAGTGGAAGAGCGAGATCGCGCAGGCCAAGTCCTTTGTGAAGAACTGGAAGTCGCACTCCGGCCTCAAGTCGGAGGCGCCGCTTCCGTTCGACTACGACAAGGAGCTCATCGGCGGCCGCACGCCCTGCCTGGAGGGCCGCAAGAACTTCGTGCGGGCCGCCGGCGAACTCGGCTGGCGCTATGACACCAGCGCCGTCGACGACCAGGTGTGGCCCAAGAAGAACGACAACGGCGTCTGGGACCTGTCGATGCAGCTGGTCCCCGTCCCGGGCCGGGGCTTCCAGACGTTGTCGATGGACTACAACTTCTACATGAACCAGTCGAACGCGATGACCGGTGAGGCCGACCAGTTCGACTACTGGGGCAACCAGATGCGCGACGGCCTGCTCCAGGCCTTCGACCGCTCGTACAACGGAAACCGCGCCCCGCTGATCATCGGCAACCACTTCGAGTCCTGGAACGGCGGCACCTATATGCGGGCCGTCGAGGACACGATCAAGACGGTCTGCGTCAAGCGTGACGTCCACTGTGTGTCGTTCCGTCAGCTCGCCGACTGGCTGGACGCCCAGGACCCGTCGACACTCGACAAGTTCCGTCAGTTGAAGGTCGGCGAGGCGCCGAAGGGCGGCTGGACGGCCTTCCTGGCCGCCCAGCCCGCCGTACCGGCCGTGCCCGTCCAGCCGGTCAAGCCGCAGCAGCAGCCGGGCCTCAAGCAGGCCGCGGCGCACTGACCGGCTGACAGGCCGCGGCGCACTGACCGGCTGGCCGGTCGGGAGCCGGCCCGCGCCGGGGAGCTGTCAGCTCGGCTGCGGAACCGCCAGTTCCTCGTTGAGGACGAAGACGGGGTCGACCTGCGCCGCCAGGTCGGCGCCCGTCTTCGCGTTCCCCCAGCTCTCCGCGTTCTTGAGATGGAAGTGCACCATCTGACGCGTGTACCGCTCCCAATCGCGGTGTTCGTACGAGTCGTCCGCCGCGTCCTGGAGCGCCTGCAGGGCGAGGCGGTTGTCCGCCTCCAGGAGCTCGAAGCGCGGCGGGCGACCCTTCTCCATCGCGCGCACCCAGTCGGAGTGGCCGACCGTGACCAGCAGGTCGTCGCCGACCTCGCCGCGCAGGAAGTCCAGGTCGTCCTGGCCCTGCACCTTGTTGCCCACGACCTTCAGCGCGACCCCGAAGTCGCGCGCGTAGTCCTTGTACTGGCGGTAGACGGACACGCCCTTGCGGGTCGGTTCGGCCACCAGGAAGGTCATGTCGAACCGGGTGAACATGCCGGAGGCGAAGGAGTCGGAGCCCGCCGTCATATCGACGACCACGTACTCGTCCGGGCCGTCCACCAGGTGGTTCAGGCACAGCTCGACCGCTCCGACCTTCGAGTGGTAGCAGGCCACCCCCAGGTCGGAGTCGGTGAACGGGCCGGTGGCCATCAGCCGGATGTCCCCGTCGTCCAGCACGACCCGCCGCGCGCACGCCTCGTACACCGGGTTGGACTCGCGGATCCGCAGCAGCCGTGAGCCCCGGCCGGGGGGCGTGGTCTTGATCATGGTCTCGGCGGAGGCGATCCGGGGGTTGGTGCCGCGCAGGTAGTCCTTGATCAGCGGCAGGTGCGCGCCCAGCGCCGGCAGCGCCGCGGCCTCCGCGTCGTCGAGCCCGAGCGCGGCTCCCAGGTGCTGGTTGATGTCGGCGTCGACGGCCAGGACGGCGGCTTCGTTGGCGGTGAGGTGACGGATGAAGAGCGAGGACAGCGTGGTCTTTCCGCTGCCGCCCTTGCCCACGAAAGCGATCTTCATGTTCACCAACGGTAATCGCATCGCTGCGGAAAGTAGGGGTATCGAGTGAAGAAGACCACTCGAAGGTGGGGTGTGGGCCCGGGGCGCGTAGCCTCCCTACTTATGAGTACGAACGCCTCGTCGGCCGCCGATCCGCTTGTCGCCCTGGGCTCGCTGCCGGGGGTACCGGACGCCGTGGACTCCGTACGCAAAGCCGTCGACCGGGTCTACGGCCACCGCGTCATGCGGCGTCGCAGCAACGAGATCACCTCGGAGGCGGCGCTGCGCGGGGCGCGCGCGAGCGCCGCGCTCTCCGGCGCCGACTGGGCGCTGGAGGAGGTGCGCCGGCGCACCGACTTCGGCTCGGAGTCCGAGGCCCGTACGGTCGGCGCGGCTCTGCGACTGACGGCGGAGGCCGGTCAGCTGCTCTCCATCTGGCGCCAGTCGCCCCTGCGGGTGCTCGCCCGGCTGCACCTGGTCGCGGCCGCCGACTCCGGCGACACGGTGGGCCGGCCCCGGCTGCACGGCGAGCCGGTGGACGAGCTGCTGATCGAACTGCCGGTTCCGGACGCGGACGAGGTGGCAGGCCGGCTGGAGGGCCTGTCCCAGCTGATCATCGCCGGATCCTCGGCCCCGGCGCTGGTCACCGCCGCTGTGGTGCACGGCGAGCTGCTGGCGCTGCGCCCGTTCGGCTCCTGCAACGGGCTGGTGGCGCGGGCCGCCGAGCGGATCGTGCTGATCGGCAGCGGCCTCGACCCGAAGGCGATCTGCCCGGCCGAGGTCGGCCATGCGGAGCAGGGGCGCGCGGCGTACGCGGCGGCGCTCGACGGCTATGTGTCGGGGACCCCCGAGGGCATGGCAGCCTGGATCACCTTCTGCGGCCGCTCGGTCGAGCTCGGCGTACGGGAGTCGACGGCGGTCTGCGAGGCGCTGCAGCGCGGAGCGGCCTAGGAGCCGGGGCGGGGGTCTGCGGCGCGGGCGCCATGAAAGGCAGCCTGCGAAGGCAGAGCCCACAAAGGGTTGCGGCGGTACCGGATCGGTACCGCCGCTGGCATGTCCACCGTGTTACCAAGCGTCCTCGATAGTTGCCCATCAGGTCGGGAACTTCTGCCCGTCACCTGGTGCGGCTGGCCCGTAATCGACGGGTCGACGTCGCGTGGGTGCTCGATGTTCATGCTCGGTCCGTGGGGCCGTGTTGCGTAGAAGGTGATCCTCTCGGATGTCCCAGGTCTCGCGGGCCGTTGCCTTATTTGTACTCCTGACCGCGGTGAAGCGGAACCCCTGGCTGCACTTCTTTACTTTTACCTTCAAACAGGACTAAACGGTCACGTCTGGTCGAGCGGCCGTATCCGGCGGTGTTCAGCGGTATCCGTGGGCCGGGCGCGCGCGGCCCACGCGAGTCAGCTCGCGGCGCCCGCGCGGCGACGGCTCGCGTACCAGACGAGCCCGGCGGTGGCGGCCGCCGCTCCGACGGCCGCCGCCGCGACCAGTGCCGGGCGGGGCGGCATGGAGATCGCGGGGAGCCGCTGCTTGAGCCGAACGGGTCGGTTAAAGACGAGAACAGGCCAATCCCGAATGGCCGCTTCGCGCCTTAGCGCCCGGTCCGGGTTGACCGCGAAGGGGTGGCCCACCGATTCCAGCATCGGCACATCGGTTGCCGAGTCGCTGTACGCGTAGCAGCGCGCCAGGTCGTACCCCTCGGACGCGGCGAGCTCCTTGACCGCCTCCGCCTTGGTGGGGCCGTAGGCGTAGTACTCGATGTCTCCGGTGAAGCAGCCGTCCGGGCCGACGACCATACGGGTGGCCACCACGCGGTCGGCCCCGAGCAGCTCGCCGATCGGCTCGACGACCTCGGCGCCCGAGGTCGAGACGATCACGACGTCGCGGCCCGCGGTGTGGTGCTCCTCGATCAGGGAGGCGGCCTCGTCGTAGATGATCGGATCGATCAGATCGTGCAGGGTCTCGGCGACGATCTCCTTGACCTGCTGGACGTTCCAGCCCTTGCAGAGCGCCGACAGGTACTCGCGCATCCGCTCCATCTGATCGTGGTCCGCGCCACCGGCGAGGAACACGAACTGTGCGTACGCCGTGCGCAGCACGGCCCGGCGGTTGATGAGCCCTCCTTGATAGAAGGACTTGCTGAACGTGAGAGTCGACGACTTGGCAATGACTGTCTTGTCCAAGTCGAAGAAGGCGGCGGTCCGCGGCAAGGAGTGGTTTTCCACGAAGGCGAGCATAGGCGCCCACCATTCGGCGTACGCTGGGGCGTGTGGGTTTGCCTGAGAAGGCTCTCGGGTACACCATGGAAGTCACGGATCGTTCGCGACCGTGCTAACCCGGTCCGGCTCCTCCCCCCCCGAGTCGGCCGGAGAGACGACCCCCGCTCTCCCCCCCGGCGGGGGTCGTCGCATGTCCGGATGCATTTTCGGGTCCCGCGCATGATCATTCCCCCCTCTGTCGGGCCGCGATGGCTCCTCCCTCCGCATGGTCTGACTCGTCACGGAGCGTAACGGTTCCGGTGCGCTCTGGAAGTCACCGGTATAGGTGAACGGAATATTCACAACCGGCGAGTTATCCACAGCTTTTGACCAAGATCCACTTTATTTCCGGAACGCCTCCACCGTGATTCCAGTTCGCGAAGTCCGCGGACGCCTGGAATCGCAGTGAGAGGAGGCGGACATCATGGACGGACCCATGACGTCCGACCGGTCGGCGGGCGCGGAGGGGCGCCGCGCGAGGCCCCTGATCGTCACCGAGGACGAGGCGTTACTCGACGATCTGCTGCGGCTGTGCGCCGCCGCCGGCGCCGAGCCGGAGGTGCGCCACGCGGTCCCCGAGCGCAGTGCCGGATGGGAGAGCGCGCCCCTGATTCTGGTCGGGGACGACGCGGCGCCCCGGGTGCGCGGCGCCGCCCGAAGGCGCGGCGTACTGCTCGTCGGGCGGGACCAGGACGACCCCTGGGTGTGGCAGCTCGCGGTGGAGATCGGCGCCGACCATGTGCTGCGGCTGCCCGACGCGGAGCAGTGGCTCGTCGACCGGATCGCGGACGCGGCGGAGGGTGTGGGCCGCCAGGCGCTGACCGTCGGAGTGATCGGCGGGCGGGGCGGCGCCGGCGCGTCCACGCTGGCCTGCGCCCTCGCGGTGACGGCCGCCAAGGCCGGTCGGCGCACCATGCTGGTCGACGGCGACCCGCTGGGCGGCGGTCTGGACGTGCTGCTCGGGGGCGAGCAGGCCGAGGGCAGACGATGGCCGGATTTCGCCGCTTCCCGGGGCCGGGTCGCCGGGGGCGCCCTTGAGGAGTCCCTGCCCTGGCTGCACTCGCTGCGGGTGCTCAGCTGGGACCGGGGCGACTCGGTGGTGATCCCGGCCGAGGCGATGCGGGCGGTCCTCGCGGCCGCGCGCAGACGCGGCGGTGTGGTGGTCGTCGACCTGCCCAGGCGGGTGGACGACGCGGTGGCCGAGGCGCTCGCCCAGCTCGACCTCGGCCTGCTGGTCGTCCCCGGCGAACTGCGCGCGGTCGCCGCCGCCAACCGGGTCGCGTCCTCGGTCGGCATGGTCCTGCGGGACCTGCGCGCGGTGGTGCGCGGTCCGTACGCGGCGGGCCTCGACGAACAGTGGGTGGCGGCCGCGCTGGGCCTGCCCCTGGCAGGCGAACTGCCCATGGAGTACGGCCTCCTGGAGTCCCAGGAGAACGGGGCGCCGCCGGGCAGCCAGTCACGCGGACCCCTCTCCCGCTTCTGCACGGCCTTCTGGGAGCAGGCGCTGACGGGAGGTGCGGTCTCATGACTGCCGATGTGTCCCCGGACGGCACCGCGAGCGGGCTCGGAGGCTCGCCAGGGCCGCTCCTCGACGCGGTGCGCCGACGGCTCGCGGAGAGCGGCGCCGAGCCGACCCCCGCGCGCGTCGCGGCCGCGCTGCGGGCCCAGGGCCGGCTCCTCGGCGACGCGGAAGTGCTGGGCGGCGCCGAGCGGTTGCGTTCCGAGCTGGTCGGGACGGGGCCGCTGGAGCCTCTGCTCGCCGATCCCGCCGTCACCGACGTCCTGGTGTCCGCGCCCGACCGGGTGTGGGTGGACCGGGGCTCCGGACTGGAACTCACCGGGGTCCGCTTCACCGACACGGCCGCGGTGCGCAGACTGGCCCAGCGTCTCGCGGCGGTCGCGGGCAGGCGCCTCGACGACGCCCGGCCGTGGGTGGACGCGCGCCTGCCGGACGGGACGCGGATGCACGCGGTGCTCGCGCCGGTCGCCGTCGGGGCGGACTGTCTCTCCCTGCGGGTGGTGCGGCCCAGGGCGTTCTCGCTGGACGAACTGGTCGCCGCCGGGACGGTGCCGCCGGGCGGGGACGGGGTGCTGCGGGCGCTCATCGAGGCCCGGGTCTCGTTCCTGGTGAGCGGGGGCACGGGCACGGGCAAGACGACCCTGCTGTCCACCCTGCTCGGCCTGGTCGGCGAGCGCGAGCGGATCGTACTGGCGGAGGACTCGGCCGAGTTGAGGCCCGACCATCCGCATGTGGTGCGGCTGGAGTCGCGGCCCGCCAACCAGGAGGGCGCGGGACTGGTGACCCTGCGGGACCTGGTGCGCCAGGCCCTGCGGATGCGCCCGGACCGGCTCGTCGTGGGCGAGGTGCGCGGCGCCGAGGTCACCGATCTGCTGGCCGCGCTCAACACCGGGCACGAGGGCGGCTGCGGCACGGTGCACGCCAACACGGCCGCGGATGTGCCCACCCGCCTGGAGGCGCTGGGCACGGCGGCCGGGCTCGATCGGGCGGCCCTGCACAGCCAGTTGGCGGCGGCGCTGTCGGTGGTCCTCCATCTCGTACGGGACCGGGCCGGGCGGCGCCGGGTCGCCGAGGTGCGGGTGCTGGAGCGCGACGAGGCGGGACTGGTGGTCGCCGTCCCGGCGCTGCGCTGGGCCATGGGCGGCTTCGCGCAGGAGCGCGGCTGGGAACGGCTGCGGACGCTGCTCGGAGGTGCGTGGTGACGAACTGGACGGTGACGGACTCGACAGCGCTGGTCGCTCCGGCCTCGGCGGCGGCCGTGTGCGCCTTCGCGGCGGCCTGGCTCTCGGTGGGGCGGGACCAGGGACTGCGCAGGGCACGGCTGTTGCTCGTGGGGGCGGCGGTCGAGCCGGAGGAGCCGCTGTGGGGGCGGCTTCGGGAGCGGCTGCGCGGCCGGGCGCGTCCGGAATGGCTGTGCCTGCCGGTCGCGGTGATCGTGGCGGTGCTGGCGGACTCGGTGCTGCCGCTGGCCGCCGGAGTGCTGGCGGTGCCGCTGGTGGGGCGGTGGCTGCGGGCCCGGGAGCGCGAGCGGGCGAAGTGGCGGCGCGGCGACGAGGTGGTCGCGTGGTGCGGGGTGGTGGCCGGGGAGCTGCGGGCGGGACGCCAGCCGGGCCAGGCGCTGGCGGTGGCGGCGCGGGACACGCGAGCGCTGGGCGAGGCCGAGGCGCAGGTGCTGGCGGCGGCGAGGTTCGGCGGCGATGTCGCGTTGGAGCTGCGGGTGGCGGCCCGGGAGCCGGGTGCGGAAGGACTCGCCGGGGTGGCTGCGTGCTGGCAGGTGGCGGTCGACGGCGGCACGGGACTCGCGGCCGGCCTGGAGCGCCTGGAAGCCGCGTTACGTGCCGACCGGGAGCAACAGGAGGAGCTGCGTGCCCAGTTGACGGGCCCGCGCACCACGGCCGTGCTGCTGGCCCTGCTTCCGGTCCTCGGCCTGCTGCTCGGCACGGCGATGGGCGCGAGCCCGCTGCGCGTACTGCTGCACACCCCGGCCGGATTCGGCTGCCTGGTGGTGGCCGGGGCGCTGGAGATCGCGGGGCTGTGCTGGACGGCACGGATCGTCAGGACGGGGGAGAAGGGGTGAGCGGGGTGTGGGCGGCCGCCGCCGGGCCAGGGGGCGGCGGGGGTGCCGGACTCGTCGGCGCCGGGCTCGCGAGTGCCGGGCTCGCGGGCTCGGGTGAGGAAGTTCTGCGGGATGTTTTCCACAGGCTGGGGGTGGTGACGGCGATCGTTGCCCTGCTCCTGTGGACAGGGCTGGAGGCGGCAAGCCGCAAACGTGAACGGGCGGTCCGGCGAAGGGGCGCGGCCCTGCTGGCGGCGACCGGGGACGCGGCGCCGATGTCCAGGGGGCGGGGCCGGGCATGGGACCGGCTGCGGGTGTGGCTGCCCGGCCGGGAGTCGGGGCGGTCGATGCCGCTGCGGAACTGGATCGAGCCCCTGGGGGTCCTGGCCGGCGCGTACGTACTGATCGGCGGGGCGGCCGGGGCGCTGGCCGGGCTGGCGGGGGCGTACGGGGTGAGGCGCTGGGGGCGGCGCCGAAAGCCGGAGGGGCCGCGTGCCGGGTCCGGGGCGCCGGACCCCGAACTACCGCTCGCCGCCGACCTGCTGGCCGCCTGCCTCTCCGCCGGGGCCGGACCCCGCGAGGCGGCGGGCGCGGTCGGGGAGTCGCTGGACGGCCCGGTGGGACGGCGGCTGGCGCAGATCGCCGCGGAGTTGCGGCTGGGCGGCGAACCGGCCGAGGCGTGGGGGAGGTTGGGGGAGATACCGGGCGCGGCGGGGCTGGCCCGCTGTCTGGAGCGGGCCGGTTCGTCGGGGGCGCCCGCGGCGGGTCCGGTCGGGCGGGTGGCCGAGCGCTGCCGGGCCGAGCGGGCCCGGGAGACGGCGGCCCGGGCCAGACAGGCGGGCGTACTGATCACCGGCCCGCTGGGGCTCTGCTTCCTGCCCGCGTTTCTCGCGGCCGGGGTGGCCCCGGTGGTCATCGGCCTGGCGAGCGGGCTGCTCAAGCACTGAGCGGGGCGACGCGAACGGTCGCTCGAACGGGATACGCGACGGCAGTCCGCGGCGGGCAATCCACGGCGAGCACCCCCCCAGCGGGCGATTCACCGCACGCGAGCAACAACAGGCAAGCAAGCAACAGGCAAGCGAACAAGCAACAACAGGCAAGCGAACAAGCACTCCACAACACGAACCGACACGGGAGTTGAGATGAAGGCATGGATGTGGCGTGCCGCGCACGGGCTGCGCGGGGACGCCGGGATGACGACCAGTGAGTACGCCGTGGGAACGATCGCCGCGTGCGGCTTCGCGGCGGTGCTCTACAAGGTGGTGACGAGCGGGGCTGTTTCCTCGGCGCTCCAGTCGGTGGTGGAGAGGGCGCTCCATGTCCCGTTCTGAGGATGGGCGCGCCCATTCGGCCGAACCGGGCCGAGGAGCTGACCGGGGCTTTGTGACGGCCGAGGCGGCCGTGGCGATACCAGCGCTGGCGGTGTTCGCCCTGGCCCTGCTCTGGGCGGTGATGGCGGCCGCCGCGCAGATCGAGTGCGTGGACGCGGCCCGGGCGGGGGCGCGGGCGGCCGCGCGGTCCGAGGCCGAGGGCGCGGTGCTGGCAGCCGCGCGCTCGGCGGCGCCGGACGGGGCGCGGGTCACGCTCGACCGGAGCGGCGACCTGTGGCGCGTGCGGGTGGAGGCGCCGACGCCCGGTCCCGGCGCGCTGGCCCTCACGCTGAGGGCCGATGCCGCCGCCCTTGCCGAGGACACGGTCGGGGAGGAGCAATGAGGGCGGGGGTGCGCCGGGCACTGAGCGGATTCCGGAACCGCTGCCGGGGCCGTGATCCGGATCCGGCTCGGCGAACGCGCTGGCACCAGCCCTGGCACCAGCCCTGGCACTGGCCGTGGCACCAGTCCTGGCACCGGCTCTGGCGCTGGTCTTGGCGCCGGGAGCGGAACCGCCGCAGCCACCGCATCCTTCCCGGCTCCCGCCACCACGCTCGCCCCGGCCCCCGCCGCAACGACCAGGGCTTCGCGGCCGTCTGGGTGGCTGTCGCCGTCTCCGCGCTCTGTGTGGTGTTCGCGGGCGTCCTCGCGCTGGGGCAGGCCGTCGCGGCCCGGCACCGGGCGGGTGGCGCCGCGGACCTGGCCGCGCTGGCTGCGGCCGACCGGGCGCTGTGGGGCACGACCGACGCGTGCGGCGCGGCGGCCCGGGTCGCCGGTGCGCAGGGCGGCGAGGTGGTGCGGTGCGCGGTGACCGGGGAGATCGCCGATGTGACCGTACGGGCGAGGTTCGGCCCGTACGGCCCGGCGGTCAGGTCCCGGGCGGGCCCGGCGGCTCCGCCCCCGTACCGGCTCGCGGAACGGGCTCTGGGCCCGGGGCCTCCCGGAGCAGTTCGGTGAGCAGGCGCACCGCGCCCCGCTTGTGCAGGGGGTCGTTGCCGTTGCCGCACTTCGGGGACTGCACGCACGACGGGCAGCCCGCTTCGCACTCGCAGGAGGCGATGGCTTCGCGGGTCGCGGTCAGCCACTCCCGCGCGGTGTGGAAGGCGCGCTCGGCGAACCCGGCGCCGCCGGGGTGGCCGTCGTACACGAAGACCGTCGGCAGCAGGGTGTCCGGGTGGAGCGGGACCGAGACGCCGCCGATGTCCCAGCGGTCGCACGTGGCGAAGAGCGGCAGCATCCCGATGGAGGCGTGCTCGGCGGCGTGCAGGGCGCCGCCCAGGATCTCCGGGTTGATCCGGGCGGCGTCGAGCTGGTCCTCGGTGACCGTCCACCACACGGCCCGGGTGCGCAGTGTGCGCGGCGGCAGGTCCAGCTTGGACTCGCCGAGCACCTCGCCGGTGATGAGTTTGCGGCGCAGAAAGGAGACGACCTGGTTGGTGACCTCGACGGAGCCGTAGCAGAGGCGGCCGGCTCCCCATGGGATCTCGGTGTCGGTTTCGAGGACGGAGATGGAGGTGGTGTCCCGGGCGACAGTCGAATAGGGCGGATTGGCTTCCTCGACGAGGGCGGCGGAATCCTCCAGGTCCAGATGCTTCACCAGGTACGTACGGCCCTGGTGGAGGTGGACGGCGCCGTCGTGGACGGTGGTGTGGGCGGCGGACGCGTCGACCGTGCCGAGCAGCCGTCCCGTCGAGGCCTCGACGATCTGGACCGGGCGGCCCCCCTCGCCCCGGATGTCGGCGAGGTCGGCGGCCCGCTCGCGGCGGGTCCAGTGCCAGCCCGACGCCCGTCGCCGGAGCAGCTTCGCGGCCTCCAGCTGCGGCATGAGTCCGGGGCTCGCCGGGCCGAAGAGCTCAAGGTCGGCCTCGGTGAGCGGGAGTTCGGCGGCGGCCGCGCACAGGTGCGGGGCAAGGACGTAGGGGTTGTCCGGGTCGAGCACGGTCGACTCGACGGGCTGCTGGAACAGCGCCTCGGGGTGGTGGACGAGGTAGGTGTCCAGCGGGTCGTCGCGGGCGACCAGTACGGCCAGCGCGCCCTCGCCCGACCGTCCGGCCCGGCCCGCCTGCTGCCACAGGGAGGCCCGGGTGCCGGGGTAGCCGGAGATGATCACGGCGTCGAGGCCCGACACGTCGATGCCCAGTTCCAGGGCGGAGGTGGCGGCGAGGCCCAAGAGCTCCCCGGAGTGCAGGGCCTGCTCCAGGGCCCGGCGCTCCTCGGGGAGGTAGCCGCCCCGGTAGGCGGCGACCCGGCGGGCGAGGGCGCGGTCCACCTCGTACAGCCGTTCCTGGGCGATGACGGAGATCAGCTCGGCGCCGCGCCGGGAGCGTACGAAGGCGACCGTGCGTACGCCCTGGACGGCCAGGTCGGTGAGGAGGTCGGCGGTCTCGGCGGTGGCGGTGCGGCGTACCGGCGCGCCCTTCTCGCCGTGGAGGTCGGTGAGCGGCGGCTCCCACAGGGCGAAGACCAGTTCGCCGCGCGGGGAGGCGTCGTCGGAGACCTCGACGACGGGCAGGCCGGTGAGGCGGTGGGCGGCGACGGAGGGCTGCGCCGCCGTCGCGGAGGCGAGGAGGAAGACGGGATCGGCGCCGTAGCGGGCGCACAGGCGGCGAAGGCGGCGCAGGACCTGGGCGACATGGGAGCCGAAGACGCCCCGGTAGGTGTGGCACTCGTCGATGACGACGTAGCGCAGTGCGCGCAGGAAGGAGGACCACTTGGGGTGGGAGGGGAGTATGCCCCGGTGCAGCATGTCCGGATTGGTGAGGACGTAGTTGGCGTACTGGCGTACCCATTCGCGCTCCTCGACCGGGGTGTCGCCGTCGTAGACGGCGGGCCGGACCGCGTTGCCCAGGGGCGCCGCGAGGGCCTTCACCGAGCGGCGCTGGTCGGCCGCCAGGGCCTTGGTGGGGGCGAGGTAGAGGGCGGTGGCGCCGCGTCCGTTGGGGGCCTCGGAGCCGTCGAGCAGGGCGGTGAGGACGGGGGCGAGGTACGCCAAGGATTTGCCGGAGGCGGTGCCGGTGGCGATGACCACGGACTCGCCGTCCAGGGCGTGCTCGGCGGCGGCCGCCTGGTGGGCCCAGGGGTGCTCCACACCGGCCAGCTGAATGGCGTTGATCACTTCTGGGCGGATGCGGTGGGGCCAGACGGCATGGCGGCCCTCGCGCGGGGGCAAGTGCTCCGTATGAGTGATGCGCGCAGCCCGGTCCGCACCCGCGGCGAGCCGGTGCAGGACCGTGCCCGGGTCGGGTCGTTCACCCGTGCCCGTGGCGGGTGTTCTGGGGTGCTGATTCCTGGCCATCGGCACCGAGTGTGTCACTGGCGTGACGGACAATGGTCCGAAGGCGTCGTGCATGGCTGCTGGTAAGTGATTGAATGCCATCGCGGCTGGCGATCCGTTCTCTGGCTCCGCCGGGGAGACTCAGGGGGCGGCCGCTCGATAGCAAGGTGCTGGAGGATCCGTGGACCTGTCCCTGTCGACTCGCAATGTGTCCGGCCCTGGTGGCGACCGTACGGTCGTCGAGGTCGGTGGCGAGATTGATGTGTATACCGCGCCCAAGCTGCGCGAGCAGTTGGTCGAGTTGGTGAACGACGGCAGCTACCACCTGGTTGTCGACATGGAGGGCGTGGACTTCCTCGACTCCACCGGTCTCGGCGTGCTCGTGGGCGGACTCAAGCGTGTCCGTGCCCACGAGGGCTCGCTGCGGCTCGTCTGCAACCAGGAGCGCATTCTGAAGATCTTCCGGATCACCGGGCTCACCAAGGTGTTCCCGATCCACAGCTCGGTCGATGAGGCCGTCAACGCGACCGACTGACGGCGGCCGTCCCAGGACGGCTCCGGAGGAAGGACAGGGGCACCGGGCCTCACCAAGGCCCGGGGCCTCTGAGACGTACGCCCGTATGCCCGAGGGGGATCGCATGGCCACCGTTGAACTCCGCTTCAGCGCCCAGCCCGAACACGTCCGTACGGCCCGCCTGGTGGCGGCCGCCGTGGCGCGCCGGGCTGGAGTGGACGAGGCGGTCCTCGACGAGGTGAGGCTGGCCGTCGGCGAGGCGTGCACACGCGCCGTCGGGCTGCACCGTGCGTACGGGGTGTCCGCGCCGGTGCGGGTCGTGCTGACCGAGGAGGAGAAGGCGTTCTCCATCGAGGTCGGCGACGAGGTGCCCGGTTCGGGCCCCGGGGGCGCGGCTCCCGGCGCGCGGGAGTCCGAGGACGAGCTGGACGACACCGGCGAGGACGAGATGGGCCTCGCGGTCATCAGCGGCCTCGTCGACGACGTGGAGGTCACTTCGGACGAGTCCGGCGGCGTCATCCGCATGACCTGGCCGACGACTCCGGCCCCGGCCATGCCCTGACCCTGCCCGACCGTTTTCTTGATCCCCACTGTGGAGGCCCTGCTGAGCAGGGCCTTTTTCTGTTGTAAAGATTATTTTCGCGATCCCGGATGAGGCGTCAATGCTTTTGCCCCATTACCGCTTTCGGGGGCCTTTGTGTGGCGCGATCATTTGCTGAGTAGCAACTGAAGGTCAATTCCGCTGGCCGCGCCCTGTTTTGATCGTGTTCCGCTCCCTACAATCCGTCCACATCTTGAGCTCTGAGCGTCAAGGAGGACGAATGGCGGGGCTCTTCAACCCACAAGAACTCGATCACCCCACTTCACTCGCGGCCGCGGTTCTGACCGACGACAACCGGTTGATCGTGATCGTCATCGCGGCCGTGGCCCTCGCGGCCCTGGTCGTGGCCCAACTGCTGGTCCGTCAGGTGCTGGCGGCAGGCGAGGGCACCGAATCGATGAAGAAGATCGCGGCGGCCGTACAGGAAGGCGCGAATGCCTATCTGGCCCGGCAGTTGCGCACCCTCGGCATGTTCGCCGTCGTGGTGTTCTTCCTGCTGTTCCTGCTGCCGGCCGACAACTGGTCGCAGCGCGCCGGCCGCTCGGCCTTCTTCCTGATCGGCGCGCTCTTCTCGGCGACGACCGGATACGTCGGCATGCGTCTTGCCGTTCGCGCGAATGTGCGCGTGGCGGCCGCCGCCCGCGAGGCGACCCCCGGGGAAGGCGAACCCGAAAAAGATCTCACGGCCGTCTCGCACAAAGCCATGAAGATCGCTTTCCGTACGGGCGGCGTGGTCGGCATGTTCACGGTGGGCCTCGGCCTGCTGGGTGCCTCCTGCGTCGTCCTGGTCTACGCGGCCGACGCCCCGAAGGTGCTGGAGGGCTTCGGTCTCGGCGCGGCACTGATCGCCATGTTCATGCGTGTCGGCGGCGGCATCTTCACCAAGGCCGCCGACGTCGGCGCCGACCTCGTCGGCAAGGTGGAACAGGGCATTCCGGAGGACGACCCGAGGAACGCCGCCACCATCGCCGACAACGTGGGCGACAACGTCGGCGACTGCGCAGGCATGGCGGCCGACCTCTTCGAGTCGTACGCCGTGACGCTGGTCGCGGCACTCATCCTCGGCAAGGCGGCCTTCGGCGACTCGGGCCTGGCCTTCCCGCTGATCGTTCCGGCGATCGGCGTGGTCACCGCGATGATCGGCATCTTCGCGGTCGCCCCGCGGCGCGCCGACCGCAGCGGGATGTCGGCCATCAACCGCGGCTTCTTCATCTCCGCGGTGATCTCGCTCACCCTGGTGGCCGCGGCGGTCTTCGTCTACCTCCCGTCGACGTACGCCAAGTTGGACGGGGTCTCCGACGCCGCCATCAAGAACCACGGCGGCGATCCGCGCGTCCTCGCGCTCGTCGCGGTGGCCATCGGCATCGTGCTCGCCGCGGTGATCCAGCAGCTGACCGGGTACTTCACCGAGACCACCCGGCGCCCGGTCCGCGACATCGGCAAGTCGTCGCTCACGGGCCCTGCGACGGTCGTCCTGGCCGGTATCTCCATCGGCCTGGAGTCCGCGGTCTACACGGCCCTGCTGATCGGTCTGAGCGTCTACGGCGCCTTCCTGCTCGGCGGCACGTCGATCATGCTCGCGCTGTTCGCGGTGGCGCTGGCCGGCACCGGTCTGCTCACCACGGTCGGTGTGATCGTCGCCATGGACACGTTCGGCCCGGTCTCCGACAACGCGCAGGGCATCGCGGAGATGTCCGGCGACGTGGAGGGCGCCGGTGCCCAGGTCCTCACCGACTTGGACGCCGTGGGCAACACCACCAAGGCCATCACCAAGGGCATCGCGATCGCCACGGCGGTCCTCGCGGCGGCGGCGCTGTACGGCTCGTACCGCGACGCCATCGCCACCGCGGTGAGCGACGTGGGCGCCAAGACCGACTCGATGACGCTCAGCATGGACATCTCACAGCCCAACAACCTGGTGGGCCTGATGCTGGGCGCCGCCGTCGTGTTCCTCTTCTCGGGCCTCGCGATCAACGCGGTCTCCCGGTCGGCGGGCGCGGTGGTCTTCGAGGTGCGGCGCCAGTTCCGCGAGCACCCCGGGATCATGGACTACAGCGAGCAGCCGGAGTACGGGCGAGTCGTCGACATCTGTACGAAGGACGCGCTTCGCGAGCTGGCCACCCCCGGTCTGCTCGCGGTGCTCGCGCCCATCGCGGTCGGCTTCACCTTCGGCGTCGGCGCGCTCGGCTCGTATCTCGCGGGCGCGATCGGCACCGGCACGCTGATGGCCGTCTTCCTCGCCAACTCCGGTGGCGCGTGGGACAACGCCAAGAAGATGGTCGAGGACGGCAACTTCGGCGGCAAGGGCAGTGAGGCCCATGCCGCGACCGTGATCGGCGACACCGTCGGCGACCCGTTCAAGGACACCGCCGGACCGGCCATCAACCCGCTGCTGAAGGTGATGAACCTGGTGGCGCTGCTCATCGCGCCCGCCGTGGTCAAGTTCAGCTACGGGGCGAACGCCAGCGCCGGTGTGCGGGCGGTCGTCGCGGTGCTCGCGTCGGCCGTCATCATCGGCGCGGTGTACGTGTCCAAGCGGCGCGGAGTGGCCGTGGGCGACGAGGGCAACCACGAGATGACCGCCAAGTCACCTGACCCTGCGGTCGTTTCCTAGCGACACCTCGGCAAGAGCGGGCGGGCAGTGCGAATTGACGCGCTGTCCGCCCGTCGCGTTGTGGCCGTGAGCCTTGTCTCCCTTGGTGCAAATGGCTGCAAATGCCAGCAGATCCGGCGTACGACACGCGGTTGTCGCCCACTTGGCGTGTATGTTCCGGGGCCGAGAGCCTTGGAAGGGACCGATCCGGTGAACAAGAAGCTTGCGGCCGCACTGTCCGGCGGTGCGGTACTGGTGCTCGCGTTGTCGGCGTGCAGCAGCGACGACTCGGACAAGAAGGTGAAGGACTGGGCCAAGACCTTCTGTGACCAGGCCCAGCCGCAGATCAAGAAGATCACTGACGCCAACGCCGCCATCGAGAAGCAGACGGCGGACGAGAGCAAGCCGGCCGATGTCCAGAAGACGGACTCGACGGCCTTCCAGCAGATCTCGGACGCGTACAAGGAGCTGGCCGCCAGCATCAACAAGGCCGGTGCCCCGCCCGTCAAGGACGGCGACAAGACGCAGCAGGAGGCCGCCAAGGAGCTGGCCGCCTCCTCCGCCTCGTACGCCGACCTCAAGAAGAAGGTCGACGCGCTCGACACCGGCGACCAGGCGAAGTTCGCCGACGGCCTCAAGGGCGTCGCCGACCAGCTGAACACCATCAGCAAGAGCAGTGACGACGCCCTCAAGAAGCTGGAGTCGGGCGACCTCGGCAAGGCGATGCAGAAGCAGCCCGGCTGCCAGAAGCAGACGCCTTCCGCGTCCTCCTCCGCCTCGCCCGCGGCCGGCGGCGGCGCCTCCAAGGACGCGTCCCCGGCGGCCTCCGCCGCCAAGGGCGCCAAGCCGTCGGAGTCGGCCAAGCCCTCGGACTCCGCGAAGCCGTCGGAGTCGGCCAAGCCGTCCGACTCGGCGAAGCCCTCGTCCTCGTCGAGCGGCCAGTAGCTCCAGCGGCGACCAGCGCAACGCGCGCGTCCGCCGCGCCGGCCCCGTGCCTTGTGCGGCGGCCGCCACGCGCGCGTGGAGCGGCTCGACGCCCCGCGCGCACGCCCTTTTCGGACGGCCCGGACCCATGTGGGTGCCGGGCCGTGGGTGTTTGTCAGTGCCAGCCGCCACAATGGCCGGGTGAGTACGACCAGTGTTTCCGCCAGTTCGCCCGCCGGCCTGCCCGTGCCCGACCGCGCCGCGCGGCTCCGCGACGCCCTGCTCGCGGCCGACTTCACCGCCGACGGGCTGCTCGACCTGCTCGGCGCGCCCGCCTACGCCGCGCTGGCCCGCAGTGAGACGGTGCCCGCCCTGCGCGCCACGCGCGGCGGATCGCCGCTCGACACGCTGGTGCGGCTCTTCCTGCTCCAGCAGCCCGTCGCGTACGAGGCCGCCCGCGCGGCCCTGCCCGGGGACGAGGCCCTGGAGGACGGCTGGATCACCCGCACGGGTGGAGAGGTGCGGGCCGCGGTTGACGTGCGTCCGTACGGCGGCCCGGCGGGCGAGGACTGGTTCATCGTCTCCGACCTCGGCTGCGCCGTCGGCGGCGCCGGTGGCGCGAGCGGCCGCGACGAGGGGATGGTGCTCGGGGTCGGCGGCGCGTCCACCACGCTCGCCGGGCTCACCGTGCGTACGCCGGTGGCGTCCGCCCTTGACGTCGGCACCGGCTCCGGCATCCAGGCACTGCACGCGGCACAGCATGCGACCCGGGTCACCGCCACCGACCTCAACCCGCGCGCGCTGTCCTTCACCCGGCTCACCCTCGCCCTGTCCGGCGCGCCCGAGGCGGAGCTCATCGAGGGCTCGCTCTACGAACCGGTGGGCTCCGCCACGTACGACCTGATCGTCTCCAACCCGCCGTTCGTCATCTCGCCGGGCGCGCGTCTGACGTACCGGGACGGCGGCATGGGCGGGGACGATCTGTGCCGCACGATCGTTCAGCAGTCGGGAGCCCGGCTGAACGAAGGGGGATACGCACAGTTCCTCGCCAACTGGCAGCACGTCGAGGGCGAGGAGTGGCAGGAGCGGCTGCGCTCCTGGGTGCCGCGCGGCTGCGACGCCTGGATCGTGCAGCGCGAGGTCCAGGACATCACGCAGTACGCGGAGCTGTGGCTGCGGGACGCCGGGGACCACCGCACCGACCCGGAGCAGTACGCGGCGCGCTACGAGGCGTGGCTTGAGGAGTTCGAGGCGCGCAAGACCAAGGCGGTCGGGTTCGGCTGGATCACCCTGTACAAGTCGGGCTCCGAACAGCCGTCGATCACGGTCGAGGAGTGGCCGCACCCGGTCGAGCAGCCGCTGGGCGACACCGTGCGCACCCACTTCACCCGCCAGGAGTACCTGCGCACCCACGACGACGCGGCGCTGCTCGCCTCCCGCTTCCGCCTCGCCGACGAGGTGGTCCAGGAGCAGGTCGGGCTGCCGGGCGCCGAGGACCCCGAGCACGTGGTGCTCCGGCAGAACCGGGGCATGCGCCGGGCCACCACGGTGGACACGGTCGGCGCGGGCTTCGCGGGCGTCTGCGACGGCCAGCTGGACGCGGGCCGGATCCTGGACGCCATCGCCCAGCTGCTCGGCGAGGACGCGGTGCTGCTGCGCGACCGCACTCCGGAGGCGATCCGGATGCTGGTCGGACAGGGCTTCCTGGAGCCGATGGACGACTGACGGGCGGCCGCGCGGGGGAGCGGCGGGCCGACTCGGCGGACCGACGGGATGGACCGAGGCCGGACTGACGGGAGGGGACACGCATGATCCGGATCGAGCTGGACGAGGCGGCGCTCGGGGCCACCCGCATAGCCGTCAGCCCGCTGTGGGAGGCGTTCTGCAGCCTGCATCTCCTGCTGCCGCACCGCCGGCCCTCCTGGCCGTACCAGGAGTGGGCGCTGCGCGCGCGTGAGGTGATCCGGGAGGACGAGCGCGTGCGCCCGCTGCGCGAGCTCCTTGAGGGGCCGCTGAACTTCCCCGATTTCATCCTGCCGCAGCCGACCGGCACCCACTCGGTGTACGAGGAGACGGCCCAGGTCCGGGCCACCCCGCCGGAGGTCGTCCGTGCGCAGCTCGCCGAGCACTACGCGGGCCTGGACGACCACCCGGTGGCGCGGCCCTACCGCGAGGACCCGCAGGCGGCCTGCGCGGCGCTCGCCGACGCGTACGAGGCGTACTGGGAGGGGGCGCTGGCGGACCTGTGGCCGACCATGCGGCGCCTCGTCGAGGACGAAGTCCTCGTCCGGGCCCGGACGTTCGCGACCGAGGGCGTCGACGCGCTGTTCGCCGGTCTTGAGTCACGGGCCCGCTGGGAGCCGCCGGTCCTTGAGCTGACCAAGCACATAGACGCCGAGTACCGGGCCGGGGAGCGGCGGCTGCTCCTGGTGCCGCTGGTCTTCGCCGAGGGCTGCCGGCTCTACTCGACGGACGACCCCGAGGTGCTGGCGGTCTCCTTCCAGGCGCGCGGCGCGGGCGCGCTGCGGGAACCGGCCGAGCCCCTGGCGTCCGCCGAGGACCGGCTGGGGATGCTCCTCGGGCGCGGCCGGGCGGCGGTGCTGCGGCAGTTGGGCGGCCCGCTGACCACGGCCGGGCTCGCGGACCGGCTCTCGCTGGCCCCGAGCACCGTCTCGGAACATCTGTCCGGGCTGGCCGAGGCCGGGGTGGTCACCCGGCACCGGGTCGGCCGCAGCGTCTACTACCAGCTGACGGACACGGGCCGCTCGCTGCTCGCCCTGCTGTCGGGCGAGGACGTGCTGCGGGCGGTCGGCTGAGGACGCGCGCGGGCGACGATTCGGGGCGCGCCGAATCAATGGCCGGGGGCGATACGGGCCCCTAGCGTCGCGGACATGACAGCGATTGAAGTGCGTGAACTGCGCCGCACGTACACCTCCCGTACGGGCTGGCTGCGGCCCCGCCGGGTGGAGACCGAGGCGGTGCGCGGGGTCAGCTTCGACGTCGGAGAGGGGGAGCTGTTCGGGCTGCTCGGGCCCAACGGCGCGGGCAAGACCACCACCATCAAGATGCTCAACACCCTGCTGCTGCCGACCTCCGGCACGGCCCGGGTGCTCGGCCACGACGTCGCCCGCGACCCCGTCGCCGTCCGCAGACGCATCGGATACGTCTTCGGCGGCGACCGGGGCCTGTACGAGCGGCTGTCCGCCCTCGACAACCTGCGGTACTTCGCCGAGCTGTACGGCGTCGAGCCGCGCGAACAGAAGGCGCGGATCGCCGAACTGCTCGAACTGGTCGGACTCGACGGACGCGAACGCGAACGCGTCGAGGGGTACTCGCGCGGCATGCGGCAGCGGCTGCACATCGCACGCGGCCTGCTGCACCGCCCCGACGTGCTCTTCCTCGACGAGCCGTCCATCGGCGTCGACCCGGTCGCCGCGCGCGACCTGCGCCGCACCGTCGCCGACCTGAAGGCGGCGGGCACCACGGTCCTGCTCACCACGCACTACATGGCCGAGGCCGACGAACTCTGCGACCGGATCGCCGTCATCGCGGGCGGCGCCATCCGGGCGCTCGGCACCCCCGACGAGCTCAAGTCCCGTATCCGGGAACGGGACGTCGTCGAGCTGGAGGCGTACGGCGCGGACGAGGCGGCCCTTGAGCGGCTGCGGCGGCTGCCCGGGGTGCGCGGCGTCGCCGCCGAGGAACGGGGCGCCGCACAGGCCGTCACCGTACAGACCGACCGGGGCGCCGACGTGCACGGACAGGTGCTCGCCTCGCTCGACGGCATCCGCGTCGGCCGCGTCGTCACCCGCGAACCGACCCTGGAGGACGCCTACATCGCGATCGTCGAGGACGCCGACGCCCCCGCGCGGCCCGTGGCTCGCGAGGTGACCGCGTGAGGCGGCTGCTGCGGGTCGGCCGGCTCGTACGCGTCGGCGTGCGCACCCACGTCACCTATATGTCGCGCTCGCCGATCGAGATCACCTTCGCCGTCCTGGTCCCGCTCGTCTACGCCACCCTCGCCGTCTACCTCTTCCGCGCCGCCGGCGACCCCGACCGGCTGCTGACCGCCTCCGTAGGCGCCGGGCTCATGGGCATCTGGTCGTCGGTGCTCTTCGGCTCGGGCGGCGCCGTCCAGAACCAGCGCTGGCTCGGCACCCTGGAGACCCTGGTCGTCTCCCCGACCCGGCTGCCGCTGATCCTGCTGCCCATCACCCTCGCCACCGCCGTCATCGGCACCTACGCCATGGTGGCCACCGTCGGCTGGGGATGGCTGCTGTTCGGCGTGCCGCTCGACTTCGCCCACCCCCTCCTCTTCCTCCTCGCCGTACCGGTGTGCGTGCTCGCGCTCGGCATGACGGGGCTCCTGCTCGCGGCCACCTTCGTCCTCCTGCGCAACGCCAACGCCCTGGCCAACCCGCTGGACGCACCCGTGTGGATGCTGTCCGGCATGCTCGTCCCGATCGGGTCGCTGCCCGGCTGGACCCGGCCCATCTCCTGGATCCTGCCCACCACTTGGGGCTCCCGCGCGGTCCACGCCGCGACCTCCGGCGGCGACGTGCTCGGCCCGATGGGACTCGCCCTCGCCCTCGGCGCCGCCTACGCGCTGCTCGCCGTCGCTGTCCTCGGCCGGGTCGAGCGCCGGGCCCGCGCCGCCGCCACCCTCGCCCTCGCCTAGGAGCCACCGATGCTGCGTCAACTCATCCGCACCGGACGGCTCGTGGTCGTCGGCGGCGCCATCTCCTACCGGGCGCTCTTCAACTGGACCACCCCGCCCATGTTCATCGGAACGCTGCTGGTAGGCCCCGTCCTCCAACTTCTCTTCTTCGTCTTCCTCGGCCGGGAACTCGGCGTCGCCGACGACCGTTTCTACCTCATAGGAAACGCCGTACTCGCCTCCTCCACCGCGTGCGTGTACGGCGGCACGATGGCCGTCTCGAACGAGCGGCGGTTCGGCACGCTGGGCGCCGTCCTGCTCTCGCCGAGGCGCCGCGCGCCCCTGTGGTTCGGCCGCGCCCTCCCGTATGTCCTCAACGGGCTGGTGGTCAGTGCCTTCACGCTCGCCGCCGCGTGTCTGGTGCTGGGGCTGAGCCTGCCCGCCGGGGCGGTGCCCGGGCTCGCCCTGGTCCTGGTCGCCGCAGCCGTCGCGTGCTCGGCGTTCGGGCTCGCGCTGGGCGCGCTGGGGCTGCGCTTCCGGGACGTGTTCCTGGTGTCGAATGTGGCCAGTTCGGCACTACTGCTGCTCACCGGTGCCAATGTGCCGCGTGCGTCCCTGCCGGGATGGATGCGTACGACAGGTGAGGTACTGCCGCTCACCCATGCGGCGGGTGCGGCCCGGCGGCTCGCGTCGGGTGGCGCTACCGCATGGCGCCAGGTCGGGGCGGAACTGGCGGTGGGCGCGGGCTGGGCCGTGCTCGCGGTGCTGCTGCTGACCGTCTTCGAACACGGCAGCCGCCGCCGGGCCACGCTCGACGTGATGTGACGTGGGCGGGAGGGGAGGGGGAGGGGGAGTGGGGTGGGGGGGAGGGGATCCCCCCCGTAGGGTCCGATTTCGGCCAACAAATGCCCCTCCCCACCCCCTCCCCACGCCCCTCCCCACCCCGCCCCAACACACCCCCCGTCCCCCGCTGGGCCGTATGGAGGTGTGCCCGGATGCGCCGGGATGTGCCATGGCGTGCGCCGAGGTGTGCCCGTTCACCTGGAGTTCGCCGGGGCTCTGCCCGGGGGTGCCAGGATCCGCGCCATGAACGGGATGGGTGGGGCGGAGGCGGCTCCGGCCGTGTTCGCGGGGACGGTCTTCGTACTGTTCGGGGGCGCGCTGCTGGCATGGACGGGGGCCCGTGTCCGGCATCGCGAGCCGGTCGCGGACGAGGGCGGTCCCGCGGTGTCGGCGGCGCTGGCGACCTGCTTCGGCGTGGCGTTCCTGGTGGCCGGGGTGTGGTGCTTCACACGCCTGTGACGCGTCGGCGGCGCGGCGGGCGGATCGTCGGCGATCATGCCGGGCAGTAGTGCCGACCCGCCGGGTCGGCTGCCGGTCCGGCCGGGGCGATGCCCGGGTCGGTGACCGGGTCGGTGACCGGGTGGGCACCAGGACGCGGGCCCGGCTCGGCGCTGGGACGAAACGCTTTTCACAACGTTGTCGGACGGTCCAGGCGGCAGATTCGCCGTAAGTCGGGTTACCGTTCGAGTGGCCGCTGCGGGCTTTTGCTGTTTGACACGGGGGCGGGTTGTACCGTCACACTCCGCAGCGACCGTACAGCTCGTACGTGCCACCCGAGTGCCGACCGGAGAGAAGAGCGAAGTTGTCCCCGACCAGCGAGACCGCAAAGGGCGGCCGCCGACTCGTCATCGTCGAGTCTCCTGCCAAGGCGAAGACGATCAAGGGCTACCTGGGCCCCGGTTATGTCGTCGAGGCGAGTGTCGGGCACATCCGCGACCTGCCGAACGGCGCCGCCGAGGTGCCCGACAAGTACACCGGCGAGGTGCGCCGCCTCGGCGTCGACGTCGAGCATGACTTCCAGCCCATCTATGTCGTCAACGCCGACAAGAAGGCGCAGGTCAGGAAGCTCAAGGAGCTTCTGGCCGAGTCCGATGAACTCTTCCTCGCCACCGATGAGGACCGCGAGGGCGAAGCCATCGCGTGGCATCTGCAGGAAGTCCTGAAGCCCAAGGTCCCGGTCCACCGGATGGTCTTCCACGAGATCACCAAGGACGCGATCCGGGACGCCGTCGCCAACCCGCGCGAGCTCAACCAGCGCATGGTCGACGCCCAGGAGACCCGCCGTATCCTCGACCGCCTTTACGGCTACGAGGTCTCGCCGGTGCTGTGGAAGAAGGTCATGCCGAGACTGTCGGCGGGCCGTGTCCAGTCGGTGGCGACCCGGCTCGTGGTGGAGCGGGAACGCGAGCGCATCGCTTTTCGTTCTGCTGAGTACTGGGACCTGACCGGGACGTTCTCCACCGGCCGGGCGGGCGACGCCTCCGACCCGTCCTCGCTGGTGGCACGGCTGGCGACGGTCGACGGCCGCCGTGTGGCGCAGGGCCGCGACTTCGGTCCCGACGGACAACTGAAGAGCGATGTCCTCCACCTCGACGAGGCGAACGCCCGAGCCCTGGCGGCCGCTCTCGCCGACACGGCCTTCGCCGTGCGCTCGGTGGAGTCCAAGCCGTACCGCCGCTCGCCGTACGCCCCGTTCCGTACGACGACGCTCCAGCAGGAGGCCTCCCGCAAGCTCGGCTTCGGGGCCAAGGCCACCATGCAGGTCGCCCAGAAGCTGTATGAGAACGGCTTCATCACCTATATGCGTACGGACTCCACCACGCTGTCCGAGACGGCGGTCTCGGCGGCCCGTGCGCAGGTGACGCAGCTGTACGGCGCGGACTATCTGCCGGAGAAGCCGCGTACGTACGCCGGGAAGGTCAAGAACGCGCAGGAGGCGCACGAGGCGATCCGCCCGTCGGGTGATCGTTTCCGCACTCCGGCGGAGACCGGTCTGACCGGCGACCAGTTCCGGCTCTACGAGCTGATCTGGAAGCGGACGGTCGCGTCCCAGATGAAGGACGCGGTCGGCAACTCCGTCACCGTGAAGATCGCGGGCCGGGCGAGCGACGGGCGGGACGCGGAGTTCACCGCGTCCGGCAAGACGATCACCTTCCACGGCTTCATGAAGGCGTACGTCGAGGGCGCCGACGACCCGAACGCGGAGCTGGACGACCGCGAGCGGCGCCTTCCGCAGGTCGCCGAGGGCGACGCGCTGTCGGCCGAGGAGATCACGGCGGACGGCCACGCGACCAAGCCGCCGGCGCGCTACACCGAGGCGTCGCTGGTCAAGGAGCTGGAAGAGCGCGAGATCGGGCGGCCGTCGACGTACGCCTCGATCATCGGCACGATCCTCGACCGCGGCTACGTCTTCAAGAAGGGCACGGCGCTGGTCCCGTCGTTCCTGAGCTTCGCCGTG
Source organism: Streptomyces sp. NPDC048696 (assembly GCF_043198895.1). Classification (NCBI taxonomy): domain Bacteria; kingdom Bacillati; phylum Actinomycetota; class Actinomycetes; order Kitasatosporales; family Streptomycetaceae; genus Streptomyces; species Streptomyces sp. NPDC048696. Next base: position 110,184 of record NZ_JBICVJ010000016.1, on the reverse strand, counting down.
GTCAACCTGCTGGAGAAGCACTTCGGCCGGCTGGTCGACTACGACTTCACCGCGCGGATGGAGGACGACCTCGACCGCATCGCGCGCGGCGAGGCGCAGGCGGTGCCGTGGCTGAAGCGTTTCTACTTCGGTGAGGGCGAGGGCGGCGCGGCCTCCGACGCCGGGAACGGCGACGGCGACCACCTGGGCGGTCTCAAGGAGCTCGTCACGGACCTCGGCGCGATCGACGCGCGCGAGATCTCCTCGTTCCCCGTGGGGAACGGGATCGTGCTGCGGGTCGGCCGCTACGGGCCGTACATCGAGCGCGGTGAGAAGGACGCCGAGGGCCACCAGCGCGCGGACGTGCCGGAGGACCTGGCGCCGGACGAGCTGACGGTGGAGCTGGCGGAGGAGCTGCTGGCCAAGCCGAGCGGCGACTTCGAGCTGGGCGCGGACCCGGTGAGCGGCAACCAGATCGTGGCGAAGGACGGCCGGTACGGGCCGTATGTCACCGAGATCCTGCCCGAGGGCACGCCGAAGACGGGCAAGAACGCGGTGAAGCCGCGTACGGCCTCGCTGTTCAAGTCGATGGCGCTGGACACGGTCACGCTCGATGACGCGCTGAAGCTGATGTCGCTGCCGCGTGTGGTGGGCGTCGACGCCGAGGGCGTGGAGATCACCGCGCAGAACGGGCGGTACGGGCCGTACCTGAAGAAGGGCACGGACTCGCGGTCGCTGGAGTCGGAGGACCAGCTCTTCTCCATCACTCTGGAGGAGGCGCTGGCGATCTACGCCCAGCCGAAGGCCCGTGGGCGCGCGGCCGCCAAGCCGCCGCTCAAGGAGCTGGGCACGGACCCGGTGAGCGAGCGTCCGGTGGTCGTGAAGGACGGCCGCTTCGGCCCGTACGTCACGGACGGCGAGACCAACGCGACGCTGCGGACCGGCGACAGCGTGGAGGACATCACGCCGGAGCGCGGCTACGAGCTGCTGGCGGAGAAGCGGGCGAAGGGTCCGGCCAAGAAGACGGCCAAGAAGGCGCCCGCCAAGAAGGCCCCGGCGAAGAAGACCGCGGCCAAGAAGACGGCCGCGAAGAAGACGGCGGCCACGGCCAAGAAGGCGCCCGCCAAGAAGACGGCGGCGGCCGCGAAGAAGGCGGCCCCGGCCGAGTAGGACGGCTCAAGGGGGCGGCTCGCCCATGGTTCCTGCCGGGACCGTGGGCAAGCCGCCCCCGCCCGTATGTTCGGGCGGGCCCGCAAGGACCCGGGGGGTCCGGATAGGCTGGGCGGATGACGCGAGCCGAGCAGCCCCACAGCTCTGAAGGCGCAGGGGGGACCCCCACGGGCGTGAGCCCCACCTCCGACGCCCTAGCCGCAGACTCACGCGAGCGCGCCGTACGCGCCCTGTTGCGCATCCCGTCGCTGCGGCGGCTGTGGAGCGCCCAGTTCGTCGGCGGGGTCGGTGACGCTCTCGCCGTACTCGTGCTGCTGCTGCTCGGGCTCCAGGCGGCGGTCTTTGAGGACGCCCTCGGCGGCGGCTACCGGGGCGCGGCCTTCGCCGTGGCCGCGGTGTTCGGCGCCCGCCTGGTCGCGACGGTGCTCTTCGGGGCGGTGCTGCTCGGCCCCGTCTCCGCGCTGACTGTGCCCAGCGGTCCCCTCGACCGGCGCTGGACCATGATCGGGGCGGACGGCGTACGGGCCGCGCTCTTGATCGTCGCGCCGCTGTGGATCGACTGGACGCCCGACAACGCGCTGGTGTTCATCCTGGCCACGGCCTTCGTGGCGGGGGTGGCCGAGCGGTTCTGGACGGTCGCCAAGGAGAGCGCGGCGCCCGCGCTGCTGCCCGCGCCCCCGCTGGAGGGTGCCGCCGTGCGCCCCCTGCCGGACCATGTGGACGCGCTGCGGCGCCTGTCGTTGCGTACGACGTTCGCGGCGATGCCCACGGCGGCCGTCGCGCTGCTCGTCGCGGCTCTCGTGAGCAAGGGCCTGGGCAAGGGCGTCGACTGGTTCTCGCTGCACCAGGCGGCCCTCGGCTCGTATGTGGCGGCGGGTCTGTTCGCCGCGTCCGTGTCGGTCCTGGCGATGCTCCAGCTGCCGGACACACAGACGCCACGCGCGCGTTCCCCGCTGGAGGGGCTGCGCAGGCCGTCGACCGCCGGCGGGCCCGACAAGGGGCGTACGGGCGCGGTTCCGCTGCTCGTACTGGCCTGCGGCGCGGTCGCCGGGGCGATCGCCGCGGCCGCGGCCGTCGCCGTGCTGCACGCCGCCGACCTGGGCGGCGGCCCGGCCGCGTTCGCCCTGCTGATCCTCGCGCTGGTCGGCGGCACGGGCGTCGGCGTCCGGGTGGCGCCGAAGGTGCTGCCGGTGCTGTCGCGGCGGCGGCTGCTGGCGCTGGCGATCGCCGTCACCGGTGTCGCGCTGCTCGCGATGGGCCTGGTGCCGGACACGGCGACCGTGCTGTTCATCGCGCTGGCCGCCGGTGTCACGGCCGGTGTCGCCGCGAACAGCGGGCACACGCTGATCGACCAGGAGACCGAGGAGTACCGCCGGGCCCGCACCACCGATCACCTCCAGGCGGTCGTACGGGTCGCGATCGGCCTCGGCGCCGTCCTCGCGCCGCTGGTCGCCGCCGCCATCGGCCCGCACCGGCTCGCCGGGGACGGCTTCGTCTTCGCGCACGGCGGCGCGGGCTTCACGCTGATGCTGGCCGGTGCGCTGCTGCTGCCGGTCGCCGCGGTGGTGCTGGCCAAGACCGACGACCGGCAGGGCGTGCCGCTGCGGCGCGATCTGCGGGACGCGGTGCGCGGCGCCGACCCGGCCCAGGCCCCGGCCGCCACCGGCTTCTTCATCGCCCTGGAGGGCGGCGACGGCGCGGGCAAGTCCACCCAGGCGCAGGCGCTGGCCGAGTGGATCCGGGCCAAGGGCCACGAGGTCGTGGTGACCCGCGAGCCGGGCGCGACGCCGGTCGGCAAGCGGCTGCGCTCGATCCTGCTGGACGTCTCCAGCGCCGGGCTCTCCAACCGCGCGGAGGCGCTGCTGTACGCGGCGGACCGCGCCGAGCACATCGACTCGCTGGTGCGCCCCGCCCTGGAGCGCGGCGCGATCGTCATCTCGGACCGCTACATCGACTCCTCGGTCGCCTACCAGGGCGCCGGGCGCGATCTGTCGCCGACCGAGATCGCCCGGATCAACCGCTGGGCGACCGGCGGTCTCGTACCGCATCTGACGGTGCTCCTGGATGTCGCGCCGGAGACCGCGCGCGAGCGGTTCACGGAGGCGCCGGACCGCCTGGAGTCGGAGCCGCCCGAGTTCCACGCGCGCGTACGTGCCGGGTTCCTGACCCTCGCGGCCGCCGACCCGTCCCGCTATCTGGTGGTGGACGCGGGCCAGGAGCCGGAGGCGGTCACCACGGTCGTACGCCATCGGCTCGACCAGATGCTGCCGCTCTCCGAGGCCGAGGTGAAGGCCCAGGAGGAGGCGCGCAAGGCCGCCGAGGAGGAAGCCCGCCGCAGGGCCGAGGAGGAGGCCGCGCGCAAGGCCGAGGAGGAGCGCCTGGAGCGCGAGCGCCAGGAGCAGCTCGCCAAGCTGCGCGCCGAGGAGGAGGAGGAGCGCAAGCGGCTGGAGCTGGAGGAGGCGCGCCGCCGCGAGGAGGAGCGCCAGGCCGAGGAGGCCCGCCGCAAGGCGGAGGAGGCCAGGCGGCTCGCCGAGGAGGAGCGCCTACGGCGCGAGGCGGAGGCCAAGGCCGCCGCGGCCGAGCAGGAGCGGCTGCGCAGGCTGGCGGAGGAGCAGGCCCGGCTGCGCGCCGAGGCGGAGGAGCGCCGCCTGGAGAAGCAGCGCAAGGCCGAGGAGGCGCTGCTGCGGGCCGAGGAGGCCCGGCGGCTCGCGGAGGCGGCGGCCGCGGCCGCCGCCGCGACGGCCACCGCGGCGACCGAGTCGGCGTCGGCCGCGGCCACGCGCGCGAGGTCGAAGGCGGCGCCGGAGTCGGACTCCGAGGTCACGGTGGCGACGCCGGTGGTGAGCCCCGAGCCGGGCGCGAGCGACGGCGAGGTCACCCAGGAGGTGCCGGTGCCGGGAGCCGACGCGGGTTCGGGAACGGCCGGAGCGGAATCGGCCGCCGGGGACACCGCCGGGGAGGCCAAGGCCGCCGCTGACATCGCCGAGACCACGGTTCTGCCGCAGATCCCGGCCGACGCGGCCGAGACGACGGTGCTGCCGCCGGTGCGGGACGCCGACGAGACGGCCGTGCTGCCGCCCGTACGCGGGCAGGCCCCGGGGCGCGGCGCGCAGCGGCCCGTACGGGGCACGGACGCGGACCGCTTCCCGCCCGGCATCTTCCGCGACGAGCGGGCCGCGCGGGGCGAGAGCCCGGAGAACGACCGGACGCGGGAGCTGCCGCAGGTCGACCCGGAGCAGCTGCGGGCCGAGCCGGAGCAGGGGCGCGCGGCGCGGCCCCGGCGGCGTTCGGACTGGGCCGAGGAGACCCCGCTGGACGATCTGCCGACGCTCGCCGACGAACTGCTCGGGCCGCACGCCGACGACGATGACGACCGGCGGGGCCGCCGCCGCTGACCTGCGGGGGAGCGGTGCGGGACGGGATTGTCAGACCCCTGCCCCACAATGGGGTGCGTAACGGGGACGTACGGGTCGGAACGCGGAATTCGGACTCCGGGCGCTGGATCGCGCACAGAGCGGGGAGGCGGTGAGCCATGACGGTGTGGGACGACCTGGTCGGGCAGGACCGGGTGCAGGAGCAGCTGGCCGCCGCCGCGCGGGACGCCGACGCGCTGGTCACCGCCGTGTCGGCGGGGGCGGCGCTGCCGGACGCGTCGAAGATGACGCACGCGTGGCTGTTCACCGGTCCGCCGGGGTCGGGCCGTTCCACGGCCGCGCGCGCGTTCGCCGCCGCGCTGCAGTGCGTCAGCCCGGACCGGGCGCTGGGCGGCGTGCCGGGGTGCGGGTTCTGCGACGGCTGCCACACCAGCCTGGTCGGCACGCACGCGGACGTGGAGATCGTCCGTACGGATCTGCTCTCCATCGGCGTCAAGGAGACCCGCGATCTCGTCCGCAGGGCTCAGCTGTCCCCGGCTGTCGGCCGCTGGCAGGTGATCGTCCTGGAGGACGCGGACCGGCTGACCGAGGGCGCCGGCAATGTGCTCCTGAAGGCCGTGGAGGAGCCCGCCCCGCGCACGGTGTGGCTGCTGTGCGCGCCGTCCCTGGAGGACGTGCTGCCGACGATCCGCTCGCGGTGCCGCCACCTGACGCTGCGGACGCCGCCCGTGGAGGCCGTGGCCGACGTGCTGGTGCGCCGCGACGGCATCGCGCCCGAGGTCGCGGCGGCCGCTGCCCGCGCCACGCAGGGGCACATCGGCCGGGCCCGCCGCCTGGCCACCGACGAGGGCGCGCGCGCCCGCCGCGCCGCCGTCCTGAAGGTGCCGCTGCGGGTCGAGGACATCGGCGGCTGCCTGAAGGCAGCGCAGGAGCTGGTGGACACCGCCGCCGAGGACGCCAAGCAACTCGCCGAGGAGGTCGACGTCAAGGAGACGGAGGACCTGAAGCAGGCCCTGGGCGCCCAGGCGGGCGGCCGGATGCCGCGCGGCACCGCCGGGGCGATGAAGGAGCTGGAGGACCGCCAGAAGCGCCGCAAGACGCGTACGCAGCGGGACAGCCTGGACCTCGCGCTCACCGACCTGACCGGTTTCTACCGTGACGTACTGGCGATACAGCTCGGCGCGCGCACGGCACTGGCGAACGACGACGCGCGCGAGGCGGTGGACCGGATCGCCCGGGGCTCCGGTCCCGAGGCCACCCTGCGCCGCATCGAGGCGGTCCTGGCCTGCCGCGAGGCGCTGGACCGCAACGTGGCACCGCTGCTGGCGGTCGAGGCGATGACGGTGGCGCTGCGGGCGGGGTGAGCCGAGGGGCGGCGGCCCGGCCGGAAGGGTGAGGCGACCCGTCCACTTGGTCGACCCGTCCACCGGGCCGACCCGTCCACCGCGTCGGGCCGCCCTGGCGGGGGCCCGTACGCCGGGCCGGGCCGAGCCGCACGCCGGCCGGGTCGATCCGTACGGACCGGCGGCGTCGATCCGCACACACGGTTGACCGGCCTCACTCGTACGAGCCGTCGTCCGCCCACGGGCAGGGCACTTCGTGTCACCGGGCGGTTACGCTCCCGGGATGGACTCCAGGCGTCTGCTCCGTTCCTCCGCCATCGCCGCCGTGACCGCCGGACTGCTCGTCTCCGGGTGCTCGTCCGGGGGCTCGTCCACCACCGCGACAGCGTCCACCGCTTCGGTCGGCGGCGCCCAGACGTCGGCCGCACTGCGCACGTACTACCAGCAGAAACTGAGCTGGCGGGCGTGCGGTGTGCCCGGCTTCGAGTGCTCCACGATGAAGGCGCCGCTCGACTACGCGAAGCCCGCGAGCGGGTCGGTGAACCTCGCGGTCGCCCGCAAGAAGGCCACCGGCCCGGGCAAGCGGATCGGCTCGCTCCTGGTGAACCCGGGCGGCCCCGGCGGCACGGCGGTCGGCTACCTCCAGCAGTACGCGGGGCTCGGCTACCCCGCTCCCGTGCGCGCCCGGTACGACATGGTGGCCGTCGACCCGCGCGGGGTCGCCCGCAGCGAGCCCGTCGAGTGTCTGACGAGCCAGGAGATGGACGCGTTCACGCAGGTCGACCAGACCCCCGACGACGCCGCCGAGAGGACGGCCCTGGAGAACTCGTTCAAGAACTTCGCGGCGGGCTGCGAGAAGCACTCCGGGAGGATCCTGCCGCATGTCTCCACCGTGGAGGCGGCCCGTGACATGGACATCCTGCGGGCGCTGCTCGGCGACGAGAAGCTGCACTACGTGGGCGCTTCCTACGGCACGTTCCTGGGCGCGACCTACGCCGAGCTGTTCCCGGACCGCACCGGGCGCCTGGTTCTGGACGGCGCCATGGACCCGTCCCTGCCGGCGCTGGAGATGAACCGGGACCAGACGGCGGGCTTCGAGACGGCGTTCCAGTCGTTCGCGGCGGACTGCGTCCAGCGCAAGGAGTGCCCGCTGGGCACGAAGTCGGTGGCGGACGCGTCGGCGCGGCTCAAGGCGTTCTTCCGCGAGCTCGACGCGAGGCCGGTCGATACCGGCGAGACCCGCAAGCTCGGCGAGGCGCTGGCCACGACCGGGGTGATCGCCGCGATGTACGACGAGACGACCTGGCCCGAGCTGCGCACCAGCCTCACCCGCGCCCTGCGCGGCGACGGCGGCGGCCTGCTGACCCTCGCCGACTCGTACTACGAGCGGGACGCCGACGGGAAGTACGCCAACCTCATGTACGCCAACGCGGCCGTGAACTGCCTGGACCTGCCCCCGGCCTTCACCGGCCCGGACGCGGTCGCCGCCGCGCTCCCGTCCTTCGAGAAGGCGTCCCCGGTCTTCGGCGAGGGCTTCGCGTGGGCGGCCCTGAACTGCGCGTACTGGCCCGTGAAGGCGACCGGCGCCCCGCACCGGATCGAGGCGAAGGGCGCGGCCCCGATCGTGGTGGTCGGCACCACCCGCGACCCGGCCACCCCCTACAAGTGGGCCCAGTCCCTCGCCTCCCAGCTCTCCTCGGGCCGCCTCCTCACGTACGAGGGCGACGGCCACACCGCGTACGGCCGGGGCAGCGACTGCATCGACACCGCGATCAACACCTACCTCCTGGAGGGCACACCCCCGCCCGCCGCCAAGAAGTGCACCTGAGCTGCGCGAGTCCCTCGAACAAGGGTGGTCAGGAGCACCCCCGGAAACTGTGTAGACTTGGCCGCGTTGCTGATCGCACCATGGTGCGGACGGCGCGCCGCCTTAGCTCAGTTGGCCAGAGCAACGCACTCGTAATGCGTAGGTCTCGGGTTCGAATCCCGAAGGCGGCTCGGATTAACCCCAGGACTCACTCGCCGTGACCTGGGGTTTTTTCATGCCCGGGGGCATGCCGAGCCGTACCACGGGGGTGCCGTGGAAGGGCGGGCCCTGGACGGGCGGACCGATGACGTCGGCCAGGACGTGCAGGCTCTCGTGCGGCCAGGCAGAGTGCCAACAATCTGCCGGTCTGCTCGCACAGCACGTGGAAACCGAGGTGACCTCTGTGCGGACGATCACCTGCCGCGCCGCAGCCGGGAACGCCGAGGTGAAAGCGGCCCCGGCCTGGCTCCTGCTCACCGCGGTAGGGCTCCTGACCGGCTATTTCCTGCTTCCCATGGACCGCAGGCTCTCCGAGAGCGTGGTCGCGGCCCTCGCCGTCGGACTCGCCGCGCTGCTGGCGCTGTTCGTGTGGCAGATCCGTCGCATCATGCGCTCGCCCACCCCCCAACTGCGGGCGGTCCAGGCACTCGCCACCACCAGCCAGCCGCCTACTACCTGCTGGAACGGGCCGACCCCGGCAGCTTCAGCGAACCGCTCACCAGGACCGACGCCCTGTACTTCACCCTCGTCACCTTCAGCACCGTGGGATACGGCGACATCACCGCCCAGAGCGAGGCCGCCCCGATCGTCACCATGGCGCAGGTGACCGGCGATCTCCTCCTGCTCGGCGTCGCCTACACGGATCGTCGTCACGGCCGCGCGGGCCGGTTCCGGCGGAGGCGGGACGCGGGACACCGGCCGCTGAGGACGTCACCGGGTGACAGCGGCGGACAGTGCCGTACCGGTGCGTACCGGTACGCCGTGGAAACAAAGGCCGGGTCGGATCCTGGTCCGACCCGGCCTTCGCGGGCTTCCCGATGCCCGGGTGCCGTCAGTCGATGCCCTGCGCGAACGAGAACGTCCCGTACGGGTCGTACTTCGACTTGAGGTACGACAGGCGGGGGTAGTTCTCGCCGTAGTAGGCCTCGCGCCAGTCCGCCAGCTTCGGGTCGATGAAGTTCTGGTAGGACTCGCCGCGCGAGATCGGGTCCACCGCCGCGAAGCCGTTGTCGCAGAAGCGCTGGGCCGAGTCGAGTTCGGCGCCGGACAGGACTCCGTACGCGAAGCTGTAGTACGACGTCAGGAGCGTGCTGTCACGGTGGACGTACGCCGTCGCCGTGCGCGAGACCGTGTTCGCGGCGCCGCCGAGCGCCACGATCTCGAACATGTGGAAGTGGCCGGCCGTGCGCTCGGTGTCGAAGACGCCGACCATCCGGGCCCAGTCGGACTCGCTGGGCGACTCGCTCAGCAGGCGGCCGCGGCCCAGCGCGTTGCCGAACGGGGCGAGCTTGCCGGTCGCCGGGTCCCAGGTGTTGTTGTGGCACTGCTGCTGCGAGTACGAGCCGCAGCCGAAGATCTTCATCATCGCGGACTGGTACGTGTCCGTGTAGATGTTCTGCTGGATGGGGCTCGCGCCGGTCGCGGCGATCAGACGGGCGATCTCCGTGTCGAACTCCGCGCGCGTGCCGACCGACGCCACCTGCAGTACCACCAGCGGCGCGGCGCCCGGCTTCGCGTCGAACAGGTCGATGTTGGAGCGGCTGCCGAACGTCGTCGGCGCGCCCTCCAGCCACTGGGTCAGGCCGTGCAGCGCGCCGACCGCGTGGTCGTAGCTGTAGGTCAGTTCGGCGAAGTGCAGGGTCGGGACCGCCGCCGGGGTCACCGTGTACTGCGTCACGATGCCGAAGTTGCCGCCGCCACCGCCGCGGATCGCCCAGAAGAGGTCCGGGTTCGAGGTCGCCGAGGCCGTCACCTGGCGGCCGTTGGCCAGGACCACCTTGGCGGCCGTCACCTTGTCCAGGCCCAGGCCGTGCTGGCGGGTGAGCAGGCCGACGCCGCCGCCCTGGAGGAAGCCGCCGAGCGCGACGGTCGGGAACAGGCCGCCCGGGATCGCCAGGCCGCTCGCGCCGAGGCCGTTGACGACGTCGACCAGCTGCGTACCGCCGCCGACGGTCGCCGTGCCGGAGCCGGGCGTCACCGTGTTCAGCCGCGAGACGTCGATGACCAGGCCGGTCGTGGTCGAGTAGCCGCCGCCGCTGTGGCCGCCGCTGCGCGCGGCGACGGGGATGTCGTGGTACTGCGCGAAGATGAGGCTGTTGGTCACGTCGTTGGCGTTCGCCGCGTACACGACGGCCTGCGGGTTGGTCAGGCTGAACTGGGCGTACTCGACGGTCTTGGCCGTCTGGTACGAGGAGTCGGACGGCAGCACCAGCGTGCCCGTCAGATTCGCGCGCAGCCGGTCCCACTGGCTGGTGGTCGTGGCGGTCGCGGTGGTGAACCCCGACAGGGACAGGGCCGCGGCCCCGGCCCCCGCCATCCCGATGAACGACCTGCGTGTGATCATTCCTTGCTCTCCCCTGTGATGCCGCATGGCATGAATGCGATCCTCGGCCCGTGTGCCCCCACCCCAAGGGCTGGGAATCCTGCCATGTTTCCGTCAGACGCGTGGGGCAGTTGGCCAGTACGGCGAGAGCGCGACCCTCACTCAAGTCACGGTGGATTCAGGGGCGTTGAGGCGCCCTCGCGCCGGGCGCGGCGTTCAAGTGTGGACCTTGACCCGGGGCGCGCACCTGGTGTTGTCCCTCGCGCTCCCGCCTAGGGTGGGGCCACGGAGACCAGACGGAAAGCGGGTGGACATGGCGGACTCATGGGTCAATTCCGCCGAGCGGATCGGTACCGACCTCCATGTGGAACTGACCGGATCCGGCAGTCGGCGGGCCGCGCTCATCCATGCGCTGCGCGAGGCAGTACGGGACGGACGGCTCGCGCCCGGGACGCGGCTGCCGCCGTACCGTTCCCTCGCCGCCGACCTGGGTATCGCCCGCAACACCGTGGCCGACGCGTACGCCGAACTCGTCGCCGAGGGCTGGCTGACCGCGCGCCAGGGCTCGGGGACCCGGGTCGCGCCGCGCGCCGAGCCGGTGAAGGCGGCCCGGGTGCCCAAGAAGGTGCCGTACCGGGCCCCCGCGCCCGCGCACCAACTGCGCCAGGGGCAGCCGGACGCCGGATCGTTTCCGCGCGCCGCCTGGCTGTCGGCCGCCCGCCGCGCGCTGGGTGCCGCGCCCAACGAGGCGTTCGGGCCGGGTGATCCGCAGGGGCGCACCGAGCTGCGGCACGCCCTCGCGGGCTACCTCGCGCGCGTGCGCGGCGTACGCACCACCCCCGACCGCATCGTGATCTGCTCCGGCTTCGCCCACGCCCTGCGGCTGCTGTTCGGCGGCGGTGTGCTGCACGGCCCGCTAGCCGTGGAGGCGTACGGACTCGGCTTCCACCGGTCCGTCCTGGCGGCGGCGGGCGTACGTACGGTTCCGGTCGGCCTCGACGAACAGGGCGCACAGGTCGACGAGATCAGGGACCAGGAGCGGTTCAAGGGCGTACGCGCCGCACTCCTCACGCCCGCCCACCAGTTCCCGACCGGCGGCCCGCTGCACCCCGCGCGCCGCGCGGGCGTCGTCGACTGGGCGCGGGCCCGGGGGCGGGTGATCGTGGAGGACGACTACGACGGCGAGTTCCGGTACGACCGCGAGCCCGTCGGGGCCGTGCAGGGGCTCGACCCCGAGCGGGTCGTGTACGTCGGCTCGGTCAGCAAGAGCCTGTCCCCGGCGGTGCGGCTCGGCTGGATGGTGCTGCCGGAACACCTCGTCGGGCCGGTGCTCGCGGTCAAGGGCGAGCGCGAGGCGTGGGCGAGCGTCCTGGACCAGCTCACCCTCGCCGAGTTCATCGAGGGCGGCCACTACGACCGGCATGTGCGGCGGATGCGCCAGCGCTACCGGGGCCGCCGCGACCAGCTCGTGGCAGCCCTCGCCGAACGGGCCCCGCACATCACGGCGACCGGCATCGCGGCCGGTCTGCACGCGGTACTGCGGCTCCCGCCGGGAACCGAGCGCGCCGCGCTGAAGGCCGCGGCCTGGCAGGGGATCGCCCTGGACGGGCTCGCGGAGTTCCGCCATCCGGATACCCCGACGCCGCACCGGGACGGCCTGGTCGTCGGCTACGCCACCCCGCCCGACCACGCCTACCCGGCGGCTCTCGACGCCCTGTGCCGGGCGCTGCCGCCCGCACTGTGAGTTCTAGGGTTTACGGACAGGCAAGCGCAAAAGGGAGTGGCAGAGGTGGCAGAAGTAACCGGCCTCATAGGCGAGTTCGACGGTGAGCGGATCAGCTGCGCGGTCGCCGAGCCGACCGGAGTGATCCCCTCCGTCACCGTCGTCCTGCTCCACGGTGCCGGAATCGGCGACAAGGCGCGGCTCGTCGAACTGGGGGAGGACTTCCGGGTCCGGGGCCACCGCGTCCTCGCTCTCGACTTCTCCGGGCACGGCGAATCCAGCGGGGACCTGGGCGAGTTGAGCCTGGAGCGGCGGTTCCGCCAGGCACGGGCGGCGATCGACGCGTACGTACCGCCGCAGCACAGCCTCGTCCTGACCGGCTTCAGCATGAGCGGTCAGACCGTCGCCGACCTGGCCGCGCACTACGGCTCCCGGGTGGCGGGCATCGGGCTCTGCGCGCCCGCCGTGTACGCCGACGAGGCGTGGTCCGAGCGGTTCGGGGTGGAGCCGGGTGCGCCCGGAACGCCGCCGGGGGCGCCCGTCTCCCGCTTCACCGAGATCATCCGTACGCCCGACAGCTGGCGCGACTGCCGCGCCCTGGACGTCCTGCGGTCGCTGCGCACGCGCGCGGTGCTGGCCGTACCGGCCGTGGACGAGATCATTCCGTACGCCGTCACCGAGGCGGTCGCGACCGCGCTGGCCTGCGACAACGAGCCCCGCTTCAGCCGCCTGACCTTCGAGGGGGCGCATCACCGCCTGGGGATGTGGTTCCGCGAGAACCCCGTCGAGCGCGCCCGGTTCGTGGACGCCGTCCTCGACGACCTGGGCGCGGACGGCTGGGAGCTGACCCGGGCGTGGGTCGACAAGAACCTGCCGGAGGGCGAGCGCGTACGGGACGCGGTGGCGCTGCGGGGCGGCTGGACGTCCCAGATGCGTCTCGTACGTACGGAGGCCGAAGGCAGCGGCCTACGTACGGAGGACGAAGGCGACGGCCTACGGATGGAGGCCGAAGGCAGCGGCACGGGACAGCGAGCCGAAGGGAACGGCACGGGACAGCGAGCCGAAGGCGACCGCGCCGAGCGGCAATTGGTCCTGCGGTCCTTCGCCAAGCCGTTCTACCGCCGCCACGCACCCGGCCTCCTCGCGCGCGAGGCCGCGGTGCTCACGCTCCTGGCGGACACGGACGTCCCCGCGCCCGCCCTGCTCGCGGCCGACCCGCACGGCGCGCACTGCGACCACCCGTCCCTGCTCATGACCCGCCTGGAGGGCGAGGTGCGCCTGGACGAGGACGGCCTGGACCACCGGATCCCGCTCCTCGCAAGCCAGTTGGCGCTGATCCACCGGGTACGGGCCGAGGGCCCCGACCGCCCCCGCGCGTACGAGCCCTGGACCGCACCCGACCGCGTCCGCATCCCGGCCGCCACCCACCGCCCCGACGTCTGGCACCGGGCGGTCGACGTCCTGCGCCAGGACCCGCCCCCGTACCAGGGACGTTTCCTGCACCGCGACTTCCACCCCGGAAACGTGCTGTTCAGCGGCGCGGGCGAGCAGACGCGGATCACCGGCGTCGTCGACTGGGTCGAGACATCCTGGGGCCCGGCCGACCTGGACGTGGCCCACTGCGCGACAGCCCTGGCCCTGCTGCACGGCGTACACGCGGCAACGAAGTTTCGCCACCACTACGCGACCGAATCCGCTCACGTCGCCCAAAGCACCCCGTACTGGCTCCTATTGGACGCCCTCACCTACGCCCCGGACGCGGTAAAACTGGCCACTCCATGGCGAACCCTGGGCCGAACGGATCTGACGCAGGAGGTGTTGGGGGCAAGGCTGGAGGAGTATGTGACGGCGATTGTCGACGGCCACCTCTGACCGGCCCGCAGGCCGCACACCGACACCTGGCGCGGCCCAAAGGTTGTACGCCCACGTAAAATTGCCGCAAAGAAGCCCGACCGCCGCAAGCGGTCATCTCGGCCCTCGGACGGCCGGGGCAACAGCCGAGGACGGACGAGATCCCCGGGCACCGCCTAGAGGCGCCCGAGGATCTCTCTGTCCTTCGGTCCCGGCCGGACGGTGACACTCCCCCGAGTGTGGGCATCCACCGAGCACCGGCTGGCCGGAACCGATGCACTGATCAAACCAGGCGGCACCAACAGATCGCTAACATGTGGCCAACGGTCAACGGTCATGAGGGCAGCCGCTGGACGGTCGATGGGGCAACCGGTGGAGGTCGGTGTGTGCATTCGGTTCGGCCTTCTCGGACCATTGACCGTGCGCGGGGAGCCGGTCGGAAGTGGCAAGATCCGGTCCCTGCTCACCGCCCTGCTGATGCGGCCGGGCCGGGTCGTCCCGATCGAGGACCTGAAACTGGCGCTGTGGGGCGACGAACCGCCCGCGTCCGCCACCGCGTCGCTGCACAACCATGTCGCCCGGCTGCGGCGGCTGCTGGGCGGTGAGGACCGGGTGCGGGCCGTGCCGCCGGGGTACGCCCTGCGGGTCGACCCGGGCGAGCTCGACGCCCAGGTCTTCGAGGCCCACGCGCGCGTGGCGCTCGCCGCGTACAACACGGGTGACTGGACGGTGGTGGCCGAGGAGAGCGCCGCCGCCCTCGCGCTGTGGCGCGGCGCGCCGCTCGGCGGCCTCTACGACCCGGCCGACGGCGAGCCCGCCCTCGTGCAGCGGCTCGGCGAGACCAGACTCCTGGTCCTGGAGTGGAAGTACGAGGCGGAGCTGCGGCTCGGCCGCCATGAGGGGATCGGGCCGGAACTGGCGGCGCTGACCGGGGAGTTCCCGCTGCGGGAGGCGTTCCACCGGCAGTTGATGCTGGTGCTGCACCGCACCGGGCGCCAGGCCGAGGCGCTGGCCGTGCACCAGCGGCTGCGCCGCACCCTGGTGGAGGAGCTGGGGGTCGACCCGGGCCCCGCCGTCCAGGAGGCGTACCAGGAGATCCTGCGCGAGCCCGCCCGGCCCGTCGAGCTGCCCGCACCGGCCCAACTCCCGCCGGGACCCGCCCACTTCACCGGGCGCGCCGATGTGGTGGCCGCGCTGCGCACCGCGCTGACCGGGCGCCGGGACGGGGAGGCCGTCGCGTCCCCGCAGGCCGTGGACCGCGCGGGCGAGCTCGCCGGAGTGGTGCGCGCCGGATGCGCACCGGCCGGATCGGGCTACCCCGCCGCCTTCGCCGCCCTGTCCGCGCTCGCCGGTCCGGGCGTGCCGGTGCTCGCCGGAAGCCGCGGCGCGGCCCGGCCCGGCCCCGTGAGCGCGCCGAGCGCCGCCCCGCTCGCCGTGGTCACCGGCATGGCCGGGGTCGGCAAGAGCGCGCTCGCCCTGCATGTGGCGCACACGCTGCGCGAGGAGTTCCCGGACGGGCAGCTCTATCTGAACCTGCGCGGCGCGACCCCCGGCCTCGCCCCGCTGCCGCCGATCCAGGCGCTCGCCGCGCTGCTCAGCGCGCTCGGCGTCGACTCCCGGCAGGTCCCGGACGTGCCCGACGCGGCCGCCGCCCTGCTGCGCTCCCGCCTCGCCCCGACCCGTACGCTCCTCGTCCTCGACGACGCGGCCTCGGCCGCGCAGGTGCGGCCGCTGCTGCCCGCCGGGGACGGCTGCGCGGTGGTCGTCACCAGCCGTTCGCCGCTGGCCGCGCTGGACGGCGCGACCCGCTTCCCGCTCACCCCGATGACCCCGGCGGAGAGCCTGGGGCTGCTGCGGGCCGTCTCCGGGCGCCAACTGCCCGACGGCGCGGCCCGGTTGGTCGAGCTGTGCGGGCGTCTCCCGCTGGCGCTGCGGGTCGCGGCGGCCCGGCTCGCCGCCCGCAGCGCGCTCAGCCCCGACGCGCTCGCCGGGCTGCTCGACGCCGAGGACGGGCGGCTGGACCACCTGGAGTACGACGACCTGAGCGTGCGGCGCTCGCTGGCCGTCGCGCTCGGCGCGCTCGACCCGGACGCGGCGCTCGCGCTGCGCCGCCTGGGCGCGCTCGACCTGCCCGCGTACGAAGTCCCGGTCGTCGCCCGGCTGATGGGGTGCGACGAGCAGCGGACCGGGGCCGCGCTCGACCGGCTGGTCGAGGTGGCGCTCCTGGAGGAGATCTCGTACGGCCGTTACGCGCCGCACGACCTGGTACGGGACTTCGCCCGCGAGCTGGCCGGGCAGGACGGGGAGCGCGAGGAGGCCGTCGAGCGCGCCCTGCGCTGGTACGCCGAGGCGGCCCGGCAGAGCAGCCTGGTGCTCGCCCCGCCCGACCGCGAGGGCCCGGCGCGGGTCCCGGACCCGGTCGGCGACGCGGCGCCGTTCCAGGACGTCGAGGCCGCGCTTGCCTGGGGCGACCGCGAGATGCCCGCCGTCCTCACCCTGACCGAGCGGTACGCGCGCACGTCGCCGACCGTGTTCCTGCTGGTCCGGGCGTACTTCAGCCATCTGCAGTACCGGGGCAGATACGGCGCGCTGCGCCACCTCAACCGGTTCGTCCTGACCGCCGCGCGCGCGTGCGGCGACCGGGTGGCCCAGGCGCACGCCATCGGCGACCTGGCCGGCGCGCACTTCCTGGGCAGCCGGATCGAGGAGGCGCTCGCCCTCAACGACGAGGCGATCGCGCTCTGGCAGGAGCTCGGCGAGCGGCAGCGCACCCAGCGCACCCTCGCCAACCGGGGCATGCTCCTGGAGCGCCTGGGCCGCCACGCCGAGGCCGCCGAGCCGCTGGAGCGGAGCCTGGCGCTGACCCGTGAGCTCGACGACGCGTACGGCGAGGCGATCATCCTCAGCCATCTCGGCAACCTCCATGAGCACACCGACGCGCGCGTGGCCATCGGCTACCACGAGCGCAGCCTCGCCGCCGGGCGCCGCATCGGCAGCGACCTGCTGACGCACACCGCCCACTGCAACATCGGCTACGCGCACATCACGCTCGGCGAATGGGCCCAGGGCGTCGTCCACTTCGAGGACGCGCTGCGCGTCCTCGGCGAGAACGGCGACTGGCACGGCCGCTCCCAGTCCGGCGTGGGCCTGGTCCGGGTGCTCGGCGAACTGGGCCGCGTCGACGAGGCGTTCACCACCTGCACGGTCCTCATCGACCAGGCGAGCGAGCGCTGCGACTGCTACACCGAGGGCCTGGCCCGCCGCGAGTACGGGCGCCTGGAGCACGCGCGCGGGCGCGTCGCCGAGGCGCGCGCCCAGTGGCGCCTGGCCCTGACGGCTCTGGAGGGCCGCGACCCCAAGGCGCACGCGGAGGTCGAGGCGCTGCTCGCGGCCCTGGACCGGCACGGCGACGAGGCCGCAGAACTCGTGTGAAACATTTCGCGACCCCCGTCGCGTCAGTGAGGTGTAGGGGCGGGAAGCGGCACGGGGGTCGGGGGAGGGCATGAGAAAGCCGGGGCAGTCCAGGCAGTCGCGCGCGGAGGAGTTCATGGAGTTCGCGGCCGGCCGCGCGAACCACCTCTTCCGCTCCGCCTGCCTGCTGACCAGCGGAGACGTCCACCTCGCCGAGGACCTGGTGCAGGAGACGCTGGGCCGGATGTACGCGCTGTGGGGCCGGACCTCCCGGATCGACAACCCCGCGGGCTACGCCCAGACCGTTCTCGTACGGACGTTTCTCACCCATCGGCGGCGGCGCTCGGCCACCGAACGCCCCCTGGGCGAGCTGCCGGACTGTGCCGAGCGCGGCGGCGAGGACCCGGCGCTGCGCCTCGCGCTGCTCGACGCGCTCGGCCGCCTCGCGCCCAAGGACCGGGCGGTGGTGGTGCTGCGGTACTGGGAGGACCGCAGCGTCGAGGACACGGCGGACGCGATGCACGTCAGCTCGGCCGCCGTCCGCACCCGCTCGGTGCGCGCGCTGGCCAAACTCCGCGAGCACCTGGGCGGCACCCTCGCGGAGCTGTCCGCGCACTGACCACGGCACTCGACGCACTGAGTACGGCATTCGATCATCACGGGGCTTCGACCACGGGGCTTCGGTCACGACGTAAGGAGTGGGGTCCCACCATGCCTTTTGAAGACCAGCTCGGCGAGGCGATGCGCCGCACCGGCGACAGTTTCGATCCGCAGGACCGCAGCGCGCTGCTCGACCGGAGCCTGCGCAGCGGCCGCCGCCGGTTGGCCCGCAGGCGGGCGGCCACGGTGACCGGGAGCGTGGTGGCGCTCGCGGCGGTGGGCTTCGGCGGCGCCTGGGCGGGCGGACTGACCGACGGCTCGTCCGGCGGCTCCAGCTCCGGCTCCGGCGCGACCGCGCCTGTGGCGGCGCCGCCGAAGCCCTCGCTCCCCGACGGGGTGGTGGTCACCTCCGACCAGATGATCAAGAACCTCAAGGCGCTGCTTCCGCCCGGGAAGACCAGCCAGGAGACGGGCCGGGGCACGGGCCCGGGCGACACGTTCGCCTCGCCGACCGCGTCGGTCGTCCTCGACGACGGCAAGGGCGCGGCGGCCGTCGGGATCGCGCTGAGCACGGTCGACCCCGCGGGCCAGAGCGCCGCGCAGTTCGTGACCTGCCCGTCCAAGGCGATCGTGGACTACGACCAGTGCGCGGCCGAGGTGCTGCCGGACGGCTCCAAGTACATGTTCCTGCAGGGGTACGAGTACCCCGACCGCCACGAGGAGACCAAGAACTGGCGGGCCACGCTGCTCACGCCGAAGGGCGTACTGGTGGACGCGAGCGAGTACAACGCGCCCGCCGAGAAGGGCGCCACGGTCAGCCGGGTCAACCCGCCGCTGACCGGGGAGCGGATGAAGGCGCTGGTCACCGCCGAGGTGTGGAAGCAGGTCATGGCGGGCGCGAAGGTGCCGAGCCGGGAGCGGGTGCCGCACGACGAGCCGAGCGCGGCGGCGATGCAGCGGGAGCTGACCGCCTCGATGCCGAAGGGGCTCACGGTCGAGGACAAGGGCGGCCAGAGCGGCTACGCGTTCGTGGTCGTGAACGACGGCAAGGGCAAGAGCCTCGTCGAGATCAACGTCCAGCCCGGGATGAAGGACGTACCGCTCCCGGAACCCGTGTCGACCCTGCCCGACGGCACCCGGGTGGGCGAGGACAAGCGCCCGGGCGAGAAGGGCGGCGCGGGTGTGGTGTGGTGGACGGTCGACTCGGTCCGCTCGACGGGCCTGCGGGTGGTCGTCAGCGCGTTCAACACGGGCAACCAGAACTCCCCGGCCACGCGTGAGGCCCCCGCCCTGACGATGGCTCAGCTGAGGGCGATAGCGCTGGACAAGAAGTGGGCGATGCTGAGGTAGGTGTTGGGGGGCCCGAAGGGCCCGCTTGAGGGGCGCGGGGAACTGCGCGACCAGCCCCCACCGACCCGCACCCGAAACCCGCACCTCAGCGATGCGTCACTTCGCCTCGGAGTACCGCTCCACCACCGCCGTGGTGAACGGAAACCGAACGGGCGTGTCCCCGAAGGCGATCCGCCCGGCCAGCTCACCCGCCGAGCGGATCGCCGTCACCACAGCCGCCGCCTCCTCGCGAGGACAGTGCACGATCACCTCGTCGTGCTGGAAGAAGACGAGCTCGGCCCGCATCCCGGCGGCCGAGAGCTCCTGGCGGAGCGCGGCGAGGAGCAGCAGCGCCCAGTCGGCGGCGCTGCCCTGGACGACGAAGTTACGGGTGAACCGGCCCCGGGCGCGCGCGTTGCTCGACGCGTGGCCCGGGGTGAACTCGCCGTCCTGTGAGGGAAGTTCGCCGCCCTCCTGGGGCAGCCCCGCCTCGCCGTCCTCGCCCGCACCGGCCGCCGGCGGACTGGTCCGCCCGAGCCACGTCCGTACGAGTCGGCCCTCCTCGCCCGCCTTCGCCGCGTCGTCGACGTACGCCACGGCCTTCGGGAAGCGGCGGCGCAGCGCGGCGAGGTTCTTCAGGCCGTCGCCGGACGTCTGGCCGTAGATCGCGCCGAGCAGCGCGATCTTCGCGTGCTCGCGGTCGCCGGAGAACGCGCGGTCGGACAGCGATGTGTACAGGTCGCCGTCGTGACCGGCCACCTCCATCAGCCCCGGGTCGCGGGAGATGGCGGCGAGCACGCGCGGCTCCATCTGGTCGGCGTCCGCGACCACCAGCCGCCAGCCCTCGTCGGCGACGACCGCCTGCCGTATGACCTTGGGGATCTGCAGGGCGCCCCCGCCGTTGGTGGTCCACCGGCCGCTCACCGTGCCGCCCGGGGTGTACTCCGGGCGGAAGCGGCCGTCGCGCACCCAGTCCTGCAGCCAGCTCCAGCCGTGCGCGGTCCAGATCCGGTAGAGCTTCTTGTACGCGACCAGCGGCGCGACGGCCGGGTGGTCGATCTCCTCCAGCGCCCATCGCCGGGTCGAGGTGATACGGATCCCGGCCTCCGCGAACGCCTTGATGACGTCGGCGGGCAGATCGGGCCGCACCCGGCGGCCGAACGCGGCCGACACCTCGTCCGCGAGCTCGGCCAGACGCCGGGGCTCGCCACCGCCCGCGTACCGCTCGCCGAGCAGGCCGTGCAGCACCTCGCGGTGCACGTCCGCGCGCCAGGGCAGGCCCGCCCGGTTCATCTCCGCCGCGACCAGCGTCCCGGCGGACTCGGACGCGGTGAGCAGCCGCATCCGGCCGGGGTGCGCCGCCGCGTCGTGCCGCCTGTGCTGGTCCGCGTACACCTCGACCAGCGCCTCCAGCGGCGGGGAGGTGCCGCTCGGCGGCTCGAAGAGCGGGGACTGGCGGCCGGGCTCGGCGGCCCGGGCGGGCGGATCCGGCGGCACCGGGAGGCGGTGCAGCCGGGCCCACGCGGCCGCCGCCGAACGCGGCTCGCCGAGCCGCCCCTCGTGGCCCAGGAGCAGCAGTTCGGCGGCCTCGATGTCGTAACACCGCTCGACGCGCGCGCCCGCGGCGAGCAGGCGCGGATAGATGTCGGCGGTCGATCGCCACACCCAGCGCGTCACCTCGGGCCGCGACCGCACGGCGGCCGCCAGGTCGCCCTCGTGCACCACGGCCCCCTCGGGCAGCCCGTCCCGCCCGAGGGCGACGAGCCGCGCGCCGCCGTCCTCGGTGGGGTCGATTGCCCACTTTCCGTCCACGAGTGCGAGTGTGACACCGGGCACTGACAATGCCCTGGTGAGCGCGGCGCGCACGGATACGCAAAGGGAGACACTTCGATGTCAGCGGGGCACGCGGGGGGAACGACGGTCGAGCGGGCGCTGGCCGCGGCGCTGTACGCGCAGACGGACGCGGGCCTGGACACGGGCGCCTCGCTGCTGGCCGCCGACCCGTCCTGCGACACGGAACTCGCCCTGCGGGGCCATGACTTGATCACTCAGGCGTGGGAGCGGGGCTGGCAGCCGGCGGATGTGATCCGGATGGTCCGCCGCGAACTGGCGGAGCCGCACGTACGGCTGGCGGGCGAGCTCGTACGCGTACAGCTGGGGCGGTACGCGCAGGTGCCGCCGCGCTGGCGGGAGCAGGTGG
This sequence comes from Streptomyces sp. NPDC048696, assembly GCF_043198895.1. NCBI lineage: Bacteria > Bacillati > Actinomycetota > Actinomycetes > Kitasatosporales > Streptomycetaceae > Streptomyces > Streptomyces sp. NPDC048696. The sequence continues at coordinate 88,855 of NZ_JBICVJ010000016.1, read as the reverse complement.
ACGCGCTCGCCGAGCCGGAGCCGTCCGGCCGGGCGGAGGACCGCTTCACGCGCGCGACGACCGTGCTGGAGCTCTACCGGCTGCTGCTGCGGCTGCCCGCGATCGAGCCGGTGGGGCCGGTGCCGGGCGCCACCGTGCACGCGCCGCCGCCGCACGGCGAGCCGAAGGCGCTGACGCGGATCCGGGCGCTGCTGGTGAAGGCGGAACGGACCGAGTTCCCGGACGAGGCGGAGGCGCTGAGCGCCAAGGCGCAGGAGCTGATGGCGCTGCACAGCATCGACGAGGCGGTGCTCGCGGCGGGCGGGCGGAGCGCGGACGGGCCGGGGGCGTGCCGGATCGGGGTGGACGCGCCGTACGAGACGTCCAAGGCGATCCTGCTCGACGCGGTCGCCTCGGCCAACCACTGCCGCGCGGTGTGGAACGGCGAGCTCGGCTTCTCCACGGTCGTCGGCTTCGAACCCGACCTGGAGGCGGTGGAGCTGCTCTACACCTCGCTCCTCGTGCAGGGGACGGCGGCGATGACGCGCGCGGAGGCCGCGCAGCGGGCGGGTGGGCGCAAGCGCACGAAGACGTTCCGCCAGTCGTTCCTGCTGGCCTACGCGCACCGTCTGGGCGACCTGCTCGCGGCCACGGCCCGGCAGGTGGAGGAGTCCGCCGAACGCGCCGACGACAGCCTCCTCCCGGTGCTCGCCACGCGCGCGGTGGCGGTCGCCGACCGCGCGGACGAGATGTTTCCGCGGACGGTGCGGGCGCGGGTGCGGGGGGCGACGGATGCGGCGGGGTGGCAGGACGGCACGGCTGCGGCGGACCGCGCCCACCGCACCCCGTCCCGGGGCGCGCTCCCCCCAACCCCCTGACGGCCACTGCTCGGGCTGCGCCCCGAACCCCGTTTCCGCCTGCGGCGGTTGTCGTTTCGTCTGCGACCCGGTGGGGGCTGGTCGCTCCCCCAAGTTCTCGACTCCGCTCGAACAGGGGGGACCCCCATCGCGGCGGAGCCGCATATGTCACAGCCCCGCGCCCCTACAGGAGGGCCCGAAGGGCCCATCTAAGGGGCGCGGGGAACTGCGCGAGCAACCCAGCACGGTCCGCAGCCGAAGGGGTGCAGGGGCCGCAGGCCCCGCCCAGGGGTCCGGGGGCGGAGCCCCCGGGAGACCACCCTTACCCCCGCCCACCCCCCGGAGGGTTGAGGGAACGGGCGGGGTGGGGGAGATGTCCTAGGCTCTGGCCATGGCCTGGGTCAGTTCGATCAAGCACACCGCCCGCTCGGGCCTGACCGTGGAGCGCAGGCGGCTGGAGCCGGCCATCGCCCTGCGCGGCGCGGCAGGACTGGCCCTCGTCGTCGGGGCAAGCCTCGTACTGCTCGGCCCGACCGCAGCCGTCAGCTCCGCCTTCGGCGCCCTCCAGGCGGCCGTCGCCACCTTCCAGCGCAGCTGGCGCCCCCGCCCCGTACTGGCCCTGGCATCCGGCGCCAGCCTCGCGCTCTCCACCTTCCTCGGCTACCTCGTCGGCGCCCACTCCCCGTTCTTCCTGCTCCTGCTCGCCGCGTGGACGTTCGCGTCGGGACTGGCCTGGGCCGTCGGCCCGACCGTGGGCATCATCGCGTCCTCGAACGTCGCGATCATGCTCGTCACCGTCACCCTCCCCACCGACCTCGCGACCGCCGCCGGCCACGCCGCGATGATCGCGCTCGGCGGGGTCGTGCAGGCCGCGCTCATCGTGCTGGTCCCGGTACGCCGCTGGGGCGCCCAGCGCGACGCGCTCGCCGACGCCCTCGCCGCCGAGGCCGACTACGCCCGCAGGCTCCGGCACGACCCCCGCGCCCCGTTCGACCCCGAGCCCCTGATGACCGCCCGCCTCGCCGCCGCCGTCACGCCCCGGGAGGCCCGTCGCCGCCCGGCCCAGCTGCACGGCACCCGGGGCGTCGCCGAGCGGATCCGCCCGGTCCTGGCCTCGCTCGCCGACCCGGCGCTGGGCGTGCCGGACGAGGGCCCCGAGCGCGACCGGGTGCGCGAACTGCTCGGCGCCGCCGCCTCCGTGCTCGACGCGGCCGCCCGCGCCATCCGGCACGGCGTGGCCGTCGACATCCCCGCCCCCGCCGAGGCCGCGCTGCGTACGCCCGACACCGGCGCGATCCTCTCCGGCCCCGCCTACCGCGCCGCGACCCGGCTGACCGCGCTGCTCGGCGACGTGGTGGAGACGGCCGCGGGCACCGCAGGCGCCGGGTCCGAGCCCTTGCTGCGGCCCACCCTGCCCCGCCTCGTCCCGCTCGCCCTGCGCACCATGCGTACGGAATGCGGCCGCCGCGACTCCCCGGTCTTCCGGCACGCGGTGCGCGTCACCGCGGTCGCCGCCGCCGGATATCTGCTGGCCAAGGCCCTGCCGCTGGGCCACGGCTACTGGGCGCCGATGGCTTCCGTCATGGTGATGCGCCCGGACTTCTCCCAGACGTACTCGCGCGCGGTCGCCCGCTTCGGCGGCACCCTCGTCGGCGTCGCCCTGGCCACCGGGATCGTGCGGCTCACTCACCCCGGCACCGCGCTCTCCGCCGCCCTCGCGGTGCTCTGCGCGTTCCTGATGTATCTGCTGATGCGTACGGGATACGCGGCGGCCAGCGCCTGCGTGTCCGCGTATGTGGTCTTCCTGCTCGGCATGGGCGGGCTGCGCTGGACGCAGACCGTGCCCGACCGGGTGCTGCTCACCCTGCTCGGCGGTCTGCTCGCGATGGCCTCGTACGCCCTGTACCCGGCCTGGGAGACGCCCCGGCTGCGCACCCGGCTCGCCGACTGGCTGGCCGCCTGCGGGCGGTACGCGGCCGCCGTCGTCACCCGCTACGCCGACCCCGCGGCCCCCGCCGACGAGGTGCGCCGGGCGCTGCTCGCCACCCGCGCGGCCCGGATCGCCTGGCAGGAGGCGCACGACCGCGCCACCCACGAGCCCGTACGCCACCGGGGCCTGTCCCGCGCCGCCGCCGAGGAAGCCGCGCACGCGGTGAGCCAGTTGGGCCGGATCGCGATGCTGATGGAGGCGCATGTGCCGGAGAGGGGCGCGACCCCGGTCCCGGCCGCCGCCGCGTACGCCGACGCGCTGCGCCGCGCCACCGAGGGGGGCGCGAAGGCGGTACGGGAGCGGCGCGTCCCGGCCTGGGACGAGGTCGAGCGGGCGCTGGCGGCGTGGGACGGGGAGGGCGTTCCGGACCGCGTCGTACGCAAGGGAGCGGGTCTGCTGCTCCGCTCCCTGGACGACTTCTCCGAAGCGCTCACCGCGCCCGCCCCGCCGATGTCCGTGAAGGACGCCGAACCGTCCGGCAGTTCCGGCAGTTCCGGGAGTTCGGGAACCTAGACGGGGCCAGGATCAGGGCGTCGGCAGCCCGGTCGTCGGCACGCTGGTCGGGAGCTTGCCGTCCAGCGCCGACTTGGCGAACTTGTCCGTCGTCCCGCTCTCCCACTTGACGGTGAGCGTCTTGCCGTCCGCGCTCAGCTTGGGCATGCCCGCGACGCGTTCGGTGTTGCCGTCCGCGCACTTGAGCTCGATCATCGCCATGCCGTTGTCGTTGACCTTGCCGGTGCACGTGTGCTCGCCGCCGAGCGCCACGGTCGTCCCGCTGATCACCAGAGCGGTGGGCTTGCCGTTCGCGATCGTCGCCCAGGCCCCGGCGATGTCCTTGGCGCTCACCTTGGCGCTGTCACCGCCGCTCTGGCCGCCGCCGCTCTGGCCGCCGCCGCTGCCGCTGGGGCTCGCGCTCTGCGTGCCGCCGGTGTTCTTGTCCTTGGGCTTGTCGCCGCCGCTGCTTGAGCTGGAGCACCCGGCCAGGGCGAGACAGGCGGCCAGCGCCACGGCGCCCGCCCCGGTACGTACATGCCTGCGCACTGCGAAATCCCCTTGCTTCCACGCTTCCCGGACCGCGACAAGCTACCAGCCAGTGGCCTTCACCACGTTGCTCCCGCCGTCGCCCGGTGGTTTGAACCAGAGGGGCCCGGCAGGCGTCTCTTCTTAGGGGAAGGGCCCGCGCTCGTACGCCGTGGACGTGCCCCGGAGCGTACGCGAAATGACTGTAACGGCCCGAGCACCCCGCGTGCACGTGCATATGCTCATGCAGACGCATGTGAACACGGCTATGATCCGGGGCAGTTGACCTTTCACAGATGTACGTCTGCACATCCCCCGGGAGCGACCTTGCACCACGCGTACAACGGCATGGCGGCAACAGAGCTTCACGGTGTCGTCTGGCAGAAGAGCCGGCACAGCAACTCCCAGGGAACCTGTGTGGAGTTCGCCAGGCTGTCGGGAGGAAGGGTCGCCGTCCGCAACTCGACGTTTCCGGACGGACCCGCGCTGGTCTACACCCGGGCGGAGATCGAGGCGATGCTCCTCGGCATCAAGGACGGCGAGTTCGACCACCTGATCGTGGACTGATCAGCCGCCGATTGATCCATTTGTCGTACGAAGCAAAGAAAACCGGCCGCCCCCGCGCGGGACGGCCGGTTCAGTCGGGTCAGTCAGTACTGCGCGGTGCTCTCACTCGACCGGCTGGAGCCGGAACAAGGCCCAGACCACCTTGCCGCTCAGCGTGCCGGTGAGCGGGTGCCAGCCCCAGGAGTCGCTGAACGAGTCGACCAGGAACAGGCCGCGCCCCGACTCCGCGTCGCAGTCGTCCGAGCCGGGCGAGGACGGGCTGTCCACACTGGGGTCGCGCACCGCGCACACCAGCCGGCTGGTCCAGCGCATCAGATGCAGCCGCACGGGCGGCGCGTCCGGCTCGCGGGCGGTGTCGGCGGGCAGCGCGTGGCGCAGGGCGTTGGTGACGAGTTCCGAGACGACCAGGGCCACTTCGTCGAACCGCTCCGTCAGGTCCCACTGGCCGAGTGTCTTCTTGGTGAACTGTCTGGCGCCGCGCACCGCTTCATAGCGGGCGGGCAGCGCACAGGAGGCGGAACTGGCCACGGCGGACGGGTCGATGGGCGGGAGGGCCTGCCTTAAAGGCTCCAACGGCTCCAGCATGGTCGATCCATTCGTCCCCATGCGAGGCACTCCCGGGATTCGCGGCCGTGGCGGTACAGGCGAACGTGGCGTACAGCAGAACAGAACGCAGGACACAGCAGGACACAAGACGAGCACGCAGGTGCGCGGGGACCATGGTTCCGAATGCCCGCTCCTGATGCAAGGGCAGATGCACGTGCACGCGCCGGACCTGTCCAACCCCGTGGTGATTGTTGCTCATTTCTTCCCGAGGCCGATTTCTGAGCTTGACCATTTCCGTAATCGATTGAGTACGGGGTGAAGCGTTTTGGTGGCAGACTGCCGTGCACCGTCGGTTGGGGAGGGACAGCGAAGTGACCGCAGGAGAGTCGAGCGGGTCGGTGGTCCGGCGCATTCTGCTGGGCTCACAGCTCAGGCGCCTGCGCGAGTCCCGGGGCATCACCCGTGAGGCCGCCGGGTATTCGATCAGGGCGTCCGAGTCGAAGATCAGTCGTATGGAGTTGGGGCGGGTGAGCTTCAAGGCAAGGGATGTCGAAGACCTGCTGACGCTCTACGGGGTCACCGACGACGCCGAGCGCGCGTCGCTCCTGGGGCTGGCGAAAGAGGCCAACATCGCGGGATGGTGGCACAGTTACGGCGACGTGCTGCCCGGCTGGTTCCAGACGTACATCGGTCTGGAGGGGGCGGCCTCGCTCATCCGGATCTACGAAGTGCAGTTCGTGCACGGCCTGTTGCAGACCGAGGCGTACGCGCACGCCGTCGTCAAGCGCGGCATGCCGAACGGGTCGCACGCGGAGATCGACCGCCGCGTGGCCCTGCGCCTGGAGCGCCAGAAGGCCCTCGTCTCCGAGCGCGCCCCGAAGTTCCACGCGGTGCTCGACGAGGCCGCGCTGCGCCGCCCGTACGGCGAACGGGACGTGATGCGCGGCCAGTTGAAACATCTCATCGAGGTGTCCGAGCAGCCGAACGTGACCCTCCAGGTCATGCCGTTCAGCTTCGGCGGCCACGCGGGCGAGAGCGGGGCGTTCACCTTGCTGCGCTTCCCCGAGTCGGACCTCTCCGACATCGTGTACCTGGAGCAGCTCACCAGCTCGCTCTACCTGGACAAGCCCGAGGAGGTCGCCCAGTACGAAAGGGCGATGGAACGCCTCCAGAAGGACAGCCCGGGGCCCGAGGAGAGCCGCGATCTTCTCCGTGGACTACTCCAACTCATCTGATACGTCAGTACGATGACGTCACATCAGGGTTGTGCACCAGAAGCGGGGGACACAGTGGACGCGACGACGAACCCGTTCGCGACGGACACGGTGGCGGCGCAGTGGCAGCAGTAAGGGATGGCATGTCCTTCTTCACCGACCTGGCCCACCAGTACATCGACGGCGAGTGGCGCACCGGCAGTGGGTCCTGGGACATCATCGACTTCGATCCGTACAACGGGGAGAAGCTCGCAGCCATCACGGTCGCCACGGTGGACGAGGTCGACCAGGCCTATCGCGCGGCCGAGCGGGCCCAGACCGGCTGGGGCGCGACCAACCCCTACAGCCGAAGACTGGTCTTCGAGCGCGCCCTGCGGATCACCGAGGAGCGCGAGTCCGAGATCGTCGAGGCCATCGTCACCGAACTGGGCGGCACCCGCCTCAAGGCCGGTTACGAGGTGCACCTCGCCAAGGAGTTCCTGCGCGAGGCGATACAGCTGGCGATACGCCCCGAGGGCCGCATCCTGCCCTCCCCGGTCGACGGCAAGGAGAACCGCGTCTACCGGCTGCCGGTCGGCGTCGTCGGGGTGATAAGCCCCTTCAACTTCCCGTTCCTGGTGACGATGAAGTCGGTCGCACCCGCCCTCGCGCTCGGCAACGCCGTCGTCATCAAGCCGAATCAGAACGCGCCGGTGGTCGGCGGCGGGCTCATCGCCAAGATCTTCGAGGACGCGGGTCTGCCCGCCGGGCTGCTGAACGTGCTGGTCACGGATATCGCCGAGATCGGCGACGCGCTGATAGAGCACCCGGTGCCCAAGGTGATCTCGTTCGCGGGCTCCGACCGCACCGGCCGCCATGTGGCCGCCGTCGCGGGCAGCCACTTCAAGCGGGCGATCCTCGAACTCAGCGGCAACAGCGCGCTGGTGGTCCTTGAGGACGCGGACATCGACTACGCGGTCGAGGCGGCGGTTTTCAGTCGTTTCGTGTACCAGGGGCAGGTCTGCATGGCCGCCAACCGGGTGCTGGTGGACCGCAGCATCGAGCAGAAGTTCACCGAGAAGTTCGTCGCGCGCGTGCTGGCCCTGAAGACCGGCGACCCGTCCGACCCGGCGACCGACATCGGCCCGGTGATCAACAACTTCCAGGCGGACGCGCTGACCTCACTGGTCGAACAGGCCGTCGCCGAGGGCGCCACCGCACTCGTACGGGGCCGCACGCGCGGCAACCTCGTCGAGCCGACCGTCCTGACCGGCCTGCCCGACGACTCCCCGCTGCTGCGCCAGGAGATCTTCGGCCCGGTGGTGCTGCTGCTCTCCTTCGACGGCGAGGAGGAGGGGGTACGGATGGCCAACGACAGCCCGTACGGACTGAGCGGCGCCGTCCACACCGCCAACGTGGAGCGCGGTGTGCGGTTCGCGAAGCGGATCGTCACCGGGATGATCCACGTCAACGACTCCACGATCCAGGACGAGCCGCTGGTGTCGTTCGGCGGCGAGAAGTACTCGGGCCTCGGCCGCCTCAACGGCGACTCGACGATCGAGGCGTTCACGACGCAGAAGTGGATCTCGGTCCAGCACGGGAGGAGCCGCTTCCCGTTCTGAGTGCGACTGCGGAGGCGTCCGAGGTTGTCCGCGGGGGCCCGTGCCCGGGGGCATAGCCTGGAACGCATGTCGACGATCCGCCTCCTCGTGCTCGGCGCGGTCCGCCAGCACGGGCGGGCGCACGGGTACCAGGTCCGCAACGACCTGGAGTACTGGGGCGCCCACGAGTGGTCCAACGCCAAGCCCGGTTCGATCTACCACGCGCTGAAGCAGATGGCGAAGCAGGGCGTGCTGCACGCCCATGAGACCGCCCCGAGCACGGCGGGCGGCCCGCCCCGCACCGAGTACGAGCTGACGGACGCCGGCCGCGAGGAGTTCCTGAAACTCCTGCGTACGGCGCTGACGTCGTACGACCAGAAGATGGACCTCCTGTCGGCGGCCATCGGCTTCATGGTCGACCTCCCGCGCGACGAGGTGGTGGCGCTCCTGCGCGTACGCCTGGAGAAACTGGCGGCATGGCGCATCTCGGTGACCGACTACTACACCCCGGCGGACGGCCCCCAGTCGCTGGGCCACATCGGCGAGATCATGAACATGTGGCTCCACTCGGCGGACGCGGACGCGGAATGGACCCGAGGCCTGATCACCCGAATCGAGTCCGGCGCGTACGTCTTCGCGGGGGAGGGCGCCCCGTTCGTGGGCGTACTGGGCGAGGACGAGGAAAACCCGTACGCGAGCACTTGAGGGCCACCGGGGCTCCGCCGGGCGGTCGCGACCAGCCCCACCGGCTCGCAGACCAAAGCGCACCCGATAAGGGGCGCGGGGAACTGCGCGACCAGCCCAAGACGGCCCGCAGCCAAACGACCACGCCCCCCGCCGAGCGCGCGGCTCAGTGGTGGAACGCGGTAGCCACCGACTCATCCCGGTCCAAAGGACCGGACTGCCGCCGCAGCTCCGGCAGCAACCGCCCCAGATCCTCCACCAGCATCGCCGCAAGGTCGGAAGAGAACCCGTTGCGGCACACGACCCGCAACACCGACAGATCCTCCCGGTTGGGCGGGAACGTATACGCGGGCACCAGCCACCCCCGCTCCCGCAGCCGCCGCGACACATCGAACACGTCGTACCGCTTCACCTCCGCGGCCGTCGTGAACGCGAACACCGGCAACTCGTCGCCCCGCGTGAGCAGTTCGAAGTCCCCCAGCGCCTCCACCTCCGCCGCCAGCGTCCGCGCGACGTCCCGCGTGGTCTGCTGCACCGCCCGGAACCCCTCCCGCCCCAGCCGCAGGAACGTGTAGTACTGCGCGACCACCTGCGCCCCCGGCCGCGAGAAGTTCAGCGCGAACGTGGGCATGTCGCCGCCCAGATAGTTCACCCGGAACACCAGCTCCTCCGGGAGCTCCGCCGCCGAACGCCACAGCGCCCAGCCCACCCCGGGGTACACGAGCCCGTACTTGTGCCCCGACGTATTGATCGACGAGACCCTGGGCAGCCGGAAGTCCCACACCAGGTCCTCGTCCAGGAAGGGCGCCACCATCGCCCCGGACGCGCCGTCCACATGGACCGGCACATCCAACCCCGTACGCTCCTGCAACGCGTCGAGCGCCGCGCAGAGTTCCCCGATCGGCTCGTACGATCCGTCGAAGGTCGAGCCGAGCACACCGACCACGCCGATCGTGTTCTCGTCGCAGAGCTCGGCCGCGGCCTGCGGGTCGAGGTGGAAGCGGCCGCCCTCCATCGGGACCTGGCGCGCCTCGACCTCCCAGAAGGCGCAGAACTTCTCCCAGCAGACCTGGACGTTGACGCCCATCACCAGGTTGGGACGGGCGTCCCGGCCGGGATAGCGGTCCGCGTTCTTCTTCGCCCAGCGCCGCTTCAGGGCCATCCCGGCCAGCATGCACGCCTCGCTCGACCCCGTCGTCGAGCAGCCGACCGCCCCGGCCGGGTCCGGCGCGTGCCACAGATCCGCGAGCATCGCCACGCACCGCCGCTCCAGCTCGGCCGTACGCGGGTACTCGTCCTTGTCGATCATGTTCTTGTCGCGGCACTCCGCCATCAGCACCGTGGCCTGCGGCTCCATCCAGGTGGTGACGAAAGTGGCCAGATTCAGCCGGGAGTTGCCGTCCAGCATCAACTCGTCATGGACGATCTGGTACGCCGTCGACGGGACCATCGGCCGGTCCGGCAGCCGGTGCCGGGGCGGCGCGGACGTCATGGAGCCGACCGGGTCGGCGTCCCCGTAGAACGGGTTGAGGGCGAGCCGCCCGCCCTCCTTGTCGCGCTCCTGGTCCTTGTCGCCGCCTCGGTGCAGCGCCATGTCCGGTCCTTTCGGGTAGCTCCGCTCGGCTCGGCCGGGTTCGGCCCGTGATCCCCTCGCGTCAGAGCTTCGTGATCACCACGGCCGTCCCGTACGCGCAGACCTCCGTGCCGACGTCGGCCGCCTCCGTGACGTCGAAGCGCATCATGAGGACCGCGTTCGCCCCACGCGCGCGTGCCTGCTCCACCAGCCGCTCCATGGCCTGGTTCCGGGTCTGCACCAGGGTCTTCGTCAGCCCCTTCAGCTCACCGCCGATCATCGACTTCAGGCCGGCCCCGATCTGGCTGCCGATGTGCCGGGAGCGCACGGTGAGGCCGAAGACCTCGCCGATGACCTGCTGGACCTGATAGCCGGGTACGTCGTTCGTGGTCACGACCAGTACGTCGGACTGCGCACCCTGCCCGCCGCCGAAATCCTCGATGCCCATCTTCGTCTTCCTCCTGGGGGTCCTGCCGGGGTCCTGCGGGGAGATCCTGGGACACAGCTTTGTACCGGTCAGAGCACAGCGCATCCCCAGGCGCACTCCGGAACCTGGATTGAGCCGAACGCGTTGATAACTTTGGCCCGTCAACGCGCGCTTACGCACTTGTCGCCTCCCTACCCCTGACCCAGGAGCCCGGAACCCGTGACCAACCTCGCACTCGGTCCGAGCTGGCTGGACCCCGACCAGTTGCTGACGTCCTTCGGGCTGGCCGGTCTGCTGGTGATCGTCTTCGCCGAGTCGGGCCTGCTCATCGGCTTCTTCCTGCCGGGCGACTCGCTGCTCTTCACCACCGGCCTGCTGGTCACCACCGGCAAGATCGGCACCCCGTTGTGGCTGGTGTGCCTGCTGGTCGTGGCCGCGGCCGTGCTCGGCGACCAGGTGGGCTATCTGTTCGGCCGCAAGGTCGGCCCGTCCCTGTTCAACCGGCCGGACTCCAAGCTGTTCAAGCAGGAGAACGTGGAGAAGGCCCACGAGTTCTTCGAGAAGTACGGCCCGAAGTCCCTGGTCCTGGCCCGCTTCGTACCGATCGTCCGGACCTTCACGCCGATCATCGCGGGCGTGAGCCGGATGAACTACCGCTCCTTCATCACGTTCAACCTGATCGGCGGCGCGCTGTGGGGCGCGGGCGTGACGCTGCTGGGCGCGGCGCTGGGCAACGTCGAGTTCGTCCACAAGAACATCGAGCTGATGCTGGTCGCGATCGTGCTGATCTCGGTGATCCCGATCGCGATCGAGTTCCTACGGGCCCGCGGCAAGGCGAAGAAGGCGGGCCCGGGAGCCCAGGCCCGGTCGGAGACGACGCAGCCCCGCCCGCCGCAGCGCAGGCGGCACGCGAAGCGCTGACGCGCGCGTATGTCGGGCCGGGCAACCTTGTGGCTGCTCGTGCGGTACTGGGCGCCCTACAGGGGCGCGGGGCTGTGACATTTGCGGCTCCGCCGCGGTGGGGGTCCCCCCTGTTCGAGCGGAGTCGAGAGCTTGGGGGAGCGACCAGCCCACGACGGCCCGCAGTCGAACGACCGTCAGAAACCCCGCGTCCGCTTGGCCGCCCGCCGGGCCTCCGCTCCCGGCGCCTTCAGGAACATCCGGGACATCTCGCTCCCGAGATTCACCCCGATGGCGATGGCCATCGCCAGCGCCGCCGCCTTGGCGATACTGGCAAGCCCCACGTCACGGTGGTTCTGCGCGATCGCAAGGACGCCGAAGTACGTGGCACTACCGGGCAGCAACGGCCCGATCGCCGCCGTCACGTACGGCAGCGCGGACGTGTTGCGGTAGCGCGCGAGCAGCTGCCCGAACAGGCCGACGAGCCCCGCCGCCACCGCCGTCGCCATGATCGGCGACCCCTTCGCGGTGACCGCGATCGACGCGTAGATCACCCAGGCGATCCCGCCGTTCACCGTCGCGATCCACACGGTGGATCGTTCCTGCTGGAGCAGTACGGCGAAGGTCAGGCACAGCACCATCGACGCGAGCGTCTGCACGACGGGCCGTTCGATGGGGCTCAGCGCCCCCTCCGGGTTCAGCTTGGCGTCGACCTGGAGCCCCCCGTACAACACGGTGAGCACGCCGATCACGATCGCCACGAAGAAGTAGGCGACCTCCAGGAGGCGGGCCGAGGCGGTGATGTAGAAGCCGGTCAGGCCGTCCTGGACGGCAGCCACGAGCGCCCGCCCGGGGATCAGGGCGAAGAGCCCACCGGTGATCACCGCCGAGGGCCGCAGATCCCAGCCGAGCAGGCTGAGCGCCACACCCATCGCCGCCGGGGGCATCGCCGCCACCACGAACTGGTAGAACTCCGGCAGCCCGCGCGCCGCGCACAGCCAGGCGAGCCGGTCGCCGAGGATCGCGCCGGCCGCCGCCACCAGGAACACCGTCACGCCGCCGCCGACCAGCACCGAGGCCGCACCGGCCAGGCCGCCCGCCGCGGTGGTGAGGACCCAGCCGGGGTACGGGTGCCGGTTGCGGCGGATCTCGGCGAGGCGGCGGTAGGCCTCCTCCAGCGAGACGTCGTGCTCCTCGGCGTTGGTCATGTCCGTGACGAGGCGGTGCACGGCCGCGAGCCGCGTGTAGTCGGTGCCCCGGCGGCGTACCGTCCGGTTCGCCGTGACCGGGTCCTCCACCAGCGACGGCTGATGCGTGATCGACAGCAGCGTGAAGGTCACCGTCGGCTCGCAGCGGTCCAGGCCGTACGAGCGGCAGATGGCGAACATCGCCGCCTCGACGTCCTCCGCGCCCTCCCCGCCCGCGAGCAGCAGCTCGCCGATACGCAGGGTCAGGTCCAGCACGCGCGGCACGGCGGGGCCGGTCTCGTCGGAGCGCTGGGGCGACTCGGGCACCGGCCGCTCGCCCACCGGCATCCGCAGCATGGTGCGCATCCGGTCCTGCCAGGGCGCGTCCTTGGAGAGCCGCACCAGCGGCAGCCCGGCGGTGGTGATCAGCGCGGACGGCGCCTCGCGGGCCGAGTAGGTGCTCGGGGGCGCGAAGGCGGAGGCGGGCTGCTCGGTGACGGGCTCGGGCTCGGGGACACCGGCGGGCAGGGCGAACTCGGAGGTCGGCGCGTCCTCCTCCGGCGGTGCGGGCTGCTCCACCCCCTCGGGGGGCGAGAACGCGCTGCGCGCCTCGTCGGACGGTGGCTTGCGGTCCTCGGCCCCGGCCTGCTGCTCAGCCACCCCGTGCCTCCCTCCAGCCCCTTCAGTACGTATGCGTGTGCCCAGTATGTGGGCGCGCATGACCACATACGACAGCGGGCGGCGCACCCCGGAAGGTGCACCGCCCGCTGTGGTGGATCAAAGGCGCGTCAGTGCGCGCCGCCCTGCGCCTCAAGGCGCTTGTAGGAGGCCTTGATCTCCTCCTCGGCCTCGGCGCGGCCGACCCAGTTGGCGCCCTCGACGGACTTGCCGGGCTCCAGGTCCTTGTAGACCTCGAAGAAGTGCTGGATCTCCAGGCGGTCGAACTCGGACACGTGGTGGATGTCGCGCAGGTGCTCCACGCGCGGGTCCGAGGCCGGCACGCAGAGCAGCTTGTCGTCGCCGCCCGCCTCGTCGGTCATGCGGAACATGCCGATGGCGCGGCAGCGGATGAGGCAGCCCGGGAAGGTCGGCTCGTCCAGGATGACCAGCGCGTCCAGCGGGTCGCCGTCCTCGCCGAGGGTGTTCTCGACGAAGCCGTAGTCGGCCGGGTAGCTGGTCGAGGTGAAGAGTCGACGGTCCAGGCGGATCCGGCCGGTCTCGTGGTCCACCTCGTACTTGTTCCGCGAACCCTTCGGGATCTCGATGGTGACGTCGAACTCCACGGGTGGCTCTCCTCCATGATCAGCACATGCTGTGACGGTTCCTGCGTCCCCCGGGCGGACCCGGGACACTCAGCCGGATGGGCCGCCGGTGCTGACCCGGTGTGCCATGTTCGCGGCAAGACGCAGTTCTGGTGATTAAGTGTCCCTCACGCAGGTGTGTGATCGCGAAAGGGGCTGGTCCTCGGTGCCGGGACCCAAGACGTGGCAGCTCATGGCGGGTGCCGCTGCCGCAGGCCTGGCACTGGCGGCCGGAGCGGTGGCTGCGGCCGGTCCATGGGACTCCGGCCAGCGTACGGCCGAGCGCGTCCGGGCCGGCGCCCGTGAGCGGACAGGTGGCGCACATCACGGCCAGGCGCCCCCCGCACCGGCGCCCGCGCCCAGTGCGAGGGGCGTGCTCGCCGCGTTGAGCGCCCCTGCGGGCGCCTCTGAGGACGGGCTGCCCCAGGCGCTCGCCCCGCTGCTGAACGCGCCGGGCCTCGGCCCGCAGCCCGCCGCGGCCGTGTTCGATACCGCGACCGGCAAGCAGCTCTACGGGGAGCGCGCGGACGCCGCCATGACGCCCGCCTCCACCGTCAAGATCGCCACCGCTGTCGCCGCGCTCTCCGCCCTCGGCCCCGACCACCGGATCGCGACGACCGTCGTGGCCCCGGCCGACGGCCGGACGCTCACCCTCGTCGGCGGCGGCGACCCCACGCTCGACAAGGACGGCCTGCGCGCCCTGGCGGACACCACCGCGCGCGTGCTGCGCGGCCGGGGCGTCACCGAGGCGGCCCTCACGTACGACGTCTCGCGCTACAGCGGCCCCGAGACGCATCCCATCGGCCCGAACGAGAACCTCGCCCCGGTCGTCGCGCTGATGACCGGCGAGGGGCGTACGGACGGCTCCGACAGCGGGCCCGCGCCGCGCACGGGGGACCCGGCCGGGGACACCGCCCGTACGTTCGCGGCGCTGCTCAAGGAGCGGGGGATCACGGCCGCCGCGCCCCGGCCCGCCGCGGCCCCGCAGGGCGCCGCCGAGGTCGCCCGCACGCTGTCGGCGCCGCTGTCCTCGCTGGTCGAGCGGATGCTGACGAACAGCGACAACGACATCGCCGAGGCGCTGGCCCGCCAGACGGCCGTCGCGGCCGGGCAGCCCGCCTCCTTCGAGGGCGCCTCGCGCGCGGTCGCCGACCGGCTCGCCAAGCTGGACCTGCCGCAGGCCGCCGCCGCCCGGTTCGCCGACGGCAGCGGTCTCGACCGCGACGACAAGGTCACCGCCGAGCTGCTGACCCGGCTCCTCGCGCGCGCCGCCGACCCGGGCCGTCCGGAGCTGCGCCCGGTCCTGACGGGGCTGCCGGTCGCCGGGTTCACCGGCACCCTGCGCGCCCGCTTCGGCGCGGGCTCGTCCGGCACGGGCCTGGTCCGCGCCAAGACCGGCACGCTCTCCGGCGTCAACACCCTCGCCGGTACGGTCGTCGACGCCGACGGCCATCTCCTGGCGTTCGCCTTCCTGGCCGCGAACACCCCGGGCCCCGACCCTGCCCAGCGCGCCCTCGACCGGCTGGCCGCGCGCCTCGCCGGATGCGGCTGCCGCAGCGGCTCGCCGAGCCCCGCGTCGTAACTGCCCGGCGTCATCCCTCCTCCCCTGGAGGAGGGGACAACGTACGGTTGACGCATGACGAGCATCGGTGGTGCCGAGATGGTCGACTGGAACCTCGCGGTGGCGACCGCGACCCGACTGGTGAGGCCGGGCCCCGACGTGAGCCGGGACGAGGCGCGGGCCGTCGTCGCCGAGCTGCGCCGGCATGCCAAGTCCGCCGAGGAACATGTGCGGGCGTTCACCCGGATGATCCCGGAGGGCGCCGAACCGGCCGACACCCCGGTCCTGGTGGTCGACCGGGCGGGCTGGGTCAAGGCCAACGTGGCGGGTTTCAGGGAGGTCCTGAAGCCGCTGCTCGACAAGATGCAGGAGCGCCGGGGGAGCAGCCCGGGCGGCGCCGTGCTCGGCGCGGTCGGCGGCAAGGTCACCGGCGTGGAGCTCGGGATGCTGCTGAGCTTCCTGTCCTCGCGCGTCCTCGGTCAGTACGAGACGTTCGCACCCGCCACCCGGGAGCTGCCCGCCGGGGCGGACGGCGGCGGCCGGCTGCTGCTCGTGGCCCCCAACATCGTCCACGTCGAGCGCGAACTCGACGTCGACCCGCACGACTTCCGGCTCTGGGTCTGTCTGCACGAGGAGACCCACCGCACCCAGTTCACGGCCGTGCCCTGGCTGCGCGACCATCTGGAGGGCGAAATCCAGTCATTCCTCGGCGAGACCGAGGTCGACCCGATGACCGTCCTGGAGCGGCTGCGCGAGGCCGCCCAGTCGCTCACCGGCAGCCGCCCCGAGGGCGAGGAGGGCGACAGCGGCCGCTCCCTGGTCGAGCTGGTGCAGACGCCCGCCCAGCGGGAGATCCTGAGCCGGCTCACGGCCGTGATGTCGCTGCTCGAAGGGCACGCGGACTTCGTGATGGACGGGGTCGGGCCGCAGGTCGTGCCCTCGGTCGCGGAGATCCGCGAGAAGTTCCAGCAGCGGCGCGCCAAGGGCGCCTCGCGGCTCGACCAGGCGCTGCGCAAGCTGCTCGGGCTCGACGCGAAACTGCGCCAGTACCGCGACGGCGAGCGGTTCGTACGGGCGGTGGTCGAGCAGGTCGGCATGGACGGCTTCAACCGGGTGTGGACCTCGCCGAACACACTGCCGACCAAGGCGGAGATCGCCAAACCGGCGGACTGGGTCGCGCGGGTGCACCGCAAGACGGAGGGCTGACCACAACAGCGCCGACGGTACCCATGGGCCCGGGGCCCACTGGTGTCCCCCGGAAATGCGCAGGATCACCCATCCGAGGGACCGTAGGGCATGGGTAGGCGTGCAATGCTCGGGTAACGGCTCGGTTCTGTCACCATCTACGCACTCTGTGTGACCGATCTTTTCCCTCGTCCCGAGGCACCCCCCAACTTCACCGAAGGGCACCGGACATGGGTCCCCATCCTGCGGTCGCGGCGATACGCCTGGCGGTCCGCCGCGTACTCCACGACGTACTGCGCGACGCGCTCGTCCTCCAGGACGCGGCCGTCGCACCCCACGACATCCCCGAAGCTCCCCGTTCCCCCGAAACACCCCGCGACCACGCGCGCGAGGGCCGCGTGAGCGACCCGCTGGTCCTCGTCGCCTGCTCGGGCGGCGCCGACTCCATGGCGCTCGCCTCCGCCCTCGCCTTCGAATCCCGCAAGCTCTCCTTGCGCGCGGGCGCCATCACCGTCGACCACGGCCTCCAGCACGGCTCGGACCTGCGCGCCGCCGAGGTCGCCGTCCGGCTCACCGCGCTCGGCCTCGACCCCGTAGAGGCCGTCACCGTGCACGTGGGCCGTGAGGGCGGGCCCGAGGCCGCCGCCCGGGACGCCCGCTACGCCGCCCTGGACGCCGCCGCAGAGCGCCACGGCGCCGCCGCGATCCTGCTCGGCCACACCCGCGACGACCAGGCGGAGACGGTGCTGCTCGGCCTCGCCCGCGGCTCCGGCACCCGCTCCCTGTCCGGCATGGCCGCCGTCTCCGGTACGCGCGGCCGCTACCGCCGCCCGTTCCTCCAGATCGACCGGCAGACCGCCCGCAAGGCCTGCCTCGTCCAGTCGCTGCCCGTCTGGGACGACCCGCACAACGCGGACCCCGCCTACACCCGTTCGCGGCTGCGCCACGAAGGGCTGCCCGCCCTGGAGAAGGCGCTCGGCAAGGGCGTCGTGGAGGCGCTGGCCCGCACCGCCGAGCTCTCCCGCGACGACGCCGACGCCCTGGACGCATGGGCCGCCGACGCCGACGCCTCCGTCCGCGACGACGCGGGCGAGCTGGTGTGCCAGAAGCTGTACACGCTGCCCCCCGCCGTCCGGCGCCGGGTGCTGCGCACGTCGCTCATCGACGCCGGTTCACCCGCCGGTTCGCTCTTCGCCCGCCATGTCGAGGAGGTCGACCGCCTGATCACGGGCTGGCGCGGCCAGCGGGCCATCAACCTCCCCGGGCGCGTCGAAGCGCGGCGCCAGGGTGGCAGACTGGTCATCCGGCAGAGCTGAGCTCACGTACGTACAACGAAAGTGGCCCGGGTGAACGAGAAGGACATGGGCACCGACCTCCAGTCGGTGCTCATCACCAAGGAAGAGATCGACGCCAAGCTGGCCGAGCTGGCCGCGAAGATCGACGCGGAGTACGCGGGCAAGGACCTCCTGATCGTCGGCGTCCTCAAGGGCGCGGTGATGGTCATGGCGGACCTGGCGCGCGCGCTGTCCACCCCGGTCACCATGGACTGGATGGCCGTCTCGTCCTACGGCGCGGGCACCCAGTCCTCCGGCGTCGTGCGGATCCTCAAGGACCTCGACACCGACATCAAGGGCAAGCACGTCCTGATCGTCGAGGACATCATCGACTCGGGCCTCACCCTGTCGTGGCTGCTCTCCAACCTCGGATCCCGCGAGCCCGCCTCCCTTGAGGTCTGCACGCTGCTCCGTAAGCCGGATGCCGCAAAGGTCGCGATCGACGTGAAGTGGATCGGGTTCGACATTCCGAATGAATTCGTCGTCGGTTACGGCCTCGACTACGCCGAGAAGTACCGCAATCTCCCGTTTGTCGGGACGCTCGCTCCGCACGTCTACGGCGGCTGAGCCGGCAACCCGGCCGGGAACCCAGAGCCCCCTTCCCGCGTTGGAGCTTGGGAAGGCGGGTTTGCCAGCCGTCCCTTGCGGCCGCGGGTGACAATGCTGGGGTACCGTCCGAAGAACAGTCTTTACTCACAGCAGCATTTACCTACGGGCAGGAGGGACGGGGCGTTCTCGCTCCGTATGGATGGACGTGAAGCGATACTTCCGTGGGCCGGTCATGTGGATCGTGCTGGCCGTCCTCGCCGTGGTCGTGTTGATGCAGGTCGTCGGCTCGTCGGGCGGCTACAAGACGGTGGACACCTCCGAGGTCGTCCAGGCGATCGACAAGAACCAGGTCGAACAGGCCAAGATCACCACCGGCGACGAGTCGGTCATCAAGGTCGACCTCAAGGACGGCCAGAAGGTCAAGGGCAGCGGCAAGATCCAGGCGAGCTACATCGGCGACGCCCAGGGTACGAGCCTGGCCAACAAGCTGCAGGGCAAGTTCGACAGCGGGGATCTGACCAAGGGCTACACGGTCTCCCCCTCCAAGCAGAACCCGATCGTGGGGATCCTGCTCTCGCTGCTCCCCTTCGTCCTCATCGTCGTCGTCTTCCTGTTCCTGATGAACCAGATGCAGGGCGGCGGCTCCCGGGTCATGAACTTCGGGAAGTCCAAGGCGAAGCTCATCACCAAGGACACCCCGAAGACGACGTTCGCGGACGTGGCCGGGGCCGACGAGGCCGTCGAGGAGCTCCACGAGATCAAGGAGTTCCTCCAGGAGCCGGCGAAGTTCCAGGCCGTCGGCGCCAAGATCCCCAAGGGCGTGCTGCTGTACGGCCCGCCCGGCACCGGCAAGACGCTCCTCGCGCGCGCCGTCGCGGGCGAGGCGGGCGTGCCGTTCTACTCGATCTCCGGTTCCGACTTCGTCGAGATGTTCGTCGGTGTCGGCGCCTCGCGTGTGCGCGACCTCTTCGAGCAGGCCAAGGCGAACGCCCCGGCGATCGTCTTCGTCGACGAGATCGACGCCGTCGGCCGGCACCGCGGTGCGGGTCTCGGCGGTGGCCACGACGAGCGCGAGCAGACGCTCAACCAGCTGCTCGTCGAGATGGACGGCTTCGACGTGAAGGGCGGCGTCATCCTGATCGCCGCCACGAACCGGCCCGACATCCTCGACCCGGCGCTGCTGCGCCCCGGCCGGTTCGACCGCCAGATCGCCGTCGACCGTCCGGACATGCAGGGCCGTCTGGAGATCCTCAAGGTCCACCAGAAGGGCAAGCCGGTCGCCCCGGACGTCGACCTCTCGGCCGTCGCCCGTCGCACCCCCGGCTTCACCGGCGCCGACCTGTCGAACGTGCTGAACGAGGCGGCGCTCCTGACGGCGCGCAGCAACCAGAAGCTGATCGACAACAACATGCTGGACGAGGCGATCGACCGCGTCGTGGCGGGCCCGCAGAAGCGGACCCGGATCATGTCCGACAAGGAGAAGAAGATCACCGCGTACCACGAGGGCGGTCACGCCCTGGTCGCGGCGGCGTCTCCGAACTCGGACCCGGTCCACAAGATCACGATCCTGTCGCGCGGCCGTGCCCTCGGCTACACGATGGTGCTGCCGGACGAGGACAAGTACTCGACCACGCGCAACGAGATGCTCGACCAGCTCGCGTACATGCTGGGCGGGCGCGCGGCCGAGGAGCTCGTCTTCCACGACCCGACGACGGGCGCGGCGAACGACATCGAGAAGGCCACGGCCACCGCGCGCGCGATGGTCACGCAGTACGGCATGACCGAGCGGCTCGGCGCGATCAAGTTCGGCGGCGACAACACGGAGCCGTTCCTGGGCCGTGAGATGGCGCACCAGCGCGACTACTCGGAAGAGGTCGCCGCGCTGGTCGACGAAGAGGTCAAGAAGCTCATCGAGACCGCGCACAACGAGGCGTGGGAGATCCTGGTCGAGAACCGTGACGTCCTCGACAACCTGGTCCTGCAGCTCCTGGAGAAGGAGACGCTGGGCAAGGAGCAGATCGCCGAGATCTTCGCCCCGATCGTGCGGCGCCCCGCGCGTCCGGCCTGGACGGGCTCGTCGCGGCGTACGCCGTCGACCCGCCCGCCGGTCCTGTCGCCCAGGGAGCTGGCGCTGACCAACGGAGCGTCCACCGCCAACGGTGCCGCCCCGACGGACTCGGTCCCGACCGAGCAGCTGCCGGGTGTGGACGACCGCCCCGAGAGCTGACCCCCGGCTCCTCGGACCCGGAATGCACGCCGCGCCCCCCAGGTTTTAGCCTGTGGGGGCGCGGCGCTTTCGTACGCCCGTGCAGACGTGACGAGGAACGAGGCACAGATGACCGACCCGGTGACGCTGGACGGCGAGGGCCGTATCGGCGAGTTCGACGAGAAGCGGGCCGAGAACGCCGTGCGCGAGCTCCTCATCGCGGTCGGAGAGGACCCGGACCGCGAGGGTCTGCGCGAGACGCCGGCGCGGGTGGCGCGGGCCTACAGGGAGATATTCGCGGGTCTGTGGCAGGAGCCGCAGGACGTGCTGACGACGACGTTCGACCTCGGCCACGACGAGATGGTCCTGGTGAAGGACATCGAGGTCATGAGCAGCTGCGAGCACCACCTCGTGCCGTTCGTGGGTGTGGCGCACGTCGGGTACATCCCGTCGTCGGACGGGAAGATCACGGGCCTGTCGAAGCTGGCGCGGCTCGTGGATGTGTACGCGCGTCGGCCGCAGGTGCAGGAGCGGCTGACCACGCAGATCGCTGACGCGCTCATGGAGATCCTTGAGCCGCGTGGGGTGATCGTGGTCGTGGAGTGCGAGCACATGTGCATGACGATGCGGGGTGTGCGTAAGCCCGGGGCGAAGACCATTACGTCTGCCGTTCGTGGGCAGTTGCGGGATGCGGCGACTCGGGCGGAGGCCATGAGCCTGATCATGGCTCGGTAGCCCCCCCGGGCGGTGCGGGTTCGCCGGGGGCGTGGGTGTTTGGCTGCGGGCCGGTGGGGGCTGGTCGCGCAGTTCCCCGCGCCCCTAAAAGGGCCCTCCGGGCCCCCTACTGCGCCGCAGGCGCCTTGCCCTCGTCCTCGTCTTCCGGGAGTTTGCAGACTCGTTCCAGGAAGAACGCCGCCGCTACTACCGCGATGCCGGCCGCTACCGAGAAGCCCGCGTAGATCGCCTGGTCGCGGCGGGCGGGGATGTCCAGGGAGCCGAGCAGGAAGACGCCGGTGCCGCCGTACATTCCGGAGACCAGCGCGGCCACCAGGGCGCTGGACTGGCCGAAGACCACGGCGCGGGCCGCCATCAGCGGCTCGACGCCCTTGGCGCCCGGGCGGCGCTCGCGCTGGGCGCGCAGCCGGGCGCGGATGGAGAGCGCGGTGGCGAACAGGACCACCGCGATCACCGCGAGCACGATCGGCGCCGCCAGCGGGACGCTCGGCAGGGTGCCCAGCGAGTCCCACAGCCGGGCGCCGGCCCAGGAGAGCACTCCGGCGACGGCGAACAGTCCCGCCAGTACGCCCAGCCGCAGTTGTTTCACCGAAAGAGTGCCCTTCGTCTCCAGAACCTATCCGCCGTCAGCAGCCTAACGACTACTCGGGCAGGCGCAGTTCCAGGTCGGCGCGCGGCAGCACGCCTTCGCGGCCGATCGCGGCGAGCAGTTCGGCGACCGGGCCCCGGCCGGGCAGCTGGGCCTCCGGGTCCACGTCGTGCCAGGGGGCGAGGACGAACGCCCGCTCGTGGGCGCGCGGGTGGGGGAGCGTCAGGACCGGGTCGTCGCTGATCACATCGGCGTAGGCAACGATGTCCACGTCGATCGTGCGCGGGCCCCAGCGCTCCTCGCGGACCCGGTCGAAGGCCTCCTCGATGGCCTGGCCGCGCTCCAGGAGCGAGGTGGGGGGCAGCGTCGTCTTCACCACGACCACCGCGTTGAAGTACGAGGGCTGGGAGCCGGGGGCGACGCCCCAGGGCTCCGTCTCGTACACCGGGGAGACCGCCTTGACCCGCAGGCCCGGGGTGTCCTCAAGCGCGTCGATGGCGCCCTGGAGCGTCTCCATGCGGTTGCCGAGGTTGGAGCCGAGGGAGATCACGGCGCGTTTCGGGTTGGACAGGGTGACGTCGGCCGCGTCCACCTGCTCGACCACCGAGGCGGGCACCGGCTGTACGGTCGGGTCGCTCTGCGGGCCCTCGTGCGAGAACACAGTCATACTCGGCTCCGGGTGATGGTGATGGTCACGTCGTCGAAGGGGACGGTGATCGGCGCGTCCGGCTTGTGGACGCACACCTCCACCTGCTGCACCCCGGCATGCTTCAGGCACTGCTGGGCGATGCGCTCGGCCAGCGTCTCGATCAGGTCGACCGGCTCGCCCTGGACCACGTCCACGACCTCCTCGGCCACCACTCCGTAGTGCACGGTCTTCGTCAGGTCGTCGTCGGCCGCCGCGGGGCGGGTGTCGAGGCCCAGCACCAGGTCCACGATGAAGGTCTGGCCCTCTTCGCGCTCCCGGGGGAAGACGCCATGGTGCCCGCGGGCCTTGAGGCCGCGCAGCGCGACACGATCCACGCGAATCACTCCTGCTGTCGTTGGTCAGACGGGACACGGCCGCGTGCGGGCGGCTCATTACCCACCATCGAATCTACCTGCGGGCACTGACAACGCTCGCCCACGGGGGCTATGGACAGACGGCGTCAGGACTGGTACCCGCCCCTACCCCGCGCCCCCCGTTTCAATCCTCGTCGTCGCCCGTTTCCGCCAGTACGGGCGAGCCGTGGTGGGACCAGAGCTTCCAGCCCTCGGGTGTGCGGCGGAACACATTGGTGGCCACCACGAGCTGGCCGACCAGCGGCCCCAGCTCGCCGCCGTCCTGGGCGGGGCCGCCGCTGAGGATGTTCTCGGTGCAGGTGACCAGGGCGGTGTCGGCCAGCACGACGACCTTCACATCGGTCAGGAAGAACTGGATGTACTCCGTGTTCGCCATGATCAGCGCGTACGAGCGGAGCACTTCGCCGCGGCCGGAGAGCACCGGCCAGCCGGGGTGGACGCAGGAGATCGCGGTGTCCCCGGCGTCGGTGGCGCTCAGCCAGAGCTCGGAGAGCTCGTCGAAGTCGCCGCGCTCCAGCGTCTCGTAGAAGGCGGTGTTGGCCAGCTCCACCGCTTCGATGTCCGTACGGGCACTCACGTGGCTCCCTCGACCGCGCGCGCGACGCGCACCGCGTCGGCCGTGGCCCGCACCTCGTGGACCCGGACCGCCCAGGCGCCCTCGTGCGCGGCGATGGCGGAGACGGCCGCCGTGGCGGCGTCCCGCTCGCGCGCGGGCGGCGGCCCGGAGCCGTCCCCGGCGAGCACATGGCCCAGGAACCGCTTGCGGGAGGCCGCGACGAGCAGCGGGTGGCCGAGCGCGCGCAGGTCGGCGAGGTGGGCGACGAGCGCCAGGTCGTGCTCGGCCTGCTTGGCGAAGCCGAGGCCGGGGTCGACGACGATCTTCTCGGGGGCGATGCCGCCCGCGACGACGGCCGCCACGCGCGCGTGGAGCTCGGCGACGACCTCGGCGACCACATCCCCGTACACCGCGCGGCTGTTCATGTCCTGGCTGAAGCCGCGCCAGTGCATGACGACGAACGGGGCGCCGCAGGCGGCGACCGCCGGGATCATGGCCGGGTCGGCGAGGCCGCCGCTGACGTCGTTGACGAGCAACGCGCCCGCCGCGACCGCCTGTTCGGCGACCGAGGCGCGCATGGTGTCGACGGAGACGGTGACGCCCTCGGCGGCGAGGCCGCGCACCACGGGCACCACCCGGCGCAGTTCCTCGTCCTCGTCGACGCGGGTGGCGCCCGGGCGGGTCGACTCGCCGCCGACGTCCACCAGGTCGGCGCCCTCGGCCACCAGGTCGAGGCCGTGCTTGATGGCGGCCGCCGTGTCGAACCAGCGGCCGCCGTCGGAGAAGGAGTCGGGCGTGACATTGACCACGCCCATGACCGCGCAGCGGTCCCACTCGGGCAGCCCGGTGACCGTGCCGCGTCGGCGCAACGTACTCATACGTCCAGCGTAGGCGTCAGCCGAGGGTGCCCGGACCAGACCCCGTACGCGGTCCCCGGCCGCCGGTCAGGCGCCGCAGCAGGTCGCGCAGGGCGCCCCGGTCGGCGGCGGTGAGCGCGTCCAGGGCGGTGTGCGTGCCGTGCATGCCGGCCCGGACGGTCTCGACGGCCTGGGCGCCCTCCTCGGTGAGGACGACGTTCTTGACCCGGCGGTCGGTGGGGCTGGGCTCGCGGCGGACCAGGGCGCGGCTCTCCAGGCGGTCCACGATGCCGGTCACGTTGGAGGCGTCGCAGTGCAGCGTGGTGGCGAGCGAGCGCATCGAGGCGGGGCCCCGGCGCAGCACGGTCAGCATCTTGGCCTGGCTCGCGGTGAGGCTCACCTCGGCGGCGGCCGAGGTGAAGTCGCCGTAGTAGTCCGCCAGGGAGTCCCAGAGGGCGTCCATGAGCACGTCGTTCGTCACCGCGTCGGTCAGGGCGGCCGGGCGGCTGGTTCCAGACATGGCGCCACCTTACCGCGAGAAACTTGACGATCTCAACCTTTGAGGTTTACCGTCACTCTAGTTGCTTGAGGTAATCAAGCACTTGAGGTAATCAAGCATCGACCACCTCAAGCAATCCCTCCCTACGGACTCCTACGGAAGAAACCGTGACTCCCACACATCACGTGGCGCCCACGCGCCCCACCGGCGGCCCCGCGCTCGTCCTGGTCCTCGGGCTGGCCGCCATGGTCGTCTCGATGATGCAGACCCTGGTCGTGCCGATCCTGGGCATCATCCAGAACGACCTCGGCACCTCCACCTCCAACGTCAGCTGGGTCACCACCGCGACCCTGCTGTCCGCCGCCGTCTTCACCCCGCTGCTCGGCCGCTTCGGCGACATGCACGGCAAGAAGCCCACGCTCATAGGCGTGCTCGTCCTCATGGTCGCGGGCTCCGTGCTCGCCGCCACCACCAGCTCGCTGCTCTGGCTGATCGTCGGCCGGGTCATGCAGGGCGCGGCCACCGCGATCTTCCCGCTCGCCCTGTCCGTGCTGCGCGAGGAGGTCCGCCCGGAGAAGCTGCACGGCGCGATGGCGCTGGTCAGCGGCACCCTGGCGTTCGGCAGCGGTCTCGCGCTGGTCGGCGCCGGTCTGCTCACCCAGGGCGACCACCCCGACTACCACCGGGTCTTCTGGCTCGCCGCCGTCCTCGCGATCGTCGCCCTGGTGGCCGTCGTCGCGGGCGTCCCGGCCTCGCGCCACAAGCCCGGCGGGCGCACCGACTGGCTGGGCGCGGGCACGCTGGCGGCCCTCCTGGTCCTCCTGCTGCTGCCGATCTCGCAGGGCCACGAGTGGGGCTGGTCGTCCGGCCGCACGCTGGGCCTGTTCGCCGCCGCGATCGTGATGACCGTGGTCTGGGTCCTGGTCGAGCGCAAGGTCAAGTCGCCCATGGTGGACATGAAGATGTTCGCCCACCGCCCGGTCTTCTTCACCAACATGGCCGGTCTGCTGCTCGGCTTCGCGATGTTCTCGCAGTTCATCGGCGTCTCGTACCTGGTGCAGATGCCGGAGAAGATCACCGGTTACGGGTTCACGGCGTCCGTGCTGCGCGCCTCGGTCGAGTACCTGCTGCCGACCACGATCATGTCGCTGCTCGCCGCCCAGCTCGGCGGCATGCTGGTCCGCCGCATCGGCGCGCGCTTCACGCTGACCGTCGGCGCCGTGTTCGGTGTCATCGGCTTCGCCTGGCTGACCGGTGCGCACGACACCACCGCGTCGGTGATCCTCGCGGGCATGGTGATCGGTGTCGCGATCAGCTTCGGTTACGCGGCGATGCCCGCGCTGATCGTGGCGAGCGTCCCGCACCACCAGACGGGTATCGCCAACGGCATCAACTCGATCTCGCGGTCGGTCGGCAGCGCGATCGCCAGTGCGGTGATCACGTCGCTGCTCGCGTCGAAGACGATCCAGCACCTGCCGCCGGGGGTTCCCGCGCTGCCGCAGGAGAGCCAGTTCACGCTGAGCTTCGCGCTCGCCGGGGGTGCGTTCCTGCTGGTCGTGGTGGTGGCTCTGCTCGGACTGCGGTCCGACCGTACGCCCGCCGCGGCTGCGGTTGCCGGGGCCGACGCGGATGCCTCCGAAGAGGCGAAGGTCAGCGCCTGACCCGATGCCCTCGCGGGCAACGCCGAAGGGGCCCGGGGTTTTCCCCGGGCCCCTTCGCTTTGGGCTTCGCCCGTTGACCGTTTGCTGCGGGCCGGTGGGGGCTGGTCGCGCAGTTCCCCGCGCCCCCAAAGGCACAAGATCGGCGCGGCCCCGGAAAGCCAGAAGCCGGCGCAGCCCGTGAAGGCTGCGCCGGCTTCCGACAGCCGAAGGCGTGACCTACGCCGCCCGGACCGCCCTGTCCGTGTCCGTCGAGGTCAGGTGGGCGCACGGGCGCTTGCGGGCGCGGCTGAAGCGGGCGAACGGGCGGGGGAGGGCGACGTTCACGAAGCCCTCGGCCTGCATCACCGCGAAGCCGATGCGCGGCAGGTCACCGTGGGCGCGGTAGACCATGAAGCGCGGCTCCCAGCGTGGCTGGAACTTGGCGTTGAACTTGTACAGCGACTCAATCTGGAACCAGCGGGACAGGAAGACAAGCAGTCCGCGCCAGAGCCGCAGCACCGGGCCGGCGCCGATCTTCTCGCCGCGCGCCAGGGCCGAGCGGAACATCGCGAAGTTCAGCGAGACGTGCTCGATGCCGAGCTTCGGGGCGGCCTGAAGCGAGGCGACGATCAGCAGCTCGTTCATGCCCGGGTCGGCGGCACGGTCGCGGCGCATGAGCTCCAGCGACATTCCGTCGGTACCCCAGGGGACGAAGTGGATCATGGCCTTCAGATCGCCGTACGGCCCCGGCTCGCCCGAGCCGTCGTCGTCGGCCTTGTGGGCGGTGGCGATCACGCAGTCGCCGTCGTCCGGGTCGCCGATCCGTCCGAGCGCCATGGAGAAGCCGCGCTCGGTGTCGGTGCCGCGCCAGGCCTCGGCGGCCCGCTGAATCCGTTCCAGCTCACCTACGGAGAGATCACGGACGCGCCGTACGCGGGTTTCGTAGCCATTGCGCTCGATGCGCTTGACCATCTGGCGTACGTTCCGCATGGCGCGCCCGGAAAGGGAGAAATCCGCGGCGTCCACCACCGCCTCGTCACCCAGCTCCAGGGCGTCGAGCCCGGTCTCGCGGGTCCAGACCTCGCCGCCGGTCTCCGAGCAGCCGACCACGGCCGGCGTCCAGGAGTGCGCCTTGGCCTCGTCCATGAAGCGCTCGATGGCGCCAGGCCAGGCCTCGACGTCGCCGATCGGGTCGCCCGAGGCGAGCATCACACCGGAGACCACCCGGTAGGTGACGGCGGCCTTGCCGCTGGGGGAGAAGACGACGGCCTTGTCGCGGCGGAGCGCGAAGTGGCCGAGAGAGTCGCGGGCGCCGTGCTTGGCGAGCAGGTCGCGCAGCTGGCGCTCGTCGTCCTCGGTGAGCCGGGCGGCCGGGTGCTCGGGGCGGAAGGCCAGGTAGATCGTGGTGATCGCGGTCAGCAGGCCGAGCGCGCCCAGCGAGTAGGCGACGGTCCAGCTGGTGTCGCCCGCGTACTCGACCGGGCCCTCGAAGCCGAACAGGCCGAACATCACGTGCTGGATCCGGTCGGCGATCGACGGGTTGCCGACGACCCGGCCCGGGTGGACCGAGACGATCACCAGGCCGAGGCCCAGCGAGCCGGAGCCGAGCAGGATGAAGTTGGCCAGCGCCTTCCAGCGGCTGCGCGGATCGGGCAGCGCGGTGAACTCCTCGCGGTGCCGTACGAGCAGTACGAGCAGCGCGACCGAGATCAGCACGCCGACGATCGAGTGCCGGTAGAGGAACTGGGCCACCGCGCCGATCGGCAGCAGGGCGACCGCGGCCCGCCAGGCCCGCCGCTTGCGCCGCTTGAGGCCGTGGGCCAGGAGCAGCAGCAGTACGCCGGTGCTGAGCGCCAGGGCCGCCGCGAAGGGGCCCGTCGTGCCCGGTAGGACTTCCGTCACAGCGTGCATCCTGCTGGCGCGGAAGCGCGGGAAGATGCCGGCGGCGATGTTGAGCAGGCCTACGAAGGTCGCGGCCGTGCCGACCAGTGAGGGAACCGACTCGGGGCGCGGTCCGCGGAGGACTTTGCGCGCGCCGGCCGGAACCGAACCCTTTTTGTCCCCATCTATCCTGACAGACATCGCTTCCCGTGACTCCGCGAGAGATCCTGGTTGCCGGAACAGTGACAAGGTAGCCGCTGTCTTCCGGACAATTTGCGCCCTCTAGGACGGCACTTCCAGGGGGCGGGTTCCCTCGGTCTCAGGAAAATCTCAGTCAGAAAGTTTCTACGACTCATGGGTCTCACGAGCAACACGGTCCTGGCACTCGCCATCATCCTGGCGATAGTGCTGTTCGGGCTCACCATCTGGCTCTGGCCGCGACTGGCCAAGCGCGGCTGGCGAGCGGTCGTGGGCCGCATCGGCCTGCTCCTCGGTACACAGCTGATGCTTTTCGCCTCGGTGGGCCTCGCGGCCAACAACTCCTTCCTCTTCTACGGCTCGTGGGCGGACCTGTTCGGCCAGGAGCAGGACATGGGCGTGGTGGTCGACCACTCCGCCGGCAGCAAGGACATCAAGGTGGTGGGCAAGGAGAAGCCCGACACTCCGGGCGCCGGCAACCGCGCCATGGGCGGCGAGATCCAGAAGATCGTCGTCTCGGGCCAGCAGTCCAAAATAGCCAGCCCCGCCTACGTCTATCTGCCCCCCGAGTACTTCCAGAAGAAGTACGAGAACCAGCACTTTCCCGCCGCCGTGGTCCTCACCGGCTACCCCGGCACCGCGGAGAACCTGATCAAAG
Source organism: Streptomyces sp. NPDC048696 (assembly GCF_043198895.1). Lineage (NCBI taxonomy): Bacteria > Bacillati > Actinomycetota > Actinomycetes > Kitasatosporales > Streptomycetaceae > Streptomyces > Streptomyces sp. NPDC048696. The sequence continues at coordinate 59,520 of NZ_JBICVJ010000016.1, read as the reverse complement.
GGCTGAGGTACCCGAAGACGGCATGGGCGCAGGTCAAGCAGAAGAAGGCGCAGCCCATGATCCTCGTGATGATGCGCCCGACCGTCGCGCCGCCGCGTGACACCGAGTGCGTGGACATCCCGGGCGGCCCGCAGACCGAGACCTTCTTCGCCAAGGACCTCCCCAAGGCCGTCTCGCAGACGTACCGCGTCGGCACCAAGCCGCAGAACTGGGGCTTCATCGGGAACTCGACGGGCGGCTACTGCGCCCTGAAGATCGGCATCCACCACCCCGAGGTCTTCGGCGCCACCGCCGGTCTCTCGGCGTACTACAAGGCCGCCAGCGACCCGACCACCGGCGACCTGTTCCACGGCGACAAGAAGGCGCGCGACCGCTCCAACCTGCTGTGGGCCCTGGACCACGTGCCCGCGGGCAAGTCGTCGTTCCTGGTCACCAGCTCGAAGTCGGGCGAGGACAACCTGAAGCCGACGCTGAAGTTCATCGAGAAGGTGAAGTCGCCCGCGCGCGTGTCGTCGATCACGCTCAACAGCGGCGGCCACAACTTCAACACCTGGCGCCGGGAGATCCCCCCGACCCTGGAGTGGATCAGCGGCCGCCTCACCGGCAGCTGACCGCGTTCCCGGAGACGATCACCGGCCGCCTCAGCGCGAGCTGATCGTCTCCACTTCCACTTCGGTCCGCGGGACGTCCTGGGCGTCCGCGTCGATCGAGCGGCGCAGCGCCTCGTGGAGGCGGGCCGGGGTGAGCACTCCGAGGAAGCGGCCCGTCTCCGCGCTGTCGATCACCGCGATCCAGCCGGCGTCGTACTGGAGCATCGTCGCGAACGCCTGCTTGAGGGAGGCGCCGACCGGCAGCCAGGCCTCCATCCGGCGGGCGTGCTCGCGCACCGTGCCCGTCCCGCGCTCGGCGGCGTCGGCGGAGATCCAGCCGTGCAGATCGCCGGAGGCGTCCAGGACGACCGCCCAGGGGGCGCCCAGGTCGGCGGGGAGCGGGTCGTCGAGCCGCACCACGGGCGGCTGTTCCAGGTCGCCCGGCTCGATGGGGGTCACCGAGAGCCGCTTCAGGCCCCGGTCGGCGCCGACGAAGTCCGCGACGTACGGGGTCGCGGGGGCGCCGAGCACGGCCGCCGGGGCGTCGAACTGCTCGATGCGGCCCGCGCCGTAGACCGCGATGCGATCGCCCAGGCGGACCGCCTCCTCGATGTCATGGGTGACGAACAGGACGGTCTTGCGCACCTGCGACTGAAGCCGCAGGAACTCGTTCTGCAGCCGCTCGCGCACCACCGGGTCGACCGCGCCGAACGGCTCGTCCATCAGGAGCACCGGCGGGTCCGCCGCCAACGCCCGTGCCACGCCGACCCGTTGGCGCTGGCCGCCGGAGAGCTGCTCGGGGTAGCGGGACCCGAAGACCTTGGGGTCGAGGCCGACCAGGTCGAGGAGTTCGGCCGCGCGCTCGCGGGCCTTGGCGCGCTTGACGCCCAGCAGATGCGGGACGGTCGCGGTGTTCTCCAGGACCGTCTTGTGCGGGAAGAGCCCGACCTGCTGGATCACATAGCCGATGCGGCGCCGCAGTTGGACCGGGTCGACGGTGGATATGTCCTCGCCGTCCAGGTATATCCGGCCGTCGGTCGGCTCGATCAGCCGGTTCACCATCTTCATCGTGGTGGTCTTGCCGCAGCCCGACGGTCCGACGAGCGTGACCAGTTCACCCTCGGCCACCTCGAAGGAGAGGTCGTCGACGGCGGTGGTGCCGTCGGCGTACCGCTTGGTGACATGCTCGAATCGGATCATGGTTCCCCATTGTGGCCGGTGTTCGATCCCGCTTGTGTGAACCCCATATTGCTGCCCTGTGTGCGATGAGCGGATCCGCCGGCCGGCTCTCGGCGATTGTCAGTGGTCGGGGATAAGGTCGCCAGACATACGTTCGGGAGATACGGGGAGATCCGGCGGGGGAGGTGGGGCGCGGTGAGCGCGCAGAACTGTCTGGTGCGAAACGACTGGATCTGCTGGGAGTACGTGCGCTCCCGCAGCCATGAGCTGACCGACGCCACGGTCCAGCATGTCTGGATCACGGCGGTGTCGGTGCTGATCGGGCTGGCGATCGCGCTGCCGCTGGCGCTGCTCGCGCGCGGCCGCAGATCGGTCGCGGGAGCGGTGCTGACCCTGACGACCGTGCTCTACACGGTGCCGTCGCTCGCCATGTTCTCGCTGCTGCTGCCGGTGTTCGGCCTCTCGGCGGCGCTGGTCGTCACCGGCCTTGTGCTCTATTCGCTGACGATTCTCGTACGGAACATCCTGGCGGGCCTCGAAGCGGTCCCGGCCGACGTGCGCGAAGCCGCGCGCGGGATGGGATACGGACGCATACGGATGCTGGTCGAGGTGGAGCTGCCGCTGGCGCTCCCGGCGCTGCTGGCCGGGGTGCGGATCGCGACGGTGTCGACGGTCGCGCTCACCACGGTCGGGTCGGTGGTCGGCAAGGGCGGTCTGGGCAACCTCATCGGTGACGGGGTGCAGTCCACGTTCAAGGCACAGGTGCTCACCGCGTCGGTGCTGTGCGTGCTGCTCGCGCTCGTGGCGGACCTGCTGCTGCTCGGCCTCCAGCGGCTCCTCACGCCCTGGACGCGGGTGCGTACGAAGGCGGGGGCGCGCTGATGGGGGTCATGGCGGACGCCTGGACCTGGCTGACGACGGGGTCCAACTGGTCGGGCGAGGACGGCGCCTGGCACCGGCTCGGCGAGCACGCGTACGTGAGCGGGGTCTCGCTCCTGGTGGCCTGCGCCATCGCGCTGCCGGTCGCGCTGTGGCTCGGGCACCTCGGCCGGGGCGGCGCGCTCGCGGTCAACATCTCCAACGTCGGCCGGGCGGTGCCCGTGTTCGCGGTGCTCGCCCTGCTGATGCTCACACCGCTGCGCAAGGCCGGGTACGCGCCGACGATCATCGCCCTGGTGCTCTTCGCGGTGCCGCCGCTGCTGACCAACGCCTATGTGGGCATGCGGGAGGTGGACCGGTCGGTGGTGGAGGCCGCGCGCGGGATGGGGATGTCCGGGCCGCAGCTGTTCGCCCGGGTGGAGCTGCCGCTCGCGTATCCGCTGATCATGATCGGGGTGCGGTCGGCGGCGGTGCAGGTGGTGGCGACGGCGACGATCGCCTCGATGGTGGGCCTCGGGGGACTCGGCCGGATCATCACGGCCGGGTTCGCCACGTACAACACACCGCAGGTGGTCGCGGGGGCGATCCTCGCCGCGCTGCTCGCGTTGCTGGTCGAGGGCGTGCTGGTGGTGGCCGACCGGCTGTTCAGCCCGCTGCGGCGACGCGGAGGACGGCCCACGGCCGCCTGATCGCACGGCGGATCGCCACGCCGGACCTCTGCGCCCAACAGATCCTTCGGACTCTTCCAACTCTCGGATGGTGAACGTTCATGAGCAAGATCCTGCGTACGGCCGGTGCGGTCCTCGGCACGGTGGCGCTGGCCGGTTCGCTGGCCGCGTGCGGCGGCGACAGCCTGGAGAAGGACAAGGACAAGAGCGGCAGCAGCGGGGCGAGTAGTGGCGGGGGCGGCAAGAAGGGCTCGCTGACCGTCGGCGCCGCCGGCTTCACCGAGTCCGCCGTCCTCGCCGAGCTCTACGCCCAGATCCTGCACGACGACGGATACGGCACCTCGATCACCACGGTGAAGAACCGCGAGCTGTATGAACCCGCCCTGGAGAAGGGCGAGATCGACGTCGTTCCGGAATACGCGGCTACGCTTACCGAATTCCTCAACGCCAAGGTGAACGGCGACAAGGCGAAGGACAAGCCGCTCGCCTCCAGCGATGTCACGGCGACCGTCGCCGAGCTCACCAAGCTCGCCGGTCCGCGCGGGCTCAAGGCGCTCCCGTCGGGTGCGGCCGTCGACCAGAACGCGTTCGCGGTGACCAAGGAATTCGCCGCCAAGAACAACCTCAAGACCCTTTCGGATCTTGGCAGGTCGAAGGTCAAGGTCAAGATCGCGGCGGGCGACGAGTGCACGATCCGGCCGTTCTGCGCGCCCGGTCTCAAAGCGAAGTACGGCATCGACGTCAGCGGGATCGACCCCAAGGGCGTCGGCACCCCGCAGTCCAAGCAGGCGGTCAAGGACGGCGCCGACCAGCTGGTGCTCACCACGACCACGGACGCCACGCTCGACCAGTACGGCCTGGTGCTCCTGGAGGACGACAAGAAGCTCCAGAACGCCGACAACATCCTTCCGGTGGTCAATGCGAAGGGCGCGGGCGGCCAGGAGATAGCGGACGTACTCGCGAAGCTCACCAAGGTGCTGACGACCAGTGATCTCGTGGAACTGAACCGCAAGGTGGACGCGGAGCGGGCCAAGCCGGTCGACGTGGCGAAGGACTATCTCCAGTCGAAGGGACTGATCAAGAAGTAGGGAAAGCCATCGGATGGCCATCGGTCGGCTATAGGTGGCAAGAAGATTCAGGAGATTGGCGGGCTGGGGCTCCATAGGGCGTCTACGCACGGTAAATTTCAGGCCATGCCACGTGGACGCCACCGCCATTCCCCTCCTCTGCACAGACTTCTTCCACCGTCCGCCGTCGCCGGTGCCGCGGTCCTCTGCGCCGGTGGCGCCTGGCTGTTCGATCAGCCACTGGCACTGAGGAGCCTGGCCGCGGCCGCCGCGGTGGCCGCCGTCAGCGGCTCCGTGCTGATGCGCGGCTGGGACCGGGCCGCGGGTCGCCGGGTCGCCGAGCTGACCCGCTCGCGCGCCGCCGACCAGTGGCGCACCGAGGAGCGGATCGCCGAGCTGGAGTCCGAGCTGGAGGAGTCGCGCGAGCTGCGCGGCCGTCTGGACGCCAAGCTCCGTGCCAAGCGCATGGAGCTGGCCGGGTTGCGCGGCGAACACGCGGCGCTGCTGCGGCGGTACGCGACGGCGGAGACGGAGCGCGCCAGCGCCCTGGAGGGCCGCCGCCGGCTCGCCCTGGAGGCGGCCGCCCCCAAGGAGCTGCCCATGACGTCCGGCATGCCCGGCCCGGCGGCGTACGCGGCCGCGTCCCTGGCGCTGGAGAACCTGCCGTACGTACGGCGGGCCCAGGAGGCGGCCCGGCCCGCCCGGGCCGAACTCGCCCCTCAGCCGAGCCCGGTCGACCAGCCCCGCGAGGCCGACGCGGCGCGGGGCGCCGAGAACGACTCCCGGGAGTCGGAGGAGCCGCAGGGGAAGCGCTCGGCGGCCGCCGGGAGCGGGGAGCACGTACGCCCGGCGTCCGCCGCTCTTCCCGCGCTGCCCGCGGCCCCGGCACCGGTCGCCTCGGCGGTCGTTCCGTACGTCGCGCGCCCGGCCGTACGGCCCGAGGGACGCTTCGACTTCTTCGGGACCGCCGCCGAGAAGGAGGCGGCCCAGGCCGCGATAGCCGCGGTCGAGGAGGAGGACCTGGCCGACGTGGTCGGCGAGGAGGTCCTGTCCGAGCGCCCCAAGAACGGCCCCGACCGGGTCGTCGGCAAGGTCATCGACCTGACGGCGCACGACGAGACGGAGCAGCTGGACGTGGTCCGGCTGCGGTCGGCGATCTCGTAGGCGAAACACAGACGTAGACGTAGACGAAACTGGAACAGGGCCCTGGCGTCGCGCCGGGGCCCTGTCGTATGTCCGCGGCCTGCTGTCCGCGCTGGTGCGGTTACTCGTCGATTACTTGTCGATGTCGCCGACGACGAAGAACAGCGAGCCCAGGATCGCGACCATGTCGGCGACCAGCGTTCCCGGCAGCAGCTCGGTGAGGGCCTGGATGTTGTTGTACGAGGCCGAGCGGAGCTTGAGGCGGTACGGGGTCTTCTCGCCCTTGCTGACGAGGTAGTAGCCGTTGATGCCCAGCGGGTTCTCGGTCCAGGCGTAGGTGTGGCCCTCGGGGGCTTTGAGGACCTTCGGGAGCCGCTGGTTGATCGGGCCGGGCGGCAGCTCGGCGAGCCGGTCGAGGCAGGCGGCGGCCAGTTCCAGGGCGTTGTGGGTCTGTTCGAGCAGGACCTCGAAGCGGGCCAGGCAGTCGCCCTCGGTACGGGTGACGACCCGCAGGGTGTCCTGGAGCTCGCCGTACGCGAGGTACGGCTCGTCGCGGCGCAGGTCGAAGTCGACGCCGGAGCCGCGCGCGATGGGGCCGCTGACGCCGTACGCGTGCACGGCCTCCTGGGACAGGACGCCGACGCCCCGGGTGCGGCCCCGGAAGATCTCGTTGCCGAGCACCAGGCGGTCGTACACGTCCATCCGCGAGTTGGCGGCGGCGACGGCGTCGCGGGCGCGGCCGAGCCAGCCGAGCGGCAGGTCCTCCTTGAGGCCGCCGACGCGGTTGAACATGTAGTGCATACGCCCGCCGGAGACCTCCTCCATCACGTGCTGGAGCTCTTCGCGCTCGCGGAAGGCGTGGAAGATCGGGGTGATTCCGCCCAGTTCGAGGGGGTACGAGCCGAGGAACATCAGGTGGTTCAGGGCCCGGTTCAGCTCGGCGAGGAGCGTACGGGTCCAGACCGCGCGCTCGGGGACCTCCATGCCGAGCATGCGCTCGACGGCCATGACCACGCCCAGCTCGTTGGAGAAGGCGGAGAGCCAGTCGTGGCGGTTGGCGAGCATGACGATCTGGCGGTAGTCGCGCGCCTCGAAGAGTTTCTCGGCGCCGCGGTGCATGTAGCCGACGACCGGCTCGGCGTGCTGGATGCGCTCGCCGTCCAGGACCAGGCGGAGGCGGAGCACGCCGTGGGTGGAGGGGTGCTGCGGGCCGATGTTGAGCACCATGTCGGTGCTCTCCGCCGCGCCGCCGATGCCGACCGTGGTCTCCGTCATGGGCGACAGTATCCCCGGCCGGGGGTGGATTCCCCCACCCCGCCCCTCCACCTGAACCCTCCGGGGGTGGGTGGGGGTGGAGGTGGTTCTCCCGGGGGCTACGCCCCCGGACCCCTTTTGCGGGGGCTGCGCCCCTGCACCCCGCTTCGTCTGCGGACCGTGCTGGGTTGCTCGCGCAGTTCCCCGCGCCCCTAAAGAGGGCCCGAAGGGCCCATCAAGGGGCGCGGGGCTGTGACATTTGCGGCTCCGCCGCGTGGGCGCGACCAGCCCCCACCGGGCCGCAGACGAATAACCAGGCCGCCCGCCCAGGGCTTTCGGGAAGGGGCGGGGTGGGGGCTGCGCCGCAGGCAACAGGGCGCCGTCACACCCGCTCGCGCAGCCACACGAAGTCCCCCAACCCACCCCGTGCCAAAAGCTCCGCCGCCTCCCCCGCCCGCGCCAGCGCCCGTACGTACGCCGTCGGGTCCGTCGAGGCGAGGGCGAGCGGGGGACGAGTGGACGTGAGGCCGAGGTGGGTCAGGGCCTCGCGTTGGGGGACGAGTTCGCCGCGCGGGCCCGCGCAGGCGTCCAGGGCCACATGCGACGTGATGTCGCAGGTGCCGTCCGGGACCGGGGGACACTCCCGGCCCGCCCGGAAGCCGGTGAGCGTGCCGAAGGGCGGACGGGCCGCGGCCGTGTGGCCGTAGTCCACCGCGACCGCGAGCCCCGCCGCCAGCGTCGACACGGCCCCGGCCCACGCCGAGTCCCGCGCCCGCCCCACCTCCGCCCGCGCCCCCGGTTCCCGCAGCGGCCACCACCGCTCCAGCCACCGCGCGTCCGCGTCGGCCACGCGCGGGCCGAGGCGTTCGGTGCCGTCGGGGCGGACCAGGACCTGCCGGGGCACGCCGTCCGCGTCGGCCTCGGCGACGTCCACGGGGACGTTGTCCAGCCACTCGTTGGCGAACAGGAGCCCCCGTACGCCACGCGGCGGCTCGGCGACCCAGGCCACGCGCGCGTCGAGCCCGGCCGGACGCGCCGCGCGCTCCACGGCGTACGCCCGTACCGGGAAGCCCGCGGGCAGCGCGGCCAGCACCCCCGTCACCAGCTCGCCCCGGCCCGCGCCCATGTCGACGAAGGCGACCTCGCCGCCGCCCAGCTCCGCCGCCACCTCCTGGAGCAGCCGGGCCACCGCACCCGCGAAGAGGGGGGAGGCGTGCACGGAGGTACGGAAGTGGCCCGCAGGGCCCTCGGGGCGGAGGTAGAAGCCGCCGGGACCGTACAGCGCCCGCTCGGTCGCCTCCCGCCAGCCGCACCAATCGCCGGAAGCGCCGGACACCCCGTGCTCACCCGCCGCATCCGCCCCGTCCGTCACACCGCTCCCGCCGTTCGAACCGCCTGTCACCTCGTACCTCACAGGGAGAGACCTTATGGGCCCTCCACCTTGGGGAGTACGCCAGCGCGACCCGGATCGACCCTCCGGTTGACCCATGCACCGATTCGGCTTCCCTACGCTGGGTTACGTGCAGCGCCTCTACGACTTCATCCGCAGACACCCGACCGCGGTCGACTCCCTCTGGGCCGTCTTCCTCTTCGGGATCTCCGGCATGTCGTACGTGTCCAACGGCATCAGCCACGGCCATACCCTGCCCGCTCTGTTCTGCGGCGCGGGTCTGAGTGTCGTGGTCGCGCTGCGCCGACGCGCGCCCGAGAAGATGCTGGTGCTCGCGATACTGATGGGCCTGGCACAGCTCGCCCTGAACGTGGGGCCGAACGTGGCGGACCTGGCCATGCTCGTCGCCATCTACACGGCCGCCGCCGTAGGCGAGCGCTGGGCCTCGCGCCTCGCGCTCGGCGGGTCTCTCGTCGCCGCGACGATCGCCACGTGGCGCTGGCCGGACTACAACGACGGCACCGACAACGCCATGAGCGTGGGGCAGTTCGCCTTCGTCATCGTGGTGATGACCGTCCCGTTCGTCCTCGCCTGGGTCCTCGGCGACTCGATGCGCACCCGCCGGGCGTACTTCGCCCAGCTGGAGGAGCGCGCCGCCCGGCTGGAGAAGGAGCGCGAGGCGCAGGCGAAGGTGGCGGTCGCCGCCGAGCGCGCCCGTATCGCGCGCGAGCTCCACGACGTGGTCGCGCACAACGTGTCGGTGATGGTGGTGCAGGCGGACGGCGCCGCGTACGTGATGGAGAGCGCGCCCGACCAGGCGAGGATCGCGCTGGAGACGATCTCGATGACCGGGCGCCAGGCGCTCGCCGAGATGCGCCGCCTGCTGGGCGTGCTGCGCACCGGCGAGCACCGCGAGGCCGGGGAGTACGTGCCGCAGCCGGACGTGGAGCAGATCGAGGAGCTGGTCGAGCAGGTGCGTACGGCCGGGCTCACCGTGGACTTCAAGATCGAGGGCACCCCGCGCCCGCTGCCCAGCGGCGTCGAGCTCACGGCGTACCGCATTGTGCAGGAGGCGCTGACGAACACGCGCAAGCACGGCGGCCCGGACGCGGGCGCCAGCGTGCGGCTCGTCTACTTCGACGACGGGCTCGGCCTGCTGGTCGAGGACGACGGCCGCGGCGCCGCGCACGAGGTGTACGAGGACGGCGGCGCCGACGGCCAGGGGCACGGTCTGATCGGTATGCGCGAGCGCGTCGGGATGGTCGGCGGCACCCTGGACGCGGGGCCGCGTCCCGGCGGCGGCTTCCGCATCAGCGCCCTGCTGCCGCTCAAACCCGCGCATTAGCGACCTAGTGCGCCCTGTTGTTTGCCTGCACGCCCCGTTTGCGCCCCGCTTACGCCCGCTTTCCCCGTACGTCGTGATGAAAGGGACCCGATGACGATCCGCGTGATGCTCGTCGACGACCAGGTGCTTCTGCGCACCGGTTTCCGGATGGTGCTCGCCGCGCAGCCGGACATGGAGGTCGTCGCGGAGGCGGGCGACGGGGCGGAGGCGATCGAGATCCTCCGCGCCACGGCCGTGGACGTGGTGCTGATGGACGTGCGCATGCCGAGGCTGGACGGGGTGGAGGCGACCCGGCGGATCTGCTCGGCCGAGACGCATCCCAAGGTGCTGATCCTGACCACGTTCGACCTGGACGAATACGCCTTCTCCGGCCTCAAGGCGGGCGCCAGCGGCTTCATGCTCAAGGACGTGCCGCCGGCCGAACTGCTCGGCGCCATCCGTTCGGTGCACAGCGGCGACGCGGTCGTCGCCCCCTCCACCACCCGGCGCCTGCTCGACCGGTTCGCCCCGATGCTGCCGACGACCGGCAAGGAGTCCGGGCCCGGCGGAAGTGCGATGGAGAAGCTGACCGAGCGCGAGCGCGAGGTCATGCTGCTGGTCGCGCAGGGTCTCTCGAATGGCGAGATCGCGGCGCGTCTGGTCCTCTCGGAGGCCACCGTGAAGACCCATGTCGGCCGGATCCTGACGAAGCTGGCCCTGCGCGACCGGGTCCAGGTCGTCGTCCTCGCGTACGAGACGGGGCTGGTCCGGGCCGGGGGGCTGTGACCGGAGGTCCGTGGCGGGGGCCGTGAGGCGTCCCGTTACCGGGGTGACCGGTGCGACCGGGAGTCTGTGAGGCGTCCCGCGGGCGTGCGGGTCCGGTGGGGGCCGGCGGAACGCGGGGCGGGCCGTGCCCTGGCGGCGGGCGTTCTCCTGCTACCCGGTGGTGCGGGCCCGGCGGTCAGTCGCCGCGCAGGACCAGTTCCAGCAGCCCCGGGAAGCGGGAGTCGAACTCCTCGCGGCGCAGTCGGTTCACCCGCTTGGGCCCGCTGTCGCGCTGCTCGACCAGACCGGCGGCGCGCAGCACCGCGAAGTGATGGCTGAGCGCCGCCTTGCGTACGGGCACGTCGAACGAGCCGCAGCTGCGCGTCCACTCCTCCGACTCGGCCAGCTCGCGCACGAGCTGCAGGCGGACGGGGTCGCCGAGGGCGTCCAGCGCCGTGATCAGCGGAACCTTCTCGGGGTGGGTGTGCTCGGGGGCCGTGCGATGGGTCATCGGGTGTTCCTTTCCTCGGCCGGTCCTTGCCTGGATCCCCGCTGGATGTGCCGGTGCCGTGCCTGGTGCGGTGTCCTGTCCGTCGCCAGGCCCCTTGCCCGGTGTTCGACGAGGGTCGTACACTCCCCGGTGTTCGACCTTCATTGAACACTTTATGCGGCGAGGGGGAACCACGTCATGCGTGCGATTCAGGTCAGCGAGCTGGGCGGTCCGGAAAAGCTGCGGTTGGTGGAGACCGAGGCGCCCGCGCCCGGGCCAGGCGAGGTCGCGATCGACGTGGCGTACGCCGGGGTCAACTTCGCCGAGGTGAAGGCCCGCTCCGTCGGCTACCGGGTGACGGCCCTGCCGTTCGTGCCGGGCCTTGAGGTCTCCGGTCGGGTACGGGCGCTCGGCGCGGGCGTCCAGGGACTCGCGGTCGGCCAGGAGGTCGCCGCGATGTCCGAGGGCGGCGGCTACGCGGACGTCGCCGTGGTCGCGGCCGCCACCGTCTTCCCGGTGCCCGAGGGCGTCGATCTGCGGACCGCCGCGACGCTGCCCACCGTCCTGCCGACCGCGCACGCCCTGATCCACGAGGTGGGGCGGCTGCGCTCCGGCGAGACGGTGCTGGTCCAGGGCGCGGCGGGCGGCGTCGGCACGGTCGTCGGCCAGGTCGCGAAGCTCGCGGGCGCGGGCGCGGTGTACGGCGTGGTGTCCAGCGAGGCCAAGGCCGCGTACGCGCGCGAGCACGGGTACGACGACGTGTTCCTCACCGCCACCTTCGCCGACGACGTACGCCGGGCGACCGGCGGCCGGGGCGTCGACCTCGTCCTCGACCCGGTCGGCGGCGAGACCCTGCGCCGGGGCCTGGACGCGCTGGCCCTGTTCGGCCGGCTCGTCTCGTACGGGAACGCGGGCGGCGAGGCCCCCTGGCAGGTCGGCCAGCCCGAGCTGTACCCGCGCGCCCTCTCGACCTCCGGCTTCTCGCTCCTGACCCTGGCGGCAGCCGGCCCCGACGCCCTGCGCGAACTCGCGTCCCGGGCGTTCGCCCTGGCGACGGACGGCCGGGTGAAGCTCCCGGTAACGGCCGAGTTCCCCCTGGACCAGGCCCCGGAGGCCCACCGCCTGATGGAAAGCCGAACGTCGACGGGCAAGCTGCTGCTGAGGGTCAACTGAGCGCCGTCTGGAATGCGCGGCCCGCAGACGAAACAAGACCCCGCGTCAGCGAAGCACCCCCTCCAGGAAGTCGCTGCCCAGCCGGGCAACCACCGCCACGTCCAGCTGATGCAGCACATACCGCCCACGCCGCTGCGTAGTGAGCAAACCGGCCCTCTTCATCACAGAAAGATGCCGGGACACTTCAGGCGCACTGATCCCGTACGAGTCCGCCAGCTCGCTCGTCGTATACGCCCCCCGCGCCAGACTCCGGCACAACCGCATCCGCATCGGATGCGCCACCGCCTCCAGCCGGGCCTTCACCACGTCCACCGGCGCGGACCCGCTCAACTCGCCGCTGGACACCGGGTACTGGACGACCGGCTGCCACCCCGGCGCGTGCAGCGCGAACAGGTGCGGCCAGCCGAACGCGGTGGGGATGAACGTCAGCCCCGTGCCCGCCGCGCTGGTGCGGCCGTGGCTGAGCTTGTCGACCACGACCCGGCTGCGGCCCTCGTGCTCTTCGAGCGTGACCGCGCCCGACACCGCGCCGATTGCCTCGGCCGTGCCCTTGCGCTTGAGGAGCTCCGTCTTGTGCCGCGCGTCGGCGGCCAGTTGGACCCGTACGCGCTTCCAGGTGTCACCGAAGAACGCCTCGTCGCAGTCCTCCAGCAGCCGCCGTATCCACGCGCGCGCCCCCGGCGGGTCGAGCAGCACCCGCCGTACGAAGGCGGCCTGGCGGGGGCCGCGCGCGGCCGCGAGCTCCAGGGCTCGGTCCCGCATCCGCTCGTCGGTCAGCGGGGATGGCGCCCCCCTGTTGTAGAGGCTGGCGGCGCAGGAGATCTCCAGCGCCGCCGCCACGTACGTCTCGTCGTCCAGCCGGTCGAGGTCGTCCAGCTCCTCGGCCAGGGTCTCGCGCGGCCGGGCGGGCAGCAGGATGTCGGAACGGGTGGAGCGCCACAGGAAGTCCGCCTCGTGCAGCCGGTCGGCGAGCTCGGGCTTGAGGCCGCACGCCGTCGTGGTGATCCAGCCGTGCAGCCGCGCGTGGTGCGCGGGCTCGGACAGCGCGTGCAGGGCGGCGCCCAGCTCCGCCAGGGGAGAGGGTCCGAAAACGATCCGCTCCGGCGGCAGTCCCGTGATGTCGATGCACACGCTCATGCGCCCCATGGTGCACCGCCCCACCGACAACGCCCCGTCGATTGACGCCCCTGGTCAATCGACGTGCCGTGCCGCCGGGACAGGCGCAGCCTGGATGCATGGACGCCATTCAGCAGCACATGCTCGACACCTACCGCGCCGCCCGCCTCCAGCAGCCCGCCCCGCCCCTGCCGGGTACGCACGACGTGGCGACCCTGCGCGCGGCGCGCGACTACCGGCGCTTCGAGGCGGTCCTCGCGGGCCACCTGGCCCACGGCCGTCTGCGCGCCGCCCTCGGCCGCCTCCTGCCCTCCCCGCGCCCCCGCACCCCCGCCTGCCACTGAGAGTCAGGCTCTGAGCCCCGCTACCGCAGCCTTCGTACGAACTCGGCCACCGCGTCCCGTACGTCCTCCACCGACCACTCAAGGCCCGGCTCCGTCACCGTCAGCTCGGTGTAGGCGACCCCGGGCGGGCCGCCCGCGGGCGCCGGGAACCAGCGGCGGAAGAGCGTCACGCCGGTCTCCTCGGACTGGCCGAGGCCCGCGTCGTCCAGGACGTCCGCCTCGTACGGCAGCCACACCTGGAACTGGTGGGTGTGCGGCACCTCGGGGTTGATCCGGAACCACGGCACGCCCGCCTTGGCGAAGCCGTCCGCGAGCCCCTCGGCCACCACGCGCGCGTGGGCGACGTACGACGGGAGCTTCGGCAGCTCCCGCTCAAGGCCGACCAGCGCGGACAGGGCCGTCGGATACTGCTGGAAGAGCTGGCCCCCGTAGCGGTGCCGCCAGGTGCGGGTCTCCTCTACCAGCGACTCGGGCCCGACGAGGGCCGCGCCCGACAGTCCCCCCAGGGACTTGTAGTACGACACGTAGACGCTGTCCGCGAGGCCTGCGATCTCCTCCAGCGGGCGGTCGAAGTGCACGGCGCAGTCCCACAGCCGGGCGCCGTCGAAGTGGACCACCGCGTCGCGCTCCCGGGCCGCCTCGACCACCTCGGTCAGCTCCTGCCAGGTGGGCAGGACGAACCCGGCGTCGCGCAGCGGCAGTTCCAGCATCAGGGTGCCGAACGGCTCCTCGAAGTCGCGCACCTCCTGGGCGGTGGGCAGCCGGGGCGCGTCCGTCGGGTGGACCGTGCGCAGCCCGCTGACCGCGGTGAGGGCGCGCCGCTCGTGCACCTCGGGGTGGCCGAGCGGGTGCAGCGCCACCGTCGCGTTCCCGGTGCGCCCGGCCCACGCGCGCAGGGCGGCCTGCTGGGCCATGGTGCCGGTCGGGAAGAACGCCGCCGCCGGGAAGCCGAGCAGGTCGGCGGTGCGCCGCTCCAGCTCCGCGACCGGGCCGTCCCCGTAGAAGTCCGGCATCTCGGTGGTGTCGTACACCTCGCGCGCGTCGGCCGCGAGCGTGGTCAGCCGCTCGCCCATGCTGAACTCGCCGGGCATCCGGCACAGGGTCCGCGCCGAGGCGCGCCACGCGGCGATCCTGCGCCGGCGCGCGTCCTGCTCCGGGGCCGGGGCGCTCTCGCCCGCGCCGTTCTCGATCCGAGCGTGCTCGTGCTGGTCTTCCAGACCTCGTCGATCTTCCATGGCTCGATCATCACCCACAGCCTGTGGACAACCACAGGGGTCTGTCGAAACCTGGGCGTAGCATGACGGAGAAATCGTCCGGTACCCCTCGCGGACTGGAACGGAAGGCCCCCGCCGCGTGAACGCACAACCAGAAACCCGCCCAGCCCGCCTCACCGTCGGCGTCGTCGGTGCCGGGCGGGTCGGCCCTGCCCTCGCCGCCTCGCTCCAGCTCGCCGGGCACCACCCGGTCGCGGTCTCCGGCGTGTCCGACGCCTCCGTGCGCCGGGCGGCCGCGCTGCTGCCGGACGTGCCCCTGGTGGCGCCCGCCGATGTGCTGGCCGCCGCCGACCTGGTGCTGCTCACCGTCCCGGACGACGCGCTGCCGGGCCTGGTGGAGGGCCTTGCCGAGACCGGCGCCGTACGCCCCGGCCAGCTGCTGGTGCACACCTCCGGGCGGTACGGGACGGCCGTCCTGGCACCCGCCACGCGCGCGGGCGCGCTCCCGCTGGCCCTGCACCCCGCGATGACCTTCACCGGGACCAGCGTCGACGTCCAGCGCCTGGCCGGGTGCTCGTTCGGCGTCACCGCGCCCGAGGAGCTGCGCCTGGCCGCCGAGGCGCTGGTCATCGAGATGGGCGGCGAGCCCGAGTGGATCGAGGAGGAGAACCGCCCGCTCTACCACGCGGCCCTCGCCCTCGGCGCGAACCACCTGGTCACCCTGGTGGCCCAGTCCATGGAGCTGCTGCGCACGGCCGGTGTCGAGGCGCCCGACCGGATGCTCGGCCCGCTGCTCGGCGCAGCGCTGGACAACGCGCTGCGCTCCGGCGACGCGGCCCTGACCGGCCCCGTCGCGCGCGGTGACGCGGGCACGGTCGCGGCGCACGTGGCCGAGCTGCGCAAGCACGCCCCCGCCGCCGTCGCCGGATACCTGGCGATGGCCCGTACGACCGCCGACCGGGCACTCGCCCACGGCCTGCTGAAGCCCGAGCTCGCCGAGGACCTGCTGGGCGTGCTCGCGGACGGAGAGAACCGATGAGCCGACTGGTCCGCACCGCCGCCGAGCTGGCCGCCCTGGAGCGCGCCGGGCGCCGTGCCGTCGTCATGACCATGGGGGCCCTGCACGAGGGCCACGCCACCTTGATCCGCACCGCGCGCGAGGCGGCGGGCCCCCAGGGCCAGGTCGTCGTCACGGTCTTCGTCAACCCGCTCCAGTTCGGCGCGGGCGAGGACCTGGACCGCTATCCGCGCACCCTGGACGCGGACCGGGAGATCGCCGAACGGGCCGGCGCCGACGCCGTGTTCGCGCCGTCCGTGGACGAGGTGTACCCGGGCGGGGACCCGCAGGTCCGCATCACCGCCGGGCCCATGGGCGAGCGCCTGGAAGGCTCCTCGCGCCCCGGCCACTTCGACGGCATGCTCACGGTCGTCGCCAAGCTGCTCCACCTCACCGCGCCGGACCTCGCGCTGTTCGGGCAGAAGGACGCCCAGCAACTCGCCCTGATCCGGCGGATGGTGCGCGATCTGAACTTCCCCGTCGAGATCGTCGGCGTCCCCACGGTCCGGGAGACCGACGGGCTCGCGCTCTCCAGCCGCAACCGCTATCTGTCGACGGCCGAGCGCACCACCGCGCTCGCCCTCTCGCGCGCGCTGTTCGCGGCCCGCGACCGGCTCACCGCCGAGCACGCCCTCCACGCGCGCGCCGCCGCCTCCCACGTCAACGCCGGGCGCGCCGACGCGCTCTCCCGGATCGGCGAGGCCCGCGCGGCCGCCGACGCGTACGCGGTGGAGGTTGCCGGGCCGTCCCCGGCGGTCGTCCGGGCCGCCGCCCAGAGCGTCCTCGACGAGGCCGCCAAGGCCGAGCCCCCGCTCGAACTCGACTATCTGGCGCTGGTCGACCCGGCGACGTTCGGCGACGCCGAGGAGGGCTTCGCCGGTGAGGCGGTCCTCGCGGTCGCCGCGCGCGTCGGCACCACCCGCCTCATCGACAACATCCCGCTGACTTTCGGAGCACCCGAATGACCAGGACGACCGACGGTCCGACCCCGACCGGAATACGGCTGGACGCCCCCGAACCCGGCTGGGCCATCGACGCGGACGTCGTGGTCGTCGGCTCGGGCGTCGCGGGCCTCACCGCGGCCCTGCGCTGCACCGCCGCGGGCCTCGCGACCGTGGTGGTGACCAAGGCCCGGCTCGACGCCGGCTCCACGCGCTGGGCGCAGGGCGGCATAGCGGCGGCGCTCGGCGAGGGCGACACGCCCCGGCAGCACCTCGACGACACGCTGGTGGCGGGCGCGGGGGTGTGCGACGAGAACGCCGTGGACGCCCTGGTCACCGAGGGCCCGGACGCGGTCCGGCGCCTGATCGCCACCGGCGCCCGGTTCGACACCGACGAGTCCGGCGAGATCTCGCTGACCCGCGAGGGCGGCCACCACCGCCGCCGCATCGCCCACGCGGGGGGAGACGCCACCGGCGCCGAGGTCTCGCGCGCGCTGGTCGAGGCGGTCCGCGAACAGGCCGTACGGACCATCGAGAACGCCCTCGTCCTCGACCTCCTGCGGGACGAGGAGGGGCGTACCGCGGGCGTCACCCTGCACGTCATGGGCGAGGGCCAGCACGACGGCGTGGGAGCCGTCCACGCCCCCGCCGTGGTGCTCGCCACCGGCGGCCTGGGCCAGGTCTTCTCGGCCACCACCAACCCGGCGGTGGCCACCGGCGACGGCGTCGCCCTCGCGCTGCGCGCCGGCGCGGAGGTCTCCGACCTGGAGTTCCTCCAGTTCCACCCCACGGTGCTCTTCCTCGGCGCCGACTCGGAGGGCCAGCAGCCGCTGGTCTCCGAGGCCGTACGGGGAGAAGGCGCCCACCTCGTCGACGCCTTCGGGACCCGGTTCATGCTGGGGCAGCACGAGCTGGCGGAGCTCGCCCCGCGCGACATCGTCGCCAAGGCCATCACCCGCCAGATGCAGCTGCACGGCACCGAGAACATGTACCTGGACGCCCGGCACTTCGGTGCGCGGATGTGGGAGCAGCGCTTCCCGACCATCCTCGCGGCCTGCCGCGCGCACGGCATCGACCCGGTCACCGAGCCCATCCCGATCGCCCCGGCCGCCCACCACGCCTCCGGCGGCGTGCGCACCGACCTGCACGGCCGCACCACGGTGCCGGGCCTCTACGCGTGCGGTGAGGTCGCCTGCACCGGCGTGCACGGCGCCAACCGGCTCGCCTCCAACTCCCTCCTGGAGGGCCTGGTGTTCGCCGAGCGCATCGCGGCGGACATCGCGGCGGGCGGCCACGCACGCGTGGCGGCCGCCGAGCCCGCCGTCCCCGCCGCTCCCGCCAAGGACGCCGCGGTCTGCCCGCTGCTCGCCCCCGAGGCGCGCATCCAGATCCAGCGCACGATGACCAAGGGCGCCGGAGTGCTCCGCTCCGCCGACAGCCTCGCCGAGGCCGCCGCCCGCCTTGAGGCGATCCGGGCGGGTGCCGACGGCGCCGACGAGCGCAAGGCCGCCGAGCCCGGCGTGGACGCGTGGGAGACCACCAACCTGCTGCTGGTCGCGCGCGTGCTGGTGGCCGCGGCCGCCGCCCGCGAGGAGACCCGCGGCTGCCACTGGCGCGAGGACCGGCCCGACCGCGACGACGAGCACTGGCGCCGCCACCTCGTCGTACGGGTGACACCGGACCGTACGCTCGACCTCCGCCGTACCGATTCCGCAGACTTCCCCCCGACGGTCGCACCGGCCGTCTCCGACGCCCCCAGGGAGCCGTAACCGTGAGCACCCCCGACGAACACCGTCCCGAGCCGGTGGACGTACCGCTGATCCAGATCGGCGCCCCCGCCGGCTCAGGCGGCTGCGGCGACGACTGCGGCTGCGGCGAGGAGGACGTGTACGAGTGCGGGCTCGACCCCTCGCTCGCCGTGCTGCTCGCCGAGGCGGGCCTGGACCCCGTGCAGGTCGAGGACATCGCGCACGTCGCCATCGAGGAGGACCTGGACGGCGGCGTGGACGTGACGACCGCGGCGACCGTGCCCGAAGAGGCCGTCGCCACGGGTGACTTCAGCGCGCGCGAGGCGGGCGTCGTCTCCGGTCTGCACATCGCGGAGGCGGTCCTGTCGATCGTCTGCACCGAGGAGTTCGAGGTCGAGCGGCACGTCCAGGACGGCGACCGCGTCGAGGCCGGGCAGAAGCTGCTCAGCGTCACCACCCGCACCCGCGACCTGCTCACCGGCGAGCGCAGCGCGCTGAACATCATGTGCCGCCTGTCCGGCATCGCGACCGCCACGCGCGCGTGGGCGGACGCGCTGGAGGGCACGAAGACCAAGGTCCGCGACACCCGCAAGACCACGCCGGGGCTGCGCGCCCTGGAGAAGTACGCGGTCCGCTGCGGCGGTGGCGTCAACCACCGGATGTCGCTGTCGGACGCCGCGCTGGTCAAGGACAACCACGTGGTGGCGGCGGGCGGCGTCGCCGAGGCGTTCAAGGCCGTACGGGAGGCGTTCCCGGGCCTGGCGATCGAGGTCGAGGTCGACACGCTCGACCAGGTCGGCGAGGTCCTGGCGGCCGGCGCCGACCTGATCCTGCTGGACAACTTCACCCCGGAGCAGACCGCCGAGGCCGTCGAACTGGTCGCCGGGCGCGCCTTCCTGGAGTCCTCGGGCCGCCTCACCCTGGACAACGCCGCCGCGTACGCCGCGACCGGCGTCGACTACCTGGCGGTGGGCGCGCTCACCCACTCCTCCCCGGTCCTCGACATCGGCCTCGACCTCCGCGAGGCGGAGTAACCGATGCTCCTGACGATCGACGTAGGCAACACGCACACGGTCCTCGGCCTGTTCGACGGCGAGGAGGTCGTCGAGCACTGGCGCATCTCCACCGACGCGCGCCGCACGGCCGACGAGATGGCGGTCCTGCTCAACGGTCTGATGGGCATGCACCCGCTGCTCGGCGCCGAGCTGGGCGACAACATCGAGGGCATCGCGATCTGTTCGACGGTGCCGTCGGTGCTGCACGAGCTGCGCGAGGTGACCCGCCGCTACTACGGCGACGTCCCGGCGGTGCTGGTCGAGCCCGGCATCAAGACCGGCGTGCCGATCCTGATGGACAACCCGAAGGAGGTCGGCGCGGACCGCATCGTCAACGCGGTCGCGGCCGTCGAGCTCTACGGGGGCCCGGCGATCGTCGTCGACTTCGGCACCGCGACCACGTTCGACGCGGTCAGCGCGCGCGGGGAGTACGCGGGCGGGGTCATCGCGCCCGGCATCGAGATCTCGGTCGAGGCGCTGGGCGTCAAGGGCGCCCAGCTCCGCAAGATCGAACTGGCCCGGCCGCGCGCGGTGATCGGCAAGAACACGGTCGAGGCGATGCAGGCCGGCATCGTGTACGGGTTCGCCGGGCAGGTCGACGGGGTCGTGACCCGGATGGCCCGCGAGCTCGTCGGCCCCGGGGGCGACCCGGACGACGTCACGGTGATCGCGACGGGCGGCCTGGCGCCGATGGTCCTGGGCGAGTCGCACGTCATCGACGAGCACGAGCCGTGGCTGACGCTGATCGGCCTGCGGCTGGTCTACGAACGCAACATCTCCCGCCTGTAGTTGCCCGGGCCGGGGCCCCGTACCGGGCGCCCCGGCCCCAGGACCCGGGCCCCGAGGCCAAGGGCCGAGGTCAGGGGCGGAATACCGCCGCGCTCCGCGTCGCTCCAACCGTCGTACGTATGTTGGCGATTGACGCGATGACACCAGGAGCCCGCAGCATGTGGAACGGCGACGCACTCGATCTGGACGCCTATCTGGACCGCCTCGGATACGACGGCGACCGCTCGCCCTCCCTTGAGACGCTGCGCGCGCTGCACCGGGCCCATGTGCTCTCGGTGCGCTGGGAGAACCTGGAGGCGGTGCTGTACAAGCACCGCTCGCTCGACCTGGCCTCGGTCCAGGCCAAGCTCGTCGGCGGCGCGCGCGGTGGCACCTGCTACGAGCACGTCACCCTCTACGCGGCCGCCCTGGAGCGCCTGGGCTTCACGTTCTTCGCGGTCCAGGGCCGGGTCCAGATGGGCGCGGCCAAGGTGCGGCCCGAGACGCACGCCATGGTGATCGTGGAGCTGGACGGCAGGCGCTGGCTCAGCGACATCGGCTTCGGCGCGAGCCCCCTGGAGCCCATCGAGCTGACCGACGCGACCGAGACCACGGACGGCGTGTGGGCGTACCGGCTGCGGCGCGGTGAGGTCACGCCCGGCGCCGACGGGTTCACCCTCTACCAGCCCACCCGCGAGGGCGAGGACCAGGTCGACAACACCGGCGACGGCTGGATGGTCCGGCACACCTTCACGCTCAACCCGCAGTATCCGGCCGACTTCCGGGTGACGAACCACTTCGGCTCCAGCAGCCCGTTCTCGCCGTTCAGCGACCGCGTCTTCGCGCAGCGCGTGCACCCGGACCGGCTGCACATCCTGGACGACCGGCGGCTGCTCACGGTCCGCCCTGGGGAGCCGGGCCCGCCGGAGACCCGGGAGCTGGAGCCGCACGAGGTGCCGAAGGCGCTGGCCGAGGTGTTCGGGGTCGAGCTGTCGCCCGAGGACGCCGAGCTGCTGCTGACGAAGCTGAGCTGAGCGGGGCCGGGCCGGGGCCGGTCCGAGCCGGTCCGAGCCGATCCGCGCGGGCCGGGCCGGAGCCGGGGCGCGAACCCCCGGCCCCGGCCCAACGCGCCGGACACTGTCCATTAAACGGATTTTGTCCATTTACGACGTATTGTCGCCGCATGCCCACGCCCTACGGATCCCGCGGCGGAATGGCCTTCAGCGCAGAGGAGCTGCGGGTGCTCCGACGCGCCCTCGCCGTCGCCCTCCACCCTGTCCCCCTCGCGGACGCGGACGTCCAGGACTGCCTGCGGCTCGCCGGCTCCGTGGACGAGGCGGCGCGGGAGGCGAGTCGGCTGCGCGCGTTTCTGCTGGCCGATCTCGCCCGTTACCGCACCGCCCTGCCCGGCTCCGCGCCCGGCTATCTGGAGCTGCTCCAGGACGCCCTGGCGGCCGGTTACGACCCGCAGCCCGACGACCTGATGGCGCTGCGCGGCCTGCGCGCCCACCCGGTCGCCGCCGCGCTGCTCGAACGGTGCCGGCGGCTGGCCGAGCGGTCGGTACGGACCCGCCTGGCGGCCGCGACCCCCGGGCCCCGCACCCGCCTGCTCGCCTTCCCGGGCGGGCGCGCCGCCGCCGACGACCCGAGGCCGACGCCGAAGCCGCAGCCCAAGGCCGAGCCGCAGCCCGCGCGGCCGCAGCCCAAGGCGCCGCGCCCGGACCGCCCCATCCCCACGCCCGGCGAGGTCTTCCCGCCGCGCCGCAAGCCCACGCCCCCACCGGCGGCACGCGCGGCCGGGTAGCTACTCTGGTCGGCATGGACTACGTTTCCGCGCTCGTTCCCCCCGTGGTGATGGCCGTCTTCTTCATCGGGCTCATCGCGACGATCGTCAAGAGCCAGGGCGGCCCCAACAAGGGCAAGGAGGACGCGGCCGTGGACGCCGCGATCGCCCGCGCCGAGGCGGCCCAGCAGCAGCCGACCGCCGGCCAGGCCTGAGCCGTACCGCCGCCGGGCCCGTGCGGCCCGCCCGGCCGTGCGTACCCGCATACGCGCGTACGCACACGTACACGTAAGCGTGACAAGAGCGCGCGTCCCTTATCGGGGCGCGCGCTCTTTTTGCTGTTCACCACCGTAAATAACCAGCCATTCGCGACATCTCCCACTATGGTGCAGATGTGCCTCGCCAATTGGGAGAGCTGGAAGACGCCGTGATGACGCGCGTCTGGCAGTGGAACCGACCGGTCACCGTCCGGGAAGTCCTGGAAGACCTTCAGCAGGAACGGTCCATCGCCTACACGACCGTCATGACGGTAATGGACAATCTCCATCAGAAGGGCTGGGTGCGCCGGGAAGTCGACGGGCGGGCCTATCGATATACCGCTGTCTCCACCCGAGCCGCCTACGCGGCCGCACTGATGAACGAAGCGTGGTCGCAGAGCGACAACCCGGCCGCCGCCCTTGTCGCCTTCTTCGGCATGATGTCGCCGGAGCAGCGGGAAGCTCTGCGTGATGCCGTACGGATGGCCGGACAGCCTATGGAGAGCGCGCCGGACACCGACTCCCCGCCCCCGCCCGGGCCCGATGAGACCGGGGACGCCCCGGGGCGATAGCGTCCGCTCATGTCTTATGCCCCTGCAAATGCCGTCACCGTCCGCCGGGCCAGGACCAGTGATGTACCGGAGGTACGCCGCCTTCTCGACGCGTACGTCGGCGCGGGGATCCTGCTCGACAAAGCGACCGTGACGCTTTACGAGGACATCCAGGAGTTCTGGGTCGCGGAACGCGACTCGGATGCCCGGGTGGTCGGCTGCGGCGCGCTGCACGTGATGTGGGAAGACCTCGCCGAAGTGCGCACTCTCGCGGTCGACCGCGACGTGAAGGGCTCCGGGGTCGGACATCTCGTACTCGACAAGCTCCTCGGGACCGCCCGCTGGCTGGGCGTGCGCAGGGTTTTCTGTCTCACCTTCGAAGTGGACTTCTTCGCGAAGCACGGCTTCACCGAGATCGGCGAGACTCCGGTCGACACAGATGTCTACAGCGAGCTGCTGCGCTCCTATGACGAGGGTGTCGCCGAGTTCCTGGGTCTCGAACGAGTGAAGCCGAACACCTTGGGCAACAGTCGGATGCTTCTGCACCTGTGATCGCGGGAAGCCTGGGGAAGCCGACAGAACCCTATGTCCGAATCGCGTACGTTTCCCGCTCGGCCGGGCACCTGAACCTGTCCCGAGGGTTTGTGTTTTCCAGGCAAAAGCGGTTTCCTTTCCGCGTACTGCATTTTCGATGAAAGGAAATCCCGTGGCACAGAAGGTTCAGGTCCTTCTTGTCGACGACCTCGACGGCGGCGAGGCGGACGAGACCGTGACGTTCGCTCTCGACGGCAAGAGCTTCGAGATCGACCTCACCACCGCGAACGCAGACAAGCTCCGGGAACTGCTTGAGCCCTACACGAAGAGCGGACGGCGTACCGGCCGTACCGCGGGCGGCCGGGGCAAGGCCCGTGGCGCGGTCGTGGCGGCCGGCAACCAGGACACGGCCCAGATCCGCAAGTGGGCCAAGGAGCAGGGCTACAACGTGAACGACCGCGGACGCGTCCCGGCCGATATCCGTGAGGCCTACGAGAAGGCGAACGGCTGAGTTCCCGCGTTACCCGACCTCTTCGCGTCCGCCCTTCGCGGGGCGATCGCGGAGCCGGTTACCGATTTCGTGGGGAACAGCCGGGCGCGGTGGCATTCCGTGGCCGCCGCGGCGACCAGCCGGACGAGGTCGGGGGTGCCCCCACCGCCCCCGTCCGCCGCGCGTCCGGCGAATCCGGCGAACGCCGGAAGGGTCGCCTCTACCTCGCACCCCGGCTCGGGAGGCCGCAGCCATACGGCGGTCTCCCGCGAGCCGTCCCACCCGGGCGGCACGGGAGCGGTGATCCGGCCGTCGGCGCCGACAGCCGACAGGTCCAGGTCGACCCCGCCCCACTCCAGCCAGTCGAGCAGCCCCGGCAGCTCCTCCGCGCCGCCCGCGGCCACCAGGAACCGCATCCGCCGCCCCATGAGGGCGACCGGGCCGGTACGCGCGTACCGGCTCAGCAGCGCGGCGCCGGCGGGAGCCGGCATATCGAGCACGTCGAAGCGCAGCCCCGTCAGCAGCCGCACCGGCGGCCCCGGCGCCACGGCCCAGCCGAGCTCCCGCTCGTACCACTGGGCGAGCGAGCGGCCCGGCGCGGCGCGGGGTGGGGGGACCGCCTGCGCAGGGGGGTCCCCCCTGCCCGAGCGAAGCCGAGAGCTTGGGGGAGGAGCCGACAGCTCGGGTGAGGGCACGGTGAGGGCCATGTCCGGAGCAACTTCCGAAACGGCCGGGAGTTACGCAGAGTTTCCGGACGATCGCGCTCCGTTGCGACAATGGGGGCGCGCGGAGGCATTCGGCAGCGCAAGTGTGTTCGCCCGTAGCTGAGGGAACCAGGGCGCGCCGCATGGACTGTCAGTGCTTACGGGTAAGACATTCCTAGTGGGGAGGGGCGACACGCTCGTCGGGCCGTCTCGCGTTCGCCATCGGCGTACTGGAGACAGGGGTATCTGCCTGGCCTGCGGGAACATCGTCTCGCACCATCGGGTTGGAGCAGTTGTCGGCTGTTCGGCAGTAAGTTTCCCCGCCTGGGCGGGGGTGATCGGGTCGGATGTCGGCAGTTGGAATGAGCTGTCCCGTCCCACGGGACTAGCATGCGGAAGGACAGGGAGGGGACCGACCCCTAACTGCCCGACCGCTCTGAGGAGCGATTAACGATGTTCGAGAGGTTCACCGACCGCGCGCGGCGGGTTGTCGTCCTGGCTCAGGAAGAAGCCCGGATGCTCAACCACAACTACATCGGCACCGAGCACATCCTCCTGGGTTTGATCCATGAGGGTGAGGGTGTCGCCGCTAAGGCCCTGGAGAGCCTCGGGATTTCTCTTGAGGCGGTCCGTCAGCAGGTCGAGGAGATCATCGGCCAGGGCCAGCAGGCCCCGTCCGGTCACATCCCCTTCACCCCGCGTGCCAAGAAGGTCCTGGAGCTGTCGCTCCGCGAGGCCCTCCAGCTCGGCCACAACTACATCGGCACCGAGCACATCCTGCTCGGCCTGATCCGCGAGGGCGAGGGCGTCGCCGCCCAGGTCCTCGTGAAGCTGGGCGCCGATCTCAACCGGGTGCGGCAGCAGGTCATCCAGCTGCTCTCCGGCTACCAGGGCAAGGAGGCCGCCACCGCCGGCGGCCCGGCCGAGGGCACCCCCTCGACCTCCCTGGTCCTCGACCAGTTCGGCCGGAACCTCACCCAGGCCGCTCGTGAGTCCAAGCTCGACCCGGTCATCGGGCGCGAGAAGGAGATCGAGCGGGTCATGCAGGTGCTGTCCCGCCGTACCAAGAACAACCCGGTGCTCATCGGCGAGCCCGGCGTCGGCAAGACCGCCGTCGTCGAGGGCCTGGCGCAGGCCATCGTCAAGGGCGAGGTGCCCGAGACCCTCAAGGACAAGCACCTCTACACCCTCGACCTGGGCGCGCTGGTCGCCGGTTCCCGCTACCGCGGTGACTTCGAGGAGCGCCTGAAGAAGGTCCTCAAGGAGATCCGCACCCGCGGCGACATCATCCTGTTCATCGACGAGCTCCACACCCTGGTGGGTGCGGGTGCCGCCGAGGGCGCGATCGACGCGGCTTCGATCCTGAAGCCGATGCTCGCGCGCGGTGAGCTCCAGACCATCGGCGCCACCACGCTCGACGAGTACCGCAAGCACCTGGAGAAGGACGCGGCCCTTGAGCGCCGCTTCCAGCCCATCCAGGTCGCCGAGCCGTCGCTGCCGCACACCATCGAGATCCTCAAGGGTCTGCGCGACCGGTACGAGGCCCACCACCGCGTGTCCATCACGGACGAGGCGCTGGTCCAGGCCGCGACGCTGGCCGACCGGTACATCTCGGACCGCTTCCTGCCGGACAAGGCGATCGACCTGATCGACGAGGCCGGTTCCCGGATGCGCATCCGCCGGATGACCGCGCCGCCGGACCTGCGCGAGTTCGACGAGAAGATCGCGGGCGTGCGCCGCGACAAGGAGTCGGCCATCGACTCCCAGGACTTCGAGAAGGCGGCCTCTCTCCGCGACAAGGAGAAGCAGCTGCTGGCGGCGAAGGCCAAGCGCGAGAAGGAGTGGAAGGCCGGCGACATGGACGTCGTCGCCGAGGTCGACGGCGAGCTCATCGCCGAGGTCCTCGCGACCGCGACCGGCATTCCCGTCTTCAAGCTGACCGAGGAGGAGTCCTCGCGACTGCTGCGCATGGAGGACGAGCTCCACAAGCGCGTCATCGGCCAGAAGGACGCCATCAAGGCGCTCTCCCAGGCGATCCGGCGCACCCGTGCGGGTCTGAAGGACCCGAAGCGCCCCGGTGGCTCGTTCATCTTCGCCGGCCCGTCCGGCGTCGGTAAGACCGAGCTCTCCAAGACGCTCGCCGAATTCCTCTTCGGCGACGAGGACGCGCTGATCTCCCTCGACATGTCGGAGTTCAGCGAGAAGCACACGGTTTCCCGTCTCTTCGGTTCCCCGCCCGGATACGTGGGCTACGAAGAGGGCGGCCAGCTGACCGAGAAGGTCCGCCGGAAGCCGTTCTCCGTCGTCCTCTTCGACGAGGTCGAAAAGGCTCACCCCGACATCTTCAATTCCCTGCTGCAGATCCTGGAGGACGGTCGGCTGACCGACTCCCAGGGCCGGGTCGTCGACTTCAAGAACACGGTCATCATCATGACCACGAACCTCGGCACCCGGGACATCTCCAAGGGCTTCAACCTGGGCTTCGCCGCCCAGGGCGATGTGAAGACCGGCTACGAGCGTATGAAGGCCAAGGTCAACGAGGAGCTGAAGCAGCACTTCCGCCCCGAGTTCCTGAACCGTGTCGACGACACGGTGGTCTTCCACCAGCTCACCGAGGAAGACATCATCCAGATCGTCGACCTCATGATCGCCAAGGTGGACGAGCGGCTGAAGGACCGCGACATGGGCATCGAGCTCAGCGCGGACGCGAAGTCGCTGCTGGCGAAGAAGGGCTACGACCCGATCATGGGTGCCCGCCCGCTGCGCCGCACGATCCAGCGCGAGATCGAGGACATCCTCTCGGAGAAGATCCTCTTCGGCGAGCTGCGCCCCGGCCACATCGTGGTCGTCGACACCGAGGGCGAGGGCGAGGCGAAGACCTTCACCTTCCGAGGCGAGGAGAAGTCGGCCCTGCCCGACGTCCCCCCGATCGAGCAGGCGGCAGGCGGCGCCGGCCCGAACCTGAGCAAGGAGGCGTAGCCTCCGAGGGCTCGTCTCGAAAGGGGCTGCCCCGGATTCCGTACGCGTATGTCGTACGGGCCGGGGCAGCCCCTTTTCGTGGGTACGGCTTTCGTGGGTGCGGCCGGGGTCGGTCAGGACACCTTCCCGCCGTCGATGACAAGCTCCACCCCGAGCAGGGGACGACGGAGTGCCTTGACGGCGTGACGCCGCTGGTGGCCCAGCCCATGGAGCGTCAGCCGGGTCAGTGAGGGGAACCGCTGGGGCAGGAGCTCAAGACCGTAGACCTCGAAGTCCGAGCGAATGAGGGACAGGCGCAGGACGAGGCTGCGCACCGCGGGGCAGGGCTCCGCCGCGAGGAACTGCTCGGCCGAGATGACGGACAGATCCAGATCGGTGATCTTGGGCATTCCCGCGATCCGATTGAGTAGATCGGACGGGTCGGCAGGGCGATCCACCTGTAGCGAGGACAGGCCCCGCCAGGCTTCGATCCCCGCCATGTCCACCGCGCTCCCCGCCACGAAAGTCAGCGAGGACACGCCGGGAAGCGCCGGTATCGCGGCCAGCCGGTCGACCGCTGCTTCGTGGAGGCGCAGGGTGGTGAGCGCCGGGAGGTCGGGAAGCGCGGAGAAGTCGTCGAGTACGGGACAGCCGGCCACCCGGAGTTCCCGAAGTTCCTCGCTGCCGTCGCCCAGGAACGACAGGTCACGAACGGCTCTGTTGTCCACCACGGCGAGCGTGCGCAGTCGCAAGTCGCGCAGGGGACCGGCCAGTTCCTCGGTGGTGAAGGACCCCATGAGCTCAAGCCCTTGGACGTCGGCGAGTGTGTGAAGCTCTCGGAATTGCTCCCGTGAGGTCACGCACAATGTGCATGCGGCCAAGTCGATCCGCGCCAGCACTTCGCGCGCGTAGTCCCCGGTGGGAAAGCTGGCCCAGGTACCGGCGAGGTTCTGGGCCGCCACAGGAACATCGACCCATGCACGTGCGTACGGGATGGCTTCGGGCCCTCCGATCATGCTGATCAGAAGGGGCGTGTAGTACGCGGCTGAGCCGTGCTCGCCGACATCCCGCGGCCCGGGCAGCTGATCGAGCAGAGCGGGGCCGAGGCGGGCGAGCAAGCGGATCTCCCGCGATCCGGTGGGTGGCAGGAGCGCATCGACGCAACGCCTGACCCGGGTACGGGTCTCCTCGTCGAGCCACGCGGCGTGCTGGGCACACAGCGCCCCCAGAACGCGGACCTCCGCTGCCTGACCCAAGAAGTCCGACCGGACCCGCACTTTCAGCAACCCATTGACCAAACCTGCCAGTTGATGCCGCCCGCAATGCCCCGCTGCCAGCAAAATGACGTCCTGCCACGGCTCCTCCGTGGCGTGCCGCAGCAGTTCCTTGATGTGGTCGTCCTCGACCAGTTCCTTCGCCGCGAGGAAGTCCTGGAAGGTGCGGTGGGCGAACTGGTAGACGTCATCCGTCCGTTCCTGGAGCAGGCCTGTGCGGTTCAGCAGATACCGCAGCACGTCTGCCGCACCGCCCTGCGCCCGTACGCGGTCCATCCCCCTCAGCGCCCGCTCGATCTGGAGCACGGCCTGCTCGGCCGTGAACTCCGCCTGCCCCTCCCGCACCAGCCACACCGCGATCCGCTGGAGCAGTTGCGTGGACTCCTCGACCGTGAGGGTGATCCGTTCCGGCGCACCCACCTTGCGGCGCTCGTCCCGTTCGCCGAGGAGCATCCGCAGGGCCGACTGGTAGAGCTCCCAGCGCGTCTTCGGCAGGAAGCCCTGACGTAACCGGTGCAGGGCGCAGATGACCGCGCAGAGCAGGGGCGTACGGGCGAGGCCGGTCAGGGTGGGGTTGGTGCGGAACTGGTGGGCCAGGTCGCGTTCCAGTTCGTCCAGTGGCTCGTGCGCGTCGCCGTCCAGGCGGGCCGCGTTGTGCCAGGCGGCCACGAACGCCTGGATGTCGTCGTCCCGCATCGGAAGCAGCCGCAGCTCCTCGAACCCCTCGCGCCGCAGCCAGCCCGGCTCGACCGCGAGCGGGCGTACGGTCGCGACGCATCGGTTCGCCGGGTAGAGGTCGAGGAGGTGGGAGAGCCACCAATAGGCCTCCTCGCGGGCGTCCGGCGGGACCTCGTCGAGCCCGTCCACGAGCAGCAGTGCCCGTCCCGCGTGCAGGACCCGGGTGGCCCAGCCCTCCGGGGCCCTGTCGATCATCAGGCGTGCGGCGTAGGGGAGTTGGCCGGGCAGTGGATACGTGCCGCTGGCCGCGCGCAGTGAGCGCAGGGGGACCACGAACGGGACCAGGCCGTTGAGGTCCGCCAGCTGGGGGCCGAGCGTGCCCGCCGCCGCGTGCGCGGCCAGCCACCACACCAGGGTCGTCTTGCCCGCGCCCGCGTCGCCCCGCAGCAGGACGCGCGGCCGGGATGCCAGCAGGGCGTCGACGCGCTGCGGAGCACCGCTCTCCGGGACCCCGGACGCGCCCGGCTCCTTCGACTGGGCCTCCAGGCTCAGATACGCGGTGTCCAGGTCCCACTCGGAGTCGCGCTTGTTGAGCTCGTCCAGGCCGAAGATCTTGGTACGGCGGTACTGGGCGCGCAGGGCGCGGGCGTACTCCCACTCGTATTGGGTGTCCTCGGGGTGGCTGCTGGTCACCTCCTGGAGGCGCGCTCTCGGCGAGACGCTGTCGAAGGGGCTGTACGCGATGGCGAACTCGGTGTTCTTGGTGATCGTCGAAAGGGCGAGGCACTCAACGCGGCGGTGGCCACGCCCCCGGGGTACCTGCTGGACGATGCCGATCAGCTTGTCCGCGGCGAAGACCGGGGCGCCGGAGAGCCCGGCGAGCGGTGAGGTGCCGTCGGCCCGCTCGGTCGCCGGAGGGCGGTCGAACTCGAAGGTCAGCGAGTTGCGCATACGGCCCGCGACGGGCAGGACCGTTCCCGTGAACTGGTCGAGGTCCAGCCGGTTGCCGTCGTACCGCTGGATGTCCGGCAGGCCGATGATCTCGCAGTCGGCGATCGGCCGGTCGGTGGCGATCACGCCCATGGCGAGGCCGACGGACGGGGGAAGGGGCTTCTCGTCCTGGTGCAGGAGAAGAGCGGCGTCGAGGTCGGGGTCCACCCACAGCGGCACGAACCGGACCTGACCGTCGAGACCGGGGAAGGCGACATACGGCCCGTCGCCCCGGCCGAGGATGTGCGCACAGGTCAGTACGAGCCCGGGCTTGATCAGGACGCCGGTGCCCTGCTGCGCCCCCAGCACGGCGACCGTGTGCTCCGCGCCCCGGAACGTGTTCATGACGCCCCGGCCCCGCTCGACGGGATCGAGATGCCGAACACTTCCGCATCCTCCGGCAGTTGGGACTTCGTGCCTATCAGTCCGGGTTCCACGACGCGTCAGCGTAGCGGGGGGTGCGGGACCTTGGTCCCGAAACGGACGGACTTACGTCCCTGGTGGGGGCCGGGGCGGTGACAAGTCGCACAGGGGGTTCGGGCCCTACTACGCCCGATAGCAGGTCGCGGGTGCGGGGTGGTGCGTGGCTGGGCCGGATTCCGTCGGTGATCGATACGGCTTTGGGTAGTAGATGGGCGTTTTGGGGCGGGGTGGGGGTTCGGGTTACCAAGTTCTGGCTCGTTTTGCGCCTGCCCGTATATCCGTTTCCGCACCCGCTTCTGCGTCCGTTCCTGCCCGGAGGTTCGTCCCCGTATGTCTCAGCGCACCGCTTTCCGTCTGTCCGCCGCCGTCGTGGGGGCGGGTGTGGGAGTCGCGGCCCTGCTGGGTACGGGGGCGGCCGTGGCGGCCGGTGCGGACGCTCCTGGCCTGACCGGTCCGGCCGCCGGCGTGGCCGCGCAGGCTGCCGCGCAGGCCAAGGCGGCTGCGCAGGCCAAGGAGGCGGCGGCGAAGAAGGCCGCGTCGTGGGTGGACCCGGTGGACTCGTACACGCTCAGCGCGACGTTCGGCAGCGGTGGGTCCATGTGGGCGCATCGGCACTCGGGGCAGGACTTCGCGGTGCCTGTCGGTACGCCGGTCAAGGCCGTGCACGCGGGTGTCGTCGTCAAGGCCGGGCCCGGTGGCGGGGGTGACGGTCCCGCGTACGGGAACGCCGTGGTGATTCGGCATGCCGATGCCACGTATTCGCAGTACGCGCATCTGTCGCGGGTCGATGTGCGGGTGGGGGAGGCGGTGGGCACGGATCAGGTGATCGCGCTGTCCGGTAACACCGGGAACTCCAGCGGGCCGCATCTGCACTTCGAGGTGCGGACCACGGCGGATTACGGCTCCGCCGTTGATCCGGTTGCCTTTCTGCGGGCCGAGGGTGTCACTGTCTGACCCGTGCGGTCGGTCGGGTGTTGGGTGCGGGTTGAGTGTGGCTGGTCGCGCAGTTCCCCGCGCCCCTAGGGGGTTGCCGGTCGCGCCCGCGCGGCGGAGCCGCACATGTCACAGCCCCGCGCCCCTAAAGCCCCGTCCTCCTAGGGGGTAGGGGGCGTTCCGCTGTGCGCCTGCGTCACCAGGTCGATCGCTACCTCCAGGATCGCCTTGCGCTTTTCTTCCGGGTCGCCCTCCAGGTCTCGTAGGGCGTGCATGCCCACGTGCATGGAGAACAGGGCCGTGAAGCAGCGGATCTGGTCGGTCAGGGGGGCGCCGGGGTCCTTCAGGAGTTCGACCATCGCCAGGACGCGGTCCTTGAAGTTCTCGCCGATCGAGAGTTCGCGGACGGTCGCCTGGTTCTCCTGCATGAAGCGGAAGAGGGGGGCCGCGTCGATGAGGGCGTCGCTGTAACGTCGCAGGAGCTCGATCTTGGAATCCAAGGTCTGGGGCTGCGTCCGGCCCCATTCCAGGAGTTCGTCCATCGGTGTGGTGAGATCCCGAAAGACGCTGACCAGGATGTCTTCCTTGGTTTTGAAGTGGTAGTAGAGCGCCGCCTTGGTGACGTCGAGGCGCTCGGCGATCTCCCGCAGTGACGTCTTCTCGTACCCCTGCTCGCCGAAGAGCTCCAGGGCCACGTCCTGGATCCGCTGGCGGGTGTTGACCCGTCGACGGGGGTTTTCACTGGTCATCGAGCTCTCCCGAAAACTTACTTGACGCCCGGCTAGTGAGGGGTCTACTTTCCCCAGTGTAGTAGTAACTAGCCGGGCGGCAAGTAAGTGTCGGGCAGGGGAGTGGGAAAGATGGCCGAACAGATACAGACGGAGGCCGGCGCCGGGCCGGTGGCTCCACCGGCGGGACCCAAGCAGCGCAGTGTGCGGGTGGTCCTGCTGGCCCTGATGATCGCGATGCTCCTCGCGATGCTCGACAACATGATCGTGGGCACCGCGATGCCCACCATCGTCGGTGACCTCGGCGGCATGGCCCACCTGTCGTGGGTGGTCACCGCGTACACCCTGGCCACCGCCGCCTCCACGCCCATCTGGGGCAAGCTCGGCGACATGTACGGCCGCAAGGGCGCGTTCCTCAGCTCCATCGTGGTCTTCCTGATCGGCTCCGCGCTCAGCGGTATGGCCCAGGACATGGGGCAGTTGATCGGCTTCCGGGCGATCCAGGGCCTCGGCGCCGGCGGTCTGATCGTCGGTGTCATGGCGATCATCGGCGAGCTCATTCCGCCCCGGGAACGGGGCAAGTACCAGGGCATGATGGCCGGTGTCATGGGCATCGCCATGATCGGCGGTCCGCTGGTCGGCGGCTCCATCACCGACCACCTCGGCTGGCGCTGGTCGTTCTACATCAACCTGCCGCTCGGCGTGGTCGCGCTCGCGATGGTGACGGCCGTACTGCATCTGCCGAAGAAGAAGTCCAAGCCGAAGATCGACTACCTCGGTACGGTGCTGCTGACCGTCGGGATCACCGCGATCGTGCTGGTCACGACGTGGGGCGGGACGGAGTACGCCTGGGGCTCGGCCCGGATCATGGAGCTGATCGCGCTCGGCGTCGCGTCCCTGGTCGGGTTCTTCTTCGTCGAGACGAAGGCCGCCGAGCCGATCGTGCCGCTGCACATCTTCCGCAGCCGCAACTTCTCGCTGATGGCGGGGACCGCCTTCATCACCGGGTTCGTGATGTTCGGCGCGGTGCTGTTCCTGCCGCTGTACCAGCAGTCCGTGCAGGGCGCCTCGGCGACCAACTCGGGCCTGCTGCTGCTTCCGATGCTGCTGTCGATGACGGTCGTCTCGCTCTTCGCGGGCCGCGTCACCACCTCGACGGGCCGCTACAAGGCGTTCCCGATCGTGGGCAGCGTCCTGGTGGCGGTCGGCATGTACCTGCTGTCGACGATGGGCACCGGCACCACGCGGCTCACCTCCGGCCTGTACATGGCGGTGCTGGGTGCGGGCATGGGCTGCCTGCTCCAGATCACCATGCTGGTCGCGCAGAACAGCGTGGAGCTGCGGGACATCGGCGTCGGCTCCTCGACCAGCACGCTCGCCCGTACGCTCGGCTCGTCGTTCGGTGTCGCCATCATGGGCGCGCTGTTCAACAGCCGGGTGCAGGACGAGATGACCGCGCGCGGCGGGGCCGGGGTGACCGAGCGGTCCGCCCAGCTCAACGCGGCGAGCCTGGCGAAGCTGCCGCCGCAGCTGCGGGAGGCGTACCAGCACGCGGTGTCGTCCGGTACGCACGGGGCGTTCCTGCTGGGTGCGGTGGTCGCGCTCGGCGCGCTGGGGGCGGCGCTGTTCGTGAAGGAAGTTCCGCTGCGGGGGGCTGCGGCCGGTCCGGCTGCGGCCACGACGCCGGATGAGGCTGCGGCCTCGGCGTCGACTCCTGGTTCGGCTCCGGCCGACGCGGCTGGGTCCGTGGACCGTTCCGACGCCGACGTCCACGAGAAGGTCTGACCCACCGGGGCCGCGCCCCGGACCCCGTTGTTCGTCTGCGGACCGTGCTGGGTTGCTCGCGCAGTTCCCCGCGCCCCTAGGAGGGCCCGAAGGGCCCATCAAGGGGCGCGGGGAACTGCGCGACCAGCCCCCACCGGCCCGCAGACGAACGACAACCGCCGGACGCTTTCGCGCTACTGCCCCGGCAGCACCGGAAAGCTCCCCGTGGCCGTCGGAGCGTGCTCCGGCAGCCACAGGACCGCGATCGCGCCGCTCGCGGTCGTGCCGGCCGTGCTCCCTTCGGGAGCGGCGTTACGGAAGGTCAGCCGCGCGCCCAACACCCGCGCCTGGCCCGCCGCGATCGTCAGACCCAGCCCGTGCCCATGCCCCGCCCGATCGCTGCTGCCGGTGCGGAACCGGCTCGGCCCCTCGCGCAGCAGGGCCTCCGGGAAGCCGGGACCGTGGTCGCGGACGCGGACCACCCGGCCCTCCACCGTGACCTCCACCGGCCCCTTCCCATGCTTCGCCGCGTTGCCGAGCAGGTTGCCCAGGATCCGCTCCAGCCGGCGCGGGTCCGTGTTCACCCAGGATTCGTGGACCACCCGGACCGTCACGTCGGGGTCCAGGAGCGCCACGCGGCGGCTGACGAACTCGCCCAGCGCGATCTCCTGGAGCTCCGCCCGCTCCGACGCGCTGTCCAGGCGCGCCACCTCCAGCACGTCCTCCACCAGCGTCCGCATCGCCTGTGCCCGGTTGCGTACCAGCTCGGTGGGGCGGCCGGGGGGCAGCAGTTCGGCGGCCGTGAGCAGGCCCGTCACCGGGGTGCGCAGCTCGTGCGCGATGTCGGCGGTGACGCGGCGCTCGGCCTCCAGGCGCTCCTGGAGCGCGTCCGTCAACGCGTCGACGGCGCGCGCCAGTTCGTCGGTCTCGTCGCGTACGACGCCGCCGATCGCGTCCCGTACGCGTACGTCCGTATGGCCTTCGGCCACCTTCGTCGCGGCCGCGGCGGCCTTGCGCAGGCGGCGCGAGATCTGGCCGCCGATCAGGATGCCGAGCGCGCAGCCGCCGAACACGACCGCGACCGAGCCGATGACCAGGGCGCGGTCGAGGTCCGCTATGACGTTGGAGCTGCGGTCGGTGAACGTGCTGTGCAGCGACAGGATGTCGCCGTTGCCGACCGGCACGGCCGCCCAGATGTCCGGCACGCCGTTCTTCGGCTCGTGCACGGACGTGGCCCGCCGGCCCGCTTCCGCCTTCGCCTTCAGGTCGGGCGGCAGCTTGGGGTCGTTGAGCTTGGCGCCGAACCGGGTCTGCTTGC
Source organism: Streptomyces sp. NPDC048696 (assembly GCF_043198895.1). Lineage (NCBI taxonomy): Bacteria > Bacillati > Actinomycetota > Actinomycetes > Kitasatosporales > Streptomycetaceae > Streptomyces > Streptomyces sp. NPDC048696. Next base: position 23,970 of record NZ_JBICVJ010000016.1, on the reverse strand, counting down.
TCGTCTCGTAGATCCGCTGCGCGAACAGGACCCGGTCGAGCTGGAGGTCGCGCGCGTTGTCGAGCATCGAGACCCGCGCCGCGTTGTGCACGACCAGGCTCAGTGCCATCACGGTCAGCGCGCCGACCGCGGTGATGGCGATGCTGATCTTCCAGCGGACACCGGTCCGCAAGGCGGGGCGCCTCACGCGCGACTCCCGCCCTCGGGGCACACCATCCGCCTCACGCCTTCAGTTTGTAGCCGAAGCCACGCACGGTCTCGATCCGGTCCTGGCCGATCTTCGTGCGCAGCCGCTGTACATGCACGTCCACCACCCGGGTGTCGCCGCCCCACCCGTAGTCCCAGACCCGCTCCAGGAGCTTGTCGCGGGAGAGCACGGTACCGGGCGCCGAGGAGAACTCCAGGAGCAGCCGCATCTCGGTCGGGGTCAGCGCGACCGTCTCGCCGCCCTTGCGGACCTCCATGCCCTCGGTGTCGACCTCCAGGTCGCCGAAGGCGAGCAGGCCCCGCTCGGTGTCGTCGTCGGCCTCGGCGGCGCCCGCGCCGGGCCCGCCCGCGTGCCCGAAGCGGCGCAGCACCGCGCGGATCCGGGCGACGAGCACGGCCCCGTCGAACGGCTTGGTGACGTAGTCGTCCGCGCCCGCCTCCAGGCCCAGGACCACGTCGATGGAGTCGGCGCGCGCGGAGAGCATGATCACCGGAACGGTGGACTCGTCGCGGATGCGGCGGCACAGGCTCACGCCGTCCAGGCCCGGCAGCATCACGTCCAGCAGCGCGATGTCCGGCTGGTCGGCGCGGAACGCCTCCAGGCCGGAAAGACCGTCGGGCATCGCGGTCACGGTGAAGCCGTCGCGCTCCAGCGCGAGCTGGGTGGCTTCACGGATGACGTCGTCGTCCTCGACGAACAGGACATGGGTCTCGGCCATCGTGCTGCTCTCAGTTCCTCGGCGTGCGCTTGCCTGGTCCGTGCGTGCGTGCGGATGCGGTCAGGGCGAGGGGGGCACGGGCGGTTCGGTGCCCTCGTCGTTGCCGACCGCCTTGCTGAAGTCGTTCTCCACCTGATCGTGTGCCGAGAACTTCGTTCCCGACCAGCGGTACGTGGTCACGATCTCACTGGAGGCGAACGCCGGCTTGTCGCCCTTGGCGTACATCTGCCTGGTCACCACCAGGTCGCCCCGGTCGATCTCCGCGTAGACCGGCGCTTCCTCGGAGGTGAAGACATTGTCGTACGAGGAGCCGTCCGCGCGGTACACATATGAGCCGAGTCCCACCGCGTCGCCGCAGGTCATCACGTTGACCACGACATCCTGGCCGGTGGCGCCGGTCAGATGGCCGTAGCTGACGTCGATCGGGTACTCGCTCTTCACGCAGGGCTTCAGATCGGCCTTGACGCGCTCGCTGACCTTGGGGTCGGCCTTGAGCAGCTGGACCGCGTTGACCTTCTTGAACGGTGCCTCGCTGCTCGCGCTGGGCGACGGCGTGGCGTGGCTCACCTTGTCGGTGTGCGCCTCGCCCTCGTCGCGCGTCCCCGTACCGCCCGTCGAGCACCCGGCCGCGAGCAGCCCGAAGGCGGCGAGCCCGGCCATCGCCGTGGTACCCGCCGCCAGCACGCCCCCTCTGCCCCTGCCTAGGCCGCGCACCGCTCCCGCCCCTTTTCGTCGCGCTCGTCACGGCCGGCCCGCCGGTCCGCCTGGCGGCCGACCAGGCCGCCCTGTCCCGCCGCGCCGCCGACAGCGTGGAACTCCACCTCGCGGCTCTCCAGCTCCTGGCGGAGACGGGCCAGGGCCCGGTGCAGCGTGCTCTTGACGGTACCCGCGGACATTCCGAGGGCGGCGGCGGTCTCCTCCGTGCTCATCTGCTCCCAGTGTCGCAGCACCACGACGCTGCGCTGCTTGGGAGCGAGCACCTTGAGGACGTCCATCAGCAGGGCGCGGTCGGCGCGCTGCTCGGAGCCGTCCTCGATGCGCGCGTCGGGCATCGTCTCGGTGGGCACCTCTTCGAGCTTGCGGGCGCGCCACCACTCGGTGCGGGTGTTGATCATCACGCGGCGCAGATAGGCGTCGGCGAGCGCCTTGTCGGCGATGCCGTCCCAGCGGCCGTACGTACGGGCCAGAGCGGTCTGGAGCAGGTCCTGCGCGTCGACCGGGTCCGGAACGAGTCGCCGGGCGCTGCGCAGCAGGGCCTCCTGCCGGGTGCGCACGTACTCCTCGAACTCAAGCACCTCACCCTGCGCCATACCCAACCGCCTCCGTCCCCGTGACTGTCCCGCTCGTCCTGCTGGTCGCTTACCTGACTGAACCTACGGACGGTCTGTCACGGCCCTGTGCGGGAGAGCCGTCGGGCGGCGCACGGAGAGCCATCGGTTGTGTAACAGCGCAGGTTTGGCCCGTGTTTTCAAGGGGTATGGGGGTGTTCCGGCCGTGACGAGGGCTGTGACACAGGGGCCGTGGCGTTACGTGAGTAGCGGGTGCCGCGGCGTTACGTGAGCGGCGCCGCGGTTACGTGAGCGGCAGCCGGTAGACGCCGCCCGCGAGCGGTTCCACCAGGCCGTCGGAGACCAGCCCGTCAAGGGCGCGCGCCCGCTGCACCGGTTCGTGCCACACCGCGTCCAGCACCGTCTGCGGCACCGGCTCCACGGCCTCCCGCAGCACGGCCAGCAGCTTGCCCCGCACCTGGCGGTCCGTACCGGCGTACGTCTGGCCGCGGCGCGGCGGGCCGTCGTGGGCGGGCTTGCCCGCCAGCTGCCATGCGCAGCGCGCGGCGATCGGGCACCGTCCGCAGTCCTCGTTGCGCGCCGTGCACACCAGGGCGCCCAGCTCCATCGAGGCGGCCGCCCAGCGCGCTGCCCGGGCCTCGTCGTCGGGCAGCAGGGCGCGGGCCAGGCGCCGCTCGGCGGCGGTGGTGGCGTTCGGCGGGTACTGGACGCCGGTGACCGCCCGGGCGAAGACCCGGCGGACATTGGTGTCGAGCACCGCGTGGCGCTGCCCGAACGCGAAGGAGGCGACGGCCGCCGCCGTGTACTCGCCGACGCCGGGCAGCGCGAGCAGCCGGGCGTGGTCGGGCGGCACCTCGCCGCCGTGCCGTTCCGTGATCGCCACCGCGGCCCCGTGCAGCCGCAGCGCGCGGCGCGGGTAGCCGAGCCGCCCCCAGGCGCGCACGGCCTCGCCCGGGGCGTCGGCGGCCAGGTCGGCGGGGCGCGGCCAGCGGGCCAGCCACTGCTCGTACACCGGGAGCACCCGGCTCACCGGCGTCTGCTGGAGCATGAACTCGCTGACCATCACCCCCCAGGCACCGGCCTCGGGGCGGCGCCAGGGCAGGTCGCGCGCGTGCTGGTCGAACCACCCGAGGACGGGCGTGTGGAGGGCGTCGGGGGAGACCGCGAAGGGGTCGGTCGTCGGCATCGTCGTCATGGCACCCCCGATCCTGGCACGGAACGGGGGTGCGGCGGGCGCGGGTGGGCGGCGCTAGCGCCGGGCGTGCAGGGGGGCGCCCGGACCGGCGAACCAGGCGGCCGCGCCGATGCGGCTCGTACGCATCGACTCGACCAGCGAGGTCACCGGGCGCGCACCGGCCTTGGCCACCAGGAACGCGACGGCGGTGCCGAGGATCAGGCCCACCGCGACGTCGTGCGGGTAGTGCACCCCGACGTACACCCGCGAGAAGGCCATGAGCAGCGCCATCGGCACGGTCAGCAGCCAGATGCGCGGCCAGGCCAGCGCCAGCGCGACGGCGGCGGCGCCCGCGATGGTGGCGTGGTTGGACGGGAACGACCAGTCGCCGTTGGCCGGGCACGTGATCAGGGACGCGGCGGCGCCCTTGACGGCCCGGCACGGCCGCTCCTCGTCGATCAACGCCTTGATCACCTCGCTGCAGATGTACGCGGCGGCCGTCGCCAGCGGGGCGAGCAGGGCCAGCGCCATCGCCGATGAACCGGCCCGGCGGGCTCGCCACCAGCCGACGACGAACAGCACGCCGAACAGGACGAGGCCCACCTCCGTCCAGAGCTCGAAGAGGTGCTGCACCCACGAGGGGGTGTCGTGGGCGAAGTCGGTGACGTCGCGGTAGAGGTCGCTATCCATGGTGACGGACAGTATGGAACATCCACCTCCGGAATGATGATCCGGAAAAGTTGAGAAGGGCGAGCGGCGGGTGGGGCGGGAGTTGCGCCGGAACTCTCGTAGAGTTTCGTTCGTGGGATCTCTGCGCAATCCGGTCGGGCCGCTTCCCTCCTCCATCTACTGGCGACGGAGGGCAGTCGCGCTGTCCCTGCTCGCGCTGGCGGTGATCCTGATCCTGTGGGCCGTCAGTTCCGGTGGCTCAGGCGGCAGCAAGGGCACCAGCAACGACAAGGGCGCCCACCCGGCCCCCTCGATCACGCCCGGCCCGGGCAGCTCGGGACCCGCGATCAGTACCGCGCCAGGGGGACGTGACGAGTCGTCGGCAGCGGGAGGTACGGGCGGCGGCGGTTCGGGCTCCGGTGGCTCCGGTTCATCCGCAGGCGGTACGGGCGGCTCCGACGGGAGCGGCAACGGCGGTACGGACGGGGGCGGTTCGGGGTCCGGCGGTTCGGGCGGCTCGGTGGGACACCAGGTGCCGGCCGGGTCCTCGCTGCCGACCTGTGCGCCGGGTCAGCTGAAGCTGTCGGTGCGCAGCCTGAAGAACGCGTACGCGCCCGGCGAGAAGCCCAAGCTCGAACTCGCCCTCCAGAACACGGTGGCCTCGGCCTGCAAGGCCGATCTCGGCCCGGCGAACGCGGTGCTGGTGGTGACGGACTCCACCGACGCGAAGGTGTGGGCGTCGGACGACTGCCCGATCGGGTCGGGGAGCGTGCTGTTCCAGGTGCCGGGCTCGTCGACGATCACGCACACCGTGGAGTGGGACCGGACGCGCAGCGCGGCCCACTGCGCGACGCCGGGGCCGGGGGCGGTGGGTGCGGGCACGTACCTCGCAGAGGTGAAACTCCCGGGCCTCCCGGTGGCCCGGGCCCCGTTCTCGCTGTCGCGGGACTAGTCCTTCGCCTGGCCGCCGGCGGGGGTTGCCCGCGCAGATTTTCCCCACCCCGCCCCTTCCCGAAAGCCCTGGGCGGGCGGCCTGGGTCTTCGTCTGCGGACCGTGCTGGGTTCTCGCGCAGTTCCCCGCGCCCCTTAGATGGGCCCTTCGGGCCCTCCTGTAGGGGCGCGGGGAACTGCGCGACCAGCCCCCCACCGGCGGGCGGTCGAACGTAAGCCCCCGGCAGGGTTTCGGGAAGGGGCGGGGTGGGGAATCGAACCCCCCGCCGACCTACACGTACCGCTCCAGAATGGAAGACTCCGCCAGCCGCGACAGCCCCTCGCGAACGCTGCGCGCACGCGCCTCGCCGACGCCGTCGACGGTCTGCAGGTCGTCCACGGACGCGGCGAGCAGCTTCTGCAGCCCACCGAAGTGCTCCACCAGACGCTCGATGATCGCCCCCGGCAGCCGGGGAACCTTCGCCAGGAGCCGGTACCCCCGAGGGGACACCGCCGAGTCCAGAGTCTCGGGCGACCCGCTGTAGCCCAACGCCCTCGCCACTATGGGAAGTTCGAGCAGCTCCGCATGGGTGAGATCGTTCAGCTCGGTCAACGCCTCCGCGACCGTGCGCGACCGCTTCGCGGTGGGCTCGGGCACATAGTCCCGGACCACCAGCTCCCGCTCGGGCTCGACGCCCGCGATCAGCTCGTCGAGCTGGAGCGACAGCAGCCGCCCGTCCGTGCCCAACTCCACCACGTACTCGGCGATTTCCGTCGCGATACGGCGCACCATCTCCAGGCGCTGGGCGACCGCCGTCACGTCCCGGACCGTCACCAGGTCCTCGATCTCCAGCGCGGAGAGCGTGCCCGCCACCTCGTCGAGGCGCAGCTTGTAGCGCTCAAGGGTCGCCAGCGCCTGGTTCGCGCGGGACAGGATCGCCGCCGACTCCTCCAGGACCCGGCGCTCCCCGTTCACGTACAGCGCGATCAGGCGCATGGACTGGGAGACCGAGACGACCGGGAAGTTGCACTGCTTGGAGACCCGGTCCGCCGTGCGGTGGCGGGTGCCGGTCTCCTCGGTGGGGATGCCCGCGTCCGGGACCAGCTGCACCCCGGCCCGGTGGATCTTGGTGATGTCCTTGTCCAGGACCAGCGCGCCGTCGAGCTTGCACAGCTCGCGCAGCCGCGTCGCCGTGAACTCGACGTCCAGGACGAAGCCGCCCGTGCACATCGAGTCCACGGTCTTGTCGAGGCCGAGGACGATGAGGCCGCCCGTGTTGCCCCGGAGGATGCGCTCCAGGCCGTCGCGGAGTGCGGTGCCGGGCGCGACAGCGCTCAGCGCGGCACGCATCAGCGCTTCATTGCCGGAGCCTGTGCCGGACTTGCCGGATCCCGCTGCCCGGTCGTTGGCTGCCACTGCACTCCTCCGGTCGCAGACGTTCGACTGCAAAGTCTACCGGCGCTCTTCCTCCCCCCGTGGGGCCTCGGCACGACGCCCGCGCGGGAGCACCCGCAGCGCGTCCCCCATGTCGGCGACTTCCGTGACCTTCATACCGGCCGGGACCTTCCCCGGGTCGGACGGCACCAGCGCGTGCGTGAAGCCCAGGCGGTGGGCCTCCGCGAGGCGGCGCTGGACCCCCGTCACCCGCCTGACCTCGCCCGCGAGCCCCACCTCGCCGATCGCCACCAGGTTCTTCGGCAGCGGGGTGTCGCTCGCCGCCGACGCGAGCGCGAGCGCGATGGCGAGGTCGGCGGCGGGCTCGGAGAGCTTCACACCGCCGACGGTCGCGCTGTAGATGTCGCGCTTGCCCAGCGCGGTGATCCGCCCGCGCTGCTCCAGGACCGCCAGCATCATCGAGACCCGGGACGTCTCCAGGCCGGAGGTGGTGCGGCGGGGCGAGGGGATCTGGGAGTCGACGGTGAGCGCCTGGACCTCGGCCACCAGCGGCCTGCGGCCCTCCAGGGTCACCGTCAGACACGTACCCGGCACCGCCACGTCGCGGCGGGTGAGGAAGAGGCCCGAGGGGTCGGCCAGGCCCGTGATGCCCTCGTCGTGCAGCTCGAAGCAGCCCACCTCGTCCGTCGCCCCGAACCGGTTCTTCACGCCCCGCACCAGGCGCAGGCGCGCGTGGCGGTCGCCCTCGAAGGAGAGGACCACGTCCACGAGGTGTTCGAGCAGGCGCGGGCCCGCGATCGCGCCGTCCTTGGTCACATGGCCGACCAGCAGGGTCGCCATGCCGCGCTCCTTGGACGCGCGGATCAGCGCGCCCGCCACCTCGCGCACCTGCGCCATCCCGCCGGGCGCGCCGTCGATCTCCGGCGAGGCCACCGTCTGTACGGAGTCCAGGACGAGCAGGGACGGCTTCACCGCGTCCAGATGGCCCAGGACCGCCGACAGATCGGTCTCGGCGGCCAGGTACAGATGGTCGTTGAGCGCGTTGATCCGGTCCGCGCGCAGGCGCACCTGGCTGGCGGACTCCTCGCCGGTCACATAGAGCGTGCGGTGCTCGTCGCCCGCCGCCTTCGCCGCCACGTCGAGCAGCAGCGTCGACTTGCCCACCCCGGGCTCGCCCGCCAGCAGCACCACCGCGCCCGGCACGAGCCCGCCGCCGAGCACCCGGTCCAGCTCGTCGACGCCCGTCGAGCGCGCGGTGGCCTGCCGGGCGTCCACCTGGCCGATGGGCAGGGCGGCCGTGGAGACCCGGCCCGCCGCCGTCGTGCGCACCGCGGGCGCGCCGTACTCCTCGACCGTGCCCCACGCCTGGCATTCGGGGCAGCGGCCGAGCCACTTGGCGGTCGTCCAGCCGCACTCGGTGCAGCGGTAGGACGGCCGGTCCTTCGCGGATTTCGTACGGGTAGCCATGACGTCACGGTATAGGCGCCCACTGACAACGCGGCCGGGCCCCGGGGCCTAGGGCCTGTCCGGTGGATCTTGCCTGGGCCGCGGGGTCGTGGCACGCGCATCTGCGGCGTTGTCGTCGGTTGCCGACTCCCCCAAGCTCTCGGCTCCGCTCGACCAGGGGGCACCCCCACGCGTCGCCGCCCTCCTCCGCCTTGCAGCTGCACGCACCACGACCCCGCTCACCAGCACCGAACAGCGACCCACACCGAAGGCGGCCAGATCCACCGGACAGGCCCTAGCGCGGCCGGGTGCCGGGCGGCGGCCCGAGAGGAAGGCAATGTTCCGCGCCGGGGAAGGCAATCCTCCGCGATGGAAGGGCGGATTCCTGTCCCCTTTTGAGGGATACATTCACCCGTAGGGAGTAAATGTGCTCAAGCGGCACGGAGGACCCTGGATCCTGCGCCTACCTTCGCCGGGTGAAGAGCAGCGGTCTGGATCACCCCACGCACACCACCGGCGCACACCGGGCGCACCGTCGTGCGCCCCGGACGTTGGCGCAGCGCCCGCCCGCGCGCTACGAGGCGTATCTCGACGGCCTGTTCACGTACTGCCTGTCCGTGCTCTGCGACCACGACGAGGCGGTGCACGTCCTCGGTGACGTGCTCGCCGTCTCCGAGCGGCAGCACGCGCGCTGCCCCGAACCGGAGGCCGAGCGCCGGGCCTGGCTGTACGCGCTGGCCCGCTGGGCCTGTCTGCGCAAGCTCGCCGAGCGCAAACGCGCGCGTAAAGGCGCCCACACCGGCCGCGCCGAGCCGTGCGAGCAGAGCACGGCCGGGTCCGTCTCCGCAGAGGAGGCCGAGCGGCGCGGGCGCGAACTGGCCCTGCTCGCCTGGCCCGAAGCCGCCGGCACCACGCCCGAGCAGCGCGAGGCCCTGGAGCTCGCCGTGCGCCATCAGCTGGGCCCGCGCGAGGTCGCCTCGGTGCTCGGCATGAACTACCCGGCCGCCCGCGAGCTGCTCGCCGCCGGCGCCTGCGAGGTCGAGCGGACCCGGGCCGCGCTCGCCGTCGTCGAGACCGGCGGCTGCCCGTCGGTGGCCCGGCTCACCGGCGACCACCAGGTGCTGCTCTCGGCCGCCCTGCGCCAGGAGCTGGTACGGCACGTCGACGACTGTCCGCGCTGCCGCCGCGCCGCCGAGCGGGCGGGCGCCGCCGGGCCCTGGCCGGGCTCCTCGGTGACCCCGGCCGCGCTGCCGCTCGCCGAGGCGCCGCGCGCGGCCGCGTACACGGCGATGCTCCACGTGCCCAGGACCCGGGCCGGCGCGCCCCGCTTCGACCGGGCCGGGTTCCCGATGGACCCCAAGGACCGCGCGGCCCGCCGGGACCGGCTGCGCGCGCGTGCCGTGACGACCACGGTGGTGGCGACGGTGGTGGCGGCCCCCGCGTTCGCGCTCTGGGCGGCCTATCGTGGCGCGCCCGCGACCGGCGAGACCCGCGACGGCGCCAAGATCACCGCGAGCGAGGCGGACGGCCCCGGCGGCCTCGCGCAGACCCCGTACGAGCGCTACCAGAACGCGGGCAACGCGCGCGCCGAGGCCGACCCGCGCGTCAGCACGGGCAGCCGTCCGCCCGCCGGTGTCTCCGTCGAGGTGATCAGTTCCGGCTCCACCCCGGCGGGCCCGGGCGAGCTCTCGGTCTCCGCGCGCTCGGCGGGCGGTACGACGGTGCTGACGATCACCGCGACCGGCGGCTCGCCGGTGGAGTGGTCGCTGTGGACGGACGCGCCCTGGCTCACCTTCAGCCGTACGGCCGGGGTGCTGTCGCCGGGCGGAAACGTATCCGTGTACGTCGCCGTCAACCACGCGCGCGAGCCGCGCGGCTTCTGGTCGGCCCGGCTGGGCGTGGAGCCGTCGGGCGCGGTCGTGCGGATCACCGGGGCGGGCGCCCGGCCCACCCCGCCGCCGTCCTCGCCCGGCTCGTCCGCCCCCGGGACGCCGTCGTCGCCGAACCCGACGCCGACCCGGCAGCCGCCCACGTCCCCGGCGCCGACCCCGACGTCCGCCTCGCCGACGCCCGGCTCGCCGTCCCCGACCCCGTCGGCCCCCTCGTCACCGGCCTCGCCGAGCCTGACAGCGTCGGCGCCGCAGCCGTCGTCATGAGCGGGCCGGTGAACGGGCCCTTCAGGAGCCCTCCGTCAGCGCGCCGGGTCCGCCGGGTGCGGGGCCACCAGCGGCAGGCTGGAGGCGAGCCGCGCCTCGCAGAGCCCGACCAGCACCGCGTACGCCTTCTTGCCCATCAGCTCGGTCAGCTCCGGCCGGTAGGTGACGTAGACGGGCTCGCCCGCGCCGTGCGCGGAGGTCGCCGAGGTGCACCACCAGTGCAGGTCGTGGCCGCCCGGCCCCCAGCCGCGCCGGTCGTACTCGCCGATCGAGATCTGCAGCACGCGCGTGTCGTCCGGCCGGTCGATCCAGTCGTACGTACGGCGCACCGGCAGCTGCCAGCAGACGTCCGGCTTGGTCTCCAGCGGCTCCTTGCCCTCGCGCAGCGCCAGGATGTGCAGCGAGCAGCCCGCGCCGCCCTCGAAGCCGGGCCGGTTCTGGAAGATGCAGGAACCTTCCCACCTGCGGGTCTGCCGCTCGCCGTCCTCGTCGACCTGCGTCCAGCCGCTCTCGGTGCCCACGTCGTGGAACTGCCACAGATCGGGGGTGAGCCGGGCCACGTTCTTCGCCACCCGCTTCTCGTCGTCCTCGTCCGAGAAGTGCGCGCCGAGCGTGCAGCAGCCGTCGTCGGCGCGGCCCGCCTGGATGCCCTGGCAGCCGCTGCCGAAGACGCAGGTCCACCGGGAGGTCAGCCAGGTCAGGTCGCAGCGGAAGATCTGCTCGTCGTCGGCCGGGTCCGGGAACTCGACCCACGCGCGCGGGAAGTCGACCCCCTGCTCGTCCGCTCGCTGCTTGGGGGTCTTGGGAGCCTTGGCTTTGCCCGGCTTCGCCTTTTTCGTCTTTGGCACGGGACAAGCGTATGTCCGCGACGGCAGTAGCGTTCAGCCCATGAGACTCGGAGTCCTCGATGTGGGGTCGAATACGGTTCACCTGCTGGTGGTGGACGCGCACGCCGGTGGCGCGCCGCTGCCGGCGTACTCGCACAAGGCCGAGCTGAGGCTCGCCGAACTCCTCGACGAGGACGGCGCGATCGGACCGGTGGGCGTCGACCGGCTGGTGGCCACGATCAGTGGCGCGCTGCTCGCGGCCGAGGACAAGGGTGTCGAGGAGCTGCTGCCGTTCGCCACCTCGGCGGTGCGCGAGGCCAGCAACGCGGACCAGGTGATCGCCCGGGTCAAGGAGGAGACCGGGGTCGACCTCGGGGTCCTGTCCGGCGAGGAGGAGGCCCGCCTCACCTTCCTGGCGGCCCGCCGCTGGTACGGCTGGTCCGCCGGGAAACTGCTGCTCCTGGACATCGGCGGCGGCTCCCTTGAGGTCGCGTACGGCATCGACGAGGAGCCCGACGCGGCCGTCTCGCTGCCGCTCGGCGCGGGCCGGCTGACCGCCGCCTGGCTGCCGGGCGACCCGCCGGACGCCTCCGACGTACGGGCGCTGCGCCGCCACGTACGCGCGCAGATCGCCCGTACGGTCGGCGAGTTCACCCGGTCCGGCACGCCCGACCACGTGGTCGCCACCTCCAAGACGTTCAAGCAGCTCGCCCGGATCGCGGGCGCCGCCCGCTCGACCGAGGGCGTGTACGTCCAGCGCACCCTGAGCCGCAAGGCGCTGGAGGAGTGGGTGCCCAAGCTCGCCGCGATGACCGCCGAGCAGCGCGCCGCGCTGCCGGGCGTCTCCGAGGGGCGCTCGCGCCAGCTGCTCGCGGGCGCGCTGGTGGCCGAGGGCGCGATGGACCTGTTCGGGGTGGAGGAGCTGGAGATCTGCCCGTGGGCGCTGCGCGAGGGCGTCATCCTGCGCCACCTGGACCAGCTGCCGGTGGGGTGACGGGGGCGGGGCGCGACCGGCGGGCGTGACGCGCGCGGCGGCTGTCGGGCCGCCCAGGACCGGGACGCGGCAGGTTCCGGCCAAGGGGCGGTCCCCTCGCGGTCCCTCTTGTGGGTGCCCGTACGCTGTCTCCGTGGCAGAACCAGTAGTGCGCATCCCGGATGCGAAGGTCGCCCTGTCGACGGCTTCGGTCTATCCGGAGTCGACGGCGACGGCCTTCGAGATCGCCGCGCGCCTGGGGTACGACGGTGTCGAGGTCATGGTCTGGACCGACCCTGTCAGCCAGGACATCGACGCGCTGCGGCGGCTGTCGGACTACCACCAGGTGCCGATCCTGGCCGTTCACGCCCCCTGTCTGCTGATCACCCAGCGGGTCTGGTCGACCGACCCGTGGGTGAAGCTCCAGCGCGCGAGAGCCGCGGCCGAGAAGCTGGGCGCCTCCACCGTGGTGGTGCATCCGCCGTTCCGCTGGCAGCGCCAGTACGCGCGCGACTTCGTCACCGGCATCTGGCGGATGGCCGACGAGACGGACGTGCGATTCGCCGTCGAGAACATGTACCCGTGGCGCTACCGCGACCGCGAGATGCTGGCGTACGCCCCCGACTGGGACGTCACCAAGGACGACTACCGGCACTTCACGGTCGACCTCTCGCACGCCGCGACCGCCCGCACCGACGCCATGGCGCTCGTCGACCGGATGGGCGACCGGCTCGCCCACGTCCACCTCGCCGACGGCAAGGGCTCGGCCAAGGACGAGCACCTGGTCCCGGGCCGGGGCAACCAGCCGTGCGCCGAGCTCCTGGAGGGCCTGGCCCGCACCGGCTTCGACGGGCACGTGGTCATCGAGGTCAACACCCGCCGGGCCATGTCGGCCGCCGAACGCGAGGCCGACCTGGCGGAGGCGCTGGCCTTCACCCGGCTGCACCTGGCCGCCACGGTGCGCCGGTGAGCGCCGCCGAGGCCCCCGCGCCGCGCCGCCGGGGCCGCCCCCCGCGCGCGCAGGCCGAGGCCGGGCCGGGGGCGCGCGAGCGGATCCTGGAGGCGGCCCGCGCGGAGTTCGCCCAGCGCGGCTACGACAAGACGTCCGTACGCGGCATCGCCAAGGCGGCCGGGGTAGACGCGGCGCTGGTCCACCACTACTTCGGCACCAAGGACGAGGTGTTCGAGGCGGCGGTCGAGATGACCCTGGAGCCGGTCCAGCTGGTGCCGCTGGTCCTCGGCGCCGAGGACGACATCGACGGCGTCGGCGAACGCCTGGCCCGCTACTTCATCGGCGTCTGGGAGAACCCCGCCACGCGCGCGCAGCTGCTCGCCGTCTTCCGCTCGGCCCTCACCCACGAGGCCGCCGCCAAGGTGCTGCGCGCGTTCGTCCTGCGCCGGGTCCTGGAGCGGGTCGCGGCCGACCTGAAGGTCCCCGACGCCCGGCTGCGCGCGGAACTGGCCGCCTCGCAGATGGTGGGCATCGCGGTCCTGCGCTACGTGATCAAGGTCGAGCCGCTGGCGTCGGCGGACCCGGAGGAGATCGTACGGATGGTGGCGCCGACGTTGCAGCGGTATCTGACGGACCCGAACTGACCCTCGGGCCGCGGCCGCCCGCATGGCGAGTGCGGCCGCCCGCATGCCGAGTCGGGCATCCCGCCATCCGGACACGCTGTCCAGATCTTGGAGCCGGAGCGTACGCTCGGAAGCAGCCCCACCTCTTTGTGCAGGCTGTCTGAGAAGGACGCTAAGGAGCAAGCGAAATGCCCGAGCTGAGGTCCCGCACCGTCACCCACGGCCGCAACATGGCCGGCGCCCGCGCCCTGATGCGCGCCTCGGGCGTAGCAGGCGCGGACATCGGCAAGCCGATCATCGCGGTGGCGAACAGCTTCACCGAGTTCGTCCCCGGGCACACCCACCTCGCCCCCGTCGGCCGCATCGTCTCCGACGCGATCCTGGCGGCCGGAGCCGTGCCCCGCGAGTTCAACACCATCGCGGTCGACGACGGCATCGCGATGGGCCACGGCGGCATGCTCTACAGCCTCCCCTCCCGCGACCTGATCGCGGACAGCGTGGAGTACATGGTCGAGGCGCACTGCGCGGACGCGCTGATCTGCATCTCCAACTGCGACAAGATCACCCCGGGCATGCTGATGGCCGCGATGCGCCTCAACATCCCGGCCGTCTTCGTCTCCGGCGGCCCGATGGAGGCCGGCCAGGCCACCCTCGTCGACGGCACCGTCCGCAAGCTCGACCTGATCAATGCGATCAGCGACGCGGTCAACGAGAACGTCTCCGACGAGGACATCCTCCGTATCGAGGAGAACGCCTGCCCCACCTGCGGCAGCTGTTCCGGCATGTTCACCGCCAACTCGATGAACTGCCTCACCGAGGCCATCGGCCTGAGCCTGCCCGGCAACGGCTCGGTCCTGGCCACCCACACCGCCCGCCGCGCCCTGTACGAGAACGCGGCCCGCACGGTCGTCGACATCACCAAGCGGTACTACGAGGACGACGACGCGTCCGTGCTGCCGCGCTCCATCGCCACGCGCGCGGCGTTCGAGAACGCCATGGCGCTCGACATCGCCATGGGCGGCTCCACCAACACGATCCTGCACCTGCTCGCCGCCGCGCAGGAGGCCGAGCTGGAGTACGACCTCAAGGACATCGACGCGGTGTCGCGCCGGGTCCCGTGCCTGGCCAAGGTCGCGCCCAACGTGGCGCCCACGACCACGTACTACATGGAGGACGTGCACCGCGCGGGCGGCATCCCCGCCATCCTCGGCGAGCTCTACCGCGCGGGCCTGCTCAACGAGGACGTCCACACCGTGCACTCCCGCTCCATCAAGGAGTGGCTGGACGCGTGGGACGTGCGCTCGGGCGCCACCACGCCCGAGGCCGTCGAGCTGTGGCACGCGGCGCCCGGCTGCGAGCGCTCGGCGACTGCGTTCTCCCAGTCCAAGCGGTGGGACACGCTCGACACGGACGCGGCGAACGGCTGCATCCGGGACGCGGCCCACGCGTACTCCAAGGACGGCGGCCTCGCGGTGCTGCGCGGCAACCTCGCCGAGGACGGGTGTGTCGTGAAGACGGCCGGCGTCGACGAGTCCATCTGGACCTTCGAGGGCCCGGCGGTCGTCTGCGAGTCGCAGGACGAGGCGGTCGACAAGATCCTCCGCAAGGAGATCAAGGAGGGCGACGTCGTCGTCATCCGTTACGAGGGCCCCAAGGGCGGCCCGGGCATGCAGGAGATGCTGTACCCGACGTCGTTCCTGAAGGGGCGGGGCCTGGGCAAGTCCTGCGCGCTGGTGACGGACGGCCGCTTCTCCGGCGGCACGTCGGGCCTGTCCATCGGCCACGCTTCCCCCGAGGCGGCCTCGGGCGGCACGATCGCGCTCGTCGAGGACGGCGACCGCATCCGCATCGACATCCCGGCCCGGTCGATCGAACTCCTCGTCCCGGAGGCCGAGCTGACGGCCCGTCGGGAGGCGCTCGGCGGCGTGTACGCGCCGAAGTCCCGTGAGCGGAAGGTCTCGGCGGCGTTGCGGGCGTACGCGGCGATGGCTACCAGCGCGGACAAGGGCGCGGTCCGGGACGTGTCCAAACTGGCCTGACGCCCCACTTGGCCCCGTCCCGTCCCACCGCCCGGTGGGGTGCCGAGGTGGAGAGGGAGGGGTTTTCCCGGGGGCTACGCCCCCAGCCCCCCCTTTCGCGGGGCCTGCGGCCCCTGCACCCCGCTACGGGGGCTCCGCCCCTCACCCCCCGCCGTCGCTGTGGGCAATCGTGCCGCTGGGCGGCACGGGTGGGCACAGCGGCACCCCGGCCCCGCCGGACCCTGCAACCCCCTGCCTCAGCCCGCACCCGCCCCGCCGCGCCCCCGCCTCAGCCCCGTGACAGCGTCGACGCCGATACCCCGAACACTGAACCGTCCGGCGCGCTCGCGTACACCACGGGTCCGGCCGGTACCGGGGACGGCAGGCTCGGGGTGAAGGTGTTCGGGCCGCCGGGCATGCGGGGATTCGTCTGGCCGACCAGCACGCCCCGCGCCGAGTCCACCGCCAAGAGGCGCCCGTCCGCGCCCGTGACGTACACCCGGCCCCCGCCCGCGACGGGCCGCGACGCGCGCGCCGCGCCCGTCTCCAGGCGCCACCGCTGCACCCCCGCCCGCGCATCCACCGCGAGCAACGCCCCGCCCGCCCCGAACACGTACACCGTGTCGCCGTCCACACCCGCCTGCGCCTGGTCCAGCGGCGCGGCGAGCGCGGTGCGGCGCGCCGAGCGGGTCGCGGTGTCCAGGCGTACGACCGCCGTCGTATAGCTGTCCGCGTCCGCCGCGAGCAGCGAGAGCGACCCGGCGGACGCGCCCACCGGCAACAGCGCCCCCGACAGCCGCTTCGTCCACAGCACCTTGCCCGTGCCCGGCGCCACGGCCGTGACCAGCGACGACGCCGCGTCCTCGGCCACCGCGACGGCGTACAGCGCGGCCCCGCCCGGCGCCGCCACCCACTGCGCGGCCGCGGCGGCGGGCCGCCCGCGCCAGCGCTCCTTGCCCGTCGCGCTGTCCAGGCATCGGACCTCGCCTGTGCCGGTGAGCAGTACGGACCTGTCGTCCATACGTACCGACGCGTGCGGCGGCACCGGACGGGTCCAGCGGACCGCGCCCGTCGCCGGGTCCAGCGCGTCCAGGCGGCCCGCGCCCGGCGGCACGACGAGGACGAGCCCGCCGGAGACCCGGGGCTCCCCGTCGTCGGCCACGCGCGCGTGGGCGCCCTGCGCCGTCACCGACCACAGGACTCGCCCGTCGGCCGGATCGAGCCGGGCCGCCGTCACCCCGGGCGCGGCGCAGTACAGGGCCGTCCCGGCGAGCGAACAGGCCGGGGTGCGGTTCCCGCCCGAGCCGCCCGGCAGCCGGACCGCCCACGGCTTGAACGCCGGGGTGCGGTGCGCCGCCTCCTGCCCCACGGCGGGGGCCGGTTCGGAACCGCCGGACCACGCCCGTACGCCCACGACGCCGCCCGCGACCACGGCCACCAGCGCGACGGCGGCCGCCGCCCAGCGGGCCCGGCGGCGCCACGGCCGGGGCGCCGAGGGAACCTGCGCGGCCCGTTGATGCGTCGGGATGTCGCAGGAGTCGTCACCGCTGTCGTCGGCGGCGGGCCACGGCCGCCCGGGAGCCGCCACCGGCACCTTCTCCACCGGATTGCGGAACCGCTGCGTCGGGATGAACGCCTCCGTCCCGTACGCCGCCGACCGCAGCTCCGCCATCAGCTCGTCCGGAGTCGGCCGGTCCGCGGGCTTCTTGGCGAGACAGCTCCGCAGCAGCGGTACGAGATCGTCCGGCACCCCGGTCAAGTCCGGCTCGTTGTGGACGACTTGGTACGCCACGATGTAGTGGCTCTCCGAGTCGAACGGCCCGTTCCCGGTCGCCGCGTGCACGAGCACCGCGCCCATCGCGAACACATCGGCGGCGGGCCCGACCTCGCGCGGCGTCTGGAACTGCTCCGGCGCCATGAACGGCGGCGTACCGATCAGCTTCCCCGTCTCGGTCCGCAGATCGCTGTCGTACGGACGGGAGATGCCGAAGTCGATGACCTTCGGCCCGTCGGCCGCCAGCAGCACATTGCTCGGCTTGAGATCGCGGTGCACGACCCCGGCCCGATGGATGTCCCGCAGCGCCTCGGCGAGCCCGGCCCCCAGCCGCCGCACCTGCGACGGATCGAGCGGCCCGTTCCGCTTGACCTCCTCGGCGAGCGTCGGCCCGGGGATGTAGAGCGTCGCCATCCAGGGCCGCGCGGCCGTCGGATCGGCGTCGACGACGGACGCGGTGAACGCCCCGCTCACCCGCCGCGCGGCCGACACCTCCTGCCGGAACCGCGCCCTGAACTCCGGGTCCTTGGCGTGCTCGGCGTGCACGACCTTGACGGCGAGGCGCAGCCCGGAGGCGGACGCGGCCAGCCGGACCACACCCATGCCGCCGGAGCCGAGCGTCGACTCCAGCAGATACTGCCCGGCGTACTCCGGAGGTCCCGGATGCTCCGCTTCCGGCCCCGGCCCCGTGCTGCGCAGCGGCGGCATCGCCCACCCCCGTGTGTTCGTCCCCGAGCGCGACGCTCGGAGCCTAGTCGATGATGCGTACGAGCCCCGAAGGGCTTGCTAGCCTGCGGGTCGCGTGCGGGGTGCGTACGCACAGTGACGCCGATGGCGCCCGATGGGGGAGATGCAGATGACTGGTGACGAGGTCGCGGGTGTGGACACGGAGGCCGCGGGCGTGGCGGCGGACGCGGCCACGCGGCGGTATCCGGTGGCGCCCGACACCCACCTGAACGTCCGCAGCGGCCCGGGCACGGGATACCCCGTGGTCAGGGTCCTGCCGGCCGGGGTGAGCGTCCCGATCAACTGCCAGTGCTCCGGGACGACGGTCTCCGGCCCGTACGGCACGACGGACATCTGGGACAACATCGCCAACGGACAGTACGTGTCGGACGCGTATGTGAAGACGGGCAGCGACGGGTACGTGGCGGTCTCCTGCTCGTAACGCCGCTCAGGGCCGTCCGGTGCTGCCCGTGGCACGCGGGGGATAATCGACCCCATGAGCGAGCAGACCGGCGGCGGGGGCGGCCCCGAGCCCGAGCCCATCCGTTTCTTCGGCACGACCTGGGTCGGCCACGACAACGGCTACGGGCTGCGCCGCGTCGGCGTGGCGGCCGGTTCGCTGGCGGCGGCGGTCGCGGCGTGTTTCGTGCTGCGCTTCGCGTACCAGGGCCTGCAGATCGCGGACACCGGCAGCTTTGTGAACGTGCTGGTCGTGGTGATGTTCGCGCTGTGCAGCGCGATGGCGTTCCGCAAGACCTGGGAGGGCTTCGCCGCCCGCCCGGCCGACCCCGACGCCGAGCGCTCCCTCCAGGGCCTGAAGGCGATCGGCTTCGTCGGCTCGCTCCTCGCGTACTTCTTCCGCTCCCTGACCGAGGCCCCGGGCGAGGCCCTGCGCCGCAGGGAGTACGAGGCGGCCGTGACGGCGTACGAACGCCGCCGGGCGGGGAACCCGGCGGGCCGCAAGAAGAAGCCGAAGCGCAAGTAGTGCGCTTGGGGTCCACTCCCCGGTGCCGGAGCGCTCAGTAGCGCCCTGCGGGCCCGCCCCCGTTCCGAAACCCCCGTTCCGAAACTCCTCGGCCCGGGCCGCGCCCCCGGGCGAGACTGGCCCCATGGCCTCAGACACGGAACCCCAACCCACCACCCGCGCGCGGTCGTTCGACACCGCCGCCGCCCAGTACGCCGCCAACCGCCCCTCCTACCCGCCCGCGCTCCTGGACGCGGTCGAGGAGCGCGCGACGAGCCCGCTGAAGGGGGCCGTGGTCGCGGACGTCGGCGCGGGCACCGGTATCGCCACCGCCCTCCTGCGCGAACGCGGCGCGCGCGTGGTCGCGGTCGAGCCGGGCGCGGCCATGGCGGCCGAGCTCCGCCGTGCGCTCCCCGACGTCCCCCTGGTGCGCGGCGACGGCGACCACCTCCCGCTTGCCAGCGCCTGCGCCGACTTCATCACGTACGCCCAGGCCTGGCACTGGACCGACGTGACCAGGTCCGTCCCGGAGGCCCGCCGGGTGCTGCGCCCGGGCGGCACGCTCGCCGTGTGGTGGAACACCACCGACCACACCGTGGGGTGGCTCGCCGACCAGGACGCGCGCGTACGCGCGTTCCTCGACGCCCCCGACGCGGGAGGCGCGCACGGCGCCCGG
This sequence comes from Streptomyces sp. NPDC048696, assembly GCF_043198895.1. Classification (NCBI taxonomy): domain Bacteria; kingdom Bacillati; phylum Actinomycetota; class Actinomycetes; order Kitasatosporales; family Streptomycetaceae; genus Streptomyces; species Streptomyces sp. NPDC048696. The sequence goes on along the minus strand of NZ_JBICVJ010000016.1, from coordinate 4,451 downwards.
GGCGGCGGCAGGATCCAGCCCGACCCGCCCGTCTTCGACTTCGTGCAGCGCCGCATCCCCTGGACGCGCCGCGTCCCGCTCGCGACCCATCTGGCGAACCTCGGCAGCCACTCCGCCTTCCTGATGCTCGGCGAAGCCCGCGCCCAGGAATTCCTGACCGAGGAGCGCCGCGTGCTGTCCGCGCTCTTCCCGGACGGCACGGTCGAGGAGAGCTACGTGGTCGACCTCTGGACGGCCACGCGCTGACCGCCACGCGTTGACCGCCACGCGTTGACCGCCACGCGCTGAAGCCGTTGGGAGGGGCGCCCCGAAGCCGTTCGTAAGCCTTTCCGAACGCCTCGTTCCTTGACGGCCGCCCGCACCGGGCGCATTATTCAACACATGATGAATTACGAGCCCGAAGGCGCCCGCGACCCCGCGGCACCGGCGGGCGGGCCCGGGGAAGAGCCCCTCGGGCCCGCCGCCGCACCCCCCGGACCGCCCGCCGTCACCGCCCGCGCCCTCACCGTCGTACGCGGCGACCGCACCGTCCTGCGCGACCTCCACTTCGCCGTCCCGCGCGGCCGCATCACCGGCCTGCTCGGCCCCTCCGGCTGCGGCAAGTCGACCCTGATGCGGTCCGTCGTCGGCACCCAGGCCAAGGTCACCGGCACCCTCACGGTCCTCGGCCACCCCGCCGGCGCCCCCGCCCTGCGCCCGCTCGTCGGCTACGTCACGCAATCACCGTCCGTATACGACGACTTGACGGTACGTCAGAATCTGGACTACTTCGCGGCCGTCCTCAAGCCCGGCCGCGCCCACCGGGCCGACCGCGCGGCGGCCGTGGAGCGCGCCATCACGGACGTCGCCCTCACCTCGCACGCCGACGCCCTCGCGGGCCGCCTCTCCGGGGGCCAGCGCAGCCGCGTCTCGCTCGCGGTCGCCCTGCTCGGCACCCCGGAACTCCTCGTCCTGGACGAACCGACGGTCGGCCTCGACCCGGTCCTGCGCCGCGACCTGTGGAACCTGTTCCACGCCATCGCCGCCGAACGCGGCACCACGATCCTGGTCTCCTCGCACGTCATGGACGAGGCGGAGCGCTGCCACAGCCTCCTGCTCATGCGCGAGGGCCGCATCCTGGCCGAGGACACCCCCGCCGCGCTGCGCGCGCGTACGGGCGCGGCCACGGTCGAGGACGCCTTCCTGACCCTGGTCGACCACGCCGAGCTCGCCACGGCAGCCCCCGTGACCCCCGCAGCCCCCACCGAGCGCAGGAAGGCAGCGCGATGAACACCTCCCGCACCCTCGCGACGGCCGCCCGCGTGCTGCGTCAGCTGCGCCACGACCCGCGCACCATCGCGCTGATGCTGCTCGTCCCGGTCCTGATGATCACGCTGCTGCGGTACGTGTTCGACGCCTCGCCCCGCACCTTCGACAGCACCGGCGCGTCACTGCTCGGCATCTTCCCGCTGATCACGATGTTCCTGGTGACCTCGATCGCCACCCTGCGCGAACGCACCTCCGGCACCCTCGAACGCCTGCTGGCGATGCCGCTCGGCAAGGGCGACCTGATCGCGGGCTACGCCCTCGCGTTCGGCCTCCTTGCCGTCGTCCAGTCCGCCCTGGCCACCAGCATCTCGGTCTGGTTCCTCGGCCTGGACGTCCTGGGCTCCCCGTGGCTGCTCCTGCTCGTCGCCCTGCTCGACGCGCTCCTGGGCACCGCGCTCGGCCTCTTCGTCTCGGCGTTCGCCGCGTCCGAGTACCAGGCGGTCCAGTTCATGCCCGCCGTGATCTTCCCGCAGCTGCTCCTCTGCGGCCTGCTCACCGCCCGCGACACGATGCAGCCTGCCCTGCGCGCCGTCTCGAACGTCCTGCCCATGTCGTACGCGGTCGACGCGATGACCCAGGTCCAGAGCCACCCGGACCCGACGACGGCGTTCGTGCGGGACGTCCTGATCGTCGGCGGCTGCGCCCTGCTCGTCCTGGCACTCGGCGCGGCGACCCTGCGACGCCGTACGGCATGACAGCCCGGGACCGTGACCGCTCCCCGGACACCCGACCCCCGCCACCGCGCGCGGTGCGAGGATGACGAGGAGAGACCACGCAACCCGGAGGGTGACCGCATGACCCACACCGTCGCAGTGCTCGGCACCGGCAAGATCGGCGAAGCCCTCCTCAGCGGAATGATCCGCGCCGGCTGGAACCCGGCCGGCCTCCTGGTCACCGCCCGCCGCCCGGAGCGCGCCGAGGAACTGCGCACCCGTTACGGCGTCGAGTCGGTCAGCAACGCCGACGCCGCCAAGCGCGCCGACACCCTCATCCTCGCCGTGAAGCCCCAGGACATGGGCCGCCTCCTCGACGAGCTCGCCCCGCACGTCACCCCCGACCGGCTGGTCATCAGCGCCGCCGCCGGCATTCCGACCGCGTTCATCGAGGAGCGCCTGGCGGCGAACACCCCGGTCGTCCGCGTCATGCCGAACACCCCGGTCCTGGTGGACGAGGGCATGTCCGTCATCAGCGCGGGCAGCCACGCGACCCCCACCCACCTCGCCCACGCCGAGGAGATCTTCGGCGGCGTCGGCAAGACCCTGCGCGTCCCCGAGTCCCAGCAGGACGCGGCCACCGCGCTCTCCGGCTCGGGCCCGGCGTACTTCTACTACCTGGTCGAGGCGATGACCGACGCGGGAATCCTGCTCGGCCTGCCCCGCGCCCAGGCCCACGACCTGATCGTGCAGGCCGCCATCGGCGCCGCCGTCATGCTCCGCGACAGCGGCGAACACCCGGTCAAGCTCCGCGAGGCCGTCACCTCGCCCGCGGGCACCACGATCAGCGCTATCCGCGAACTGGAGAACCACGGCGTACGGGCGGCCCTCATCGCCGCGTTGGAAGCCGCCCGCGACCGCAGCCGCGAACTGGCCTCCGGCAACGGCTGACGCCCGGCCGCTCCTCCACCCCTCCGCTACTCCTCCCGTCGCCGCCACCGAACGGCGGCGACGGTCGCACCTCCACCCGCAAGAAGTACACAAGCCCCGAGCACGACCGCCGTGGTGCTGACGGGCTCCTCGCCGGAGTCGGAAGCGGACGCCCGAGACCCGTACTCATACGAGTACGGGGTGGTGGAAGCACTCCGCACTGTGGCGCCCCCGGCGACGGGCTGCCGTACCGAATGCAGCTGATCCGAGAGCCGGCACGCGTCACGGAGGCGTCTTTCCAGCCGTTCCGCCTCCGCCAGCGACGCCTCGTCCCCGCACGCCCGCAGCCGCTCGATCTCGCGCCGCGTCTCCTGATTGACGGTGTCGACCATGCGGGCGCGGATGTGGGCGACATGCTCGTCCCCGTCGGCCGCGTACGTGGTCACCGCCCCGACGACCCCGGCGGCGCTCAGGGCCGCGGTGCACACGGCGACTCCGGCAACCCGGACAAGACTCCTCATGCGCCCCAAACTAGGCGCGCCCCCACCCGCCACAGATCGGTCGTCCAGCCCCCCTTGTCTCGGCCGAAAGAACCAGCCGACAGGCCCCCGGACCCGGGTTGACACTCCCTAGGCCCGTACGTAGTGTTCTCCGGGTTGCCCGACGTGAGCGCCGACTCCGGTCGGTCCCCGGGCAGCCATTCCGCACCAACCACTTGATCCGAACGGCGATCACCGTCGTCTCGTTTTTCGTGCGCTTTTGCGAAATGAGGAATCCGCGTTCGAGAGGACGCAGCCCGATTGGCATCGGGGGCCAGGATTCCGCTAAAGTCTCACTCGTCGGAACGGCCCAACAGCCGGGAAGACAAGCCGACTTGGCTCCGGGAGACCGGAAATCAGACCTGAAAGGATCTGATAGAGTCGGAACCGCCGGAAAGGGAAAACGCGAGAGCGAAGAACCTGGAAAGCACCGAGGAAATCGGAACGGAAACGGTCTGATAGAGTCGGAAACGAAGGAAGCGCCCGGAGGGCCCGGAAACGGGAACAAAGGAAGCGTCCGTACCTTGAGAACTCAACAGCGTGCCAAAAGTCAACGCCAGATTGACAACCCCGGCCCACCGTTCACGGTTGGGTTGGAGGTTCCTTTGAAAAGTCCTGCCGGTCCTTGTGACGGGTAGGCAACAACACAGCGAGGACGCTGAGGACAACTGGTCATATTCCGACCGGGTTGTTCCGCTCTTACGTGTGTGTGCACCGGATTACCGGTAAACATTCATGGAGAGTTTGATCCTGGCTCAGGACGAACGCTGGCGGCGTGCTTAACACATGCAAGTCGAACGATGAAGCCCTTCGGGGTGGATTAGTGGCGAACGGGTGAGTAACACGTGGGCAATCTGCCCTTCACTCTGGGACAAGCCCTGGAAACGGGGTCTAATACCGGATACGACCTGGAAGCGCATGCTTTTGGGTGGAAAGCTCCGGCGGTGAAGGATGAGCCCGCGGCCTATCAGCTTGTTGGTGGGGTAATGGCCTACCAAGGCGACGACGGGTAGCCGGCCTG
>NZ_JBICVJ010000015.1:0-200059 GCF_043198895.1 Streptomyces sp. NPDC048696 | reverse complement strand
GTTCCCCGCGCCCCTAAGAGGGCCCGCAGGGCCCATCTCGGAGGGCCCGCAGGGCCCATCAAGGGGCGCGGGGAACTGCGCGACCAGCCCCCACCGGCCCGCAGCCGAAAACGGGTTCCGGGGCGAAGCCCCGCTACCCACTCACCCGCAGGGGGCGCAGCCCCACGTACCCACCCACCCCGCCGGGGCCCGGGGCAGAGCCCCAGCGGGGGGCCGGGGGGCGTAGCCCCCGGGGAAACCCACCTCCGCCCCCACCCACCCCCGGAGGGTTTAGGCGAAGGGGCGGGGTGGGGCTCAGGCCGCCGGTTCGCGCGTCGCCGCGGGCGACCCCGCCGCGACCTCCCCCGCCGCCGCCTCCGCCGCCGCCAGCGCCACCCGCCCCCGGTGCGCCGTGCGCAGGGCGTCCCAGGTCAGCAGGGTCAGGGCGAGCCAGACCAGCGCGAAGCCGGCCCACCGCTCCGCCGGCATCGCCTCGTGGAAGTACACGACGCCCAGGCCGAACTGGAACACCGGCGCCAGGTACTGGAGCAGTCCGAGCGTCGACAGCGGCACCCGGATCGCGGCCGCCCCGAAGCACACCAGCGGCACCGCCGTGACGACACCCGTCGCGGCGAGCAGCGCCCCGTGCCCGAAGCCCTCGGACCCGAACGTCGCGTTCCCGGACGCCCCGAGCCACACGAGATACCCCAGCGCCGGCAGGAACTGCATCGCGGTCTCGGCCGCGAGCGATTCGAGCCCGCCGAGGTTGACCTTCTTCTTCACCAGGCCGTACGTGGCGAACGAGAACGCGAGGGTGAGGGAGATCCACGGCGGACGCCCGTACCCGACGGTCAGGACCACCACCGCGCCCGCGCCGATCGCCACCGCCGCCCACTGCACCGGCCGCAGCCGCTCCTTCAGCAGGAGCACGCCCATCGCGATGGTGACCAGCGGGTTGATGAAGTAGCCGAGGGACGCCTCGACGACGTGGCCGGAGTTCACCGACCAGATGTAGACGCCCCAGTTGACGGTGATCACGGCGGCGGCGAAGCCGATGAGCGCGAGGCGGCGCGGCTGGCGTATGAGCTCGCCGATCCACGCCCAGCGGCGCAGCGCCAGCAGCGCGACGCCGACGAACGCCAGCGACCACACCATGCGGTGGGCCAGGATCTCGACCGCACCGGCCGGCTTCAGGAGCGGCCAGAAGAGCGGGACCAGCCCCCACATCCCGTAGGCGCCGATCCCGTACAGCAGTCCTGCCCGCTGTTCACCCGCGTCGCCGGTGACACCGGCTCCGGCAGCGGTTGTCGGTTCCTCGGCCACTGGCCCTCCCTGCGCGCGCGTCAACCTTGTTGAAGGTAGCGCCAGAGAGTCATTCCTGTCATGCCCGATATCCGAAAACGGTCCTGACGGCCGGACCGGTTCGGTTCACCGGGCGCCCGCGTCCGCTCAGGGCCTCAGACCGCCGCCGCGATCGTCGTCGCGATCGGGGTCGTCGGGCGGCCGATCAGCCGGGCCAGGTCGCCGGACGTGGCCGCCAGCCGGCCGCGCTCGATCGCCAGGTCCACGTCGACCAGGATCTCGGCGAACGGCGCCGGGACGCCCGCGCCGGTGAGGATGGAGAGGTGCGCCTCGGGGGCCACGGCCTGGTACGCGATCTCCTTGCCGGTGGCCCGCGCGACCTCGGCCGCGTACTCGGCGAACGACCACGCCACGTCGCCGCTCAGCTCGTACGCCTTGCCCAGGTGGCCCTCGCCGGTCAGGACCGCGGCAGCGGCGGCGGCGTAGTCGGCGCGGGCGGCCGAGGCCACCCGGCCCTCGCCCGCGTTGGAGACGACGGCCCCGTGCGCCAGGACCGGCGCGAGGTTGGCCGTGTAGTTCTCGGTGTACCAGCCGTTGCGCAGGAACGTGTACGGCAGACCCGAGTCGAGGATCAGCTGCTCGGTGGCCCGGTGCTCGTCCGCGAGCGTGAAGTCGGCGGCGGGCCCGCCCAGGACTCCGGTGTACGCGAGCTGCGCGACCCCGGCGGCCTTCGCGGCCTCGATGACGGCGGTGTGCTGCGCCACGCGCTGCCCGATCTCGCTGCCGGAGATCAGCAGCACGCGGTCACCGGCGTGGAAGGCACCGGCCAGCGTCTCGGGCGCGCTGTAGTCCGCGATCCGCAGCTCGACTCCGCGCGCGGCGATCTCGGCGGCCTTCTCCTTGTTCCGTACGACGGCGGCTATCGAGTCCGCCGGGACGCCCGCGGCGAGCAGCTCGTCGATGACGAGACGGCCGAGGGCTCCGGTGGCTCCGGTGACGACGATGCTCATGGCTGCTGACTCCTTGGCTCTCGGTCCCGTGCGGAACCCGTGGTCCCCGTGCGGAACCCGTGACACTCACCGTACGGCGGGCGCTAACCTTTCGTAAGTACCCACTTTGAAGTAAGGTACTGGTATGGAAGTAAGTACCCGGCCCGCCGAGGACCTCCGCGAGGCGATGTGTCCGCACCGGCTCGTCCTTGAGCATGTGACCAGCCGTTGGGGCGTCCTCGTCCTGCTCGCGCTGACGCAGCGGTCGTTCCGGTTCAGCGAGCTGCGCCGGCACGTCGGCCGGGTCAGCGAGAAGATGCTGGCCCAGACCCTCCAGACGCTGGAGCGCGACGGTTTTGTGCACCGTGACGCCAAGCCGGTCATCCCGCCCCGCGTCGACTACTCGCTGACCCCGCTGGGCCACGAGGCCGCCGAGCGCGTACGGGCCCTGGCCGAGTGGACCGGGGTGCGGATGGAGCAGGTGCAGGAGGCCCGCGCCGCGTACGACGAGGCCCGCGAGGCCAAGCCCGCGTAACGCCTACTCCGGCTGCGGCGCGCGCCCCGCGTCCAGCGACTCCAGCGCCCGCGACACGTCGAACGGCAGCACCGTCACCGCGACCGACGGCAGATGCTCCAGTGCCTTGGCCATCGCCTCACCGGTGCCCCGGTGCAGCAGCCTGCCCAGGAATCCGGTGTACGTGCGGTGCGGGACCAGGACCGTGAGCCAGGTCCTCTCGTCCTCGGTCGCCCGGGCCGCGAGTTCCACCATCGCGTGCCGCAGCCGCCGGTCCGGGCAGTCCACCAGCTCCAGCGGAACCGACGTCGCCGCCGTGTCCTCCCACTGCGCGGCCAGCCGTCGCGCGTGCGCCTCGTCGATCGCGAAGTGGACCGCCCGGATCTCGTCGGGCCGCAGCTCGTGCGCGTACCGCAGGGCCTTGAGAGCCGCCAGGTCCAGCGTCTCGACCAGGACGAGGACCCGGTGGCGGCGGCCGTGCGGCAGATCGGCGCCCGGCGCCTGGAGGGTGCCCAGGGCCGCGGCCTCGCGCCGGTACTCGCGGTTGATCCGGGTCAGCGCCCACACCCCGAGCGGGAACACCACGACCACCAGCCAGGCGCCCTCGGTGAACTTGGTGACCGCGAAGATCAGCACGACGGCCGCCGAGACCACCGCCGCCAGCCCGTTGACGGCGACCTTCAGCCGCCTCCGGCGCTCGCGTCGCCGCAGGTGGTACGCGGTGAGCCCGGCCCCGGCCATGGTGAAGGCGGTGAACACCCCGATCGCGTACAGCGCCACCAGCTTGTCGACGTTGGCGCGGGTGACGAGCAGCAGCGCCAGCGAGACGACGGTCAGCGCGATGATCCCGTTGGAGAACGCGAGCCGGTGCCCGCGCCGGGTCAACTGCCGTGGCAGGAACCGGTCCTCGGCCACGAAGCTCGCCAGATACGGGAAGCCGGTGAACGGGGTGTTGGCGCCGGTGTAGAGGACCAGCGCGGTCGCGATCTGGACGAAGACGAGCCCGGCCGTCCCCACCACCCCGCCCCCGAAGGCGAAGTGGGCCTCCTGCGCGATGACGGTCGGGGTGCCGTCGGTGTACGGCACGGCGTGCGTGTAGTGCGCCAGTGTCGACACACCGAGCACCAGGATGCCGAGCACCGTGCTCATCGCGATCAGCGTATGGCGTGCGTTGCGCCCCTGCGGCTCGCGGAACGCGGAGATCCCGTTGGAGATCGCCTCAAGACCGGTCAGCGACGACCCGCCGTTGGCGAACGCCCGCAGCACCATGAACAGCGAGGCCCCGTACAGCCAGCCGTTGCCCGCGCTGCCGATCGGGATCGCGCCGGAGGCGTGCAGATCGGCGCGCGGCAGCCCGCTGGTGAGCCCCCGCGCGGCCGAGGCGACCAGCATCAGCGCGACCGCCGTCATGAACAGATAGGCGGGCAGCGCGAAAAGCCGCCCCGCCTCGCGCACACCGCGCAGATTCCCGTACGCCAGGAAGAGGATCACCCCCACCGAGATGGGGAGTTGGAGGTGGTCCATTCCGGTCCACTGGCCGCCCAGGAGATGGGCCAGCGAGATGATCGCGTTGGTCCCGGCCGACACCTGGACGGCGACCGTCACGATGTAGTCGACGAGCAGCGCCACGGCCGCGATCTGCGCGACCTCCGGCCCGAAGTTCTCGCGGGCGACGACGTACGAGCCGCCGGCCCGGGTGTAGATGGTGACGACGTCGCTGTAACAGAGCGTCAGAAGGACGAGGACGAACAGGATCGCGCCGGTCACGGGCATCAGCAGACTGAACGCCGCCGCTCCGACCACGGGCACCAGCACCCGCAGCATCTCCTCGGAGCCGTACGCCGACGAGCTGATGCAGTCGGAGGCGAGCACCCCGAGCGCCGTGCGGTTGTCCAGCTTCTCGTCGCTGATGCGCTCGGTGGTGAGCGGCTTGCCGAGCAGCCGCCGCTTGACGCGGTACGCGAGACGGTCCATGGGCATATGAGTACGGGTGCCCGGCCGGGGGGCCGCGCAGACTCCCCGGCCGGGCACCCGTACTGATTCAGCCGGTTGCCCTCGCGGCCCCGCCCTGTTCCTCAGCCGACGACGGTCCAGGTGTCGTTGCCGGTGAGGAGGGTGCTGAGGTCGCCCTTGCCGTGCTGGTGGACGGCGGTGTCGAGCTGGTCGGCCATCTGGGTGTCGTACACCGGCCGTTCGACGGATCGCAGCACACCGATGGGGGTGTGGTGCAGGGTGTCGGGGTCGGCGAGGCGCGAGAGGGCGAAGGCGGTGGTGGGGGAGGGGTTGTGGGCGTCGTGGACGAGGACGTCGGCCTCGTTGTCCGGCGTGACCTCCACGACCTTCAGATCCCCGGTGGCCGGATCGCGGACGACACCCTTGTGCAGGTCGGTGCCGAAGCGGATGGCCTGGCCGTGTTCGAGGCGGATGACGGCCTCTTGGGACTGTTCATGGTCCTTGAGGGCGTCGAAGGCGCCGTCGTTGAAGATGTTGCAGTTCTGGTAGATCTCGATGAGGGCGGTGCCGGGGTGGTCGGCGGCCTGGCGCAGGGTTTCGGTGAGGTGCTTGCGGTCCGAGTCGACCGTGCGGGCCACGAACGACGCCTCCGCGCCGAGCGCGAGCGAGACCGGGTTGAAGGGCGCGTCGAGGGACCCCATGGGCGTCGACTTGGTGATCTTCCCGACTTCGCTGGTGGGCGAGTACTGGCCCTTGGTAAGTCCGTAGATCCGGTTGTTGAACAGGAGGATCTTGAGGTTGACGTTGCGGCGCAGGGCGTGGATGAGGTGGTTGCCGCCGATGGAGAGGGCGTCGCCGTCGCCGGTGACGACCCAGACGGAGAGGTCGGTGCGGCTGGTGGCGAGGCCGGTGGCGATGGCGGGGGCGCGGCCGTGGATGGAGTGCATCCCGTAGGTGTTCATGTAGTACGGGAAGCGGCTGGAGCAGCCGATGCCGGAGACGAAGACGATGTTTTCCTTGGCCAGGCCGAGTTCGGGCATGAAGCCCTGGACGGCGGCCAGGACGGCGTAGTCGCCGCAGCCGGGGCACCAGCGGACCTCCTGGTCCGACTTGAAGTCCTTCATGGACTGCTTGGCCTCGGCCTTGGGGACCAGCTTCAGCGCCTCAGACATGGATGGCCTCCTTGAGGGCCGTCGCGAGCTGCTCGGCCTTGAACGGCATTCCGTTGACCTGGTTGTACGACTGCGCGTCCACCAGGTACTTCGCCCGGATCAGCGTGGCCAGCTGGCCGAGGTTCATCTCCGGAACCACCACCTTGGAATAACGCCTCAGCACCTCTGCGAGATTCCCCGGGAAGGGGTTGAGGTGGCGCAGGTGCGCCTGGGCGATGGGGTGGCCCTCGGCGCGCAGCCGGCGCACCGCCGCGGTGATCGGCCCGTACGTGGAGCCCCAGCCCAGCACCAGCGTGCTCGCCTTGTCCGGGTCGTCGACTTCGAGGTCGGGGACCTGGATGCCGTCGATCTTGGCCTGTCGGGTGCGGACCATGAGGTCGTGGTTGGCGGGGTCGTACGAGATGTTGCCGGTGCCGTCCTGCTTCTCGATCCCGCCGATGCGGTGTTCGAGGCCCGGGGTGCCGGGCACGGCCCAGGGGCGGGCCAGTGTCTGCGGGTCGCGCTTGTAGGGCCAGAACACCTCGGTGCCGTCGGCCAGCGTGTGGTTGGGGCCGGTGGCGAACTGGACGCGCAGGTCAGGGAGTTCCTCGGCGTCGGGAACCCGCCAGGGCTCCGAACCGTTGGCCAGATAGCCGTCGGAGAGCAGGAACACCGGCGTGCGATACGTGAGCGCGATCCGGGCCGCCTCCAGGGCGGCCGTGAAGCAGTCACCGGGCGTTTTCGGCGCCACGATCGGGACGGGGGCTTCACCATTGCGCCCGTACATCGCTTGCAGCAGGTCGGCTTGCTCGGTTTTGGTGGGCAGGCCGGTGGAGGGGCCGCCGCGCTGGATGTCGACGATCAGCAGTGGCAGTTCGAGGCTGACGGCGAGGCCGATGGTCTCGGACTTCAGGGCGACGCCGGGGCCGGAGGTGGTGGTGACGGCGAGCGAGCCGCCGAAGGCGGCGCCCAGGGCTGCGCCGATACCGGCGATCTCGTCCTCGGCCTGGAAGGTGCGCACGCCGAAGTTCTTGTGCTTGGACAGCTCGTGCAGGATGTCGGAAGCGGGGGTGATCGGATACGAGCCGAGGAAAAGGGGCAGGTCGGCCTGGCGGGAGGCGGCGATGAGGCCGTAGGCGAGGGCGAGGTTGCCGGAGATGTTGCGGTAGGTGCCGGCCGGGAAGGCGGTGGTGGCGGGGGCGACCTCGTAGGAGACGGCGAAGTCCTCGGTGGTTTCGCCGAAGTTCCAGCCCGCGCGGAACGCGGTCACGTTCGCCTCCGCGATGTCCGGCTTACTCGCGAACTTGCGGCGCAGGAACGCCTCGGTGTTCTCGGTGGGCCGGTGGTACATCCAGGAGAGCAGGCCGAGCGCGAACATGTTCTTCGAGCGTTCGGCTTCCTTGCGGGAGAGCCCGAACTCCTTCAGCGCCTCCACCGTCAGCGTGGTGAGCGGCACGGGGTGGACGCGGTAGGCGTCCAGGGTGCCGTCCTCCAGCGGGCTGGCGGTGTAGCCGACCTTCGCCATGGGGCGCTTCGTGAACTCGTCCGTGTTGACGATGATCTCCGCGCCGCGCGGTACGTCGGCGAGGTTGGCCTTGAGGGCGGCGGGGTTCATCGCGACGAGGACGTTGGGTGCGTCGCCGGGGGTGAGGATGTCGTGGTCGGCGAAGTGGAGCTGGAAGCTGGAGACGCCCGGCAGGGTGCCGGCGGGGGCGCGGATCTCGGCGGGGAAGTTCGGCAGGGTGGAGAGGTCGTTGCCGAACGAGGCGGTCTCCGAGGTGAAGCGGTCACCGGTCAGCTGCATCCCGTCACCCGAGTCACCCGCGAAGCGGATGATCACCCGGTCGAGACGCTTGACCTCTTTCTCGCCTTTTTCGCCGACCGGCCTGCGCGGCTCCCCGACGACGGCCTCATTGGCCCCGTCTGCCTGCTCGGCTGGCGTACTGACCTGGCTGGTCACTGAACTGGACCTCCCTCGGACGGGCTGCTCGGGCGCGCCGGGCGGACCGGTCGCTCCACAGCCCACCCTACGTCGGTAAGGGTCGCCTTCCTTGGACCGGTCACATCATGGACGCCCTTTTGGGACGATCCAGTGTCCTGGTTTGTCATGGTTCAGTCGCCCCCCGGCGTCTTCCGCGTGTCGCCCCTCGCCCGGTCGCGCTCATCCTTTGGTGCTAGGTCCCCGGCCCTAGCACCCCGCCTTCGTGTGCCGTATCCGGCCACCTGCCATATCTGACAGGGTGTCAGGTGATCAGGAGTTGAGGTAGGTCAGCACCGCGAGTACCCGCCGGTGATCCCCGTCACTCGGAGAGAGCCCGAGCTTCAGGAAGATGTTGCTCACGTGCTTCTCCACCGCGCCGTCGCTGACCACCAGCTGCTTGGCGATCGCGGAGTTCGTGCGCCCCTCGGCCATCAGACCGAGGACCTCGCGCTCGCGCGGGGTGAGCCCGGCCAGTACGTGCTGCTTGCGGCTGCGGCCGAGCAGCTGGGCCACCACCTCGGGGTCCAGGGCGGTGCCGCCCTGCGCGACCCTGACCACGGCGTCCACGAACTCCCTGACCTCGGCCACCCGGTCCTTGAGCAGATAGCCCACCCCGCGACTGGAACCGGCCAGCAGTTCGGTGGCGTACCGCTCCTCCACGTACTGCGACAGCACCAGCACGCCGACCCCCGGGTACAGCTTCCGCAGCAGCACCGCGGCCCGTACGCCCTCGTCGGTGTGGGTCGGCGGCATCCGTACGTCGGCGACCACCACGTCCGGCAGCGCGCCCTCGTCGGAGAGCTCGCCGACGGTCTTGACCAGCGCGTCTCCGTCACCGACCCCGGCGACCACGTCATGGCCCCGGTCGGTCAGGAGCCGGGTCAGGCCCTCCCGAAGCAGCACTGAATCCTCGGCGATGACGACCCGCACCCTGTCCTCCACGATCTGCAGCCCCCCGGCTCGGTGTTGCTCGGCTGTGCACTCCCTGTGGTTGTGCACACCCCAGCATCCCAGCATCCGGACCCGACCGGGTGAAATCCAGCCCTGGGGAGCGGCGGGGTTCGGGAGCGCGGCGCCCGCGTACCCCGGCGGGGGCTCGCGCCGGAGGCCCCGTGAACGCCCGGCGGGGGCTCGCGCCGGAGCCCCCGCGGACCGCTGGAGACGTGTTTAGAGACGCGTTTTCACGCCCGCCACGGCAGCTCCGCCGTGATCGTCGTCGGGCCGCCCCGGGGCGAGTCGACGACGAGGATGCCGTCCACCGCGTCCAGCCGCTCGGCCAGGCCCGCGAGCCCGGAGCCGCCGTCGACCGCCGCGCCGCCCCGCCCGTTGTCCGTGACCTGAAGCATCAGCCGGTCCTGCGCCCGCCACACATCGACGACGGCCCGGTTCGCCCCGCTGTGCTTGCTGACGTTCTGCAGCAGCTCGGAGACGGTGAAGTACGCGATGCCCTCGATCGCCGGCACCGGCCGCCCCGGCAGATCCACCTCCACCTGCACCGGAACCGTGCAGCGGGAGGCGACGGAGGAGAGCGCGGCGTCCAGGCCGCGGTCGGTGAGGACCGCCGGGTGGATGCCCCGGGCCAGGTCGCGCAGCTCCTGGAGCGCCACCTTCACCTCGCCGTGCGCCTCGTCCACCATCTTGGCCGCCGCCCGCGGGTCCTCGGTCAGCTTCTCCTTCGCGAGCCCCAGATCCATCGCGAGCGCGACCAGCCGGGCCTGGGCCCCGTCGTGCAGATCCCGCTCGATGCGCCGCAGGTCGGCGGCCGAGGTGTCCACGACCACGCCCCGGTCCGACTCCAGCTCCGTCACCCGCTCCTCCAGGCGCGACGGCCCGAGCAGCCCGATGACCAGGCCGCGGTCCACATGCGCGAGCCCCCGGATCAGCCACGGCACGGCCAGCGTCACGGCCAGCCCGGAGAGCGAGGTCAGTGTGATCTCGAACGGCGAGTCCAGATAGAAGCGGTGCGTCCCGTCGCCGTACAGCTGGATGCCCTTCTGGTCCGTGTACGTCGGGTACACCCACTGCCACAGCGGATACGACAGCATCGCCCAGCCGTACACCCACAGCGTCAGCGAGACGATGAAGGAGAACAGCGCCCACGGGAAGTGGAACAGCGAGTACAGCAGGTGGCGCCAGGAGACGCCGCTCTTCAGGACGGCCCCGACCCAGCTCATCAGGCCGCCCTTGAAGCGGATCGGCTGCGGCGCGGCGACGTCCACGCCGAGCAGCGCCCGCGCCCGGGTCCGCTCCATCGCGCCGAACGCCCGGCACGCGAGAAGCCCGCCCGCGAGCACCGGGATCCCCAGGAAGGTGATCAGCAGCCCCGCGCTCAGCGACACCACGACGATCGCCCAGGTGAACATGACGATGCTGATCGGCAGGCTGAGCAGCAGATAGCCGAACTCACGGAAGGTCCGGGCCTCCAGCGGCGCGCGCAGCGCCGACGGGAGGAAGTGCCGCCGAGCCGGCCGCTGCCCGTACTCCGTGTCCATGATCATCGGTCCGTCCGTTCAGTCTCTGACGATGGTTGTCCGTGGGTGACTGGTGCGCGGTGAGGTCTACGTACCGACCAGTGCGCTCTCGTACGTATCCAGACTGCTGCCCGCGCCCGCCCCGGACCATGGAGCCGGTCACCGTCTATGACCGGGGGTTTTCCCTACCCCCGCCCGGCCGTGTGGCGTTACTCCTTCGGCCCACGCGCGCGCCACGGCAGTTCGGCGGTGACGACGGTCGGGCCGCCCACCGGCGAGTCGAGCACGAACAGCCCGTCCACCGCGCCGAGGCGTTCGGCGAGGCCCGCCATGCCCGTACCGCCGTCCAGCCGCGCGCCGCCCCGCCCGTCGTCCTCCACCTGTAGGAGCAGCCGGTCGCCCGACCGCCACACCTCGACCGACGCCGACTTCGCGCCGCTGTGCTTGCTGACGTTCTGGAGCAGTTCGGAGACGGTGAAGTAGGCGATGCCCTCGATGGCGGCGGCCGGCCGTTCCCGCACGTCGCAGGTGACCCGGACCGGGACGGTGCAGCGGGAGGCGACGGAGGAGAGGGCGGCGTCGAGGCCGCGGTCGGTGAGGACCGCCGGGTGGATGCCGCGGGCCAGGTCGCGCAGTTCCTGGAGGGCGAGTTTGACCTCGCCGTGGGCCTCGTCGACCATCGCGGCGGCGGCGTCGGGGTCCTCAAGCAGCTTCTCCTTGGCGAGGCCGAGCCCCATCGCGAGGGCGACGAGCCGGGCCTGCGCGCCGTCGTGCAGATCGCGTTCGATCCGGCGCAGATCGGCGGCCGCCGTGTCCACGACCACCCCGCGGTCCGATTCCAGTTCGGCGATCCGCCGCTCCAGATCGTCCGAGGGCGAGAGCAGCCCGCGCACCATCATCCGGTCGACATTGGTGAGCAGCCTGGCGATGAGGCCGAGGAACGGCCAGGCTACGAAGAACGCGGTCAGCGTGACCGTGAACGTCAAAACGCCCCAGGGCAGCCGGATGAACTCGTACAGCACGTTCCGCCAGCCGACCGGGTCCTTCAGACTCGTCCACAGCCAGCGCAGCCCGCCGCCACGCGCGCCGGACCGCAGCGCGCGCGCCGGAATCGGCGTGGGCTCCTCGATCCGGACGCCGAGCAGCGTGCGCGCCCGCGCGCGCTCCAGCTTGCCCAGCTGACGCGCGCCGACCAGACCGACCGCGAGCAGCGGCAGCCCGATCACGGTGACGGAGAGCCCGGCGCCGGTGAAGACGAGCACGACGACATAGACGAAGCCGATGAGCGCCATCGGCAGATTGGCGAGGAGATGCGCGATCTCCTTCCAGGTGGACGCGTCGTACGCCAGCCGCACGGGGGGCGGGGTGTCGTCGTATGTCTCGTGTCCCTGGCCGTGGGCCTGGTCGTGCGGCGTGTCGGACCGTCGGCCGGGTCGCCGCTCGTCGCGGAAGGTGCTGGTCATGGAGCCAAGCCTGCCGGGCCGCCGGGCCGTGCGCCATGGGGTGGCTATGTGCCTTTTCCTGGGGAAAACCCCACCCCCGGGCGCGGGACGCGCGCGGATGGAGAAGCGCCCGCGCGTGTGCCGGGCTCGTGCGCCGACGCGATCAGGACACGGCTCCGGTCGTCTTCCGGACACCCGCCGGGACGCCGCCGTGCGGGCGCCAGGTGTGCAACCTGGATGAGACACCTGCTTACCGTGCCCTTAGCAGGGCCTAGACTCCCGTGCGTACAGATCGTCGAACACACTGCAACGAGGTCAGGGAGCGAGGGGCGGACGTGCCGGAACCGACCGTACGCCAGCTGTCGGCGGACTACTTCCACAGCTATTCGGTCGTCGGACTGCTCGCCGTGGTCGGCGTGCTCTTCGTCGCGGTGGCCTTCGGAGCCGGGCGGCTGCTGCGGCCCGTGGTCCCGACGCCGGAGAAACTGCTCACGTACGAGTGCGGGGTGGACCCCGTCGGCGAGGGCTGGGCGCACACGCAGGTGCGCTACTACGTCTACGCCTTCCTGTACGTGATCTTCGCCGTCGACTCGATCTTCCTCTTCCCGTGGGCGACGGTCTTCGCCGCCCCCGGATACGGCGCGGCCACGCTGGTCGAGATGTTCATCTTCCTCGGCTTCCTGGCCGTGGGACTGCTCTACGCATGGAAGAAGGGCGTCCTCGAATGGACGTGACGACTCCGGATCCCCAGTTCCTGCCCACGCCCACGGTGGCCGAAAACGGTTCCTCCAAGGGGCTCCCGGTGCAGGGGCAGCGCCTGGGCGTGCTCTCCCGGCTGGCCCCCGAGCCGATGAAGGTGGTCCTCAACTGGGGCCGCCGCTACAGCCTCTGGGTGTTCAACTTCGGACTCGCCTGCTGCGCCATCGAGTTCATCGCGGCCTCGATGGCCCGCCACGACTTCATCCGGCTCGGCGTGATCCCCTTCGCGCCCGGCCCGCGCCAGGCCGACCTCATGATCGTCTCGGGCACGGTGACCGACAAGATGGCACCGGCCGTGAAGCGCCTGTACGAGCAGATGCCCGAGCCGAAGTACGTCATCTCCTTCGGCGCCTGCTCCAACTGCGGCGGCCCGTACTGGGACTCGTACTCGGTGACCAAGGGCGTCGACCAGATCATCCCGGTCGATGTGTACGTCCCCGGCTGCCCGCCCCGCCCGGAAGCGCTCCTCCAGGGCATCCTCAAGCTCCAGGAGAAGATCGCCCGCGAGTCGCTCGGCGAGCGCTACAGCACGACGGCGACGACGGCGCAGCTGACCAGCGGCCTGGTCACGGCGCCTGCGCCGCCGGGTGGTTCGGGCGGTGGCGCCGCCTCCGCCGGTGGGCCGGGCGCGGACGCCTCGGCCGGTGGGGCCGGTGCGGCTGATGGATCCAGTGGGTCCGGTGGGTCCGGTGGGGCCACGGACGGCTCCGACGGCGACACGCCGACGCCGGGGGACGCGCAGTGACCACGACCGCGTACGACCGTCTGCCGGACGCCGTCACGGAGATCTTCGGCGAGGAGGCCACCGCCGAGGAGGCGTACGGCCTGCTCACGGTCGACGTCCCCGTCGGCTCCTGGATCGCCGCGCTGGAGATCGCGCGCGACAAGCTGGGCTGCACGTACTTCGACTGGCTGAGCGCGGTCGACGAGCCGGGCACCGGCTTCCGCGTCTGCGCCCACGTCGTCGCGCTTGAGGGCCGCCGGGTCCGCCGCCTGCTCGTCCGTACGACCGTGCCGCACACCGCACCCGTCCTCGCCTCCGCCGTGGACGTCTACGCGGGCGCGGCCTGGCACGAGCGCGAGACCCACGAGATGTTCGGCGTGGACTTCGAGGGCCACCCCAACCTGATCCCCCTGCTTCTCCCCGAGGGCTTCGAAGGCCACCCGCTGCGCAAGGACTTCGTCCTCGCGGCGCGGGTCGCCAAGGCGTGGCCGGGTGCGAAGGAGCCGGGGGAGTCGGACCACGGCGGCCCCAAGCGCCGCCAGATGCTCCCGCCGGGCGTGCCGGACCCCAACGAGTGGGGCCCGCTGAAGGGCCAACTCCCCCCGGCCCCCGCCCGCACCCCCCGAGCGGCGGGCGACCGCCCGGCCCGCACCCCCCGAGCCGCAGGCGACCGCCCGGTCCGCCGCACCCGCACGGTCGCGGAGGGCTCGGCGTCCCAGGCGACCCCGGGGGCGGGGACTCAGGGGGCGGCGGAAGGCGCGCCCGCTCCGGCCGCCCCGGAAGCCACGACTCGGCCGGTGGCGGACGCCCCCACCCCGTCTCCGCGCCGCACGCGCAGCGCGTCGGACGGGTCCGCGTCCCAGACCCCGGACGCCGGTGCGTCGGCCGCACCGGAAGCCACTCCGCCGCGCACCCCGCGTCGCAGCCGCAGCGCCGCCGACGGCTCGGCCTCGCAGGCGCAGCCGTCCACGCGCCCGGAAGCCACTCCGCCGCCGCGCACCCGCAGCACGGACGCCCCCTGGAACAACCCCCGCCCGGCGTTCGACGAGCCCCCGGCCACCCCGGGGCCGCCGGACACCGAGGCCGAGGCGGGCACGGTGCCAGAGGCCGAACCGGCCCACCCCGTCGGCCCGGCGGAGCCGCCCGCATCCGAGCCGCCCGCATCCGAGCCGCCCGCATCCGAGTCGGCCGCATCCGAGCCGCCCGCATCCGAGTCGCCCGCGCCCGAGTCGGCCGCGCCCGAGTCCGAGCGCGCGCCCGAGTCCGACAGCAGGGCCAAGCCCGAGCCCGAGACCGGGGCTGAGCCCGAGACCGAGGCTGAGGCCCAGCCCGGGCCCGAGGCCAAGCCCACGGCCGACCCCGACGACCACGACAACCCCGCCGGAGGCGAAACCGCGTGAACGACGCAACTGACGTCGCCCTCCGGCTCCTCGTCGTCTTCGCCGTGTTCATGGTCCTGCCCCTCGTCATCGGGCAGACCGAGCACAAGGTCATGGCTCATATGCAGGGCCGCCTCGGCCCGATGTACGCCGGCGGCTTCCACGGCTGGGCCCAGCTCGTCGCGGACGGTGTGAAGTTCGCGCAGAAGGAGGACGTGGTCCCGGCCGACGCCGACCGCCGCGTCTTCCAGCTCGCCCCCGCCGTCGCCCTGCTCCCGTACCTCCTCGTCCTGGTGGCGATCCCCGTCGGCCCGAGCGAGGGCGCGGTCGGCCAGGTGGTCGACGCGGGCATCTTCTTCGTGCTCGCCGTCATGGGCGTCGGCGTGCTCGGCTCGCTGATGGCGGGCTGGGCCTCGGCCAACAAGTTCTCCCTCCTCGGCGGACTGCGCACCGCCGCCCAGCTCCTCGCGTACGAGCTGCCGATGCTGCTCGCCGCCGCCTCCGTGGCGATGGCGGCCGGTACGGTCTCCCTGCCCGGCATCCTCAACGCCTTCGAGTGGTGGTGGCTGCCCTGGCAGATCGTCGGCGCCCTGGTCTTCTTCGTGGCCGGTCTCGCCGAACTCCAGCGCCCGCCCTTCGACATGCCCGTAGCCGACTCCGAGATCATCTTCGGCGCGTACACCGAGTACACGGGCCTGCGCTTCGCCCTCTTCCTGCTCGCCGAGTACGCCGGGATCGTCGTCCTCTGCGGCCTCACCACCGTCCTGTTCCTGGGCGGCTGGCACGGCCCCTTCGGCGCCGACGGGCTCGGCTGGGTGTGGACGCTCCTCAAGACCGCGGTCCTCGCCTTCATCGTCATCTGGCTGCGTGTCAGCTACCCCCGGCTCCGCGAGGACCAGTTGCAGAAACTCGCCTGGACCACGCTCATTCCTCTCGCTCTCGCGCAGATCGCGCTCACCGGCATCGTGAAGGTGGCGATCAGCTGATGGCTGCAAACCCCGCGAACGCCGCGAACACCGCGGACCTCGCGCCCGCCCGCTCCCGCTTCCCCGGCTCCGGCCTGGCCAAGGGCCTGGCCGTGACGCTCCGCACGATGACCAAGAAGACCGTCACCGCGCAGTACCCGGACGTCCAGCCCGAACTCCCGCCCCGCAGCCGGGGCGTGATCGGTCTGTTCGAGGAGAACTGCACGGTCTGCATGCTCTGCGCCCGCGAGTGCCCCGACTGGTGCATCTACATCGACTCCCACAAGGAGACGATCCCGGCGGCGGTCGAAGGCGGCCGCGAGCGCAGCCGCAACGTCCTCGACCGCTTCGCCATCGACTTCTCGCTCTGCATGTACTGCGGTATCTGCATCGAGGTGTGTCCTTTCGACGCGCTGTTCTGGTCGCCCGAGTTCGAGTACGCGGAGACGGACATCCACGAACTCACCCACGAGCGCGACAAGCTCCGCGACTGGATGTGGACCGTCCCGGCCCCGCCCGCGCTCGACCCGGCGGCGGAGGAGCCGAAGGAGGTCGCCTCGGCCCGCAAGACCGCGGAGAAGCTCGCCGCCGCAGCCGAGGCCGCCGCGACCGCCGAGGCCGCGGCCTCCATCGGGACAGCCCCGTCCGCCGAGGCCGCCACCGAGGCGAGCGCGACCACGGAGGCGACCGCCCCCGAGCCCGAGGCCAACAACCCCAAGGCCGCTGAGCCCAAGGCCAACGAGCCCGAGGAGGGCCAGGCATGATGCTCCTCGCGCAGGGTCCGCACACCGTGCACCACGGCTTTCTCTCCCCGACCGGGGTCGAGATCGCGTTCCTCCTCGTCGGCGCCGTGACCTTCGGCGCGGCCGTCCTCACGGTCACGACGAAGCAGCTGGTGCACGCCGCCCTCTGGCTCGTCGTGGCGCTCGGCGGCATCGCCGTCGAGTACCTCCTGCTCACCGCCGAGTTCATCGCCTGGGTGCAGGTCCTCATCTATGTCGGTTCCGTGGTGGTCCTCCTCCTGTTCGGACTGATGCTGACCAGGGCCCCGATCGGCCGCTCCCCGGACGCCGACTCGGGCAACCGCTGGGCCGCCCTCGCCGTCGCCCTCGCCGCGGCCGGCTCGCTGCTCTGGGTCGTTCTGGACGCCTTCCGTACGACCTGGATCAACGTCGACGGCCCCGGCCAGGGCTCGACCAAGGTCACCGGCTCGATCCTGTTCCGGCACTGGGTGCTGCCGTTCGAAGCGCTCTCCGTCCTCCTTCTCGCCGCACTCGTCGGCGCGATCGTCATGTCCCGCAAGGGCGGTGCCGACGACGGCCCCAGAGACAGGGAGCAGCGCTGATGCACCTCATCTATCCGGCAGGGCTCGCCGTCCTCCTCTTCTGCACCGGTGTGTACGGAGTGCTCGCGCGCCGCAACGCGATCCTGGTCCTGATGTCCGTCGAGCTGATGCTCAACGCCGTCAACCTCAACCTCGTCGCCTGCGACGTATGGCTGCGCGACACCCTCCACGCCGGCCAGGCGCTCACCCTGTTCACCATCGCCATCGCCGCCGCCGAGATCGGCATCGGCCTGGCGATCGTGCTGGCCGTGTACCGCAACCGCGGCACCGCGGACATCGACAAGCTCCGCGACACGGCCGAGGGCTCCGGCCCCGACGACCCCGCCGCCCCGGCACAGAAGGCTGAGGCCGCCGCGTGACCACCACGACCCTCGCCGTCCTCGTCCCCCTCCTTCCGTTCCTGGGCGCCGCGGCCGGACTGCTGTTCGGCCGCACCGCTCCCGGTTACGTACGCCCCCTGGCCGTGCTGCCGACCCTGGCCGCGTTCGTCCTGGCCGTCGTCGTCGCCGTGGACCAGGGCGGCGGCAAGTCGATCGACGCCTCCCGGCGGCTCACCCCGACCGGATCCGTGCCGATCGACCTGGCCCTGCACCTCGACGGCTTCGCCGTCCTCGTCGCCGTCCTGGTCGGCCTGGTGGCGACCTGCGTGCAGCTGTACTCCACCGGGTACCTGCGCGACGACCCGCGCTACCCCTCGTACGCCGCTCTCGTCTCCCTCTTCACCTCCGCGATGCTGCTCGTCGTCTACTCCGGCGACCTGATGGTGCTGCTGGTCGGCTGGGAGATCATGGGCATCTGCTCGTACTTCCTGGTCGGCCACTACTGGGAGACCCCCGAGGCGCGTGCCGCCTCGCTGAAGGCCTTCCTGGTCACCAAGCTCGGTGACGTCCCCTTCCTGATCGGTCTGTTCGCGCTGGCCACGGACGCCGGAACGTTCCGCATCACCGGGGTCGTCCAGGCCGCCCTCACCGGCGGCATTGACCACCCCACGCTTATCGCCCTGCTGCTCCTGGCCGGTGTGGCGGGCAAGTCAGCGCAGTTCCCGCTGCACACCTGGCTGCCCGACGCGATGGCTGGCCCGACCCCCGTCTCCGCGCTGATCCACGCCGCGACGATGGTCGCCGCCGGTATCTACTTCGTGGCCCGGCTCCTCCCCGTCTTCGCGGCCTCCGCCGCCGCTCTGACCGTGCTCGCCGTGATGGCCGCCGTCACGATGGTCGGCTCGGCGCTCGCCGCCCTCGCGCAGGACGACATCAAGCGCGTCCTCGCCTACTCGACCATCGGTCAGCTCGGCTATATGTCGGGCGCCCTGGCCGTCGGCGACCGTGGCGCCGCCGTCTTCCACCTCCTCTCGCACGGCGCCTTCAAGGCGCTGCTGTTCCTCGCGGCCGGCGTGATCATCCACGCCGCCGGCACCAACTCCCTGGCCGCCATGTCCCGTATGGACGGCCTCGCCAAGCGCATCCCCGACGCGTACTGGACGATGACCGTCGCCCTGCTCGCGCTCGCCGCGATCCCTCCCTTCGCCGGCTTCTTCTCCAAGGAAGCCGTCCTGTCGGCCGCCGAGCACACCGCCGTCGGCGACAGCACGGTCGCCCCGGAGGCCACCGGCTGGATCGTGCTGCTCGCCGGTCTGCTGACCGCCCTGCTCACCGCCGCGTACGCCACCCGCCTGTGGCTGATGGCCTTCCGGGGCAAGGGCTCACCGGCCCCGGACCACGGCCGCCAGCCCTTCGCCATGAACGCCGTGCTCTGGGTCCTGGCGATTCCGTCGCTCGCGTTCGGCCTCACCACCGGCTACCTCGACGACTGGTTCGACGGCCACGCGCTCACCCCGGCCCTGACCACGTCGGTCCTGTCGACCGGCGTCGCCGTGGTCGGCGGGCTCATCACGTACGCCACCTGGCGGCACACCAGCACCCTGGCCGCCCGCACTCCGATCGGCGCGGTCGCCGCCCACCCGGAGGCGGACGGAGGGCTCGTCGAGGAAGAGGCCATCGCCAGCCACACCCCGGTGTACGGCGACATCGCCTCGGCGTGCGACCCGGCCGACCCGGGACGGCTGCTGCTCGGCCCGCTGCACCGCCACGCGGCCACCGGCTTCCACCTCGACGCGGTCTACCGGACGCTGTTCGTCCGCCCCGTGCTCGCCGCCGCCGCGCTGGTCCGCTTCCTGGACCGCGAGGTCGTCGACACCTACGTACAGGGCGCGGGCGCCCTTCCCCGCTGGCTGGGCGCGGCCGTCCGCAAGGCCCAGACCGGCAATGTGCAGACCTATCTCAGCGCGCTGCTCGCCGGCTCCGCCGTCCTGGCGCTCGTCGCCGTCGTCCTTGCCAACGTCAACGCCGGATCGTGAGCCGTGATTGATATCAGCGCGTCCGTGATGCAGTTCCTTCTCGCGTTCATCGTGGTCGGCCCGCTCCTCGGCGCGGGCGCGGCGCTCCTGCCCGCCCCGCCCGGACTGAAGGGGAAGTCCCCCGACCAGGCCGTGCTCCGCCACGGCGTGACGGTAACCGGCGCGATCCTGCTCGCGGCGATCGTCCTCGCGCTCGGCTTCGACCGCGACCACGCGTCGACGATGCAGGCCACGACGGACATCAAGTGGATCCCCACGCTGAACGTGCGCATCCACCTCGGCATCGACGGCATCTCACTCCCCCTTCTCGTCCTGACCGCGCTGCTGACCTTCCTGTGCGCGCTGTACAGCTACTTCAAGATGCCCGCGGGCCCGTCCCCGAAGGCGTTCGTCGCTCTCCTGCTCGTCCTGGAGTCCGGCACCCTCGCCACCTTCGCCGTCCTCGACCTGCTGCTCTTCTTCCTCGCGTTCGAGATGGTGCTCATCCCGATGTACTTCCTCATCGCCCGCTGGGGCGGTGAGCAACGGCAGGCCGCCGCCTGGAAGTTCATCCTCTACACCCTGCTCGGTTCCGTGGTCATGCTGCTCGGCCTGCTGCTGATCGGGCTGAAGACCGGCACCTTCGACATGGTGGCACTCGCCACTGACAACGGCCGGGGGATGACCACATCCGTGCAGGTCATCGCCGTTTTGGCGATCGGGATCGGGCTCGCCGTGAAGACCCCGATGTGGCCGCTGCACAGCTGGCTCCCGGACGCCCACACCGCCGCGCCGACGGTCGGTTCGGTGCTGCTGGCCGGCGTGCTGCTGAAGATGGGTACGTACGGGTTCGTCCGGATCGTGCTGCCCATCGCCCCCGATGGAATGCACCGGTTCGCCCCGTATCTGGCGGCGTTCGCGGTGGCCGGGATCATCTACGGATCGCTGGCCTGCCTGGCCTTGGCCAAGCGCGGCAGCAAGGGCGACCTGAAGCGCCTCATCGCGTACTCCTCCGTCGGCCACATGGGCTTCGTGCTCCTCGGCATCGCGAGCATGACCCCCACCGGCGTCAACGGCGCGCTCTTCGCGAACATCGCCCACGGCCTCATCACCGGCCTGCTCTTCTTCCTGGTCGGAGCCCTCAAGGACCGGTACGGCACGGCCGACCTGGACACCCTCTCCGGCGCGACCGGCGCCGCGCTCTACGGCCGGGCCCCGCGCCTGGGCGGCCTGATCGCCTTCGCGGCCGTCGCCTCGCTCGGGCTGCCGGGCCTTGCCGGGTTCTGGGGCGAGATGCTGTCGATGTTCGGCGCGTTCAAGCCCGCCGACGGTCTGAGCCGCCCCGCGTTCGTCACCTTCATGTCGATCGCGGCCGTCGGCACGCTGCTCACCGCCGCGTATCTGCTCGTCGTGGTGCGCCGCGTCTGCATGGGCACACCGGACAGCCGGCCGCGGGAGCCGCGGCTCGTCGACGTCCAGGGGTACGAAGTCGCCTCCTGGAGCCCGCTCGTCGCCCTCACCGTCCTCGCCGGCCTCTGGCCCGCGGTCCTCCTCGGCCTCACCGATCCGGCCGTCCACAAGCTCCTCGCAGGAGGCAAGTCGTGACCGTGGCCGCCGCAAGCGCCGCATCCGTCACCGGCGCCGCAGGCGTCGTCCAGTCCGTCGACTGGGTCGCGATCGCCCCGCCGGTGATCACCGCGGCCGTCGCGCTGATCGTGCTGGTCGCCGACCTGTTCGTGCCCAAGAGCCGCAAGCCGCTGCTCGGCTGGGGCGCGGTCGCCGGGCTCGTCGCCGCGCTGCTCTTCCTGATCCCGCTGCACAAGTCGACGCGCTCGACCTTCTGCCTCACCACCAACCCCGAGGCGTGCAGCTACACCGTCGACCGCTTCACGCTGGTGCTCCAGTTCGTCGTGCTCGGCGGCGCCCTGCTGACCGCGCTGCTGTCGATGACGGAGACCAAGGAGAAGCTGCCCGCCGGCGAGTTCTGGTTCCTGCTGCTGTCCTCGGCGGCCGGCGCCGCCCTGCTGCCCGCCTCACGCGACCTGGCCACCTTGGTGGTCGCCCTGGAGGTCGCCTCGCTGCCGGCCTTCGCGCTCGTCGGCCTCAAGAGGGGCGACCGGCTGTCCTCCGAGGCGGCCCTGAAGTTCTTCCTCTCCTCGGTGACCGCGACCGCCGTGATGCTCCTCGGCGTCAGCTTCGTGTACGCGGCCACGGGCACCCTGCACCTCAACGAGATCGCCAACCGCCTCGCCGACGTGCCCCACCAGTTGGACACGCTCGCCCAGACGGGCGTCGCACTCACCCTGGTCGGCTTCGCCTTCAAGACGGCCGCCGTGCCCTTCCACTTCTGGGTACCCGACACCTACGTAGGCGCGCCGCTGCCCGTCGCCGCCTACTTGTCGGTGGTCGGCAAGGCGGTCGGCTTCTCCGGCCTCATTCTGGTGACCGTCATCGCCTTCCCGGCCTACGCGGACGTGTGGGGCCCGGCCCTCGCGGTCGTCGCGGCCCTGACGATGACCATCGGCAACGTGGCGGCGCTGCGGCAGTCGGCCACGCGCGCGTACAGCGCGATCCGGCTGCTGGCCTGGTCCTCGGTGGGCCAGGCCGGCTACCTCCTCGTACCGATCGCGGCGGCCGCCTACTCCAGCGACGCCCAGGTCGGCGCCACCGTGGCGTACGCCCTGATGTACGCCGTCGTGAACCTCGGCGCGTTCGCGGTGGCCGCGCTCGTCGCCCGTACGCGGCCGCTGAACCGGGTCGCCGACTACCGCGGTCTGTACGCCGAGCGGCCGTTCGCCGCGCTCGCGCTGGGCTTCTTCCTGCTCTGCCTGGCCGGTCTGCCGCCGGGCATCATCGGCCTGTTCGCCAAGGTCACCGTCTTCTCGGCCGCGGTGGACGCGGGCCTCGGCTGGCTCGCGGTCGTCATGGCGCTGAACGTCGTGATCGCCCTGTACTACTACCTGCGGTGGACGGCGGTGCTGTTCCGCTCGCCGGAGGCGGTTGAGGCCGAAGGGGTCGAGGGCGCCGAAGAGGCGGCTGTGGCACCCGCCACGCGCGCGGTGCGCCACGCCGTCCCGGCTCCGCTCACCGTCGCCATCGTGCTGACGGCCGTCGCGGGCATCGCCCTGTCGGGCATGCCCCAGGTGGCCCTGCACTTCGCGTCGATCAGCCTGTTCTGAGCGCCCGCTACCGAACATCCGCCTCTGAGCGCTCTTTCCGAGCACCCGGTCGGTCTCTTACGAGGGGCCGACTACGCCGATCGGCCCCTCCCTACGCGCCGGGTTTGAACTCGGGCACCCGAACAAGGCACTGTCGTACGCGCGTACGCGTATGCACGCGTGCCCGGACGCCGACGGCGTCCGTACGGGCAGCCGGACATGATCAAGGAGCGACAGCAGTGCTGAGCGGGTTCAAGGACTTCATCCTTCGCGGGAACATCGTGACGATGGCCGTCGGTCTGGCCGTCGGATCGGCGTTCACCGCCGTGGTCACCGGCTTCAGCACCGCGTTCATCACCCCGCTCATCGGCCTCGCCACCCGCTCCAGCGGTGACTTCACCACGGCGACGTTCAAGGTCCAGGGCGTGGAATTTCCCTATGGGAAATTCATCAGCGCCGCCATCGCCTTCCTGATCACCGCCGCGGTGCTCTACTTCCTCGTCGTCGTCCCGATGATGAAGGTCCAGGCGCGGCTCGACCGCGACAAGCCGGTCGACATCAAGGCCGCCCTGCGCGACTGCCCCCGCTGCTACACCCAGGTGCCCGGCATCGCCACCCGCTGCGCGCACTGCACCAGCGAGCTGGAGCCCGACCCGAAGGCCCTGGAACTGGCGGGACTGCCCGCACAGCGCTGACACCACCCGGACGGCGCAGCCGCCCCTCCGGCGCGCACAAGGGAACCAGCGCCGCCCGTCTGGCGTTGACCAGTACGGGAGCGTCCACTGGAAAGTGGAAGGACCATCAGGCAAAGGGTTCCCCTGCCGCACCATTTGGAGGGCGTACCGTGCACCGCCGGCACAACGGGTTGAGGACTGCCGTTCTTCTCGGAGGACTGTCCGCGCTCATCATCGTCATCGGCAGCTTCTTCGGGCGTACGGGGCTGATCGTCGCGCTGCTCGTGGCGCTCGGCACCAACGCCTACGCGTACTGGAACAGCGACAAACTGGCACTGCGGGCCATGCGCGCCCGGCCGGTCAGTGAATTCGAGGCCCCGGCGCTCTACCGGATGGTCCGCGAGCTCTCGACCGCCGCGCGCCAGCCCATGCCGCGCCTGTACATCTCGCCGACCCAGGCGCCGAACGCCTTCGCGACCGGCCGCAACCCGCGCAACGCGGCGGTGTGCTGCACCGAGGGGATCCTGCAGATCCTCGACGAGCGCGAGCTGCGCGGGGTGATCGGCCATGAGCTGAGCCATGTCTACAACCGCGACATCCTGATCTCGTCGGTCGCCGGAGCGCTCGCCTCCGTGATCATGTTCCTGGTGAACTTCGCCTGGCTGATCCCGATCGGCCGCTCCGACGACGACGAAGGCCCGGGCATCGTCGGCATGCTCCTGATCATGATCCTGGGGCCGCTCGCGGCGTCCGTCATCCAGCTGGCGATCAGCCGCTCGCGCGAGTACGAGGCGGACGCGTCCGGCGCCCAGCTCACCGGTGACCCGCTGGCCCTGGCGAGCGCCCTGCGCAAGCTCGACGCGGGCACTCAGCAGCTCCCGCTGCCGCCCGAGCCCCGGATCGAGACCGCGAGCCACATGATGATCGCCAATCCCTTCCGTCCGGGCCAGGGTGTCTCCAAGATGTTCTCGACACACCCGCCGATGGCGGAGCGCATCGCCCGACTCGAACAGATGGCAGGCCGCCCGTGAAGACAATCCTCAACGTCATTTGGCTGGTGCTGTGCGGCTTCTGGATGTTCCTGGGCTACATGCTCGCGGGCGTTCTGCTGTGCGTCACGATCATCGGCATCCCGTTCGGCCTGGCCGCCTTCCGCATCGGGCTGTACGCGCTCTGGCCGTTCGGCTACACGGTCGTGGAGCGGCGCGACGCGGGCGCCGCGTCCTGCATCGGCAATGTGCTCTGGCTGATCCTCGCGGGCTGGTGGCTGGCCCTCGGCCACATCGTCACGGGCTTCATACTGTGCATCACGATCATCGGAATCCCGCTGGGCATCGCGAACTTCAAGCTGATCCCGGTCTCGCTGCTCCCGCTGGGCAAGCAGATCGTGCCGACGGACCGGCCGTTCTACCAGTAGCCGGGCCGGTGGCCTGCCAGTGACCGGCCCGGTCGGCACCCGGTCACCGTCCGGTCGGCGGCCACGAGTTATCCACAGGCTGGGGCGGCTCGGGACCGGATGTCGGCGACGTGGTCCACCATGGAGCCATGACCGAGAACGAGAGGACGTCCCGGCCGTTCCCTGCGGGGTGCCACGGCCGGATACGTGGAGCGCACCGAATATGAATATGAGGCCGCGGCTCGCCGTGTGACGGCCGTGTGACGGATGGTTCGCAGGCGCCCGGGCCGACCGCCCGACCGGTGGGCCCGCATGTGCTACCCCGGCCGGGTCGGGCGCCCGGCCGATGGGCCTGCGTCGACCACGCCGACCGGGGTCACGTCGCCTCAGCGTCGCCGCACGGCGTACGCGACCGCCCCCACGGCCAGCACCGCGCTGCCCGCCACCACCGACGACGGCGGCAGCGCGAAGGCCAGAAGCAGGCATCCGGCAAGACCGCAGGCCGGCAGCAGGCGCCCGCCACGGCCCGAACCGAGCGTCCAGGCCGACGCGTTGGCGATCGCGTAATAGACCAGCACGCCGAACGACGAGAAGCCGATCGCGCCGCGCAGATCGGCCGTGGCCGCCAGCACCGCGACGACCGTGCCCACCGCGACCTCCGCCCGGTGCGGCACCCGGAACCGGGGGTGCACGGCGGCCAGCGCGCCCGGCAGATGGCCGTCCCGGGCCATCGCGAGCACCGTGCGCGAAACGCCCAGAACGAGTGCGAGCAGGGATCCGAGCGCCGCGACCGCCGCCCCCGCCCGCACCACCGGCACCAGCGCGGGCCCGCCCGCCGCCCGTACCGCGTCGGCGAGCGGCGCCGTCGCCCGACCCAGCCCATCCGCGCCCAGAACGGAAAGGACAGCGACCGAGACACCGACATAGACGACCAGCGCGATGCCCAGCGCCAGGGGAACGGCGCGCGGGATCGTCCGGGCCGGATCGCGCACCTCCTCACCGAGCGTCGCGATCCGGGCGTACCCGGCGAAGGCGAAGAACAGCAGCCCCGCCGCCTGGAGCAGCCCCGCGCCACCCCCGGACAGCCCGACGGCCAGGTGCCCGGCACCGGGCGAGCCCAGACAGACCGCGACCACTACGGCGAGGACTGCGAGCACCACCGCCACGATCGCCCGCGTCAGCCACGCCGACTTCTGAACACCCCCGTAATTCACGGCCGTCAGCACCACGACGGCCGCGACCGCCACCAGCCGCGCCTGCCCCGGCCAGACATAGGCGCCCACGGTCAGAGCCATCGCCGCACACGAGGAGGTCTTGCCGACGACGAAGCCCCAGCCCGCCAGATAGCCCCAGAACGGCCCCAGCCGCTCCCGCCCGTACACATAGGTGCCACCGGACGCGGGATAGTGCGCGGCGAGCCGCGCCGAGGACATGGCGTTGCAGTACGCCACGGCCCCGGCCAGCGCCAGGGCGGCCAGCAGCCCGGTCCCGGCCGCACCGGCCGCCGGGGCGAGCGCGGCGAAAATACCGGCACCGACCATCGAGCCGAGGCCGATGACCACGGCGTCGAACACGCCGAGAGTGCGGCGCAGCTCCTGTGTCATGGGCCGCACCTTAATCACCTGCGCAACCGCGCAAGGGACACGGAACGTCTTCCGGAACGACACCACATGAAAGGCAGGTTCAGGACATGGGCATCGTCAGTTGGATCATCCTTGGCCTGCTCGCCGGAGCGATCGCCAAGATTCTGCTCCCCGGGCGCGATCCGGGCGGCCTGATCGGTACGACCGTCATAGGCATAGCGGGCGCGTTCGTCGGCGGCTGGATCTCGTCGCGCTGGCTGGACCGACCGATCGCCAACCACTTCTACGACGGCGCCACTTGGGCGGCGGCCATCGGCGGCTCGCTCGTGCTGCTGATCGTCTACCGGATACTTTTCGGCAACTCGCGCGAGCGCCGCTGACTCGCGCGAGCGCCGCTGAGGCTGCTGACCCGCTTGACCCGCTTCGGCTCGCCTCTCAGCTCAGGCCGGTCTCGCGGAGAGTCAGGTTGAGCCGGCCGGTGGGCAGGCCGGTGGCCGGACCGCCCGTGCCCGGCAGGACCTTCGGTACACCGTGGTAGGCGAAGCGCGAGGGGCCGCCGAAGACGAAGAGGTCGCCCGACGCCAGCTCCACGTCGGTGTACGGGCAGCCCCGGTCCTCGGTGTTGCCGAACCGGAAGACGCAGCTGTCGCCGATGCTCAGGGAGACCACGGGCGCGCCGGAACGCTCGTCCTTGTCCTGGTGCATGCCCATCCGCGCGTCGCCGTCGTAGAAGTTGACCAGCGCGGTGTCGGGGGAGTAGCTGTCCCCGGCGGCGGGGTCGTCGTACGCGTCGGCCAGCGCGGCGCGTCCCAGTGCGGTGAGCCAGTCGGGGAACTCGGCGACGCGCAGGCCGTTCACGTCGTCGGCGGTGCGGGTGTAGCGGTAGGGCTGCCAGTGCCATCCGACGCACACCGTCTGCACGGACATGACACCGCCGCCCGGCAGCCGCGTGTGCCGGATGGGTACGGGCCCGCGCGCCCACTCCCGGCAAGCCGCCACCAGCTCGCGCTGGCGGTCCGGCGGGAGCCACCCCGGCACATGCACGGCACCGGGCGAGACGACCGTGCGCGGCCGGGGGAACAACGCGTCGCTCACCCGACAGTGAGTCCGCCGACAGCGCGCCCGCCGTCGGTGACCGCTGCGCCTTCGAGCCGCAGCAGCTGCTCCTTGCGCTCCAGCCCGCCCGCGTAACCCTTGAGGGTGCCGTCGGCGCCGATGACGCGGTGGCAGGGGCGTACGACCAGCAGGGGGTTGCGCCCGATGGCCGTGCCGATCGCGCGCACCTTCACCGAGGAGGCGCCGAGGCGCCGGGCGATCTCCCCGTACGAGGTAGTGGCCCCGTACGGGATCGCGTCGAGCTCCTCCCAGACCTGCCGCTGGAAGTCGGTGCCCGCGCCGGGCGCGTACGGGATGTCGAAGCGGGTCAGCTCACCGGCGAAGTACGCCCGCAGCTGGCGGACGATCTCCTCGAAGGCCTCCGGCGCCCGCCGCCAGCCGTCCCGGACGGCCGCGCCGCCCTTCTGGCCGGGCATGGACAGCGAGACCAGCGCGGTCCCGCCCGTCACGGCCGGGTCCTCCTCACCGACGAGCAGCAGTTCGCCCAGGGGGCTGTCGAGGGTCGCGTAGACGGTCATCGCACGTTCCTTTCCTCGCGTACGAGATCGAGTCTGCGACCCCCGCCCGTGCCGTGCTGGCGGAAATCGGACAGCGTGTCCGAGGGGTCAGCGGTAGTTCACGAACTGCAGCGCGAAGTCGAAGTCCTGGCCCTTGAGCAGGGCCTGGACGGCCTGGAGGTCGTCGCGGCTCTTGGAGGTGACACGCAGCTCCTCGCCCTGGACCTGGGCCTTGACGCCCTTGGGGCCCTCGTCACGGATGACCTTGGCGACCTTCTTGGCGTTCTCCTGGGAGATGCCCTCCTGGATGGAGGCGAAGATCTTGTACTCCTTGCCGGACAGCTGCGGCTCGCCGGCGTCCAGCGCCTTGAGCGAGATCCCGCGCTTGACCAGCTTGGACTGGAAGACGTCGAGGATCGCGGTGACGCGGTCCTCGGAGTTGGCCTCCATCAGGATCTTCTCGCCGGACCAGGCGATCGACGCGCCCACGTTCTTGAAGTCGTAGCGCTGCGAGATCTCCTTCGCGGCCTGGTTGAGGGCGTTGTCGACCTCCTGCCGCTCGACCTTCGAGACGATGTCGAAACTGGAGTCGGCCATGTCCTGTGGCTCCTTGTATCGGGTGCGTGGGGGTACGGCCTGGCTGCCGGACCTACTGCCCCAAAGCCTAGCCACCCGTGCCCGCGCGAAGCGCTGATCAATCGGGTGGCGAAGCACCCCTGGGCATCAGGTATCGTTTACGTCGTTGCCAGGGAGCGCCGCGAAAGCGGTGATCCACACGGCGACATCCCATGGCGGTGTGCCCGAGTGGCCAATGGGAGCGGACTGTAAATCCGTCGGCTTAGCCTACCCAGGTTCGAATCCTGGCGCCGCCACGCGATGTGAGACCCCTGTTGATCTGCGGAAACGCAGCTCGGCGGGGGTCTTCTCGTTGCCCGCCCGAGATCTTTCGAGACGAATCGAAAGTGGGTGACCTGTCTCACATGGCCCCCTGCTGGTCAACCCGGAGGGGTGCCGTGGCGGGCGGCCGGGTCAGGTGATCGGGAACAGCATCTGTTCGGGCCTGGCCGAGCAGACCCAGGCCGCGGTGTCGTCCGCCACGGCGGCAGACATCGGGTGAGGGTGCCCTGGGCACGGCGGCGATGCCTGGCCGTGTGTCAGCTCGATGACCCAGTCCTGGAGTCGGTCGGCCAGGTGCACGAGAGCTTCGACGGGCTCCATGTCCGGTGGCAGGTGGACCCGCGTCGATTCGTCAGCGGCGGCAACCAGGACGTGGAGACCGTGATCCAGGGGCGGCTCGTCGTCGAGTGGCCCCGGATGCACGGTAAGCCCGGAGCTGTAAGCCCCCGGGGAGAAGGGCGGAGTGCTGGGATGCCCGTATTCCCCTGTGGCGGCTGTGGAGTCGTATCCAACGGTCACGACCGTGATCTCGCACTGGCCCAGCAGGCCGAGGCGGTTCACGATCGCCTCGGCCTGACGGGTCACCAGCTCAGTGGAATGCATGCGGGAATTATCCGCGAACCGGGACGAGGCCGCCCGCGAAGGTGAGCGTGCCGCGGCCGGGATGGCCACCGATGTTGACGGAGAAGGCCTCTGTCGCCGGAGGGGCCCAGCAGCCGTAACTGGTTTTCCAGTCCGGCAGGTGTTCGAGGCCATGCGCGTCCTCGGGGTGGATGACGATGTTGTTGCGCGGTTCCGCGGACATCAGCAGCCCCCGTTCGTCCGACTGCCAGTTGCCACGTCGCTGGGCGGGGCCGCCCTCGTGCTCGTCCGGGTGCGGCGTGTAGGGGGCGCCCCATGGCTCGGGTTCGATCATGGAGACGGTTGCAGCTGCCGGGTGCCCCCTGGCCGGTCCCGGGCGTCCAGCGCCCTCAGTTGCCCGCCACGTCCTTGACCGCGACCATCACCGGGACCGAGCCGCTGATCACTTCCAGGGTCAGGCCTGACGTGGCGGGGGTGTCGACCAGTTCGGCCAGTACGGCGGCCACGTCGTCCCGGGGGATCGGGCCGCGGCCCGTCGCGGCGGCGAGGGTGACCAGGCCCGTGCCGGCGTCGTTGGTGAGCATTCCCGGGCGCAGGATCGTCCAGTCGAGGCCGGGGCGGGACCGTACCGCCTCGTCGGCCGAGCCCTTCGCGCGCAGATACGCGTCGAAGACGTCGTCGCCCTCGTGGCGCGGGTCGGCGCCCATCGAGGAGACGACCACGTAGCGGCGTACGCCCGCGCGTTCCGCCGCGTCGGCGAACAGGACCGCCGCCGCGCGGTCCACCGTCTCCTTGCGGGCCGCGTCGCTGCCCGGGCCCGCGCCCGCCGCGAACACCGCCGCGTCCGCGCCCTCCAGGGCCGCCGCGACCTCGTCGACGGACGCCGACTCCAGATCGAGTACGACCGGCTCGGCGCCCGCTTTGCGCAGGTCGTCCGCCTGCTCGCGGTTGCGGATGATGCCCGCGACCTCGTCGCCGCGCGCCGCCAGCAGCCGTTCCAGCCGCAGCGCGATCTGACCATGGCCTCCTGCGATGACAATGCGCATGCTCACGACCGTACGCCGGTGAGCCGCCTCGCGCGCCCCCGCGAGCGGCCGCGTGGGGGCGCGTGGGGGCGATGGGAGCCATGGGTGCCGTCCGGAGCCCGCCGCACCCGCACCGTCACCCAGTCGGCAGCGCGAACCTCACGGCCCCCCGTCCGCCCGCCCCTGCCGGGGCAGGTCCAGGGCCACCGCCGCCGCCGAGTCGCAGTACTCCCGTACCGCGCTCGTGCGGGCTACCACCCGGCCGCGGTGGATCACGATGCGGCTGTACGCGAGGGACAGGACGCCCGCGATGCGTTCGCCGCGTACGGCCAGGAGTTCCGCCGGGAAACCGGCCTCCACGCGGACCTCGGCCAGGCCCATCGCCTCCCGGGCCGCCGTGCTCACCGCGCCGTACGCGTCCTCGGGGCGCAGGCCCGCCTGCGACGCGAGCAGGTACGCGGCCTCCAGCGGGTCGCCCCGGCCCACCGGGTTGGAGATGTCGCGCAGGGCGCCGCTACCCGCCGCTACCCGTACGCCCGCCGCCCGCAACATCCGTACCGGAGGCGTTCCCTGACGGTCCGTCATGCCGCAGACACCCTGCGGCAGGCACACCACCGTGACGCCCGCCGCCGCGAGTTGGTCCGCCGCGCGCGCAACCGCCTCGCGGGGCAGGCGGGACAGGCCCGCGCACGGGCCGATCGCCACGCCGGGGCGCAGTCCGCCGCTCATCGCGGCCAGCCGGGCCAGGCGTGCCGGGTCGTCCCCGTCGGTGTGCAGGTCGACCGAGCAGCCGTGCTCGGCGGCGACCTCCAGGACCGCCTCCGTGTACCCGGCCGGGTCGGGGTCGAGATCCGGACACCCGCCGACCACCGACGCGCCCATCTTCACCGCGTCCCGCAGCATCGCGAGCCCGTCCGCTCCCGCCACGCCCGTCAGCAGCCGGGGCACCGCCACCACGCTCAGCTCGGCGAGCCCCCGCAGCGACCTGCGGGTCTGCAGCGCGGCCTCCAGCGGCTCAAGACCCCGTACGTCGTCGATGCGTACGTGCGAGCGCAGCGCGGTCGCGCCGTGGCCCAACTGGAGCAGCGCGGCCTCGGTCGCGCGGCGCTGGACGTCCTCCGCCGCGTACGAGACCGGCCCCTCGGGGCCGAACGCGGTCAGCGCCGTGTCGCCGTGCGCGTGCGGCTCGGCGGGGGCGGGGAGCAGCAGGAAGCCGCCCAGGTCGACCCGGGAGAGGTGGGCGGCGAGGCTGCCCGCCGTACCGACGGCCTCGATGCGGCCGCCGCCGAGCCGGACGTCCACGGTCCGGCCGTCGGCGAGCCGGGCGCCGGAGAGCAGGAGCGTGGCGGCGGCCTCGGCGGGGCCGTCCCCGGTGCCGGGCGAGTGGGCCGGCTGCGACTGGCTGTCGGACATCGCGCTCCAGGTGGTCCTCGGGCCCCGCGGGGCTTCAGGGCAAGATCACGCAGCGTGACCCGAGCCTAGGGGCGAGCCCCGCGCGCATCGAGGAGGAGCGAAATAGTCGTACCGGTGTGGGCACGAGTGGCCTACGGGACGGGTGGGGCGGGATGGGGTCGCGGGGCGATCGACGGGAGGCGCCCCAGGGGGCGGGAGCCGGAGGCCGGGGGGGGGGTGTGCCCAGCCTTACGGCCTGGGGCGAGCCCGGGATGCGCTGACACGCCGCGCTCGGGGTGCGCCCACGCGCCGTGTCCGGGATGCGCTCACGCGCCGCGCTCGGGGTGCGCCCACGCGCCGTGTCCGGGCGGGCCCACGGGTCGGGCCGGGTCCGGAGCTCGCCTGAGCCGCCGCGTTCGCGGTACGCACACGCCGCGCTCGGGTGCGTCCACGCGCCGTGTCCGGGGCGCGCTCACACGCCGCGCTCGGGGTGCGCTCACGCGCCGGTTCCGGGGCCCGCCCACACCGCCGCGCTCACGGTGCGCCCACGCGCAGGATCCCCGCCCGCCGTCCCCGACCCGTCTCCCCGCTCCGGCGTCCACCCACCCCCTCGCCCACCCGCCCCACCAGCCCCAAGAGCCGCCCCACCCGCCCCGTGAGCCGCACCCGCCCCCTTCGGGGGCCGCCTCCGCGGCGGGCCCCTCAACGTCGCGGCTCGGCCCGCCCAGCGGCCCGGCGAAACGGATTTGGGCGATCGGCGACCGACCGTGTAATGTCTTCATCGCTCGCCCCAATAGCTCAGTCGGTAGAGCGTCTCCATGGTAAGGAGAAGGTCTACGGTTCGATTCCGTATTGGGGCTCTGGTGAGAGGGTCCCCGCCCACAAGCGGGGACTTGATCATCAAAGCGGTGTAGCTCAGTCGGTAGAGCAAGCGGCTCATAATCGCTGTGTCACCGGTTCAAGTCCGGTCACCGCTACTCCAAGTAGCACCAGTAGCCGATTGTGGGGTCGGTCTCCCGATCGGCTACTCTTTTATGCGTTCATCCGTCTATCCGTCCGTCAAGGAGCACTCACGTGGCTGCCACCGACGTCCGCCCGAAGATCACGCTGGCCTGCGTGGAGTGCAAGGAGCGGAACTACATCACCAAGAAGAACCGGCGTAACAACCCGGACCGCCTTGAGATGAAGAAGCACTGCCCGCGCTGCAACTCGCACACCGCGCACCGCGAGACCCGCTAATCACGGGTCAAGCATTCAGGCTCGTACGAGAGGCCGTTCCCTGTACCGGGGAGCGGCCTCTCGTCGTTCGTGCGGGAGCCGCTCCCGCAAGCTCCCACAAGCGGTGACGTTCAGCACATCCCTACGCGATATCACTACGCGACATCCCTACGCAGGGTCCCTACAGCAGGAGGTTGTGAGCCCATGGCGCTCGACCAGTCCTTCGTGGG
This sequence comes from Streptomyces sp. NPDC048696, assembly GCF_043198895.1. Lineage (NCBI taxonomy): Bacteria > Bacillati > Actinomycetota > Actinomycetes > Kitasatosporales > Streptomycetaceae > Streptomyces > Streptomyces sp. NPDC048696. The sequence continues at coordinate 167,002 of NZ_JBICVJ010000015.1, read as the reverse complement.
GCGGACCTATCCGCCCACCGCGCCGTACGAGGTCGGCCGGGAGAAGATCCGCGAATTCGCCGAGGCCGTGGGGGACGCCAACCCCGCGTACACCGACCCGGAGGCCGCCAAGGCGCTCGGGCACCCGGACGTGATCGCGCCGCCGACCTTCGTGTTCGCCATCACATTCCAGGCGGCGGGCGTCGTGGTCCAGGACCCGCAGCTCGGCCTGGACTACAGCCGGGTCGTGCACGGCGACCAGAAGTTCGCGTACCGGCGTCCGGTGCGGGCGGGGGACCGGCTCACCGTGAGCCAGACCATCGAGGCGGTGAAGTCGCTCGCGGGCAACGACATCGTCGACATCCGCGGCGAGGTCCACGACGAGGCGGGCGAGCACGTCGTGACCGCCTGGATCAAGCTCGTGTCCCGCGCGGCCGAGGGGGAGTGACGATGACCGCCAAGATCCGTTACGAGGACGTCGAGGTCGGCACCGAGCTGCCCGCGCAGTCCTTCCCCGTGACACGCGACACACTCGTCCGGTACGCCGGTGCCTCGGGTGACTTCAACCCGATCCACTGGAACGAGAAGTTCGCCAAGGAGGTCGGGCTGCCGGACGTCATCGCGCACGGCATGTTCACCATGGCCTCCGCGATCCGTGTGGTCACCGACTGGGCCGGCGACCCGGCGGCGGTCGTCGAGTACGGGGTCCGCTTCACCAAGCCGGTCGTCGTGCCGAACGACGGCACGGGCGCGCTCATCGAGGTCAGCGCCAAGGTCGCGGCCAAGCTGGACGACGAGGCGCGTACGGTCCGGGTCGACCTCACCGCGATGAGCGCGGGCCAGAAGGTCCTGGGCATGTCGCGCGCGGTGGTCGCGCTCGCCTGACCGGAGTACGAGAAGTACGAGAGTAAGCACAGCGGCCGTCGGGGAGCCCCGGCGGCCGCTTTCGTTGTCCCGTACGACTCCTACGGGACGACTCGTCCGTACCGCTTGACGAAGTTAGTTATTAACCACTAACTTTAAATCCATGGTCAGGATGAGCGCGGAAGAGAGGCGCGAGAGCGTCGTGCGGGCGGCGATGAGTGAGTTCGCTCACCGCGGCTACTACGGAACGTCCACCGAGGCGATCGCCAAGCGGGTGGGTGTCTCGCAGCCCTATCTGTTCCGGCTCTTCCCGAACAAGCCCGCGATCTTCCTCGCCGCGACGCACCGCTGCATGGAGGACACGGTCAAGATGTTCGCCGAGGCGTCCGAGGGGCTGCACGGCGAAGAGGCGGTGCACGCGATGGCCAGCGCGTACACGCAGGTCATCGCCGACGAGCCGGAGCGGCTGCTCATGCAGATGCAGGTCTACGTGGCGGTCGCCGCTGCCGAGGCGGCGGGGGACCACACCTTCGGCGAGGCCGTCCGGCGCGAGTGGATGGAGCTGTGGGACACGGTGAGCATCCCGCTGGAGGGCTACGAGGACACCACCACGTTCCTGGCCTTCGGCATGCTCATCAACACCCTGGTGGCGATGGGGTTCCCGCCCGAGCACCGGGTCTGGACGGATGTCTATCCGTCCGCGCGGATCAAGGGCCCGCGGGAGAAGTAGCTCCGGGGGCGGCACGGGGCGGCACCGGCAAGGGGCTCGCGACGGCGATGTTCCGGCGCACACCCGCGGCCGTGAAAGTTAGTAATGCATAACTAACCAACAGGGGAAGCGATGTCCGAGCAAGGAACGTCTTCGCAAGGAACGTCCGGGCGGGGAGCGGTCGACGAGCAGGGAACGGCCGGGCGGGGAACGACCGAGCAGGAAACGGGAACGGGAGAGGCGCGTCGCGGGGGTGCGGCATGGGCGCTGGTCATCACCAGCGTCGCCGGGTTCATGGCGGCGCTCGACAACCTCGTCGTCACCACGGCCCTGCCGTCCATCCGCAAGGACCTGGGCGGAGCGCTCGACGACCTGGAGTGGACGGTCAGCGCGTACACCCTCACCTTCGCCGTGCTGCTGATGTTCGGCGCGGCGCTGGGGGACCGGTTCGGCCGCCGGAAGCTGTTCATGACCGGCCTGACGATCTTCACCGGGGCGTCCGCCGCCGCGGCCCTCGCGCCCGGCATCCAGGGTCTGGTCGCCGCGCGTGCGGTCCAGGGCGTCGGCGCGGCGATCATGATGCCGCTCACCCTCACGCTGCTCACGGCGGCGGTGCCGGCCGCCAAGCGCGGGATGGCGTACGGCATATGGGGCGCCGTCAACGGCCTCGCCGTCGCCAGCGGCCCGCTCATCGGCGGCGCGCTGACCGAGCACTTCTCCTGGCAGTGGATCTTCTGGCTGAACGTTCCGCTCGGCGTGCTGGCGCTGCCGCTGGCACGGCTGCGGCTGTCCGAGTCGTACGGGTCCGGGGCGCGGCTCGACGTCGTCGGCACGGTGCTCGCGAGCGGCGGGCTCTTCGGGATCGTCTACAGCCTGATCCGGGGCAACATCGACGGCTGGACCAGCTCGACGGTGCTCGCCGGGCTCGTCGTCGGCACGCTGCTGCTGGGCGCCTTCGTCCGCCACGGGATGCGCGCCGAGGCGCCGCTGCTGCCGATGCGGCTCTTCCGGAACCGCGGGTTCTCGGCGATCAACCTGGCCAGCCTGCTGATGTACGTCGGGATGTTCGGCTCGATATTCCTGCTCAGCCAGTTCCTGCAGGGCGTGCTCGGTTACTCGCCGACCGAGGCCGGGCTGCGGATGCTGCCGTGGACCGGGATGCCGCTGCTGGTCGCCCCGGTCGCGGGCATCCTCTCCGACCGGATCGGCGGGAAGCCCGTGGTGGCCGCGGGTCTCGCGCTCCAGTCGCTCGGGCTCGCCTGGTTCGCCGTGATCATGTCGCCGACCGTGTCGTACGCGGCGCAGCTGCCGGCGCTGATCGCGGGCGGGACCGGGATGGCGCTGTACTTCGCGCCCGCCGCGAACCTGGTGATGTCCAGCGTGCGGCCCGCCGAGCAGGGCATCGCGTCCGGCGCGAACAACGCGCTGCGGGAGGTCGGCGGCTCGCTCGGCGTCGCCGTCCTGGCGGCGGTCTTCTCGGCCCAGGGCGGCTACTCCTCGGGCCAGGCCTTCACGGACGGGCTGCGGCCCGCCCTGTGGGCGGGCGCGGCGGCGGTCGCGCTCGCGGCGGCCAGCGCCCTGTGCCTGCCGCGCCGGACGACCGCGGCTCCGGTGGAGGTGCCGAGGGCGGCGCGGGAGGACGTGCTGGTGGGGTGACGGGGGAGTGATCGGTGGGGGCGGGGGATGCGGCCGGGGGCCGCGGCCCCCGCCCCTACGCGCGCGTGGCGCCCGGCTCGTCTCGCTACCGACCCCCACGCGCGCGTGGCCCCCGGCACCGCCACCCGGCCCCCCGCCACCCGCCCCGTACGCTGGACCCCGTGCAGGTACTTCACGACGCTCCCCTCGCCCCCCTCACCACCTTCCGGCTCGGCGGGCCGGCCGACCGGCTCGTTGTGGCCGGGACCGACGACGAGGTGATCGCGGCCGTACGCGAGGCGGACGAGAGCCGGACGCCGCTGCTCGTCGTCGGCGGCGGCAGCAATCTGCTCATCGGGGACAAGGGATTCGCCGGGACCGCGCTGCGGATCGCCACCACCGGGTTCCGGCTGGAGGGGACCCGCCTCGAAGTGGCCGCGGGCGAGGTCTGGACCGACACCGTGACCCGTACCGTCGAGGCCGGGCTCGCCGGGATCGAGTGCCTGGCCGGGATCCCCGGGTCGGCCGGGGCCACCCCCATCCAGAACGTGGGCGCGTACGGCCAGGAGGTCTCCGCGACGATCAGCGAGGTCGTCGCCTACGACCGGGTCGAGCGGGCCACGGTCACGCTCCCCAACTCGGCGTGCGCCTTCTCGTACCGCCACAGCCTCTTCAAGGAGCACCCCGAGCGTTACGTGGTGCTGCGCGTCCGGTTCGAGCTTGAGGACGCGGGCGGGCTGTCCGCGCCGATCAAGTACCCCGAGACCGCCCGGGCGCTCGGCGTCGAGGCGGGCGACCGCGTTCCGGCCGCCACCGCGCGCGAGACGGTTCTGAAGCTGCGGGCCGGCAAGGGCATGGTGCTCGACCCGGAGGACCACGACACCTGGTCGGCGGGGTCCTTCTTCACCAACCCGATGCTGGGCGAGGACGAGTTCACGGCCTTCCTCGCGCGCGTGCACGACCGGCTCGGCCCGGACGTCGCCCCGCCCGCGTTCCCCGTCGGCGACGGGCGGACCAAGACCTCCGCCGCCTGGCTCATCGACAGGGCCGGGTTCACCAAGGGCTACGGCACCGGCCCCGCCCGCATCTCCACCAAGCACACCCTCGCCCTGACCAACCGGGGCGGCGCCACCACCGAGGACCTGCTGGCGCTCGCCCGCGAGGTCGTCGCGGGCGTGGAGCAGGCGTTCGGCGTGACCCTGGTCAACGAGCCGGTGACGGTCAACGCCGAGATCTAGGGCCGGAGGGTCCGTCCCGTACTAGTACTAAGTACTAGTACGCCACACACACCCCCTGCTTCACCGTCGCCGCGTCGTCGATCATGCTCAGCATCGCCTGGGCCACGTCGGCGCGGCCGATGCTGCGGGCGCTGCGCGGGGTGGCCCCGACGGCCTTGCGGTACGTGCTGGTCAGCGGCTTGTCGACCAGGCGGACCGGGCGTACCGACGTCCAGTCCAGGGCCGAGGCCGCCAGCTCCGCCTCCATCTGCCGCAGGTCGTCGTAGACGTCCTTGAAGAGGGCGTTGACGATCGTGTGCGTGAGGCGGTCGAGGAACGGGTCGTCGGGCGCCTCCGGGCCGACCGGGCCCGCGCTGATCACCAGCAGGCGGCGGGTGCCCGCCGCGTCCATCGCCGTCACGATCGAACGGGTCAGCCGGGCCGCGATGCCGCTCGCCGCGTCCGCGCGCTTGTTGGCGCCCAGGCACGAGAGGACCGCGTCACGGCCCGCCACGGCCGGGCGCAGGCTCTCGGGGTCGGACAGGTCGCCCCGCAGGACGTCGAGGCCCGCGCCGGTGACGGTGAACCGCGCCGGGTCCCGTACCACCGCCGTGACCTCGTGTCCGGCGGCCAGCGCCTGCTCGACGACCTGTTGGCCGATTCGGCCTGTCGCGCCGAAAACCGTGAGCTTCATGACGTCCTCCCCGGGGTGGGCACGTGCGTACTCGCCACTAGGGTGAGTAAGCACTCACCCACCCGTCAAGCAGATCCCCACCACGGGCGAACGGTGTCGCATCCGACGTGGACACGCGCCGCTTCCCGCCCTTCGCAGTTGAACGGAGACCCCCATGCAGCGGCAGCCGACCCGGGTCCGCATCGTCGACGCCGCCCATCAGCTGATGCTCACCATCGGCCTCGCCCGGGCCACCACCAAGGAGATCGCCCGGGCCGTCGGATGCTCCGAGGCCGCGCTCTACAAGTACTTCGCGAGCAAGGAAGAGCTCTTCGTCACCGTGCTGCGCGAGCGGCTGCCCGGGCTGACGCCGCTGCTCGACCGGCTGGCCGCCGACCCGGGGGAGCGGACCGTCGAGGAGAACCTGACCGAGATCGCCCGCCGGGCCGCGCTCTTCTACGCCGAGACCTTCCCGATCGCCGCCTCCCTCTACGCCGACCCCCGGCTCAAACTGCGCCACTTCGAGGGCCTGCGGGAGCTCGGCGACGGCCCGCACATGCCCATCCGGGGCCTGGACGCCTATCTGCGGGCCGAACAGGCCGCCGGGCGCATCCGGGCCGGGGCGGACACCTACGCGGCCGCCTCGCTGCTCCTGGGCGCCTGCGCGCAGCGCGCCTACGCGTACGACATGAGCGAGGACGGCAGGCCCCCGCACCCGGTGGACGAGTTCGCCGCCTCCATCGCCCGCACCCTGCTCGCCGGGATCGCCTGAGACCGGGATCGCCTGAGACCGGGGGCGCTTACGCCGCCAGCCAGGCGTCCACGCCCGCGAGCAGCCGCTTCTTCACCTCGTCCGGCGCCGCCGACCCCCGCACCGACTGCCGTGCGAGCTCGGCCAGTTCGGCGTCCGTGAAGGCGTGGTGGCGGCGGGCGATCTCGTACTGCGCGGCCAGCCGGGAGCCGAACAGGAGCGGGTCGTCGGCGCCGAGCGCCAGCGGCACGCCCGCCTCGTACAGCGTCCGCAGCGGGACGTCCTCGGGTTTCTCGTAGACGCCCAGGGCCACGTTCGAGGCCGGGCAGACCTCGCAGGTGATCCCGCGCTCGGCGAGCCGCCGCAGCAGCCGGGGGTCCTCGGCGGCCCGCACGCCGTGGCCCACACGCGAGGCGTGCAGGTCGTCCAGGCAGTCCCGCACGGACGCGGGGCCGGTCAGCTCGCCCCCGTGCGGCGCGGCGAGCAGCCCGCCCTCCCGGGCGATCGCGAAGGCGCGGTCGAAGTCGCGTGCCATGCCGCGGCGTTCGTCGTTGGAGAGCCCGAAGCCGACCACGCCCCGGTCCGCGTAGCGGACGGCGAGCCGGGCCAGGGTGCGGGCGTCCAGCGGGTGCTTCATCCGGTTCGCCGCGACCACCACGCGCATGCCGAGCCCGGTCTCGCGGGACGCCGCATCGACCGCGTCGAGGATGACCTCCAGGGCCGGGATGAGCCCGCCCAGCATCGGCGCGTACGACGTCGGGTCGACCTGGATCTCCAGCCAGCCGCAGCCGTCCCGGACATCCTCCTCGGCGGCCTCCCGCACCAGGCGCTGGATGTCCTCCGGGGCGCGCAGGCAGGACCTGGCGATGTCGTAGAGCCGCTGGAAGCGGAACCAGCCCCGCTCGTCGGTGGCCCGCAGCTTCGGCGGCTCGCCACTGGTCAGCGCGTCGGGCAGATGCACGCCGTACTTGTCGGCGAGCTCCAGCAGGGTCGTGGGGCGCATCGACCCCGTGAAGTGCAGGTGCAGATGGGCCTTCGGCAGCAGGCGAATGTCCCGAACGCTCTCCATGCACCCTCCGTTACCGATAAACTCCGCTCCGTGCCGTGAGGCGCCGGGCAGGGCTTGTCCGTCATGAGGCCGCGCGAGCGGCCGAGTGAGAAGCCCCTCCGGGGGAGGAGTCACTGAAGGATCTTGCCGCAATTGGTCCTTGCCAGGCAGCCGAGTTCCCCGAACGAGCGTGTGCCTGAACGCGTAAGCGGGCTCCCGGTCCATGACCGGGAGCCCGCTTACGCGCGTTCAGTCGCGCGCTTCCGCCAGCAGCTTCTGGATCCGGGAGACGCCCTCGACCAGGTCCTCGTCGCCCAGCGCGTACGACAGGCGCAGGTAGCCCGGCGTGCCGAAGGCCTCGCCCGGGACGACCGCGACCTCGACCTCGTCCAGGATGAGCGCGGCGAGCTCGACGGAGGTCTGCGGGCGCTTGCCGCGGATCTCCTTGCCGAGCAGGCCCTTCACCGAGGGGTACGCGTAGAACGCGCCCTCGGGGGTCGGGCAGATGACGCCGTCGATCTCGCTGAGCATCCGCACGATGGTCTGGCGGCGGCGGTCGAACGCCGTGCGCATCTCGGCGACCGCGTCCAGGTTGCCGGAGACCGCGGCGATGGCCGCGACCTGGGAGACGTTGGCGACGTTGGACGTGGCGTGCGACTGGAGGTTGGTCGCGGCCTTGACGACGTCCTTGGGGCCGATGACCCACCCGACCCGCCAGCCGGTCATCGCGTACGTCTTGGCGACGCCGTTGACGACGATGCACTTGTCGCGCAGCTCGGGCAGGATCGCGGGCAGCGACACGGAGACCGCGTCCCCGTAGACCAGGTGCTCGTAGATCTCGTCGGTGAGCACCCACAGGCCGTGCTCGACGGCCCAGCGGCCGATGGCCTCGGTCTCGGCGCGGGTGTAGACGGAGCCGGTCGGGTTGGAGGGGGAGACGAAGAGGACGACCTTCGTCTTCTCCGTACGGGCCGCCTCCAGCTGCTCGACCGAGACCCGGTACCCGGTGGTCTCGTCCGCGACGACCTCGACCGGGACGCCGCCCGCGAGGCGGATCGACTCCGGGTAGGTGGTCCAGTACGGGGCCGGGACGATGACCTCGTCGCCCGGGTCCAGGATCGCCGCGAACGCCTCGTAGATCGCCTGCTTGCCGCCGTTGGTCACCAGGATCTGGGACGGGTCGACCTCGTAGCCGGAGTCGCGCAGGGTCTTCTCGGCGATCGCCTTCTTGAGCTCGGGCAGGCCGCCGGCCGGGGAGTAGCGGTGGTACTTGGGGTCGTGGCAGGCCGCGGCGGCAGCCTCGACGATGTAGTCCGGGGTCGGGAAGTCGGGCTCACCGGCGCCGAAGCCGATCACCGGACGCCCGGCGGCCTTGAGGGCCTTGGCCTTGGCGTCGACGGCGAGGGTCGCGGACTCGGAGATCGCGCCGATGCGCGCGGACACCCGGCGCTCGGTGGGAGGGGTTGCAGCGCTCATGCGGCCATCGTCCCAGACCGGCCCGGGCCGGGGTACACGGGTTTCATGGACCGGACGGGGCAGTTGCACAGTGCGTTCAACGCGTCCGTACGGAGCTGTCAGGAGCTATCTGTTCGACGCCGGGCGTTGAACCACGTACACTCACCTGTCGTTGGCCTCCGCCGATCGAATCCACTCCGGGCACTCGGTGCACTCGGTTGGATGCGGTAGGTTGGGGGAACCACAAAGGGTCGTAGCTCAATTGGTAGAGCACTGGTCTCCAAAACCAGCGGTTGGGGGTTCAAGTCCCTCCGGCCCTGCTACACGCACCTTCGCCAGGGTGTGTGCGCATGTACGTACTTCTATGCACCGCCGTGCGGCTCCACCGGGCGCGGCACGGCCACGACCCGGAATCAGGTGAGAAGCGTGACGGACGCCGTGGGCTCCATCGACATGCCTGATGCCCAGGACGAGGCGTCTGCGTCAGCGGACAAGGACTCCAAGAAGAAGGCCCGCAAGGGCGGCAAGCGCGGCAAGAAGGGCCCCCTGGGCCGTCTCGCGCTCTTCTACCGGCAGGTTGTCGCCGAACTCCGTAAGGTTGTCTGGCCGACGCGCAACCAGTTGTCGACGTACACCACTGTGGTGATCGTGTTCGTCGTCATCATGATCGGCATCGTGACCGTGATCGACTCCGGATTCCAGCACGTCGTCAAGTACGTCTTCGGCTGATCCGCCGCGTAAGGGCGCCCACCGGCGCCTTTTTCGCATTGTTCCACCCATCTGTAGCCAGGAAGAAGCAGCCACGTGTCTGACCCGAACCTGAACGACGCCGTCGAGTCGGTCGAGTCCGTCGAGGACCAGATCGACATCGTCGAGGCGGCGGACGCCGTGGACCCGGACCAGGCCGACGCTGCCGACGCCGCCGCGGGCGAGCCCGCCGAGGAAGCCGCGCTCCACGTCGAGGACGAGGACGAGCTGGAGGCCGCCGAGGCCGTGTCCGAGGACGCCGACGTCGAGGCCGCCGCTGAGGACGAGGCCGAGGAGGCTCCCGAGGAGCCCGCCGCGCCCGTCGACCCGGTCGAGGCCCTGCGCCAGGAGCTGCGCGGTCTGCCCGGCGAGTGGTACGTCATCCACACGTACGCCGGTTACGAGAAGCGTGTGAAGGCCAACCTCGAACAGCGTGCCGTCTCGCTGAACGTCGAGGAGTTCATCTATCAGGCCGAGGTCCCCGAAGAGGAGATCGTCCAGATCAAGAACGGCGAGCGCAAGAACGTCCGGCAGAACAAGCTGCCCGGTTACGTTCTCGTCCGCATGGATCTGACGAACGAGTCCTGGGGCGTCGTCCGCAACACGCCTGGCGTCACCGGCTTCGTGGGCAACGCCTACGACCCGTACCCGCTGACCCTGGACGAGATCGTCAAGATGCTCGCCCCGGAGGCCGAGGAGAAGGCCGCCCGCGAGGCCGCCGAGGCCGAGGGCAAGCCGGCTCCGGCCCGCAAGGTCGAGGTCCAGGTCCTGGACTTCGAGGTCGGCGACTCGGTCACCGTCACCGACGGCCCGTTCGCGACGCTGCAGGCCACGATCAACGAGATCAACGCCGACTCGAAGAAGGTCAAGGGCCTCGTCGAGATCTTCGGCCGCGAGACCCCGGTCGAGCTCAGCTTCGACCAGATCCAGAAGAACTAGTTCTTTCACTGGTTCCGCTCGGACACCACGTCTTCCGAACAGGTCAGACCGGCTCTTCAAAGCCGGTCTGACCTGCTCGGTTTTTAGCCGCAGACAGATACCCGTTATCGTTGTGCGGTATGCCTCCATCTGGATGATCGGATGCAGGCGGTTCACTCTCACTAGGACCCGGAGAGAGCAATGCCTCCCAAGAAGAAGAAGGTCACGGGGCTTATCAAGCTCCAGATCAACGCCGGTGCGGCGAACCCGGCCCCGCCGGTCGGCCCCGCGCTCGGTCAGCACGGCGTCAACATCATGGAGTTCTGCAAGGCCTACAACGCCGCGACCGAGTCGCAGCGTGGCTGGGTGATCCCGGTGGAGATCACGGTCTACGAGGACCGCTCCTTCACCTTCATCACCAAGACGCCGCCGGCCGCGAAGATGATCCTCAAGGCCGCTGGTGTCGAGAAGGGCTCCGGCGAGCCCCACAAGACCAAGGTCGCGAAGATCACCGAGGCCCAGGTCCGCGAGATCGCCACGACGAAGCTCGCCGACCTGAACGCCAACGACCTGGACGCCGCGTCCAAGATCATCGCTGGCACCGCCCGTTCCATGGGCGTCACGGTCGAGGGCTGATCTCAGCTTTCCCCGCCATGCGGCGGTAGCCGCAAGGTGACACAGCACTCCAGTGGTAGGACCAAGCGCTGGTCCGCACCACGACTCCATGCCTGATTGAACACAGGAGCAGAAGTGAAGCGCAGCAAGACTCTCCGCGCTGCGGACGCCAAGATCGTCGCGGACAAGCAGTACGCGCCGCTCGAGGCCGTCCGTCTCGCCAAGGAGACCTCCTCGACCAAGTTCGACGGCACCGTCGAGGTCGCCTTCCGCCTGGGTGTCGACCCGCGCAAGGCCGACCAGATGGTCCGTGGCACCGTGAACCTTCCGCACGGCACCGGTAAGACCGCCCGGGTCCTGGTCTTCGCGACCGGTGACCGTGCCGAGGCCGCGCGTGCCGCGGGCGCCGACATCGTCGGCTCCGACGAGCTCATCGACGAGGTCGCCAAGGGCCGTCTGGACTTCGACGCCGTCGTCTCCACCCCGGACCTCATGGGCAAGGTCGGCCGCCTCGGCCGCGTGCTCGGTCCGCGTGGTCTGATGCCGAACCCGAAGACCGGCACGGTCACCCCCGACGTCGCCAAGGCGGTCGAGGAGATCAAGGGCGGCAAGATCGAGTTCCGCGTCGACAAGCACTCGAACCTGCACTTCATCATCGGCAAGGTGTCCTTCGACGACGCCAAGCTGGTGGAGAACTACGGCGCCGCGCTGGAGGAGATCCTCCGTCTGAAGCCGTCCGCCGCCAAGGGCCGCTACATCAAGAAGGCCACCATCACCACCACGATGGGCCCCGGCATCCAGCTGGACGCCAACCGCACCCGCAACCTCCTCGTCGAGGAGGACCCGGCCGCGGTCTGAGCCTCACCGCTCTAACGGCTGATTCCGGGCCGGGCCCCGCACCTGTTCACAGGTGCGGGGCCCGGCTTTTTGCTGCCCGGGCCCGTCGCTGCCAGGGGCACGCTGTGTCGCAGCCCCGTCCCAACTTCCCCGGGCGCCCGCGGCGTTGTCGCACCCCTGCGCTACCTTCGATGTCCAGGAGAAAAGGTATTCGAGGGGGATGGCATGAACAGCAGGTCCGTACGGCGTACGTGTGTCTCGCTGGTGGCGGCCGGAGCGGCGCTCGCCGGGGTCGCCGCCTGCGGGTCCGGCAGCGGCTCCGACAAGGCCGCGCCCGCCAAGGAGCAGCACAAGGCGGGCTCGGACTTCAGCCCGGTCGCGGCCCTCCAGGCGGTGCAGAAGAAGACCGACGGGGCCGGCTCCTCCAAGGTCGAGATGACGATGTCCATGGGCACCACCATGGGCCTGCAGGGCGCGGGCGACCTGGCGTGGGGCAACGGGATGACCGGCACCATGCGCATGAAGTACACGGCGGGCACGATGGCCCAGACGATGAAGCAGATCGGCGCCGAGAGCATCGACGCCCGCTATCTGCGCGACGCCTACTTCGCCAACATGGGCCCCGCCTTCGCCCAGTCCGTAGGCGGCAAGCACTGGATCCGCTACGGCTACGACGACATGGCCAAGCTGATGGGCCCGAGCGGCGCCGTCATGAAGGACCAGATGCAGAACTCGACGCCCCAGCAGGGCGTGAAGGCGCTGCTGGCCTCGGGCGACGTCAAGAAGGTCGGCACCGAGGACGTGCGCGGCGTGCAGACGACGCACTACTCGGGCACGGTCGACATCGCCAAGCTGGTGGGATCGAGCTCCGGGCTCGACGCGAAGACGCTGGACGCCTTCAAGACGCAGATGAACCAGAGCGGCATCAGCACGGACACCGTCGACATCTGGGTGGACAAGGACGACCTGCTGGTCAAGAAGACCGAGCGGGCGGCGACGAAGAACGGCGAGCTGAACACGACGGCGTTCTACTCGGACTACGGCGTCAAGGTCGCCGTCGAGGCCCCGGCGGCCGCCGACACCCTGGACTTCACGACTTTGATCAAGCCCAAGACCCCCACCCAGCAGCAGGGCTGAGCCGAGGCCTTAATTCGTCTCACCTGTCACAGTGGTCGGATACCGTGGCGGGGGAACGCCTGATCGGAAAAATCCCGACACGGGCGAACAGGGGAAACAAGGGGTGGGACGCATGACCAGGACCGGATGGACGCGGACGGGGCTCTCGCTGGCGACGGCCGCCGTGGTGGTGGCGGGAGCCGCGGGCTGCGGCGGCGGCGACGGCAAGAAGGCGGACGGCGCGGCCAAGAAGCCGGTGGTCGGCGAGCAGTCGCGTACGGACGCGCAGCAGATGCTGACGGCGGCCTTCAAGAAGACGTCGGCCGCGAAGTCGGCGAAGGTCCGGATGAGCATGTCGATGCCGGCCGCCATGGGTCAGGACGCGGGCGACACCCAGGTCACCGGCGTCATGGCGTGGAACCCGACGTCGATGGACCTGACCGTGGTCAACTCCTCGCCCAGGACGAAGGCGGCGGGCGCCCCCGAGAAGGCCCGCATGGTCTGGCTCGGCAACGTCATGTACATGGACGCGAGCTCGATGGGCACCGAGACCGCCAAGGACCTCGACGGCAAGCACTGGATCAAGCTCGACCTGGCCGCCGCGGCCAAGATGTCGGGCGGCAACGACCAGCTGACCAAGTCGATGACGTCCGGCCTGGAGAACATGAACCAGGACCCGTCCCAGCAGCTCGCCCTGCTGCTCGACTCGCCCAACCTGAAGCACCTGGGCGCCGAGCAGGCGGACGGCGTCGCGACCGAGCACTACAAGGGCACGCTCACCATCGACGAGATGGTGGCGAGCAACAAGACGCTCGACACCCTGGGCCCCAAGGAGCGCGAGCAGCTCCTCGCCAACATGAAGAAGACGGGCGTCAAGGGCTACGACACCGAGGTCTGGGTCAACAAGGACGGCTACCCGGTCAAGATGGACGTCGCCATGGACAGCCCCCAGGGCAAGGTGACCACGTCCACGCACTACTCGGACTACGGCACGAAGGCCGAGGTCAAGGCCCCGGCCGCGGACGACACCCTGGATCTGTTCGAGATGCTGAAGGGCCTGGGCGACCTGGGCAAGAACGGCACCCCGGGCTCGGCCTGACCGTCCCGTACGACCGGATTTGCTCGATCCGCCACCCGTCACGTACTCTTCCACAGAAGCCAAAGACCGCTGGTCGTTGCCGTGCCTTCGCAAGAAGGGGCGGTGGCCGAAGGATCCGCTGCATGCGGACGACCCGCGCAGGTGACTGTGGAAAGTTCCCGGACTCGCTCCGGTCGAGCTACGCCCCGTGCACTTGCGCCGGGGCGTTTTTTATGTCGCGGTCCCTTTTGAGCGGTCCTCATCACCCGGAAGGAGCCGACGCACTATGCCGACGCCCAACAAGGCTGCCGACGTAGCCGAGCTTGAGGACAAGTTCCGCAGCTCGAACGCCGTCGTGCTGACCGAGTACCGGGGTCTCACCGTGGCCCAGCTCAAGACGCTGCGCCGTTCGCTCGGTGAGAACGCCCAGTACGCCGTGGTGAAGAACACGCTGACCAAGATTGCGGCCAACAACGCCGGGATCACCTCGCTCGACGACCAGTTCACTGGTCCGACGGGTGCTGCCTTCATCACCGGTGACCCGGTGGTGTCGGCCAAGGGTCTTCGTGACTTCGCCAAGGAGAACCCCAACCTGATCATCAAGGGCGGTGTCCTTGATGGCAAGGCGCTGTCCGCCGATGAGATCAAGAAGCTCGCGGACCTTGAGTCCCGCGAGGTTCTGCTCGCCAAGCTGGCGGGCGCCATGAAGGGCAAGCAGTCTCAGGCTGCCGCGCTCTTCCAGGCGCTTCCCTCGAAGTTCATCCGCACCGCGGAGGCGCTTCGTGCCAAGAAGGCCGAGCAGGGCGGTGCCGAGTAATTCGGCTCGCGCATTGATCCGCGCCGCCTAGTGCGCGGGTCGCAGCGGGCCGTTACGCCCGCCTCTATATACATCCGGCACCTGCCGATTTAGTGGAAGGATCGCCCATCATGGCGAAGCTCTCTCAGGAAGACCTCCTCGCCCAGTTCGAGGAGATGACCCTCATCGAGCTGGCCGAGTTCGTCTCGGCGTTCGAGGAGAAGTTCGACGTCACCGCCGCCGCCCCGGTCGCCGTTGCCGCCGCCGGTGGTGCCGCTGGTGGCGCCGCCGAGGCCGTCGAGGAGAAGGACGAGTTCGACGTCATCCTCACCGGCGCCGGCGACAAGAAGATCCAGGTCATCAAGGTCGTGCGTGAGCTCACCTCCCTGGGCCTCAAGGAGGCCAAGGACCTCGTCGACGGCACCCCGAAGCCGGTCCTCGAGAAGGTCAACAAGGAGGCCGCTGACAAGGCTGCCGAGTCCCTCAAGGCTGCCGGTGCGGCCGTCGAGGTCAAGTGACCTTGTGAGTCTTCTGACTCTTCGTGCGTGACGTCCCAGGACGTGTAACGCGCACACACCGAAAGGCGATCACCCATCCGGGTGGTCGCCTTTCGGCGTACCCGGGCGGCGCCGTGACGGCTGCCTTGCGCGGCGGACGACAGGGAGTATGGTGATCATCGCCGTACGCCCCGTGTACGCCTCGTAGCCGTACGAGCAGCCACGGAGCGATCTCCGCGGAGCTGAGGGGTCTTGACGAACCGCACGCAGCGCGCAATTCTCAGGACGCGTCGTCACATCGATCCGGATCCGAGGCATGGATCGAAGACGAAGAGGGCAGTATCGATGTGCGCCTCACAGCGCGTGGCTTGCGAGGTACTGAGAAGAACAATGAGGGTCGCGAAAAATCCGCCCTGGACATCAGTGGGCCGAGTGGCTACACTGACCCTTTGCGCTGCCTGTTAGCTGCCCCCTGCCCGTCACCAGGGGCATGCCCTCGCTTGAGCACCTCGGATTGAACTGCCCTGACCTGGCCTTCTCCGGCTGAATCGGGAAACTTCTCTCTCTGTGCCCTCGTGGGACCGGTACGCGCGTAGTGAGTCCGAGCCCTCGGAAGGACCCCCTCTTGGCCGCCTCGCGCAACGCCTCGACCGCCAATACGAACAACGGCGCCAGCACCGCCCCGCTGCGCATCTCCTTTGCAAAGATCAAGGAGCCCCTCGAGGTTCCGAACCTCCTTGCGCTGCAAACCGAGAGCTTTGACTGGCTGCTCGGCAATGCCGCTTGGAAGTCTCGCGTCGAGGCCGCTCTCGAGAACGGACAGGACGTCCCCACGAAGTCCGGTCTGGAGGAGATCTTCGAGGAGATCTCCCCGATCGAGGACTTCAGCGGGTCGATGTCGCTGACCTTCCGCGACCACCGCTTCGAGCCGCCGAAGAACTCGATCGACGAGTGCAAGGAGCGCGACTTCACGTTCGCGGCCCCGCTCTTCGTCACCGCCGAGTTCACCAACAACGAGACCGGCGAGATCAAGTCCCAGACGGTCTTCATGGGCGACTTCCCGCTCATGACCAACAAGGGCACCTTCGTCATCAACGGCACCGAGCGTGTCGTGGTGTCGCAGCTCGTCCGCTCGCCGGGTGTCTACTTCGACTCCAACATCGACAAGACGTCCGACAAGGACATCTTCACGGCCAAGATCATCCCGTCCCGGGGTGCCTGGCTGGAGATGGAGATCGACAAGCGCGACATGGTCGGTGTCCGCATCGACCGCAAGCGCAAGCAGTCCGTGACCGTCCTCCTCAAGGCTCTCGGTTGGACCACCGAGCAGATCCTGGAGGAGTTCGGCGAGTACGAGTCCATGCGCGCCACCCTGGAGAAGGACCACACCCAGGGCCAGGACGACGCGCTGCTCGACATCTACCGCAAGCTGCGCCCGGGCGAGCCGCCGACCCGCGAGGCCGCTCAGACGCTGCTGGAGAACCTCTACTTCAACCCGAAGCGCTACGACCTCGCGAAGGTCGGCCGCTACAAGGTGAACAAGAAGCTCGGCGCGGATGAGCCGCTGGACGCCGGCGTCCTCACCACGGACGACGTCATCGCGACCATCAAGTACCTGGTCAAGCTGCACGCGGGCGAGACCGAGACGGTCGGCGAGTCGGGTCGGAACATCGTCGTCGAGACCGACGACATCGACCACTTCGGCAACCGTCGTCTGCGCAACGTCGGCGAGCTCATCCAGAACCAGGTCCGTACGGGTCTGGCTCGTATGGAGCGCGTCGTGCGCGAACGCATGACCACCCAGGACGTCGAGGCGATCACGCCGCAGACCCTGATCAACATCCGGCCGGTCGTCGCCTCCATCAAGGAGTTCTTCGGCACCAGCCAGCTGTCGCAGTTCATGGACCAGAACAACCCGCTGTCGGGGCTCACCCACAAGCGCCGTCTGTCGGCTCTTGGCCCGGGTGGTCTCTCCCGTGAGCGGGCCGGCTTCGAGGTCCGTGACGTGCACCCGTCTCACTACGGCCGTATGTGCCCGATCGAGACGCCTGAAGGCCCGAACATCGGTCTGATCGGTTCGCTCGCCTCCTACGGCCGCGTCAACGCGTTCGGCTTCATCGAGACGCCGTACCGCAAGGTCGTCGAGGGCCAGGTCACCGACGAGGTCGACTACATCACGGCCGACGAGGAAGACCGCTTCGTCATCGCGCAGGCCAACGCCGCGCTCAACGACGAGCTCCAGCTCACCGAGGCCCGCGTCCTGGTCCGCCGCCGTGGCGGCGAGGTCGACTACGTGCCGCCGGCCGAGGTGGACTACATCGACGTCTCGCCGCGCCAGATGGTGTCGGTCGCGACCGCGATGATCCCCTTCCTTGAGCACGACGACGCCAACCGTGCCCTCATGGGCGCGAACATGATGCGTCAGGCGGTGCCGCTGATTAAGTCCGAGGCGCCGCTGGTCGGCACCGGCATGGAGTACCGCTGCGCCACCGACGCCGGCGACGTGCTCAAGGCCGAGAAGGACGGTGTGGTCCAGGAGGTCTCCGCGGACTACATCACCATCGCCAACGACGACGGCACGTACACCACGTACCGCCTGCACAAGTTCTCCCGCTCGAACCAGGGCACCTCGGTCAACCAGAAGGTTGTCGTGGACGAGGGCGCCCGGGTCATCGCCGGTCAGGTCCTGGCCGACGGTCCGGCGACCGAGAACGGCGAGATGGCGCTGGGCAAGAACCTGCTCGTGGCGTTCATGCCGTGGGAGGGTCACAACTACGAGGACGCGATCATCCTGTCGCAGCGCCTCGTGCAGGACGACGTCCTCTCCTCGATCCACATCGAGGAGCACGAGGTCGACGCCCGTGACACCAAGCTCGGCCCGGAGGAGATCACCCGGGACATCCCGAACGTCTCCGAGGAGGTCCTCGCCGACCTCGACGAGCGCGGCATCATCCGTATCGGTGCCGAGGTCGTCGCCGGCGACATCCTCGTCGGCAAGGTCACGCCCAAGGGTGAGACCGAGCTGACGCCGGAGGAGCGCCTGCTCCGCGCGATCTTCGGTGAGAAGGCCCGTGAGGTCCGTGACACCTCGCTGAAGGTGCCGCACGGCGAGACCGGCAAGGTCATCGGCGTCCGCGTCTTCGACCGCGAGGAGGGCGACGAGCTTCCCCCCGGTGTGAACCAGCTGGTGCGCGTGTACGTGGCGCAGAAGCGCAAGATCACCGACGGTGACAAGCTCGCCGGCCGTCACGGCAACAAGGGCGTCATCTCGAAGATCCTGCCGATCGAGGACATGCCGTTCCTGGAGGACGGCACCCCGGTCGACATCATCCTCAACCCCCTGGGTGTCCCGTCCCGAATGAACCCGGGACAGGTCCTGGAGATCCACCTCGGCTGGCTCGCCAGCCGCGGCTGGGACGTCTCCGGTCTGGCCGACGAGTGGGCCCAGCGCCTGCAGGCCATCGGCGCCGACCAGGTCGCCCCCGGCACCAACGTCGCGACCCCGGTCTTCGACGGTGCCCGCGAGGACGAGATCGCCGGTCTCTTCGAGGCCACGATCCCGAACCGCGACGGTGACCGCCTGGTCCTGCCGTCCGGCAAGGCCAACCTGTTCGACGGCCGCTCCGGCGAGCCGTTCCCGGACCCGATCTCGGTCGGGTACATGTACATCCTGAAGCTGCACCACCTGGTCGACGACAAGCTGCACGCCCGCTCGACCGGTCCGTACTCGATGATCACCCAGCAGCCGCTGGGTGGTAAGGCCCAGTTCGGTGGCCAGCGCTTCGGTGAGATGGAGGTGTGGGCGCTGGAGGCATACGGCGCCGCGTACGCCCTCCAGGAGCTGCTGACCATCAAGTCCGACGACGTCACCGGCCGTGTGAAGGTCTACGAGGCCATCGTCAAGGGCGAGAACATCCCCGAGCCCGGCATTCCCGAGTCCTTCAAGGTGCTCATCAAGGAAATGCAGTCGCTCTGCCTCAACGTGGAGGTGCTGTCCTCGGACGGCATGTCCATCGAGATGCGCGACACGGACGAGGACGTCTTCCGCGCTGCGGAGGAGCTCGGTATCGACCTGTCCCGGCGCGAGCCGAGCAGCGTCGAAGAGGTCTGACGGGTCTGGTGGGGGGCTCCCTGAGAGCCCCCCACCTCCCCCTGGGCCTTAAGGGCCCGGGAGGGACCCCCATCCGGACCCCCCTCAGACCATCTTGAAGAATCGACCCCGAAAGAGGGATTGACGACAAGTGCTCGACGTCAACTTCTTCGACGAGCTGCGGATCGGCCTCGCCACTGCTGACGACATCCGTCAGTGGTCCCACGGTGAGGTCAAGAAGCCGGAGACCATCAACTACCGCACCCTCAAGCCCGAAAAGGACGGACTCTTCTGCGAGAAGATCTTCGGTCCGACCCGGGACTGGGAGTGCTACTGCGGCAAGTACAAGCGCGTCCGCTTCAAGGGCATCATCTGTGAGCGCTGCGGCGTCGAGGTGACCCGCGCCAAGGTGCGCCGTGAGCGGATGGGCCACATCGAGCTTGCCGCTCCCGTGACCCACATCTGGTACTTCAAGGGCGTCCCGTCGCGCCTTGGCTACCTGCTCGACCTCGCGCCGAAGGACCTTGAGAAGGTCATCTACTTCGCCGCGTACATGATCACGTTCGTGGACGAGGAGCGCCGTACGCGCGACCTGCCGTCGCTGGAGGCGCACGTCTCCGTCGAGCGCCAGCAGATCGAGAACCGCCGCGACTCGGACCTCGAAGCCCGCGCCAAGAAGCTTGAGACGGACCTCGCCGAGCTTGAGGCCGAGGGCGCCAAGGCCGACGTGCGCCGCAAGGTGCGCGAGGGTGCCGAGCGTGAGATGAAGCAGCTGCGCGACCGTGCGCAGCGCGAGATCGACCGTCTGGACGAGGTCTGGTCGCGCTTCAAGAACCTCAAGGTCCAGGACCTTGAGGGCGACGAGCTGCTCTACCGCGAGCTGCGTGACCGCTTCGGCACGTACTTCGACGGCTCGATGGGTGCCGCTGCCCTGCAGAAGCGCCTGGAGACCTTCGACCTCGACGAGGAGGCCGAGCGCCTCCGCGAGATCATCCGTACCGGCAAGGGCCAGAAGAAGACCCGTGCGCTCAAGCGCCTCAAGGTCGTCTCGGCGTTCCTGCAGACCAGCAACAGCCCCAAGGGCATGGTGCTCGACTGCGTGCCGGTGATCCCGCCGGACCTGCGTCCGATGGTGCAGCTGGACGGTGGCCGCTTCGCGACCTCCGACCTGAACGACCTGTACCGCCGTGTGATCAACCGCAACAACCGTCTGAAGCGTCTGCTCGACCTCGGTGCCCCCGAGATCATCGTGAACAACGAGAAGCGGATGCTCCAGGAGGCGGTCGACGCCCTCTTCGACAACGGCCGTCGTGGTCGCCCGGTCACGGGCCCCGGCAACCGTCCGCTGAAGTCCCTCAGCGACATGCTGAAGGGCAAGCAGGGTCGATTCCGTCAGAACCTGCTCGGTAAGCGTGTGGACTACTCCGCGCGTTCCGTGATCGTCGTCGGTCCGCAGCTGAAGCTGCACCAGTGTGGTCTGCCCAAGGCCATGGCGCTGGAGCTCTTCAAGCCGTTCGTGATGAAGCGCCTGGTCGACCTGAACCACGCGCAGAACATCAAGAGCGCCAAGCGGATGGTCGAGCGCGGCCGCACGGTCGTCTACGACGTCCTCGAAGAGGTCATCGCCGAGCACCCGGTTCTGCTGAACCGTGCGCCCACGCTGCACCGCCTCGGCATCCAGGCCTTCGAGCCGCAGCTGGTCGAGGGCAAGGCCATCCAGATCCACCCGCTCGTCTGCACCGCGTTCAACGCGGACTTCGACGGTGACCAGATGGCCGTGCACCTGCCGCTCTCCGCGGAGGCGCAGGCCGAGGCCCGCATCCTGATGCTGTCCTCGAACAACATCCTCAAGCCCGCCGACGGCCGTCCGGTGACGATGCCGACGCAGGACATGGTCCTGGGTCTGTTCTTCCTCACCACCGACGGTGAGCTCCGTGACACCAAGGGCGAGGGCCGCGCGTTCGGCTCCACGGCCGAGGCGATCATGGCGTTCGACGCGGGGGAGCTCGCGCTCCAGTCGCCCATCGACATCCGCTTCCCGATCGGCACCGTCCCGCCGCGTGGCTGGACCCCGCCGGTCGAGGAGGAGGGCGAGACGACCTGGCAGCAGGGCGACTCGTTCCGGCTGCGCACCTCGCTGGGCCGCGCGCTCTTCAACGAGCTGCTGCCCGAGGACTACCCGTTCGTCGACTACTCGGTGGGCAAGAAGCAGCTCTCCGAGATCGTCAACGACCTGGCCGAGCGCTACCCCAAGGTCATCGTGGCGGCGACGCTCGACAACCTGAAGGCGGCGGGCTTCTACTGGGCGACCCGTTCCGGTGTCACCGTGGCCATCTCCGACGTCGTGGTCCCCGAGGCCAAGAAGGCGATCGTCGCGGGCTACGAGGCGCAGGACGAGAAGGTCCAGAAGCAGTACGAGCGCGGTCTGATCACCAAGGACGAGCGCACGCAGGAGCTCATCGCGATCTGGACCAAGGCGACCAACGAGGTTGCCGAGGCGATGAACGCGAACTTCCCGAAGACGAACCCCATCTTCATGATGGTTGACTCGGGTGCCCGAGGAAACATGATGCAGATGCGTCAGATCGCGGGTATGCGTGGTCTGGTGTCGAACGCGAAGAACGAGACCATCCCGCGTCCGATCAAGGCGTCCTTCCGTGAGGGCCTCACCGTTCTGGAGTACTTCATCTCCACGCACGGTGCCCGTAAGGGTCTGGCGGACACCGCCCTGCGTACCGCCGACTCGGGTTACCTGACCCGTCGTCTGGTGGACGTCTCGCAGGACGTGATCATCCGCGAGGAGGACTGCGGCACCGACCGCGGCCTCAAGCTGAAGATCGCGGTGCGCGGCGAGGACGGTGTGCTCCGCAAGACGGAGGACGTCGAGACCTCGGTCTACGCCCGTATGCTCGCCGAGGACGTCGTCGTCGACGGCAAGGTCATCGCGCCGGCCAACGTGGACCTCGGTGACGTGCTCATCGACGCGCTGGTCAACGCGGGCGTCGAGGAGGTCAAGACCCGCTCGGTCCTGACCTGTGAGTCGGCCGTCGGCACCTGTGCCTTCTGCTACGGCCGTTCGCTGGCCACCGGCAAGCTGGTCGACATCGGTGAGGCGGTCGGCATCATCGCCGCCCAGTCCATCGGTGAGCCCGGTACCCAGCTGACGATGCGTACCTTCCACACCGGTGGTGTGGCCGGTGACGACATCACCCAGGGTCTGCCCCGTGTCGTCGAGCTCTTCGAGGCTCGTACGCCCAAGGGTGTCGCCCCGATCTCGGAGGCCAAGGGCCGCATCCGGATCGAGGAGACCGAGAAGACCAAGAAGATCGTCGTCACTCCGGACGACGGCAGCGACGAGACGGCGTTCCCGATCTCGAAGCGTGCCCGTCTGCTGGTGGGCGAGGGCGACGCGGTCGACGTGGGCCAGAAGCTCACCGTCGGTGCGACCAACCCGCACGACGTGCTCCGGATCCTCGGTCAGCGCGCGGTCCAGGTCCACCTGGTCGGCGAAGTCCAGAAGGTCTACAACTCGCAGGGCGTGTCGATCCACGACAAGCACATCGAGATCATCATCCGGCAGATGCTGCGCCGTGTGACGATCATCGAGTCCGGCGACGCGGAGCTGCTGCCGGGCGAGCTCGTCGAGCGCTCGAAGTTCGAGACCGAGAACCGTCGTGTGGTCACCGAGGGCGGTCACCCCGCCTCCGGCCGTCCGCAGCTGATGGGTATCACCAAGGCCTCGCTGGCGACGGAATCCTGGCTGTCGGCCGCCTCCTTCCAGGAGACGACCCGAGTCCTGACGGATGCGGCGATCAACGCCAAGTCCGACAGCCTCATCGGCCTCAAGGAGAACGTCATCATCGGTAAGCTCATCCCGGCCGGTACGGGTCTGTCCCGCTACCGCAACATCCGGGTCGAGCCGACCGAGGAGGCCAAGGCCGCGATGTACTCGGCCGTCGGCTACGACGACATCGACTACTCGCCGTTCGGCACCGGCTCCGGCCAGGCCGTTCCGCTGGAGGACTACGACTACGGTCCGTACAACCAGTAAGGCGTACGTCCACTGAAGGGCGCCCACTCCGTTTCACACGGGGTGGGCGCCCTTCGGCGTATCGTGGGTGGCGCTTGTCGAACGCATATTCGAAAGGCGGTGCGGCCCATGGTGATGAGCGCCCAGGAGCGGCTGGTGGAGGTGGTGGTGGCCGCAGTGGAAGTGGCCGCCGAGGCGGGGGAGTCCGGGACGTACACCGCCGACGTCGGCCGGACGCTCGGGGCGGTCGTGGCGAAGGTCGGCGCGCAGATCGCCGTCGACGGGGAGGCGCGCGGGTTCAGCAGCGGCTGGCGGGAGGCGATGGCGTACGCCTCCGGCGGCGCCGAGGGGGGCGGACGGGTGGTGCGGATGCCGGTGCGCGGGGGCGACGGGGAGGTTACTCCGGGGTAGGGTAGGCGGGTCCCCGGAGTTGCGTGGGCGCACGCTGTGACCTTGCGAGCGGGCACGCAAACAGGGATGAGAGCGACAAGCCTCGGAATCCCGCCACAAAATCCTTACACCGGTGGCCGGACGAGCCATTAATTCCTTGCGCGCAAGCGCGATAGTCTGGTCCTTGCTTCGGAGGGAGGCGATCACGATGACCACCAGCGAACTGGACCGGTTCGCGACCTGGATCGAAGAGCTGATCCGGCGGCGCGGCTTCGACATCGACAGCCCGCGCGGTGGCGGCAGGTCGCGCCTCGCCGACGAGGCCGGGGTCCACCGGGCCGCCGTCACCCGACTGCTGCAGCGCCAGAGCATGCCGGACCTGGAGACGACGCGGCGCCTCGCGCACGTCCTGGAGGTCCCGGTACGGGAGATGCTGATCCGCTCCGGCCGGCTCACCGAGGATGATCTGCCGCTGCCCGCGCTGCGCGAGCCGTCGACGCCGTCCTGGCAGCTGACGCTGGAGGAGGCGGCCGTCGGGCTCGGCGTTCCGCCGGAGCAGCGGGCCATGTTCATCAAGGTGGCGGGGCAGTTCCTGCCGGACGCGGCGACGCAGGGGTCCGTCGAGTCGCGGTAGGCGCCACCAGGAGCGGGGCCGAGAACCCGGGGAGCGGGCGGCCACCGATCACCCGCGGCCAAACCCGCAGCAACGGAGTTTCCGCGGTCGCACAGGGACGTAAGCTGACACGGCCTGGCAGCGATGGGACGCGAGAGAGAGCCGTGCATGGCTGAGAGCGACGGGATCTCCCGGCCCAGCGGCGACCGGGCCGGGCGTGCGGGCCGCGATCCCGAGGACCGCCCGCGCCCTTACGAGCCTGCCGAGGGGGCCGACGGGCCCGCCGGGCTGCCGCCGGTCCCGGACGACCTGCCGGGGCTGCTGGCCGCCCTGGGAACCCACCTGGAACGCCACTCCGCCGAGGAGCTGGTCGTGCTGCTGCGCGCCGAGGTGGAGAACCGCGAGCTGCGCGCGTACGCGGCCGGCTGGCGGGACGCGGCGGCCCAGTACCAGCGCGCTTTGGACGAGACGGCCTCGGCCGCCCGGGCCCGCTCCCTGCGCCGGGCCGGCCGCCGCCCGGGCCGGGGCGAGGTCATCCCGCTCCGCCGCGACCTGCCGCAGCAGGCCGAGCCCCGTTCCTCGCCAGCCCCCGGCGAGAGCGCCGACGAGATACCCGGCACGCCCGGCCAAACACCCGACGGCGCCGCAGTCGAACACGGCCGGACCTCCGACACCGGACCCGGCGCCGCCCCCCGGCCCCCCTCCGACACCGGACCCGGCGCCGCCCCCCGGCCCCCCTCCGACGCCGGGCCCGCCGCCCCCCGGCCCGCCTCCGACGCCGCGCCCGACCCCGCCTCCCGCACCGACGACGCCGCGCCCGGGCGTGATCCCGGCCGGGCCGGGCTCGTACGCAAGAGTCCGCACTCCAAGGTGCCCACCATCCCCCGGCTGGCCGCGCCCAGGCGCGAGCGGGGCAAGGGGGGTACGGAGCCGCCGGAGGAGGGCCCCGGGTGAGACGCGTCTCACCGGTCCCCCGGGGTGTCCCGCGTGTGGGTATTTGTTTTGACCCAAGTCGATGAGGTAGGTACGCTCAGACCTTGTGCCTGGGGTGTGCCCTGGGCTCCCCTGCGTGCCTACGTCCGCAGGGCGAGTCCTACAACGGCCACCGCAATCTGCGCTTTCTCCGTGCCCACGGCGAGAGCCTGCAGTATTCGACACACCCGACCGCGTGGGTCGGTGACGTTCCAGGTTAGTTTCACCAACGGCACACAGAAACCGGAGAAGTAGTGCCTACGATCCAGCAGCTGGTCCGGAAGGGCCGGCAGGACAAGGTCGAGAAGACGAAGACGCCCGCGCTTGAGGCTTCGCCCCAGCGCCGCGGCGTCTGCACGCGTGTTTTCACCACCACCCCGAAGAAGCCGAACTCGGCGCTGCGGAAGGTCGCGCGTGTGCGTCTGACCTCCGGCATCGAGGTCACGGCCTACATTCCGGGTGAGGGTCACAACCTGCAGGAGCACTCGATCGTGCTCGTGCGTGGTGGCCGTGTGAAGGACCTGCCGGGTGTTCGTTACAAGATCATCCGCGGTGCGCTTGACACCCAGGCTGTCAAGAACCGCAAGCAGGCCCGCAGCCGCTACGGCGCCAAGAAGGAGAAGTAAGAATGCCTCGTAAGGGCCCCGCCCCGAAGCGCCCGGTCATCATCGACCCGGTCTACCAGTCTCCTCTTGTCACGTCGCTGATCAACAAGATCCTGCTGGACGGCAAGCGCTCCACCGCCGAGCGCATCGTCTACGGCGCCATGGAAGGCCTCCGCGAGAAGACCGGCAACGACCCGGTCATCACGCTGAAGCGCGCGCTGGAGAACGTCAAGCCGTCCCTTGAGGTCAAGTCCCGCCGTGTCGGTGGCGCGACCTACCAGGTTCCGGTCGAGGTCAAGCCGGGTCGTCAGTCGACCCTGGCGCTCCGCTGGCTCGTGGGTTACTCCCGCGCCCGCCGCGAGAAGACCATGACCGAGCGCCTGATGAACGAGCTTCTCGACGCTTCGAACGGCCTCGGTGCGGCCGTCAAGAAGCGTGAGGACACGCACAAGATGGCCGAGTCCAACAAGGCCTTCGCGCACTACCGCTGGTAGTCGCAACCCACATCGAGACCGAGAGAAGACTGAGCCGATATGGCTACCACTTCGCTTGACCTTGCCAAGGTGCGCAACATCGGCATCATGGCTCACATCGACGCGGGCAAGACGACCACCACCGAGCGCATCCTGTTCTACACCGGTGTGTCTTACAAGATCGGTGAGGTCCACGACGGCGCTGCCACGATGGACTGGATGGAGCAGGAGCAGGAGCGCGGCATCACCATCACGTCCGCCGCGACGACCTGCCACTGGCCGCTCGAGGACGTCGACCACACCATCAACATCATCGACACCCCGGGTCACGTGGACTTCACGGTCGAGGTGGAGCGTTCGCTCCGCGTCCTCGACGGTGCCGTCACCGTGTTCGACGGTGTCGCCGGTGTGGAGCCGCAGTCCGAGACGGTCTGGCGTCAGGCCGACCGTTACGGCGTGCCGCGTATCTGCTTCGTGAACAAGCTCGACCGCACCGGCGCCGAGTTCCACCGCTGTGTCGACATGATCGTGGACCGCCTCGGCGCCACCCCGATCGTCATGCAGCTGCCGATCGGTGCCGAGGCCGACTTCAAGGGCGTTGTGGACCTGGTCCGCATGAAGGCCCTGGTCTGGTCCGCGGAAGCGACCAAGGGCGAGATGTACGACGTCGTCGACATCCCGGCCACGCACACCGAGGCCGCTGAAGAGTGGCGCGGCAAGCTGGTCGAGACCGTCGCGGAGAACGACGAAGAGATCATGGAGCTGTTCCTGGAGGGCACCGAGCCCACCGAGGAGCAGCTGTACGCCGCGGTCCGTCGTATCACCATCGCGTCCGGCAAGGGCGGGGACACCACGGTGACCCCCGTCTTCTGCGGCACCGCGTTCAAGAACAAGGGCGTTCAGCCCCTGCTCGACGCGGTCGTGCGCTACCTGCCTTCGCCCCTGGACGTCGAGGCCATCGAGGGCCACGACGTCAAGGACGCCGAGGTCGTCGTCAAGCGCAAGCCGTCGGACGAGGAGCCGCTGTCGGCCCTCGCCTTCAAGATCGCGAGCGACCCGCACCTCGGCAAGCTCACCTTCATCCGGATCTACTCCGGTCGCCTGGACGCCGGCACCTCGGTGCTGAACTCCGTCAAGGGCAAGAAGGAGCGCATCGGCAAGATCTACCGTATGCACGCGAACAAGCGTGAGGAGATCGAGTCGGTGGGCGCCGGCGACATCGTCGCCGTCATGGGCCTGAAGCAGACCACCACCGGTGAGACGCTGTGCGACGAGAAGAAGCCGGTCATCCTGGAGTCCATGGACTTCCCGGCCCCGGTCATCCAGGTCGCCATCGAGCCCAAGTCCAAGGGTGACCAGGAGAAGCTGGGTGTCGCCATCCAGCGTCTCGCGGAGGAGGACCCCTCCTTCCAGGTGCACTCGGACGAGGAGACCGGCCAGACCATCATCGGTGGTATGGGCGAGCTTCACCTCGACGTCCTCGTCGACCGTATGCGTCGCGAGTTCAAGGTCGAGGCGAACGTCGGCAAGCCGCAGGTCGCGTACCGCGAGACGATCCGCAAGGCCGTCGAGCGTCACGACTACACCCACAAGAAGCAGACCGGTGGTACCGGTCAGTTCGCCAAGGTGCAGATCGCGATCGAGCCCATCGAGGGCGGCGAGGCGACCTACGAGTTCGTGAACAAGGTCACCGGTGGCCGCATCCCCCGGGAGTACATCCCGTCGGTGGACGCGGGTGCGCAGGAGGCCATGCAGTTCGGCATCCTGGCCGGCTACGAGATGACCGGCGTTCGCGTCATTCTTCTCGACGGTGGCTACCACGAGGTCGACTCCTCCGAGCTCGCGTTCAAGATCGCCGGTTCGCAGGCGTTCAAGGAGGCCGCGCGCAAGGCCTCCCCGGTGCTCCTTGAGCCCATGATGTCCGTCGAGGTCACCACGCCCGAGGACTACATGGGTGAGGTCATCGGCGACATCAACTCCCGCCGTGGCCAGATCCAGGCCATGGAGGAGCGCAGCGGCGCCCGCGTCGTGAAGGGCCTCGTGCCCCTCTCGGAGATGTTCGGCTACGTCGGAGACCTCCGCAGCAAGACCTCGGGTCGCGCAAGCTACTCGATGCAGTTCGACTCCTACGCCGAGGTTCCGCGGAACGTCGCCGAGGAGATCATCGCGAAGGCCAAGGGCGAGTAACTCTTCGGAGTTCACCCGCTTTAGGCTTGTCACCGGAGTCCGGTGGGGCATTCGCCGCAATGCGAGAGTATTGCGGCGAATGCCCCCGGGCCCCGGCATCCCAGCAAAGATCACCTGGCGCCGATGAAGCAAGGCGTACAGAACCACTCCACAGGAGGACCCAGTGGCGAAGGCGAAGTTCGAGCGGACTAAGCCGCACGTCAACATCGGCACCATCGGTCACATCGACCACGGTAAGACGACCCTCACGGCCGCCATTACCAAGGTGCTGCACGACGCGTACCCGGACCTGAACGAGGCCTCGGCCTTCGACCAGATCGACAAGGCTCCCGAGGAGCGCCAGCGCGGTATCACGATCTCGATCGCGCACGTCGAGTACCAGACGGAGTCGCGTCACTACGCGCACGTCGACTGCCCGGGTCACGCTGACTACATCAAGAACATGATCACGGGTGCCGCGCAGATGGACGGCGCCATCCTCGTGGTCGCCGCCACCGACGGCCCGATGCCGCAGACCAAGGAGCACGTGCTCCTGGCCCGCCAGGTCGGCGTTCCGTACATCGTCGTCGCCCTGAACAAGGCCGACATGGTGGACGACGAGGAGATCCTGGAGCTCGTCGAGCTCGAGGTCCGTGAGCTCCTCTCCGAGTACGAGTTCCCGGGCGACGAGCTTCCGGTCGTCCAGGTCTCGGCGCTCAAGGCCCTTGAGGGCGACGCCAAGTGGGGCCAGACCGTTCTCGACCTGATGAAGGCCGTCGACGAGTCCATCCCGCAGCCCGAGCGTGACGTCGACAAGCCGTTCCTGATGCCGATCGAGGACGTCTTCACGATCACCGGTCGTGGCACCGTCGTCACCGGTCGTATCGAGCGTGGTGTCCTCAAGGTCAACGAGACCGTCGACATCATCGGCATCAAGACCGAGAAGACCACCACCACGGTCACCGGCATCGAGATGTTCCGCAAGCTGCTCGACGAGGGCCAGGCCGGTGAGAACGTCGGTCTGCTCCTCCGTGGCATCAAGCGCGAGGACGTCGAGCGCGGCCAGGTCATCATCAAGCCCGGTTCGGTCACGCCGCACACCGAGTTCGAGGCCCAGGCGTACATCCTGTCCAAGGACGAGGGTGGCCGTCACACGCCGTTCTTCAACAACTACCGCCCGCAGTTCTACTTCCGTACGACTGACGTGACCGGTGTCGTTACCCTCCCCGAGGGCACCGAGATGGTCATGCCGGGCGACAACACCGCCATGACGGTCGCGCTGATCCAGCCGGTCGCCATGGAGGAGGGCCTGAAGTTCGCCATCCGTGAGGGTGGCCGGACCGTGGGCGCCGGCCAGGTCGTCAAGATCACGAAGTAATTCGTGTTCTGACCTGGTAGCTCACAGCTGAGCACCAAGAAGGGCCCCGCACCGAGAGGTGCGGGGCCCTTCGCTGTTTTGCGCGCCTGTCCACGGACCTACCCGGCGGCGTGTACGTCCGTCGAGGCGGCGGCTCCCAGCGCCCACACCCAGGGCTTGCCGTCCACGCCGAGCCCGACGGCGACCGGGCCGCGTGCGGTGAGGTGGAGGGTCGGCGCGTCGACGGGGACCAC
Organism: Streptomyces sp. NPDC048696; assembly: GCF_043198895.1. Taxonomy (NCBI): domain Bacteria; kingdom Bacillati; phylum Actinomycetota; class Actinomycetes; order Kitasatosporales; family Streptomycetaceae; genus Streptomyces; species Streptomyces sp. NPDC048696. The sequence goes on along the minus strand of NZ_JBICVJ010000015.1, from coordinate 137,117 downwards.
GCCCGGGGGGCGGGTCCGGCGCTCGGTCCCGACCAGCGCCCGCACCCGCCCCTTGGCGTCCTTGCCGAGGACGACCAGGCCGTCCTTGGGGGAGTGGAGCGCGCCGACGGTCCCGTATCCGTCGAGCTGCGGGCTGTTCGGGCCGGTGGAGGTGCCGTCCGCGCGCAGGGAGAGAAGCCGGGGGTCGGCCGGGGCGAGTCCCTTGCCCTTGGTCTTACGGGGGTCGGTGAGGGTCCGGTACAGCAGCTGTATACCGCCGCCTGCCTGCGCGGGCAGCCCGACGGCGGCGGGAGCGTCGACCGCCAGCGGCAGCCGCGGCCCGCTCTTCACATACGCGAGAGGCTGCCCGGGGGCGTCCTGCGCCCAGTGGTGGACGAAGTCGTACCCCGGGGCGAAGAGATGCACGCGCCCTTCGGCGTCCAAGGCGGTGGCGAGCCCGTCCTGAATGATCTGGCCACCGAGATCGGCCCAGGGCCCCCATGAGCCGTCGCTCTCCCGCACCCGCGAGCTGACCCCCTTGTCGGCGTTGCGGACGAAGAGGTGGAGGCGGCCGTCGGGGGCGGTGACGGCGACGGGGGAGCCGATCCGGCGCCCGCGGTCGTCACCGCGCTCGGGGTTGCCGAGCCCGCGCCAGGCCGCGAACTTCCCACCGGGCGCGGCCTGTTCGAGCATCACCACCTCACGGGTGTTGGCCCCGGCGCGCCCGGCGACGGAGGAGAACCGCAGCCCGAACAGCACCTGCCGCCCGTCCTTGAGAGCGGCGCCGCCGAGCACGGGCGCGAGCGGCCCGCCGCCGAGGTCGTCCGGCGCGCCGAACCGCCCGCTGCCGGGCGCGGTCTCGCGCCACCGCACGGCCCGCAGCCCGAGCACGCCGTACGCGGCGAGGCGTCCGTCGGGCTCGTTGCCGACGACGGGCCGGGGCCCCGGGAAGCGGTAGTGGGTGGAGCGCACCCACCCCTTCCAGTTGGTCAGGGGCCGCTTCCCGCCGACGTTGTAGTCCCCGCAGCCGCCGGGGTTGCCGCACTTCCAGTCCGGGGCGCCGCCGTACGGGATCAGATGGGCGGCCTTCTCGGCGAGGACGTCCGGGGGGAGGTTCTTGGGCCAGTGCCGGTTGTAGTAGGCGCGGTACGAGGTGACCGCGAACCCGGGTATCCCCTTCTGTCGCTGGGTGGCCTGGGCGACATACCGCACCATCCCCGCCCAGGCGAAGGAGGCGGCGGCGGTGTGGTCGGCGTGGTCGGCGTACCCCGGCTGCTCGCTGTCGTGCTGGCGGGTCTTCTCGGGGCTGTGCTGGATGTCCGGGTCGGGGTCGAGGGTCTGGACGAGGGTGGGCGCGTACGTGTCGAGCAGCCCGGCGACGACCTCGACGAGTTCGTCGTACGTGTACGGGGTGGCGGCGGTCACCGGCGAGCCCGTGGCGATGACGACGGGGAGGGTGAGGGCCCGGTCCTCCCACAGACTGGGCAGCCCCATACGGCCGCCGCGCAGGGTGTGCATGGCGGTGTTGAGGAAGACGAGCTCGACGTGGCGGCCGTTGTGGACGAGGGAGTTGACCTCGGCGGTGTGCCCGCCGCGCAGCTTGAGGACGTCCTTCTGCCAGGGCGTGAAGAGCGGCAGCCCGAGCAGCGCGGCATAGGCCTGCCGAAGTCCTTGGTGGCGGGCGGAGGAGTAGGCGGCCTTGTCGAAGTGCATGGTCGAGGGATCGCTGACGACCCGGTTGTCCCCGTTGGCCTCGCCGCCGGTGAGATACACGCTGACGATCCTGGCGCCGCCGTCCAGGGCGTGCTGGGTGTCCGGGTTCATGAAGTACAGGTCGTCGTCGGGATGCGCCACGATCTGCATCAGCACGGCCCGCCGCCCGGCCGCGACGGGCTGCCCGGGCGCGACGGTCGCCCCGTCCTCCCGGTGCCGCTGAGAGGCGGGCACGGAACACGACCCGACGGCGGCGGCGACCCCGGCGGCGGCAGCGGTGCCGAGCACGGCACGCCGACTGGGCCGAAGCCGCCGACTCACCCGGCCGCCCGCGCCCGCCCCGTCACCCGTGCCGCCCGTGCCGACTTCGCCGTCCTCGCCCGCTCCGTCGGCGCCGCCACCCCTGCTCGCTCCGAACACGTACGTTCCCCGTTCCCGTCCATTTCTTCCGCTCTTCGGTCGCCGAAGTAGACGGAAGGAAAGGGGTGCCGGTTGCTCGAAGGAATTCGATTACGGGACGGTTTGAATTGTGGTCCGCATTGTTTTGAACGGAGTTTTCTTTGTGGCCACTTTCTCTTTGTCTGCGGTGGCGGGGGCGCGGGCGGGACCCGGGTGGGGGGCTATGCGTACAGGGGCAGGCCGTCCGTCGGGATCGTCCAGTCGGCGATGGTCACGTCCTCGCCGTAGACGAAGTCCTTGCGGGTGGCGTAGCCGGGGCCCGTCGGGGGTGGGGTGGAGCCGCGAGGTACGGGGGATGCGGCGGGTCACGATGTTCGTGGTCCGGCCGGAGTAGCGAGCCGACTACGCGTATCGGGCGACCTCTCCGGCGGAGGTGGCGGTGGCGGCACGGACGAGCCGGCTGCGCAGCAGCTCGGGGTCGTCGCAGCCGGTGATGCGGTCGCGGGTCCCGTCGGGGACATCGATGCCGCGTGCTTCCAGAACGACGAGGATGTCCTCCGCACGCCTGCGAGTGCGGCTTTCATCGCGGATCTCCTCCGAGATCGGAGACGAGAAGAATGAAAGGTCCTTGATCACCAGGTCTCTCCACAGTTTCGAAGCGTGCGGCACACCGGCCAGGCCCTGGGCGATGAGCTCGGTAAAGATGTCCGCGACCGGGACCACGAGGCGGACCCGGTGGGTCTGCACGAGGCTCGGCCGGTACTGGGACGGGTCGTAGTCGACCGCACCCGCCCCAGTACCGCGCCCGGGCGTGCCGGGACTACTCATCCGCGAAGACCTCGTCGGCGGAGGAGGCGGTGAGGGCCCGATCGAGCCAGTGGTGAAGGATGTCGAGGTCGTCGCAGCTGGTGATGCGTTCCCGTGCCTCGTCGGGGACGTCGATGCCGCGGCGCGCCAGGATGAACAGGATGGCGTCGGCCTGCCCCTTGGCCTCACCCTTGGCCTGGCCCTCGGCCCGGCCTTCGTCGCGGAGTTCTTCGGACAGGGATGACTTGTAGAAAGACAGGTCCACGGCCACCAGTTTCCTCCATAGTGCTGCGGCTGGGTGCTTGCCCAGGCCTTGGGCGATGAGTTCGATGATCGGGTAGGCGATGGCGTGCGGTGTGTCCCGCAGCACGGTCGTCATTGATTTGAGTATGGCCCCGATGTCCGGAGACGTGACGTGGGTGATTAGGGCCAGTGTGGCGAGCGCGAGGTCCTTGTTGACCTCGGCCGGATCGGTGATCACAGGCATGTTGTGCGGTCCCGCGACGAGTGGGCGCAGGGTGAGCAGGGGCCACTGAGGAGGGCCGAAGCGGACCGGTCGCGCCGCCCATTCGGCGGTGGCGCGGTCCTGGCAGACGACCAGCAGCATCGGCTGCAGCCGGTACTTGGTGAGCAGGTACGAGGCGTAGTAAGCCCAGCTCGCGGGCTTGGCCGGGTCCTTCTTGCCCTGGGCTTCGACGGCGAGAAGAAGCGGCTCGTCGTCCCCCATTTCCAGCCTCAGTAACGTGTCCACGCGGCGTTCGAGTGGGCGGGTCTCGGTGAGGTCGGTCGGAAGGATGGTGACGGAGGTGGGCGGGGAGAAGTCGATGCCGAGCACCTCGGAGACCCGGGAGAAGAGCTCGGGGCGGTCCTGGAAGATGCGGTGCATCGCTTCATGGGGCGAGCTGACCATGGGGTTCCTTCGTGCTCTGAGGTGACTGGTGCCGGGCCGCGCAGGCGCCGCACCTGTGCGGGTCCGGGCCGCGGTAGCCGCGGTCGCAGCCGTCGCCGTTCCGGACCGGTTCGCGGGTGCGGCGGAGGTAGCCGTGGGCTTCGAGTTCGCGCAGGGCGGCGATGCGGGTGGGGCCCTCGGGGAAGCGGGCGGCGAGCGATTTGATGTCGACGCGGGCGCCGGCGGGGAGGGGCTGGATGTGGACGCCGAGTCCGGACAGCTCCGGGTGCTGGGCGAGGTGGTTGCCGATCACCGTGAAGCGGGTGGTGTGGCGGGCGTTGTCGTGGACGACGCCGGAACGAGGTCCCCGATGGGGGTGGTTTTTGCCCGGGATACGGGACTGGGCGCGCGGGGGCGCGCTAGGGTTTTGGGTGTCCATCGGGAAGCCCTACTTCCTCGGTGGTCAGGCCCTCGCACTGGGATTGCAGTCCCGGCGGGGGCCGTCGCATGTCTGCGGTTGTCCTGTGGTGCTCGCGCCGAGCGTAGGGCAGTCAACCCCTCTCGAATCCAGCCGAGTTGGGCATATTCACTCGGGGGAGTGAGTTTGTGCGGCGGGCGGGAGGGTGGGGCTTGGTGGGGTTCTTTCTCCCCGTGTTTCTTAGGGAAGAGCGCCGGTCGCGCCGGAGCGCGGTCCGCCATGCTCCGGTGCGAGGGGGCCAAGTTCGGCCCAGACGGTCTTGCGTGGGACGGGGCCGAGTTCGACGCCCCAGCGGTCGGCCAGTGCCTCGACGAGGAGCAGGCCGCGCCCCGACGCGGAGTCGGCGGACGGCGTTCGAGGGCGCGGGAGTTCGTCACCGCGTGTGTCCGTGACCTCGATACGGAGTACACCGCCGTCGACCCGGAGGGTGAGGAGGAAGTCCCGCCCGGCGAGGCGGCCGTGCGTGGCCGCGTTGGAGGCGAGTTCCGCCACGATGTGCGCCGCGTCCCCGGCGGTCCCGTACGGCAGCTCCCAGGTCCGCAGCCACTCGACGGCGAGCAGGCGCGCGAGCCGGGCGCCGCGCGGCGTGGGGGACAGCAGAACGCTGAAGTGGCGGACGGGGGCCGGGAGTTGGGTGGATTCCTGGTTCACGTCACTCAGCGTGGCCGGATGCGCCTACGGTGAACAGTGACGGAGTCGGTGCGTACGGTGACTGTCCGGTCGTTGTCCGGCTCTGTCTTGTCTGTACGGCGGGTACGGAGGCACGGCGGAGGCGGTGGTCGGGATGGGTGCGGACGGCGAGGGTGCGGACGAGGCCGGCTGGGACGTGGAGCCCGGGGACGAGATCGCGCCGGTGGTGGAGGCGGTGGGGCGCCAGGTCAAACTCCGGCGTGAGGCGGCCGGGATGCGGGTGCCGGAGTTCGGGGAGGCGATCGGATACGGCGAGGACCTGATCCGCAAGGTGGAGCGCGGGGTGCGCATCCCGCGCCCGGAGTTCCTGGACAAGGTGGACGAGGTGCTGGGCGCGGGTGGCCTCGTATCGGCCATGAAGAAGGACCTGGAGAAGGCCCGGTACCCGAAGAAGGTCCGGGAACTGGCGAAGCTGGAGGCCCGGGCGGTCGAGCTTCAGCTCTACAGCAACCACAATCTGCATGGGTTGTTGCAGACGGAGGAGTACGCGCGGGCGTTGCTGGGGACTTGGCGGCCCACGTACTCACCGGATGATCTGGAGCGGCTGCTGTCCGCGCGGATGGCTCGAAAGTCCATCTATGGCCGGTCCCCCGCGCCTGAACTCAGCTTTGTGCAGGAGGAGGTGACATTGACCCGCCCCATCGGGGGAACAATGGTGCTGCGCCGCCAGCTCGAACACCTGTTGGAGGTGTCCGAGTTGCCGTACGTCGAGTTTCAGGTGATGCCGACATCCCGGGCGGACCACCCGGGAACAGTCGGGCTGATCGAGGTGCTGAAGTTCGGGGACGGTTCGGCTTTGGGGCGTACGGACGGTCAGTTCGGTGGCCGTCCTGTCTCCGACCCGAGGCATCTCCGGGTTCTCGAACTGCGGTATGGCATCATCCGGGCCCGGGCTCTGACACCGGAGGAGTCACGGGCCTTCATCGAGCAAGCGCTGGGAGAGACATGATCCGTAAGCCCTCAGCAGGTGACGTGGCCAAGCTGGCGTGGTTCAAGAGCAGCTACAGCAGCAGTAGTAATGGCGAGGACTGCGTCGAGATTGCCACAGCCCCCGACCTCGTGCACGTCCGCGACTCCAAGAACGTCGAAGGCCCTCGCCTCGGCTTCAGCCCGCAGGTATGGCGCGACTTCATCGCGTACGCGCACGCGCGCGGCTGAGTAAGTAGGGGTACTCATGCCGTGACGGGAGGGGCCTCAGTACGGTTGTCGGGTGGATGCCGACATAGCGCAGTTCCCGGAATTGCTGGGTGAGTTACGGCGTACCGCCGTCCTCGTACCACTCGTCGACGGTGGTGGTCTCTGGACGGCGGACAGGGGCGGGGTCCGGTGGATCTGTGCCTTCTCCGACGAGGCCGCGCTGGCGCGGTTCGCGCGCGTACGGGGTGAAGGTGCGCGGGAGTGGACGTATCAACGGGTCCTCGGCGCACGGCTGTTGGATGTGATGGTGCCCGCGCTCGGGGTGCCGGGTGGGGTCGCCCTCGATGTGGGCGGCGATGACGGCGTGCTGTTTCCGCCGGTCGCCGGGATCGTGCCGGACAGCGTGGCCGTGGTCGCGGCATGAGCGGCGAGAACCCCGACCTCGCGGCGCCGAGGGCCGCGCTCGCGGCGATCACCGACGGCATCAACAAGACGCTCGGTGAGCTCAAGGACATCGGGATGGTGGGGGAGGGCTCGGTCGGCCGGGGCTTCTCCGAGCTGGCGCTTTCGGGCATGGAGCTCGGCCACTCCGGGCTGACCTCCGAGTTCAAGACGTTCTGCGACCGCTGGGAGTGGGGCGTGCGCGGCCTCGCCCAGGAGGGCAACGGCTTCGCGCACGCCGTCGGCCTGTCGGCGGGTGTCATCTACGAGGAGGAGCACTACGTCAGCGACAGCTTCAAGGTGCTGGCCAACTCCGTCAACGGCGATCCCAACCTGAGCGAGGAGGAGGTCGCCAAGAAGAGCTGGGGCGACTTGGCGACGCAGACCCCGTTCGACGGCGCGGACTACAGCGCGGACTCGTTCAAGCAGGCGCAGAAGGACGTCAACCGGACCTGGGACAACGCCTCGTACGACATACAGGCGGGCGTGATGGACCGGATGGCCGACGCCGGCGTCATCGACGAGCGGACCCGCGCGCAGGTGGACGAGGTGTCCCGGCGGGCGGTCAACCCCGACCAGGAGGTCGTCGACCGGGCGCACTGGGGGCGCGACTGATGCCGGACTGGGGGAAGCTGGCCAACTCGGGGCTCGGGAAGATCGAGCACGGGATCGGCACGGTCAAGAAGGCGGTCGGCGAGGGCGTCGACTGGGCCGCCCACCGGGCCGGGGACGCGCTCGAATACGTCGGGGCCGACGGCATCGCGGACACCATCGAGGACTGGGGCGACGACTTCGCGTCCGACATGGGCGCGGAGGTGGCCGAGAAGCAGCTCGGCCAGACCGAGGAGGCCAACGAGCTCGTCCACGGCGACGCGGGCAAGATCCGCGGGACCGCGAAGCACCTCACCGCCTTCAAGGGCGCTTTCGAACGGGTCGGCCGGGGCTTGAAGGCCCTGGACTCGTCGCACTGGAAGGGCGAGGCGGGCGACGCGTTCCGCGCCAAGTACGCCACCCATCCCACGAAGTGGCTGCACGCGGCGGACGCCTGCGACAAGGCGGCGGGCGCGCTGGACGCGTACGCCGCCACGGTCGACTGGGCGCAGGGGCAGGCCAAGGAGGCCGTCGCGCTCCACAAGGAGGGCAAGAAGTCCTCGGAGACCGCGCGCACCGCGTACAACACGGCGGCCGACGCGTACAACGCCAAGCTGAAGGCGGGCGAGGATCCCGGCCCGCGTCCTGCGCCCTTCAGCGACCCGGGCAAGGCGCAGCGGGAACAGGCCGCAGAAATCCTCCGTGCCGCCCGCCGCCAGCGCAACGAGGCGGCCGAGACCGCGAAGGCCGCCGTGACGGCGGCGCTCGCCCACGCCCCGAAGGTGCCCCCGCCACTCGCCCGCGCCAAGGCCGACGTCATGGACTGGGGCGTGGGCGGCGGCATCGAACTGGCCCACTTCGGCGGTGGCCTCGCCAAGGGAACGGGCGGCCTGCTCGACTTCGTACGCGGCATCGACCCGCTGGACCCGTACAACCTCACGCACCCCGCCGACTACTACAAGCACGTCAACACGACCCTCGCGGGTCTCGGATCGGCGGCCGTCCACCCGGACCGCACGGCCAGCGACATGTGGGACTCGGCGCAGAAGGACCCGAGCGAGTTCGCGGGGCGGATGGTGCCGGACCTGGTGGGAGCCAAGGGCGCGGGGCTGTTCAAGGGGGTATTGCGGGGTGGAGTGAAGGACGGTGCCGAGGGCGCCGGAGTGAACGCGGCCCGGCAGGCCGCGAAGGACGACCCGCACGCGAGGTCGCGGCCCGACGAGGCCAAGAAGGACTGCGGCGACCCGGTCGACGTCGCCTCCGGCCGGGTGTTCCTGATGGAGACCGACGTCTCCCTCGCGGGCGTGCTCCCCCTGCTCTTCCGGCGCCGTACGGAGTCGGGCTACGCCTGCGGGCGCTGGCTCGGGCCGTCCTGGGCCTCCACGGCCGACCAGCGTCTGGAGATCGACGCCGAGGGCCTGGTCTTCGTGACCGAGGACGGCAAACTGCTGGAGTATCCGCACCCCGCGCCGGGGGTGCCGGTGCTGCCGAAGCACGGCCCGCGCCTGCCGCTGGACCGCACGGCCGACGGCGGCTACACGGTCACGGACCCGGACTCCGGCCTGGTCCGGCACTTCCTGGAGTGGGCGGACGGGACGGCTCCGCTGGTCCAGATCGACGACCGCAACGGCAACTGGATCACCTTCGAGTACGCCCCGGACGGCGCCCCGACTGCGATCTCCCACTGCGGCGGCCACCGCCTCGACCTCACCACCTCGGACGGCCGGATCACCGCCGTCGCCCTCGCGGGGGCGGGCGGGCTGATCCGCTACGGCTACACCGGCGGGCAGCTCACGGAGGTCGTCGACTCCTCGGGTCTGCCGATGCGCTTCGCATACGACGAGCGGGGCCGGCTCGTCTCCTGGACCGACCGCAACGACAGCTCGTACCGGTACGCGTACGACGACCGGGACCGCTGTGTCTTCGAGACGGGTGAGGCGGGCCATCTGCGCTACGCCTTCCGCTACGAGGAGCCCGACCCGACGACAGGTCTGCGAGCCACCGTGGCGACGAACTCCTTCGGCGCCACGACCCGTTACGCCGTGAACGAGCGCATGCAGATCGTCGAGGAGACCGGCCCGACGGGGGCGGTGACGCGCTCGGAGTGGGACCGGCACCACCGGCTGCTGTCCCGTACGGACGCCCTGGGGCGGGTGACGCGCTTCGCCTATGACGAGCGGGGCAATCCGGTGGCGGTGACGCGGCCGGACGGGCGTGGCTCCTCGATCGCGTACAACGAGCTGAACCTGCCGGTCTCGGTGGTCGCGCCCGACCGGACGGAGTGCCGCTACACGTACGACGAGCGCGGCAACCGCACGTCGGTGACGGACGCGGCGGGTGCGACGACCCGCTTCACGTACACCGAGGCGGGCCACCTCGCCTCGGTGACGGACGGTCTTGGGCACGTGACGCGGGTCCGGTGCGATGCGGCGGGCCTCCCGGTCGAGGTCACCGACCCGCTGGGGGCTGTGACTCACTACGCGCGCGATGCCTTCGGCCGCCCGGTGGCCGTGACCGATCCGCTGGGCGCGGTCGTCCGCTTCGAGTGGACCCCGGAAGGCCGGATCGCCCGCCGAGTGGAGCCGGACGGTACGGCGCAGAGCTGGACGTACGACGGCGAGGGCAACTGCGTCCGGCACGTGGACGCGCTGGGCGGGGTGTCCACGTACGAGTACACGCACTTCGACCTGCTCGCGGCGCGGACGGGCCCGGACGGCGTGCGCTACGAGTTCGCGCACGACACGGAACTGCGACTGGTGGGGGTCACCAACCCGCAGGGCCTGACGTGGAGTTACGCGTACGACCCGGCCGGGCGGATGGTGTCCGAGAGGGACTTCGACGGCCGCGCGCTGGTCTACGAGTACGACGCGGCCGGGGCGCTGGCGTCCCGTACGAACGGTCTGGGCGAGAGCATCCGCTACGAACGGAACGCCCTGGGCCAAGTGGTCCGCAAGGACGCGGCCGGTGCGGTCACGACCTACGAGTACGACCTCTCCGACCGCCTCGCCCTCGCGGCCAACCCGGACGCGACGGTGACGTGGCTGCGGGACCGGGCGGGGCGGCTGAGGGCCGAGACGGTGAACGGCCGGAGGCTGTCGTTCTCGTACGACGAGCTGGGGCGGCGGGTCGGCCGGACGACGCCGGGAGGTGCGGCGAGCGCATGGAGCTACGACGCGTCGGGGCGCCGGGCGGACCTGACGACGTCGGGACGCAGGCTGTCCTTCGCGTACGACGGGGTGGGGCGCGAGCTGAGCCGGGCGGTCGGCGAGGTCCGCTTCACGCATGCGTACGACGAGCTGGGGCGGCTGACGGAACAGTCGGTGACGGGCGCGGAGGGTCGACGGGTCCAGCACCGGGCGTACACCTACCGGCCCGACGGCAACCTGGTCGCGGTCGACGACCAGCTGTCCGGCCCGCGCCGCTTCGACCTGGACGGGGTCGGCCGGGTGACGGCGGTCCACGCCCACGGCTGGACCGAGCGGTACGCGTACGACGCGGCGGGCAACCAGACGGATGCGGCCTGGCCGACGACGCACCCGGGACAGGAGGCGACGGGTGCGCGTACGTACGCGGGCACCCGCATCACGCGGGCCGGGGGCGTCCGCTACGAGCACGACGCGCAGGGCCGGGTGATCCTGCGCCGACGCACCCGCCTGTCCCGTAAACCGGAGGTCTGGCGATACACCTGGGACGCCGAGGACCGCCTGACGTCGGTGACGACGCCCGACGGGGTCGTATGGCACTACCGGTACGACCCGCTGGGCCGCCGTATCGCGAAGGAGTCGGCGTCGGGGGAGCGGGTGCTCTTCACCTGGGACGGGTCGACCCTGTGCGAACAGACCACGACGGGGTCAGGGACACCGACCCCGGTCACACTGACCTGGGACCACGACGGCCTGCGGCCGATGGCCCAGACGGAACGCGTCGGCGAGCCCTCCCAGGAGGCGATCGACGAGCGATTCTTCACCATCGTCACGGACCTGGTGGGCACACCGAGCGAGCTGATCGACGAGCGTGGCGAGATCGCGTGGCGCACGAGGTCGACGCTGTGGGGCACGACGACGTGGACGTCATCCGCGACGACCTATACCCCACTCCGGTTCCCGGGCCAGTACTTCGACCCGGAGACGGGGCTGCATTACAACTACTTCCGGCATTACGACCCGGAGGTGGGGCGGTATTTGTCGGTGGATCCGCTGGGCCTGGAAGCCGGCCCCAGCCCGGTCGCCTATGTTCACAACCCACACACCTGGGCCGACCCGCTGGGGCTTTCCCCGTGCCCACCGAGGATTCCGGATGCCGGCTGGGACTTGCGTCACGCGAACCCGATGGACGTGGTGCCGTCGGGCGCAGACATGCGGAGGCTGACTCCCGACGCCAACGGTGGTGCGCAGGTCGGCGTGGAATACAAGTGGACCGACCCCCACACGGGAAACGTGGTGCGAATGCGTGTGCATGGCCCGGACGGAAAAGCGCCAGTTGGTTCAAATGCGTCGCTGGGTGATGTCTATCGGATTTCGATAGGTGGGAAGTATCAGGATCTATCAGGAAATCTCTATCATCGGCAGGTCCATAATCCGAACAGCCCGCACTATAATCCAGGAGCGGCCAATGACACCCACATCCCGTGGCCGTCGGCCTATCCCTTGCCCTACTGATCAGCCAAACAATAGACGAGGTTTCGGTGTCGGTAAATTCGGAACAGCTGCTGGAACTGCTCCGCGATCTGGTTTCCTCGGATGCCCGGGACCGCGAGAGGGCGGCTGACAGATCGACCGACTGGGTGTCCGCGTACTCCGAGGCCGACGGCCACATGCTGGCTGCGGTCCTGTCGGTGTGCGCGGCCTGCGAACCAGTCCATTCCGCTCTGGAAGCGCAGCTGCATGCGCTCCTGGCGCTCGGAGAGGGTGGGTTGACGGATACAAAAACCCTGACGCGTCTTCGCGCTATTGATCGGGGCTCCGTGCCCGGCCCCCTTCGCGAGTACATCGATGATCTGCTCGAAACCGAGTGATCGCGGCGGTGGGGTACCCGGACCGAGGTGAACGTCGCGGGAGGGCCGGTCCGCCCCTGTGAGCCGGGTGCGTCTTTGGGGCCCGGCGCCCGCGACCCCGACCCGCCGACGACGAGCCCCGTGCGTACCCCCCTGTGACGTGGGGTACGATCCTCGGCTCGATTGGCCAGGCATGCGCCCCGTATGGCAGACTGTCGGGGTTGCTCGGTTGAGTGCCGATGCTGCGCGCCTCCCGCCGGGAGGACCGGAAGCGAGTCCCACAGTACTCGTCGCCCCATCTGTCGTACGGCATCGTCGTGCGGCGGCGCTGGAGCGGACGTACGGGAATCTTCCGGGAAGTGTCAGCGGGGCTCCGGCCAGGCACCCGGTGGGTGTTCTGCCCCCGGCCGCGTGGTCCTGTGGCCCGCATCCCCTTGGTTGGGAAATCCCGTATGGGATTTCTGCGTAGAGGGAGTGCGACACGCCCGACCGCGTGGGTCGGAGACAGAGTCAGTAGAACCCCCGGGTTCCAGAGCGTTTACGAGACAAAGGACTACTAAGTAGCCATGGCGGGACAGAAGATCCGCATCCGGCTCAAGGCCTACGACCACGAGGTCATCGACTCCTCGGCGAAGAAGATCGTCGAGACGGTGACCCGCACTGGTGCGTCGGTCGCAGGCCCGGTGCCGCTGCCCACTGAGAAGAACGTGTACTGCGTCATCAAGTCGCCGCACAAGTACAAGGACTCTCGCGAGCACTTCGAGATGCGCACGCACAAGCGCCTCATCGACATCCTCGACCCCACGCCGAAGACGGTTGACTCGCTCATGCGCCTCGACCTCCCGGCCGGTGTCGACATCGAGATCAAGCTCTGAAGGGACGGGCCGAGATGAGCAAGAACATCAAGGGCGTCCTGGGCGAGAAGCTCGGTATGACCCAGGTCTGGGACGAGAACAACCGGGTCGTCCCGGTGACCGTCGTCAAGGCCGGTCCGTGCGTCGTGACGCAGGTCCGCACCAACGACATCGACGGCTACGAGTCGGTCCAGATCGCCTTCGGCGAGATCGACCCGCGCAAGGTGAACAAGCCCCTCAAGGGTCACTTCGCCAAGGCCGACGTCACCCCGCGCCGCCACCTGGTGGAGCTGCGTACCGCTGACGCCAGCGAGTACACGCTCGGCCAGGAGATCACCGCTGCCGTGTTCGAGTCGGGCGTCAAGGTCGACGTCACCGGCAAGAGCAAGGGCAAGGGCTTCGCCGGTGTCATGAAGCGTCACAACTTCAAGGGCCTGGGCGCCGGTCACGGCACCCAGCGCAAGCACCGCTCGCCCGGTTCCATCGGTGGCTGCGCCACCCCTGGCCGTGTGTTCAAGGGCCTCCGCATGGCGGGCCGCATGGGCAACGAGCGTGTGACCACCCAGAACCTGACCGTCCACGCCGTTGACGCGGAGAAGGGTCTGCTGCTCATCAAGGGCGCGGTCCCCGGTCCGAACGGTGGCCTCGTCCTGGTCCGTACCGCGGCCAAGGGGGTTTGAGGAACCGATGAGCACCATTGACATCCTTTCGCCGGCTGGCGACAAGGCCGGGACCGTCGAGCTCCCCGCGGAGATCTTCGACGCCAAGACCAGCGTTCCGCTGATCCACCAGGTCGTCGTCGCTCAGCTCGCGGCTGCCCGCCAGGGCACGCACAAGACCAAGACCCGTGGCGAAGTCCGTGGTGGTGGCAAGAAGCCTTACCGCCAGAAGGGCACCGGCCGCGCCCGTCAGGGCTCGACCCGCGCGCCGCAGTTCGCCGGTGGTGGCGTCGTGCACGGTCCCGTGCCGCGCGACTACTCGCAGCGCACCCCGAAGAAGATGAAGGCCGCCGCCCTGCGCGGTGCCCTCTCGGACCGGGCGCGTCACTCCCGTATCCACGTCGTCACCGGCGTGGTCGAGGGTGGTATCTCCACCAAGGCCGCCAAGACGCTGTTCGGCAAGATCTCGGAGCGCAAGAACCTGCTCCTGGTCGTCGAGCGCGCCGACGAGGCCGCGTGGCTGTCCGCCCGCAACCTGCCCCAGGTGCACATCCTGGAGCCGGGCCAGCTGAACACGTACGACGTGATCGTCTCCGACGACGTGGTCTTCACCCAGGCCGCTTTCGAGTCCTTCGTGTCTGGCCCCCAGACCGCTGAGACCGAAGGGAGCGACGCCTGATGTCTGAGGCGACCGTTACCAGCAAGACCTTCACGGACCCGCGCGACCTGCTGATCAAGCCGGTCGTCTCCGAGAAGAGCTACGCGCTGCTGGACGAGAACAAGTACACGTTCATCGTCGCGCCCGGCGCCAACAAGACCCAGATCAAGCAGGCCGTCGAGGCGGTCTTCTCGGTCAAGGTCACCGGGGTCAACACGATCAACCGTCAGGGTAAGCGCAAGCGCACCAAGACCGGTTTCGGCAAGCGCGCCAACACCAAGCGCGCCATCGTGACCCTCGCTGAGGGCGACCGTATCGACATCTTCGGCCAGGCCTCCTAACGGAGCGCCCTGGTCCGAATATCGGACGAGGACTGAGAAATGGGTATCCGCAAGTACAAGCCGACGACTCCGGGCCGTCGTGGCTCCAGCGTCGCCGACTTTGTCGAGATCACGCGGTCCACGCCGGAGAAGTCGCTGGTCCGCCCCCTGCACAGCAAGGGCGGCCGTAACAACACCGGTCGTGTGACCGTTCGCCACCAGGGTGGCGGACACAAGCGCGCCTACCGCGTGATCGACTTCCGTCGTCACGACAAGGACGGCGTTCCGGCGAAGGTCGCTCACATCGAGTACGACCCCAACCGCACCGCGCGCATCGCGCTCCTGCACTACGCGGACGGCGAGAAGCGCTACATCATCGCCCCCCGGGGCCTGCAGCAGGGCGACCGGATTGAGAACGGCCCCGCGGCCGACATCAAGCCCGGCAACAACCTGGCGCTGCGCAACATCCCGGTCGGTACGACCATCCACGCCATCGAGCTGCGGCCCGGCGGCGGCGCGAAGTTCGCCCGCTCCGCGGGTGCCTCCGTGCAGCTGCTGGCGAAGGAGGGCACGATGGCCCACCTTCGTATGCCTTCCGGTGAGATCCGCCTGGTCGACGTCCGCTGCCGCGCCACGATCGGCGAGGTCGGCAACGCCGAGCAGTCGAACATCAACTGGGGCAAGGCCGGCCGTATGCGCTGGAAGGGCGTTCGCCCGACCGTCCGCGGTGTCGCGATGAACCCGGTTGACCACCCGCACGGTGGTGGTGAGGGCAAGACCTCCGGTGGTCGCCACCCGGTCTCCCCGTGGGGTCAGAAGGAGGGTCGTACTCGCTCGCCGAAGAAGGCATCGAGCAAGTACATCGTCCGCCGCCGCAAGACGAACAAGAAGCGCTAGGAGCGGGTTTAGATGCCGCGCAGTCTCAAGAAGGGGCCCTTCGTCGACGGACACCTCGTAAAGAAGGTGGACGCCCAGAACGAAGCTGGCACCAAGAACGTCATCAAGACCTGGTCCCGTCGCTCGATGATCATCCCGGCCATGCTCGGCCACACGATCGCGGTGCACAACGGCAAGACCCACGTCCCGGTGTTCGTCACCGAGTCGATGGTCGGCCACAAGCTCGGCGAGTTCTCGCCGACTCGCACCTTCCGCGGCCACGTCAAGGACGACCGGAAGTCGAAGCGCCGCTAACGCGGGGTGGAACGACTATGACTTACACCGAAGGGACAACCATGGAAGCCAGGGCCCAGGCGCGGTACATCCGCGTCACGCCCATGAAGGCCCGCCGCGTGGTGGACCTCATCCGTGGCATGGATGCCACGGAGGCTCAGGCGGTCCTGCGTTTCGCCCCGCAGGCCGCGAGCGTGCCGGTTGGCAAGGTGCTGGACAGCGCCATCGCCAACGCCGCGCACAACTACGACCACACGGACGCCTCTTCGCTGTTCATCAGCGAGGCGTTTGTGGACGAGGGTCCGACCCTGAAGCGGTTCCGTCCGCGTGCTCAGGGCCGGGCCTACCGGATCCGTAAGCGGACCAGCCACATCACCGTGGTCGTCAGCAGCAAGGAAGGAACCCGGTAATGGGCCAGAAGGTTAACCCGCATGGGTTCCGGCTCGGCATCACCACGGACTTCAAGTCCCGTTGGTACGCCGACAAGCTGTACAAGGACTACGTCAAGGAAGACGTCGCCATCCGTCGGATGATGACGTCCGGCATGGAGCGCGCCGGCATCTCGAAGGTTGAGATCGAGCGCACCCGTGACCGTGTGCGGGTGGACATCCACACCGCGCGTCCGGGCATCGTCATCGGCCGCCGTGGCGCCGAGGCCGACCGCATCCGCGGCGACCTCGAGAAGCTCACGGGCAAGCAGGTCCAGCTGAACATTCTTGAGGTCAAGAACCCCGAGATGGACGCTCAGCTGGTCGCGCAGGCCGTTGCCGAGCAGCTCTCCTCCCGCGTCTCCTTCCGCCGTGCCATGCGCAAGAGCATGCAGGGCACCATGAAGGCCGGCGCCAAGGGCATCAAGATCCAGTGCGGTGGCCGTCTCGGCGGCGCCGAGATGTCCCGCTCGGAGTTCTACCGCGAGGGCCGTGTGCCCCTGCACACGCTCCGCGCGAACGTGGACTACGGCTTCTTCGAGGCCAAGACGACCTTCGGCCGCATCGGCGTGAAGGTCTGGATCTACAAGGGCGATGTCAAGAACATCGCCGAGGTCCGCGCCGAGAACGCAGCGGCCCGTGCGGGTAACCGCCCGGCCCGTGGTGGCGCCAACGACCGTCCGGCCGGTGGCCGCGGTGGTCGTGGCGGCGAGCGTGGCGGTCGCGGCCGCAAGCCGCAGCAGGCTGCGCCGGTTGCCGAGGCCCCCAAGGCCGAGGCTCCCGCCGCCGCCGCTCCGGCTGAGAGCACCGGAACGGAGGCCTGACCGAAATGCTGATCCCCCGTAGGGTCAAGCACCGCAAGCAGCACCACCCCAAGCGCCGCGGTATGGCCAAGGGTGGTACGACGGTTGCGTTCGGCGAGTACGGCATCCAGGCCCTCACGCCGGCGTACGTGACCAACCGCCAGATCGAGGCGGCTCGTATCGCGATGACCCGCCACATCAAGCGTGGCGGCAAGGTCTGGATCAACATCTACCCGGACCGCCCCCTGACGAAGAAGCCTGCCGAGACCCGCATGGGTTCCGGTAAGGGTTCTCCGGAGTGGTGGGTCGCGAACGTTCACCCGGGCCGGGTGATGTTCGAGCTGTCCTACCCGAACGAGAAGATTGCTCGTGAGGCGCTCACCCGCGCTGCTCACAAGCTCCCGATGAAGTGCCGCATCGTTCGGCGCGAGGCAGGTGAGGCGTGATGTCGGCCGGAACCAAGGCGTCCGAGCTGCGCGAGCTGGGCAACGAGGAGCTCCTCAACAAGCTCCGCGAGGCCAAGGAAGAGCTGTTCAACCTCCGCTTCCAGGCGGCGACGGGCCAGCTCGAGAACCACGGTCGGCTCAAGTCCGTCCGTAAGGACATCGCCCGGATCTACACCCTGATGCGCGAGCGCGAGCTGGGCATCGAGACGGTGGAGAGCGCCTGATGAGCGAGAAGAATGTGACTGAGACGACTGAGCAGCGCGGTTTCCGCAAGACCCGTGAGGGTCTGGTCGTCAGCGACAAGATGGACAAGACCGTCGTCGTCGCTGTCGAGGACCGCGTGAAGCACGCGCTGTACGGCAAGGTCATCCGCCGTACCAACAAGCTCAAGGCGCACGACGAGCAGAACGCTGCCGGTGTCGGCGACCGCGTCCTCATCATGGAGACGCGTCCGCTGTCGGCGAGCAAGCGCTGGCGCATCGTCGAGATCCTCGAGAAGGCCAAGTAATTTCCTGAGCTTTTGCTCAGGATCAGTTCCGCCAGGCTCGGCCGGGGTTTGAGAGATCAAGCCCCGGCCGGGAACCGGCAGACGATCAGGAGATAGACGTGATCCAGCAGGAGTCGCGACTGCGTGTCGCCGACAACACTGGTGCCAAGGAGATCCTTTGCATCCGTGTTCTCGGTGGCTCCGGTCGCCGCTACGCGGGCATCGGTGACGTCATCGTCGCCACCGTCAAGGACGCAATCCCCGGTGGCAACGTGAAGAAGGGCGACGTCGTCAAGGCTGTCGTCGTGCGCACCGTCAAGGAGCGTCGTCGTCAGGACGGCTCGTACATCCGCTTCGACGAGAACGCCGCTGTCATTCTGAAGAACGACGGCGACCCCCGCGGCACCCGCATCTTCGGCCCGGTGGGCCGGGAGCTGCGCGAGAAGAAGTTCATGAAGATCATCTCGCTCGCGCCGGAGGTGCTGTAAGCATGAAGATCAAGAAGGGCGACCTGGTTCAGGTCATCACCGGTAAGGACAAGGGCAAGCAGGGCAAGGTCATCGCGGCCTTCCCCCGCGAGGACCGCGTCCTGGTCGAGGGTGTCAACCGGGTCAAGAAGCACACGAAGGCCGGCCAGACCGCTCGCGGTTCGCAGACCGGCGGCATCGTGACCACCGAGGCCCCGATCCACGTGAGCAACGTTCAGCTCGTCGTGGAGAAGGACGGCAACAAGGTCGTCACGCGTGTCGGTTACCGCTTCGACGACGAGGGCAACAAGGTTCGCGTTGCCAAGCGGACGGGTGAGGACATCTGATGGCTACCACCACCACTCCGCGTCTCAAGACGAAGTACCGCGAGGAGATCGCGGGCAAGCTGCGTGAGGAGTTCTCGTACGAGAACGTCATGCAGATCCCCGGCCTCGTCAAGGTCGTCGTCAACATGGGTGTGGGCGACGCCGCCCGCGACTCCAAGCTGATCGACGGCGCCATCCGCGACCTGACCACGATCACCGGCCAGAAGCCGGCCGTGACGAAGGCCCGGAAGTCCATCGCGCAGTTCAAGCTGCGCGAGGGTCAGCCGATCGGCTGCCACGTCACCCTCCGTGGTGACCGCATGTGGGAGTTCCTGGACCGTACGCTGTCGCTCGCGCTGCCGCGTATCCGTGACTTCCGTGGTCTGTCGCCGAAGCAGTTCGACGGCCGTGGCAACTACACCTTCGGTCTCACGGAGCAGGTCATGTTCCACGAGATCGACCAGGACAAGATCGACCGTACCCGGGGTATGGACATCACCGTGGTCACCACGGCGACCAACGACGCTGAGGGCCGTGCCCTTCTCCGTCACCTCGGCTTCCCGTTCAAGGAGGCGTAAGCGAGATGGCGAAGAAGGCTCTCATCGCGAAGGCTGCCCGTAAGCCCAAGTTCGCTGTGCGCGCGTACACCCGCTGCCAGCGCTGTGGCCGGCCGCACTCCGTGTACCGCAAGTTCGGCCTGTGCCGCGTCTGCCTTCGTGAGATGGCTCACCGTGGCGAGCTGCCGGGCGTGACCAAGAGCTCCTGGTAAACCCCGTAATTTCGGGTTTTTCCGGAGTCTCTCGGTAAGCAAAGGGTGGGCGGAGGCCCATCCCTCCATGGCTTAGGCTAGGAGGGTTGGGCGTCCGCCGCCCGTACGACTTACTACGCCGTAGGTCCCCGCACCGCACCCGTCCCGCCCATGAGTGGGGAGAGGGATGGCGCATACAGGAAACCCCGGCGAGAGAGGCCGAAGGCCAATTCATGACCATGACTGACCCCATCGCAGACATGCTGACTCGTCTGCGTAACGCTAACTCGGCGTACCACGACACCGTCGTGATGCCGCACAGCAAGATCAAGTCGCACATCGCGGAGATCCTCCAGCAGGAGGGCTTCATCACCGGCTGGAAGGTCGAGGACGCCGAGGTCGGCAAGAACCTCGTCCTCGAGCTGAAGTTCGGCCCGAACCGCGAGCGCTCGATCGCCGGCATCAAGCGGATCTCGAAGCCGGGTCTGCGTGTGTACGCGAAGTCCACCAACCTGCCGAAGGTCCTCGGTGGCCTGGGCGTGGCGATCATCTCCACGTCCCACGGTCTCCTGACCGGCCAGCAGGCAGGCAAGAAGGGCGTGGGTGGGGAAGTCCTCGCCTACGTCTGGTAGTCGGGAACGGAGGAAAAGCTAATGTCGCGAATCGGCAAGCTCCCCATCCAGGTTCCCGCTGGTGTGGACGTCACCATCGATGGCCGTACGGTGCACGTGAAGGGCCCCAAGGGTTCCCTCACGCACGCTGTTGCCGCGCCGATCGAGATTGTCAAGGGCGAGGACGGCGTTCTCAACGTCACCCGTCCGAACGACGAGCGTCAGAACAAGGCCCTGCACGGCCTGTCCCGCACGCTGGTGGCGAACATGATCACCGGCGTGACCCAGGGATACGTCAAGGCGCTCGAAATCAGCGGTGTCGGTTACCGCGTCCAGGCGAAGGGCTCCAACCTGGAGTTCGCGCTCGGATACAGCCACCCGATCACGATCGAGGCGCCCGAAGGCATCTCCTTCAAGGTCGAGTCGCCCACGAAGTTCTCGGTCGAGGGCATCGACAAGCAGAAGGTCGGCGAGGTCGCGGCGAACATCCGCAAGCTGCGGAAGCCCGACCCGTACAAGGCCAAGGGCGTCAAGTACGCCGGCGAGGTCATCCGCCGCAAGGTCGGAAAGGCTGGTAAGTAAGCCATGGCATACGGTGTGAAGATCGCCAAGGGCGACGCTTACAAGCGGGCCGCCAAGGCGCGCCGCCACATCCGCATCCGCAAGAACGTGTCGGGTACGGCGGAGCGTCCGCGCCTCGTCGTGACGCGTTCGAACCGCGGTATCACCGCTCAGGTCATCGACGACATCAAGGGTCACACCGTGGCGTCGGCGTCGAACCTGGACGCTTCGATCCGCGGTGGCGAGGGCGACAAGTCCGCGCAGGCCAAGCAGGTCGGCGCCCTGGTCGCCGAGCGCGCCAAGGCCGCCGGTGTCGAGGCCGTCGTGTTCGACCGTGGTGGCAACAGGTACGCCGGGCGCATTGCCGCTCTGGCTGACGCCGCCCGCGAAGCCGGGCTGAAGTTCTAAGCCCCGGTTCCGGGACTAACGGACGTAACAGAGAGAGGTAAATCCAATGGCTGGACCCCAGCGCCGCGGAAGCGGTGCCGGTGGCGGCGAGCGGCGGGACCGGAAGGGTCGCGACGGTGGCGCTGCCGCCGAGAAGACCGCTTATGTTGAGCGCGTTGTCGCGATCAACCGCGTTGCCAAGGTTGTCAAGGGTGGTCGCCGCTTCAGCTTCACCGCGCTGGTCGTGGTGGGCGACGGTGACGGCACCGTAGGTGTCGGTTACGGCAAGGCCAAGGAAGTTCCCGCGGCCATCGCCAAGGGTGTCGAGGAAGCCAAGAAGAACTTCTTCAAGGTTCCCCGCATCCAGGGCACCATCCCGCACCCGATCCAGGGCGAGAAGGCGGCCGGCGTTGTCCTGCTGAAGCCTGCTTCCCCCGGTACCGGTGTTATCGCCGGTGGCCCGGTGCGCGCCGTTCTGGAGTGCGCCGGCGTTCACGACATCCTGTCGAAGTCGCTCGGCTCCGACAACGCGATCAACATCGTGCACGCGACCGTGGCGGCCCTCAAGGGCCTGCAGCGTCCCGAGGAGATCGCGGCCCGCCGCGGTCTGCCCCTTGAGGACGTCGCCCCCGCGGCTCTGCTTCGTGCGCGTGCCGGGGCGGGTGCGTAATGGCCCGCCTCAAGATCACGCAGACGAAGTCGTACATCGGCAGCAAGCAGAACCACCGCGACACCCTGCGTTCGCTCGGGCTCAAGCGCCTGAACGACACGGTTGTCAAGGAGGACCGTCCCGAGTTCCGCGGCATGGTGCACACCGTCCGCCACCTCGTGACGGTTGAGGAGGTCGACTGACATGGCGGAGAATTCCCCGCTGAAGGCCCACAACCTCCGCCCTGCCCCGGGTGCCAAGACCGCCAAGACCCGTGTGGGTCGTGGTGAGGCGTCCAAGGGTAAGACCGCGGGTCGTGGTACCAAGGGCACGAAGGCCCGCTACCAGGTTCCGGAGCGCTTCGAGGGTGGGCAGATGCCCCTCCACATGCGTCTCCCGAAGCTGAAGGGCTTCAAGAACCCCTTCCGCACCGAGTTCCAGGTCGTGAACCTGGACAAGCTCGGCGCCCTCTACCCCGAGGGTGGCGAAGTCACCGTTGCCGACCTGGTCGCCAAGGGTGCCGTGCGCAAGAACAGCCTCGTCAAGGTCCTGGGCCAGGGCGAGATCTCCGTGGCGCTGCAGGTGACGGTCGACGCCGTCTCCGGCTCCGCCAAGGAGAAGATTGCCGCCGCCGGCGGCACCGTCACCGAGCTCGTCTGAGACAGCTCGTTGGCCTGAACATCCGACCGGGGATGCCTCTCAATTGGGGCATCCCCGGTTGGTCGTTCCTAGGGGGGCAGGGTCGCCGGTAAGGTGGCGTGCACTGTCTAAGTTTCCGTGCGGTATGCCCGCCCGGTTCCTCTGACTCATTCCTATCCGTCGAACCTCAAGACCGTCACCCTTGACGCACGTAGCGCGGGGGTCGCAGGAGGCACCGTGCTCACCGCGTTCGCCCAGGCGTTCAAGACGCCTGACCTGCGCAAGAAGCTGCTCTTCACGCTCGGCATCATCGTGCTGTACCGGCTCGGGACGCACATCCCGATCCCCGGGGTGAACTACAAGAACGTACAGCTGTGCGTGGACCAGGCGAAGTCGGGCAACAGCCTCTTCGGCCTGGTCAACATGTTCAGCGGTGGCGCCCTGCTCCAGATCACGATCTTCGCGCTGGGCATCATGCCGTACATCACGGCGAGCATCATTCTGCAGCTGCTGACCGTGGTGATCCCGCGTCTGGAGGCCCTCAAGAAGGAGGGGCAGGCGGGCACGGCCAAGATCACGCAGTACACGCGTTATCTGACGGTCGCCCTGGCGATCCTCCAGGGCACCGGCCTCGTCGCCACCGCCCGCTCGGGCGCGCTGTTCAGCGGCTGCCAGGTCGCCAGCGAGATCGTGCCGAACCGGTCGATCTTCACCACCATCACCATGGTCATCACGATGACCGCCGGCACCGCCGCCGTCATGTGGCTCGGTGAGCTCATCACCGACCGCGGCATCGGCAACGGCATGTCGATCCTGATGTTCATCTCGATCGCCTCCAGCTTCCCGACCTCGCTGTGGGCCATCAAGACGCAGGGCCACCTCGCCCAGGGCTGGATCGAGTTCGGCACCGTCATCCTGGTCGGTCTGGTCATGGTCGCCCTGGTGGTCTTCGTCGAGCAGGCCCAGCGCCGCATCCCGGTGCAGTACGCGAAGCGCATGATCGGCCGCAGGTCGTACGGCGGAACCTCGACGTACATCCCGCTGAAGGTCAACCAGGCGGGTGTGATTCCCGTCATCTTCGCGTCGTCGCTGCTCTACATCCCGGCGCTGGTCGTCCAGTTCTCCAACTCGACCGCGGGCTGGGCGATCTGGATCAAGGACAACTTCGTCAAGGGCGACCACCCCTACTACATCGTCAGCTACTTCCTCCTCATCGTGTTCTTCGCCTTCTTCTATGTGGCGATCTCGTTCAACCCCGAGGAAGTCGCCGACAACATGAAGAAGTATGGTGGCTTCATCCCGGGTATCCGGGCTGGTCGACCTACTGCTGAGTACCTGAGCTACGTGCTCAACCGGATCACCTGGCCGGGGTCGCTGTATCTGGGACTGATCGCGCTCGTACCGACGATGG
Organism: Streptomyces sp. NPDC048696; assembly: GCF_043198895.1. Taxonomy (NCBI): domain Bacteria; kingdom Bacillati; phylum Actinomycetota; class Actinomycetes; order Kitasatosporales; family Streptomycetaceae; genus Streptomyces; species Streptomyces sp. NPDC048696. The sequence continues at coordinate 113,376 of NZ_JBICVJ010000015.1, read as the reverse complement.
CGTTGGTGATCTTCGGGGCCAACCAGAGCTTCCCGCTGGGCGGGACAAGCATCCTCATCATCGTGGGTGTGGGTCTGGAGACCGTGAAGCAGATCGAGAGCCAGCTCCAGCAGCGCAATTACGAAGGGTTCCTCCGCTGATGCGAATCGTCCTCGTCGGACCGCCCGGTGCCGGCAAGGGAACGCAGGCCGCGTTCCTTGCCAGGAACCTGGCGATCCCGCACATCTCCACGGGCGACCTCTTCCGTGCCAACATCAGCCAGGGCACGGACCTGGGCAAGCAGGCCAAGGCGTACATGGACGCCGGCAACCTGGTGCCCGACGAGGTCACCATCGGGATGGCCAAGGACCGCATGGCCCAGCCGGACGCCGAGAACGGCTTCCTCCTGGACGGCTTCCCGCGCAACGTCGTCCAGGCCGAGGCCCTGGACGAGGCGCTGAAGACGGACGGTGTGAAGCTCGACGCGGTGCTCGACCTCGAAGTACCGGAGGACGAGGTCGTCAAGCGGATCGCCGGCCGGCGCATCTGCCGCACCGACTCCGCCCACGTCTTCCACGTCGCCTACAACGCGCCCAAGGCCGAGGGCGTCTGCGACGCCTGCGGCGGTGAGCTCTACCAGCGCGCCGACGACACCGAGGACACCGTCCGCAAGCGCCTTGAGGTCTACCACAGCGAGACCGAGCCGATCATCGACTACTACCGGGCCCAGGGCCTGGTCGTGACGATCTCCGCGCTCGGCAAGGTCGACGAGGTCACGGAGCGCGCGATGGAAGCGCTGCGCGCCGAGAAGACCGCCTGACACCACCCGCCGCTCAACGGCTCACGGCCGCGGTGCCCGCACTGGGCATCGCGGCCGTTGCCGTACCCGGGCACGGGTGGCCGTATCGTTGACGTACCCCTGTATCCGTTTCAGAAAGGCGTCAGCCGCCATGGTGGAGATCAAGACCCCCGAGCAGATCGCGAAGATGCGCGAGGCGGGCCTGGTCGTCGCCGCGATCCACGCGGCCACGCGTGAGGCGGCGGTGCCCGGGTCCACGACGAAGGACCTGGACGAGGTCGCCCGCAAGGTGATCGCCGAGCACGGCGCCAAGTCGAACTTCCTGGGGTACGGCGGCTTCCCCGCCACCATCTGCACCTCGGTCAACGAGGTCGTCGTCCACGGCATCCCGGACGAGAAGACCGTCCTGAAGGACGGCGACATCATCTCCATCGACGCGGGCGCGATCATCGACGGCTGGCACGGCGACGCGGCGTTCACCGCCTTCGTGGGCTCCGGTCACGCCCCGGAGCTGCTTGAGCTCTCCCGGGTGACCGAGGAGTCGATGTGGGCCGGTCTCGCGGCGGTGAAGAAGGGCAACCGCCTGGTGGACATCTCCCGGGCGATCGAGGGCTACATCCGCCGCCAGCCCCGCCCCTCGACCGGCAAGTACGGGATCATCGAGGAGTACGGCGGCCACGGCATCGGCTCCGAGATGCACATGGACCCCCACCTCCTGAACTACGTGGACAAGCGCCGGCTGCTCGGCCGCCACAACCCGAAGCTGGTCCCGGGCTTCTGCCTGGCCATCGAGCCGATGGTGTCGCTCGGCACCCCGCGCACCGAGGTCCTTGAGGACGACTGGACGGTCATCACGACCGACGGCACCTGGTCCTCGCACTGGGAGCACTCGGTGGCGCTGACGGAGGCGGGCCCGATCGTCCTGACCTCCCCGGACTGCGGCAAGGCGAAGCTCGCGGAGTACGGCGTGACGACGGCGCCGGACCCGCTGGGCTGATCTGCGGCCCGGGCCGCGACCGCCGGTCGGAGGCCGGCGCAGCCGCTCGAAGCCCGTGAGGCGCCCCTGGCGCCGAGCCCGCGAGAGCGGCGTCGGGAATCGAGCCCCGCTGGGCTGAGCCGCTGACCTGCGGCCTGTGCTGGCTGGTTAACGATCTACGCTTGAGGGCAAACTCCCCTGATTCGTCTTTTCGGGTGCCCTGACGTAGACTGATGCGTCGGCTCTCGTGTACCCGTGTGTCCGCACACGATCGCGGGAGTCGATCAAGGTAGCCGATTCGAAAGGCGAAGCGTGGCCAAGAAGCAAGGTGCCATCGAAATCGAGGGCACCGTGATCGAGTCCCTCCCGAACGCCATGTTCAAGGTGGAACTCCAGAACGGTCACAAGGTCCTCGCGCACATCAGCGGCAAGATGCGGATGCACTACATCCGTATCCTCCCGGATGACAGGGTCGTGGTGGAGCTCTCTCCCTACGACCTGACGCGTGGCCGGATCGTCTACCGGTACAAGTAGATCTCACGACCCGGAGAACCTGAATCCAATGAAGGTCAAGCCGAGCGTCAAGAAGATCTGCGACAAGTGCAAGGTGATCCGCCGTCACGGCCGGGTCATGGTCATCTGCGACAACCTGCGCCACAAGCAGCGCCAGGGCTGACGCACGCCGACCGACCTGCATTTACGCAGTTCTTCGCGCGACGCAAGCAAACGTACATACGCAGATCCCGCCCAGCCCACACAGGGTCGGCGACACCTCCGGCGGGGGCCGGGGACCCGATACGTACCTAGTACGGCGGTCGGGAACGGTTCTGCGGAAGACCCCCGAACACACAGGAGCCATTGAATGGCACGCGTTTCCGGTGTTGACATCCCGCGCGAAAAGCGTGTGGAGATCGCACTCACCTACGTCTTCGGTATCGGGCGCACCCGGTCCAAGGAGATCCTCTCCTCCACCGGCGTGAACCCGAACACCCGCGTTCGTGACCTGGCCGAAGAGGACCTGGTCAAGATCCGCGAGTACGTGGACGCCAACCTCCGCACCGAGGGTGACCTCCGCCGCGAGATCCAGGCCGACATCCGCCGCAAGGTCGAGATCGGCTGCTACCAGGGTCTGCGTCACCGTCGTGGCCTGCCGGTCCACGGTCAGCGCACCAGCACGAACGCCCGTACCCGCAAGGGCCCGCGTCGCGCCATCGCCGGTAAGAAGAAGCCGGGCAAGAAGTAGTCCTCAGCGGACGCTTGACCACACGGTCTTCGCTGTAGGACCGACCACCTCCCGTAGGAGTAATAGATGCCCCCCAAGGGTCGTCAGGGCGCTGCCAAGAAGGTGCGCCGCAAGGAAAAGAAGAACGTCGCTCACGGGCACGCCCACATCAAGAGCACGTTCAACAACACGATCGTCTCGATCACGGACCCCGCGGGCAACGTGATCTCCTGGGCGTCCGCCGGCCACGTCGGCTTCAAGGGCTCCCGCAAGTCGACTCCGTTCGCCGCGCAGATGGCCGCCGAGTCGGCCGCCCGCCGCGCGCAGGAGCACGGCATGCGCAAGGTCGACGTCTTCGTCAAGGGCCCGGGCTCCGGCCGCGAGACCGCGATCCGCTCCCTCCAGGCCACCGGCCTTGAGGTCGGCTCGATCCAGGACGTCACCCCGACGCCGCACAACGGCTGCCGTCCGCCGAAGCGCCGCCGCGTCTGATCCGGGGCGGCGCCTTCCCCGCCGAGGCGGGGGTGTACCGCGCCGCCGCGTCTGACGCACGGCTGCTTCAAGGATTGCCTTGAGGGCTTCGGGCGGTACGGCTCTTCGGAGGCGTACCGCCCGTACCCTTGCAGTACGCAGTATCACGAGGGCGTCAAATAGTGGGCGCCCACGACTGAAGGAACACACATGCTTATCGCTCAGCGTCCGTCGCTGACCGAAGAGGTCGTCGACGAGTACCGCTCGCGGTTCGTGATCGAGCCGCTGGAGCCGGGCTTCGGCTACACCCTCGGCAACTCGCTCCGCCGCACCCTCCTGTCCTCGATCCCGGGCGCCGCTGTCACCAGCATCCGGATCGACGGCGTTCTGCACGAGTTCACCACCGTGCCGGGCGTCAAGGAGGACGTGACCGACCTCATCCTCAACATCAAGCAGCTGGTCGTCTCCTCGGAGCACGACGAGCCGGTCGTGATGTACCTGCGCAAGCAGGGCCCGGGCCTGGTCACCGCCGCCGACATCGCGCCCCCGGCCGGTGTCGAGGTGCACAACCCGGACCTCGTCCTCGCCACGCTCAACGGCAAGGGCAAGCTGGAGATGGAGCTGACCGTCGAGCGCGGTCGCGGCTACGTCTCCGCCGTCCAGAACAAGCAGGTGGGCCAGGAGATCGGCCGTATCCCGGTCGACTCCATCTACTCGCCGGTGCTGAAGGTCACGTACAAGGTCGAGGCGACCCGTGTCGAGCAGCGCACCGACTTCGACAAGCTGATCGTCGACGTCGAGACCAAGCAGGCCATGCGCCCGCGTGACGCCATGGCGTCCGCCGGTAAGACCCTGGTCGAGCTGTTCGGTCTGGCGCGCGAGCTCAACATCGACGCCGAGGGCATCGACATGGGCCCGTCCCCCACGGACGCCGCCCTTGCCGCCGACCTGGCGCTGCCGATCGAGGAGCTGGAGCTCACGGTCCGCTCGTACAACTGCCTCAAGCGCGAGGGCATCCACTCCGTGGGTGAGCTCGTGGCTCGTTCCGAGGCCGACCTGCTCGACATCCGCAACTTCGGTGCGAAGTCGATCGACGAGGTCAAGGCGAAGCTGGCCGGCATGGGCCTCGCGCTGAAGGACTCGCCGCCCGGATTCGACCCGACGGCCGCGGCTGACGCCTTCGGCGCCGATGATGACGCGGATGCCGGTTTCGTGGAGACTGAGCAGTACTAAGAGCTCGGACCTCACGGTCTGAATGTCGGGTGCGGGAGCGCTGTGCTTGATCGCGCCCCCGCGACGGAGTCGCATATCGACACAGTCCCGCGCCCCTTCCGGAAGCGCCCCTTCGGGGCTGCTCCCGGATCTCCGACAGGCGACCGCCTTGCTCGGATACTGACCCCGGTACCTGATACGGCCAGGGCAGACACCTAGGAGAATGCAATGCCCCGTCCCGCAAAGGGCGCCCGCCTCGGCGGCTCCGCCGCGCACGAGAAGCTGCTCCTCGCGAACCTCGCGAAGTCGCTCTTCGAGCACGGCCGCATCACCACGACCGAGGCCAAGGCCCGCCGCCTGCGTCCGGTCGCCGAGCGCCTGATCACCAAGGCGAAGAAGGGCGACATCCACAACCGTCGCCTGGTGCTGCAGACGATCACCGACAAGGGCATCGTCCACACCCTCTTCACCGAGATCGCGCCGCGCTACTCGGAGCGTCCGGGTGGTTACACCCGTATCACCAAGGTCGGCAACCGCCGTGGTGACAACGCGCCGATGGCCGTGATCGAGCTGGTCGAGGGCGAGATCGCCAAGAAGGCGACCGTCGCCGAGGCCGAGGCCGCCGCGAAGCGCGCCGTCAAGGAGGCCGACGAGGCCGCCAAGACCGCCGAGGTCGAGGACGCCGCTCCGGCGGAGGAGTCGAAGGACGCGTAAGCGTTCTGCGGACTGACGGGCCCGTTCCCTTCGGGGGGCGGGCCCGTTCCGCTTTTCTGCCGGTCTGAGAGGATCTGTTACGTGAGTGATGAGGTGGAGCCCGGCCGGGTCCGGGTGCGTCTTGACCTGTCGTACGACGGCAAGGACTTCTCCGGCTGGGCCAAGCAGCCCAGCGGGCGGCGGACGGTCCAGGGCGAGATCGAGGACGCGCTGCGCACGGTGACGCGGTCGGCCGGGACGTACGACCTGACGGTCGCCGGGCGCACCGACGCGGGGGTGCACGCGCGCGGGCAGGTGGCCCATGTCGATCTGCCCGAGGACGTCTGGGCCGAGCACCGCGAGAAGCTGCTGCGGCGGCTCGCGGGACGGCTGGCGCACGATGTGCGGATCTGGCGGGTGGCCGAGGCGCCCAGCGGCTTCAACGCGCGCTTCTCCGCTATCTGGCGGCGGTACGCGTACCGGGTGACCGACAACCCCGGCGGCGTCGACCCGCTGCTGCGCGGCCATGTGCTGTGGCACGACTGGGAGTTGGACGTCGAGGCGATGAACGCCGCCTCGGCCGCGCTGCTCGGCGAGCACGACTTCGCCGCGTACTGCAAGAAGCGCGAGGGCGCCACCACCATCCGTACGCTCCAGGAGCTCTCCTGGGTGCGCGGCGAGGACGGCATCGTCACCGCGACCGTCCGCGCCGACGCCTTCTGCCACAACATGGTGCGCTCGCTGGTGGGCGCGCTGCTGTACGTCGGCGACGGGCACCGGGGTGTGGAGTGGCCGGGCAAGGTGCTGGCCGCGGCCGTACGGGACTCGTCCGTGCACGTCGTCAAGCCGCACGGGCTCACCCTGGAGGAAGTCGGCTACCCCGCCGACGAGTTGCTGGCCGCGCGCAGCCGCGAGGCACGCAACATGCGGACGCTGCCGGGGCGCGAGGAAGGCCCCGGCTGCTGCTGAGGGACGGTCAGCGGGCGGGAGCCGTCGCCGCCGCCGAGGCCTGGGCCTCGCCTCGGGCGACTATCTGACGGAACGTGAACTCGGACAGGTCGTCGCCGGGGGCGAAGGCGTTCTTGTCGCCCTTGGTGACGTTCTTGCCGTTGGTGTAGCCGCTGATGCTGAAGTAGGCGTACCGGCCGTACGAGTTGGACAGGTTGCGGCAGACCGTGTGGCCGCCGTCGCAGAAGCCGGGGACCCCCTCGCCGGTGAGCGGGGCGAGGCCGATGCCCGCCTGCTGCTTGGCCCGGGTCGCCTTCGCCTCGTTCTCGAAGGTGGCGACGCCGATGGTGACGGCGACGCCGTCCTTCACGTACGTGGCGCGGATGACCTGTTCGCAGCCGTTGGACTCCAGGGCCGAGCCGAGCGAACCGAGCGTCGCGGAGGCGCAGTCGGTGGTCCGGGCGGTCGGGCCCTTGGTGTAGGTGCGGTCGCCCATCTTCAGCGTCTTGCCCGGGAAGAGCGTGTCGGCGCTGAGCGGCGCCTTGTCCTTCTTGGCGCTGGATATGAAGTCGTGCGGGTTGGGCGGGGGCGGCGGCGCCACCGACGAGAACGACGGCTGCGGCTGCGCGGTGTCGCTGGGCAGGGTCTGGGGCGAGGGCAGCTCGCTCGCGGACTTGCTGTCGCCGCCGTCCTTGGAGCCGCCCGTCGTCACGATCGCGGTGGCGACGATCGCCACGACGGCGGCCGTGGCCACCGCGCCGCCGCCGATCAGCAGCCACCGCTTGCGGCGGCTGCGCGCCGCGGCCTCGTCGGCGAGCGCTGCCCAGTCCGGTGTGCCGTTGTTGTCCCCCGGGCCCCACGAGGGTCCCCCTTGCCCAAAGCTCATGGCGCGCATCCTAATTCGGTTGTGGTCCGACGCACCCGGTGGGCGACAATCCGCCTATGGGACATGTAGAGGCCGCACACCTGGAGTACTACCTGCCGGACGGGCGGGTGCTGCTCGGCGACGCGTCGTTCCGGGTGGGGGAGGGCGCGGTGGTGGCCCTGGTCGGCGCGAACGGCGCCGGCAAGACGACCCTGCTGCGGATGATCTCCGGTGAGCTCCAGCCGCACGGCGGCAGCGTCACCGTGGGCGGCGGGCTCGGGGTGATGCCGCAGTTCGTGGGGTCGGTGCGGGACGAGCGCACCGTCCGTGACCTGCTGGTCTCGGTGGCGCAGCCGAGGATCCGGGAGGCGGCGGCCGAGGTGGACCGGGCCGAGCACCTGATCATGACGGTCGACGACGAGGCCGCGCAGATGGCGTACGCGCAGGCGCTGAGCGACTGGGCGGAGGCGCGCGGGTACGAGGCCGAGACCGTCTGGGACATGTGCACGATGGCCGCGCTGGGCGTCCCGTACGACAAGGCCCAGTTCCGCGAGGTGCGCACGCTCTCCGGCGGTGAGCAGAAGCGGCTCGTCCTGGAGGCGCTGCTGCGCGGCCCGGACGAGGTGCTGCTCCTGGACGAGCCGGACAACTATCTGGACGTGCCGGGCAAGCGCTGGCTGGAGGAGAAGCTGAAGGAGACCCGCAAGACGGTCCTCTTCGTCTCCCACGACCGGGAGCTGCTGTCGCGGGCCGCCGAGAAGATCGTCAGCCTGGAGCCGAGCCCGGCCGGTACGGACGTGTGGGTGCACGGCGGCGGCTTCGGCACGTACCACGACGCCCGCAAGGAGCGCTTCGCCCGCTTCGAGGAGCTGAAGCGGCGCTGGGACGAGGAGCACGCGCGGCTGAAGGCGCTGGTGCTGCGGCTGCGCAACCAGGCCGCGATCAGCCCGGACATGGCCTCGCGGTACCGGGCGATGCAGACGCGGTTCAAGAAGTTCGAGGAGGCCGGGCCGCCGCCGGAGCCGCCGCGCGAGCAGGAGATCACCATGCGGCTGCGCGGCGGGCGTACCGGTGTACGTGCCGTGACCTGCGAGAACCTTGAGCTGACCGGGCTGATGAAGCCGTTCTCGCTGGAGATCTACTACGGCGAGCGGGTGGCGGTGCTCGGCTCGAACGGGTCGGGCAAGTCGCACTTCCTGCGGCTGCTCGCGGGGGACGCCTCGGTCGCGCACACCGGGACCTGGAAGCTGGGCGCGCGGGTGCTGCCCGGGCACTTCGCCCAGACCCACGCGCATCCCGAGCTGCTCGGGCGCACGCTCGTCGACATCCTGTGGACGGAGCACGCCAAGGACCGGGGCGGGGCGATGTCGGTGCTGCGGCGGTACGAGCTGGAGCGGCAGGGCGACCAGCCCTTCGAGAAGCTCTCCGGCGGGCAGCAGGCGCGCTTCCAGATCCTTCTGCTTGAGCTCGCGGGTACGACGGCGCTGCTGCTGGACGAGCCTACGGACAACCTCGACCTGGAGTCCGCCGAGGCGCTCCAGGAGGGTCTGGAGTCGTACGACGGCACGGTCCTGGCCGTCACCCACGACCGCTGGTTCGCCCGCTCCTTCGACCGCTACCTGGTGTTCGGCGCGGACGGGGTGGTACGGGAGAGCGCGGGGCCGGTGTGGGACGAGCGCCGGGTGTCCCGCGAGCGGTGAGCCCCACCCCGCCCCTTCCCGCTGTGACATGTGCGGCTCCGCCGCGTGGCCTCCGGGGGTGGGTGGGGGGTGAAGGCGGTTTCCCGGAGGCTGCGCCCCCTGCACCCCGCTTCGTTCGTCTGCGGACCGTGTTGGGTTGCTCGCGCAGTTCCCCGCGCCCCTTGATGGGCCCTTCGGGCCCTTCGGGCCCTTCTTCAGGGGCGCGGGGAACTGCGCGACCAGCCACACACAACGCGCAGACGAAACCGCACCCCCGAACGGCCCGTTTTGACCCGGCCGGGGGCGCCCGGGTATTCTTCTGGTTCGTTATGCGTATTGGCTTGGTCGTTCTCACGCGAGAGGCCGTTGCGCAGGTTCTCTGGAGCAGTTACCAGTGGCTCGCATACGGGGCAGTGTCCCCGGCAGTGTGAGCCCCAGCTGCATGATCGCTTCAGGGTGCAATGTCTGGTACCCCATCCACTAAGAAGCGAAGGCTACGAAGTGCGTACGTACAGCCCTAAGCCCGGCGACATCACTCGCCAGTGGCACGTCATTGACGCGCAGGACGTCGTCCTGGGCCGTCTGGCGACGACCGCTGCCAACCTCCTCCGGGGCAAGCACAAGCCTGTGTATGCGCCCCACATGGACATGGGTGACTTCGTCGTCATCATCAACGCCGACAAGGTGCACCTGTCCGGCAACAAGCGCGAGCAGAAGATGGCCTACCGCCACTCCGGCTACCCGGGCGGCCTCCGCTCGGTGCGCTACGACGACCTCCTGGCGAACAACCCGGAGAAGGCCGTCGAGAAGGCCATCCGCGGCATGATCCCCAAGAACTCCCTGGGCCGTCAGATGCTCTCGAAGCTGAAGGTCTACTCGGGCGACCAGCACCCCCACGCTGCCCAGCAGCCGGTGCCGTTCGAGATCACCCAGGTCGCGCAGTAGTTCCGGCCACCCCCTAAACAGAAAAGAATCTGAGGAGAATCGTGGCCGAGACCACCGTCGAGACCCCCATCGAGGGCGACGAGACCTACGACGCCGTTACCACCTTCGAGTCGGAGGTGCCCGTCGAGGGCGAGTACACCTCCGAGTCGATGGCCTCCCGCTTCGGTGACCCGCAGCCGGCCGCCGGCCTGGGTCGTCGCAAGAACGCCATCGCCCGCGTCCGGATCGTCCCGGGCACCGGCAAGTGGAAGATCAACGGGCGTACGCTTGAGGACTACTTCCCGAACAAGGTCCACCAGCAGGAAGTCAACGAGCCCTTCAAGGTGCTTGAGCTCGACAACCGCTACGACGTCATCGCCCGCATCTCGGGTGGCGGCGTCTCCGGCCAGGCCGGCGCCCTGCGCCTCGGCGTGGCCCGCGCGCTGAACGAGGCGGACGTCGAGAACAACCGCCCGACCCTGAAGAAGGCCGGCTTCCTCTCCCGCGACGACCGTGCGGTCGAGCGCAAGAAGGCCGGTCTCAAGAAGGCCCGCAAGGCTCCGCAGTACAGCAAGCGCTAAATCGCGCCTGCCTGTACGGCAAATCGTCGCCCCGGCAGCACTCTCCGTGCTGCCGGGGCGGCGTTCTTTTCGACCCCAGTCGCGGGCGTCCGGGTGCGGCGCCTGGTGGATCGCAATGGAGGACAGCAGTGGGACGACTCTTCGGCACGGACGGTGTACGCGGCGTGGCCAACGCGGATCTGACGGCGGAGCTCGCGCTCGGCCTGTCGGTCGCGGCGGCGCACGTGCTGGCCGAGGCGGGTACGTTCGCGGGCCATCGGCCCACCGCGGTGGTCGGCCGCGACCCCCGCGCGTCCGGGGAGTTCCTGGAGGCCGCGGTCGTCGCGGGTCTGGCGAGCGCGGGCGTCGACGTGCTGCGCGTCGGTGTGCTGCCGACCCCGGCCGTCGCGTATCTCACCGGCGTCCTGGGCGCGGATCTCGGCGTGATGCTCTCCGCCAGCCACAACGCCATGCCGGACAACGGTGTCAAGTTCTTCGCGCGCGGCGGCCACAAGCTCGCCGACGAGCTGGAGGACCGCATCGAGCGCGTCTACGAGCAGCACCGCACGGGTGAGCCGTGGGAGCGGCCGACGGGCGCCGGTGTGGGCCGTGTGCGTACGTACGAGGAGGGCTTCGACAAGTACGTCGCCCACCTCATCGGTGTGCTGCCCAACCGTCTCGACGGGCTGAAGGTCGTCCTCGACGAGGCGCACGGCGCCGCCGCGCGCGTCTCGCCCGAGGCGTTCACGCGGGCCGGGGCCGAGATCGTCACGATCGGCGCCGAGCCGGACGGGCTCAACATCAACGACGGCTGCGGCTCGACCCACCTGGACCTGCTGAAGGCCGCCGTCGTCGAGCACGGCGCCGACCTCGGCATCGCGCACGACGGGGACGCCGACCGCTGCCTGGCCGTGGACGCGCAGGGCAACGAGGTCGACGGCGACCAGATCCTCGCCGTGCTGTCCCTCGCCATGCGCGAGGCGGGCACCCTGCGCGGCAACACGGTCGTCGCCACGGTGATGTCCAACCTCGGCTTCAAGATCGCGATGGAGCGCGAAGGCGTCTCCGTCGTCCAGACCGGCGTCGGCGACCGCTACGTCCTGGAGTCGATGAAGGAGCACGGCTACGCGCTCGGCGGCGAGCAGTCCGGCCACGTGATCATCCTCGACCACGCCACCACCGGCGACGGCACGCTCACCGGTCTGATGCTGGCCGCGCGCCTCGCCGCGACCGGCCGCTCGCTGGCCGACCTGGCCGGTGTCATGGAGCGCCTGCCACAGGTCCTGGTCAACGTCCCCGACGTCGACAAGTCCCGCGTCTCCACCTCCGCCGAGCTGACCTCCGCGGTCACCGAGGCCGAGCGCGAGCTGGGCTCCACCGGCCGCGTCCTGCTGCGCCCCTCGGGCACCGAGCCGCTGGTGCGCGTGATGGTCGAGGCCGCCGACATCGACCAGGCGCGGTCGGTGGCGGGCCGCCTGGCGGACGTGGTGAAGTCCGCGCTGGGCTAGCTGGGTTGACGTACGTACGTAGTACGTACGTGAGTGACCGTGACCGCGAAGGGCGGCCCCGCATCGGCGGGGCCGCCCTTCGCCGTTCCCGCGGCCGTTCCTACAGCTTGCGCAGGGACAGCTTCTGGACCTTGTGGTCGGGGCCCTTGCGGACGACCAGGGTGGCGCGGCCGCGGGTGGGGGCCACGTTCTCCACCAGGTTGGGCCGGTTGACGGTCCGCCAGGTGGTGCGGGCGTAGTCGAGGGCTTCTTCCTCGGAGACCTGGGTGTACTTGCGGAAGTACGAGAACGGGTTCTGGAAGGCCGTCTCGCGCAGCTTGCGGAAACGATTCAGGTACCAGGTCTCGATGTCCTCGGGGCGGGCGTCGACGTACACGCTGAAGTCGAAGTAGTCGGCGAGGCCGACCCGGGTGCGGCCGTCCGATCCGGGCAGGGCGGGCTGCAGGACGTTCAGGCCCTCGACGATGAGGATGTCGGGGCGGCGCACGGTGAGCCGCTCGCCGGGCACGATGTCGTAGATGAGGTGCGAGTAGACGGGGGCGGTGACCTCGTCCTTGCCCGCCTTGATGTCGGCGACGAACCGGGTCAGGGCGCGCCGGTCGTACGACTCGGGGAAGCCCTTGCGCGACATCAGGCCGCGCTTTTGCAGCTCGGCCATCGGGTACAGGAAGCCGTCGGTGGTGACCAGCTCCACGCGCGGGTGCTCGGGCCAGCGGGCCAGCATCGCCTGCAGGAGGCGGGCGACCGTGGACTTGCCGACGGCGACGGACCCGGCCACGCCTATGACGAACGGGGTGCCGCGCTGGGCGCCGTGGCCGTTGCCCGCGTCGCCCAGGAACGTGTTGAGGGAGCCGCGCAGCTGGGCGGTGGCCTGTACGTACAGGTTGAGCAGCTGGGACAGCGGCAGATAGATGTCCCGCACCTCGTCCAGGTCGATGACGTCGCCGAGCCCGCGCAGCCGCTCCACCTCCTCGGCGGTCAGCGGCAGCGGCGTCTTGTCACGCAGCGCGCTCCATTCGCTGCGGGTCAGGTCTACGTACGGTGTCGAGTCCGCCCGGCGGTGGGCGCTTCGTGGCGGCGAAGTGATCACATGGCCATTGTCGGGGGTGGCGGCCGGAAGTGGGGGGTGGGGTGGGTCACGTGCGTACCCGCCCGCGGGCAGGCCGCGCGAGTGCTCCCCCTGGAGCGGCCCCGCGGTCGTAGGCTGCGGCCATGTGCGGAATCGTGGGGTACGTGGGAGCGCAGTCAGCGCTCGATGTTGTCATCGCCGGTCTCAAGCGCCTCGAATACCGGGGCTACGACTCGGCGGGGGTCGCGGTCCTCGCGGACGGCGGCCTGGCCGCGGCCAAGAAGGCGGGCAAGCTCGTCAATCTGGAGAAGGCCCTGGTCGACGGCCCGCTGCCGAGCGGGACCACGGGCATCGGGCACACCCGGTGGGCCACCCACGGCGGCCCGACCGACGCCAACGCCCACCCGCACCTGGACAACGCGGGCCGGGTCGCGGTCGTCCACAACGGGATCATCGAGAACTTCGCGGCGCTGCGGGCCGAACTGGCGGAGCGCGGCCACGCGCTGGCCTCCGAGACGGACACCGAGGTCGTGGCGCATCTGCTGGCCGAGGCGTACTCCTCCACCGAGGACCTGGCCGAGGCGATGAGGCAGGTGTGCCGGCGCCTCGACGGCGCGTTCACCCTGGTCGCGGTGCACGCGGACGAGCCGGACGTGGTGGTCGGGGCGCGCCGGAACTCCCCGCTGGTGGTGGGCGTTGGAGAGGGTGAGTCCTTCCTCGCCTCGGACGTGGCCGCGTTCATCGCCCACACGCGGTCCGCGATCGAGCTGGGCCAGGACCAGGTCGTGGAGCTGCGGCGGGACGGTGTGTCGGTCACCGACTTCGACGGGGCTCCCGCGAAGGTGCGGTCGTACCACGTGGACTGGGACGCGTCGGCCGCGGAGAAGGGGGGCTATGACTACTTCATGCTCAAGGAGATCGCCGAGCAGCCCAAGGCCGTGGCCGATACGCTGCTCGGCCGTATCGACGCGGCGGGCTCGCTGACGCTCGACGAGGTGCGCATCCCGGCGTCGGTGCTGCGCGAGGTCGACAAGGTCGTGATCGTGGCGTGCGGTACGGCGTACCACGCGGGCATGATCGCGAAGCTGGCGATCGAGCACTGGACGCGGATCCCCTGCGAGACGGAGCTCGCCAGCGAGTTCCGCTACCGGGACCCGATCCTCGACCAGCGCACGCTGGTGATCGCGATCTCGCAGTCCGGCGAGACCATGGACACCCTGATGGCGCTGCGGCACGCGCGCGAGCAGGGCGCGAAGGTGCTGGCGATCTGCAACACCAACGGCTCGACGATCCCGCGCGAGTCGGACGCGGTCCTGTACACGCACGCGGGCCCCGAGGTCGCCGTCGCGTCCACCAAGGCGTTCCTGACCCAGCTGGTCGCCTGCTATCTGGTGGCCCTGTACCTGGGCCAGGTGCGCGGCACGAAGTGGGGCGACGAGATCCAGGCGGTCATCCGTGACCTGGCGTCGATCGCGCAGGACGTCGACCAGGTCCTGGAGACGATGGAGCCGGTGCGCGAGCTCGCGCGGTCGCTGTCGGACAAGAACACGGTGCTGTTCCTGGGCCGCCATGTGGGCTACCCGGTGGCGCTGGAGGGCGCGCTGAAGCTCAAGGAACTGGCCTACATGCACGCGGAGGGATTCGCGGCGGGGGAGCTGAAGCACGGCCCGATCGCGCTGATCGAGCCCGATCTGCCGGTGGTGGTGGTGGTTCCTTCGCCGCGGGGCCGTTCCGTCCTCCACGACAAGATCGTCTCCAACATCCAGGAGATCAGGGCGCGGGGGGCGCGGACGATCGTGATCGCGGAGGTCGGGGACGAGGCGGTCGTGCCGTACGCGGACCATCTGATCCGCATCCCGGCGACGCCGACACTCCTCCAGCCGCTCGTCGCCACGGTCCCGCTCCAGGTCTTCGCCTGCGAGCTGGCCACGGCGCGGGGCAACGAGGTCGACCAGCCGCGCAACCTCGCGAAGTCGGTCACCGTCGAATGATCATCGGGGTGGGAATCGACGTGGCCGAGGTCGAACGCTTCGGGGAGTCGCTGCGGCGCACGCCCGGCCTGCTCCAACGCCTGTTCGTGGAGCAGGAGTTGCTGCTGCCGAGCGGCGAGCGCCGGGGCACCGCGTCCCTGGCGGTCCGCTTCGCCGCGAAGGAGGCCCTGGCGAAGGCCCTGGGCGCGCCGGCGGGCCTGCAGTGGACGGACGCGGAGGTGTACGTGGAGGAGAGCGGGCAGCCGCGGCTGCGGGTACGGGGGACGGTGGCCGCGCGGGCGGAGGCGTTGGGGGTGCGGGGGTGGCATGTGTCGTTGAGCCATGATGCGGGGGTGGCGTCGGCGGTGGTGATCGCGGAGGGCTGACCCCCCACCCCGCCCGTTCCCGCAGTGACATGTGCGGCTCCGCCGCGTGGCCTCCGGGGGTGGGTGGGGGTGAAGGTGGTCTCCCGGGGCAAAGGGGCCCCCGGACCCCTTTGCGGGGGCTGCGCCCCCTGCACCCCGCTGCGAGGCTCCGCCCCTGCACCCCACCCCTTCGTCTGCGGACCGTGCTGGGTTGCTCGCGCCCACGCGGCGGAGCCGCAAATGTCACAGCCCCGCGCCCCTTAGATGGGCCCTTCGGGCCCTCCTTTAGGGGCGCGGGGAACTGCGTGAGCAACCCCCACCGGCCCGCAGACAACCGACCACCGCCGGAGGCCGTCGCCGGGGTGGCAGGCGGGGCCGGGATTCGGAAGGGTGGACCCATGCGTATCGCTTATCGCGTGGAGACCGTTCGGGCCGCCGAGCGGGAACTGATGGCCCGGCTCCCCGAGGGGGCCCTCATGCAGCGCGCCGCCGCCGGCCTGGCGGCAGCCTGCGCGGGAACCCTCGGCCGGGTGTACGGCGCCCGCGTCGTCGTCCTGGCGGGCAGCGGGGACAACGGCGGGGACGCGCTGTACGCCGGCGCCCGCCTGGCCCGACGCGGGGCGGGCGTCAACGCCGTACTGCTCGCGCCGGACCGCGCGCACCCCGGCGGACTCGCCGCGCTGCTGCGGGCCGGCGGCCGCGTCGCCGACGACCCGTACGACGTACTCGCCGCCGCCGACCTCGTCCTCGACGGCATCACCGGCATCGGCGGCCATGGCGGCCTGCGCCCCGACGCGGTGCCGGTGGCCCGCGCGGCCCGCGGCTCCAACGCGCTCGTCGTCGCCGTGGACCTCCCCAGCGGTGTCGACGCCGACACCGGGGAGGTGGACGGGGAGGCCCTGCACGCCGACGCGACGGTCACGTTCGGGACGTACAAGCCGGGCCTGCTCATCGACCCCGCGCACGCGTACACCGGCGCCGTACGGCTCGTGGACATCGGTCTGGACGAGTTCCTGCCGTCCGTGCCGGACTGCGAGGCGCTGCAACACGCGGACGTGGCGCAGCTGTTGCCGGTACCGGCGGGAGAGAGCGACAAGTACCGGCGGGGTGTGCTCGGGATCGTCGCCGGGTCCGCGCGCTATCCGGGCGCGGCGGTGCTCGCCGTCGCGGGCGCGCTGAGCGGGGGCGCGGGGGCGGTGCGGTACGTGGGGCACGCCGCCGACGGGGTCGTGGCCCGTTTCCCGGAGACGCTGGTCTCGGACGGGCCGCCGGCCAAGGCGGGGCGGGTCCAGGCGTGGGTGGTCGGACCCGGCCTCGGGGACGCGCCGGGCGTCGCCGACGTCCTCGCCTCCGATGTGCCGGTGCTCGTCGACGCGGACGGGCTGCGGGGTCTGGACGCCGAGGCGGTACGGGCGCGGACCGCGCCGACGCTGCTCACCCCGCACGCCGGGGAGGCGGCGGCGCTGCTCGGGGTGAGCCGGGCGGAGGTGGAGGCGGGGCGGCTGCGGTGCGTGCGCGAGCTGGCTTCGCGGTACGGGGCGACGGTGCTGCTGAAGGGGTCGACCACCTTGGTCGCCGACCCCGGCGGGCGGCTGCCGGTCCGGGTCAACCCGACGGGTACGCCGTGGCTGGCGACGGCCGGGAGCGGTGACGTGCTGTCGGGGCTCGCGGGGTCGTTGCTGGCGGCGGGGCTTTCCGCGCGGGACGCGGGGTCCGTGGGGGCGTATCTCCATGGTCTGGCGGCGCGGCGTGCGGCGGCTGCCGCACCGCTGACGGCCTCGGCCGTCGCCGCGGCGCTCCCGTCGGCGTGGCGCGACACCTACGCCTGACCCGCCCCGGTCCCACCGAGGCTCCGCCCCGAACCCCGTTTCCGCCTCCGGCGGGCGGGCATTCCCCACCCCGCCCCTTCCCCAAAGCCTCCGGCGGTTGTCGTTTCGTCTGCGGGCCGGTGGGGGTTGCTCGCGCAGTTCCCCGCGCCCCTTGGATGGGCCCTTCGGGCCCTCCTGTAGGGGCGCGGGGCTGTGTCGATTTGCGGCTCCGCCGCGTGGGCGCGAGCAACCCAGCACGGTCCGCAGACAAAGGGGCGCAGGGGCCGCAGGCCCCGCGAAGGGGTCCGGGGGCGTAGCCCCCGGGTGGATGATGGCGCGCCCCGTGCCCCGCGCGGCGTCCGCGACACGCCCGGGGCCGACGGTTCGCTGGGTCCATGAGCGAACGACGTATTCCGCCACGCAGCACCCGAAACCGACGCAAACGCGTCCTCGGCGGCCTCGCCCTCGCCGCCACCCTCGCCCTGGGCGCCGCAGCCCCCACCCCCCAAGCGGCCTCCTACCCCGTCCCCCCGCACCCAGGACCTCCCGCCCCCGGCACCGCACCCGCCCCCGGCGAAGCCGCCCCCGTCGCGCCCGAATCCCTCGTCCCCGGTGAACCCCGCGCCCCCGGCGACATCCCGTACCTCATGGACACGCCCGACCAGGTGCTGCCGCCCCTCGTGTACGAGCCCGGTCCCGCCGAGGACGCCGTCGAGCCCGTCGCGCCCAGGGTGGCGGCGCCGCTCGTCGAGTACGTGCCGGGCAACGAGGTGGGGGCCGTCGCGTGCAGCAGGCAGGCCGGGCCGTATCAGCGGCAGGTGGAGCGGTGGCTCAGGCTGCCCGTGGACGGGAAGCAGTCCACCGCCGACTGCGCCGCGATCCGCCGGTTCCAGACCGAGCGCGGCATCCGGCCGGCCAACGGCTTCGCCGGACCCGTCACCTGGGGCACCATCCGGCTGCTCGCCGCCAAGGACCGGCCGAACGCCTCCGGTCACTGCCCCGTCCGCAAGAGTCGTATCGCCTGTGTCGATCTGGACCGGCAGCTCATGTGGGTGCAGAACGGACGGAACGTGGTCCTCGGGCCCCTTCCCATCCGCTCCGGACGGCCCGGGTACGCCACCCGTACCGGCACCTACCCCGTCTACTGGCGGCACAAGAACCACTGGTCGACGATCTACCACGCCCCCATGCCGTACGCGCAGTTCTTCAGCGGCGGGCAGGCGTTCCACGGGATCTACGACAACGTCTATTCGGCCGTCGGCTCGCGTGGATGCGTCAATCTGACCTACTCCGACGCCCGGCGTCTGTGGGGCGTGCTGCGCAAGGGTGACCCGGTCCACATCTGGGGGCACCGGCCCGGTTCCTGAGCCCGGGGGTGAGCTCTGAGAGACTTGGCGCGATGACCGCGATGACTCAGACACTGCACACCCGGGCCCGCGCCGAGATCGATCTGGCCGCGCTGCGCGCCAACGTCCGTGCGCTGCGTGCCCGTACCCCGGGCGCGCAGCTCATGGCCGTCGTGAAGGCGGACGCGTACGGGCACGGCGCGCTGCCGTGTGCCCGGGCCGCGGTCGAGGCGGGCGCCGCCTGGGTCGGCACCGCCACTCCGCAGGAGGCCCTGGCGCTGCGCGCGGCCGGGATCGGTGGCCGGATGCTGTGCTGGCTGTGGACGCCGGGCGGGCCCTGGCGCGAGGCGATCGAGGCCGACATCGACGTGTCGGTGAGCGGGATGTGGGCGCTGCGGGAGGTCACCGAGGCCGCCCGCGCCGCCGGACGCGTCGCGCGTATCCAGCTCAAGGCCGACACCGGGCTCGGGCGCAACGGGTGCCAGCCCGCCGACTGGCCCGAGCTCGTCCAGGCCGCCCTCGCCACCCCCGAGGTCCGCGTCACCGGCCTCTGGTCGCACTTCGCCTGCGCCGACGAGCCCGGCCACCCCTCCATCGCCGCCCAGCTCACGGTCTTCCGCGAGCTCCTGGCGTACGCGGAGAAGGAGGGCGTCGAGCCCGAGGTGCGGCACATCGCCAACTCGCCGGCCACTCTCACCATCCCCGAGTCGCATTTCGACCTGGTACGGACGGGTATCGCCATGTACGGCGTCAGCCCCGCGCCCGAGCTCGGGACCCCGGCCGACTTCGGGCTGCGGCCGGTGATGACGCTCGCCGCGTCCGTGGCGCTGGCCAAGCAGGTCCCGGCGGGTCACGGCGTCAGTTACGGGCATCACTACGTCACCAGGGCAGAGACCAACCTCGCGCTCGTTCCGCTCGGCTACGCGGACGGGATTCCCCGGCACGCCTCCGGGCGCGGGCCCGTCCTGGTCGGCGGGAAGGTGCGGACGGTCGCGGGGCGGGTCGCCATGGACCAGTTCGTGGTCGACCTCGACGGGGACGCCGTCGAACCGGGCGCGGAGGCGGTCCTGTTCGGCCCCGGCGACCGGGGCGAGCCGAGCGCCGAGGACTGGGCACGGGCGGCGGACACCATCGCGTACGAGATCGTCACCCGGATCGGTTCGCGGGTGCCGCGCGTCTATGTGAACGAGAGTCCGAACGACCGCCTTGACGGCTGAGCGCATGAGCGAATGAGCATGTGGGCCTGACAGCGGGCGTACGTGACCTGTCTATGACTGTCCGATCACTAGAACCACGGGAGCGGCACGGTGAGCGAGACCAGCGCGGGGGACGTGGTGCAGGCGGCCGCGGGCGGCTGGCGCCGGGCGGGTCTGGCCGGTGCCGCGATAGGCGTGGTGGCGGCGGGCGCCGCGGCCGGGGTCGCGGTGGAGCGGCTCACCGTCGGGCGCGGGATGCGCAAGAGGGCCAGGCTCGCGCTGGACGCGACGGGCCCGTACGGAGCCCTGCGCGGCATGCCGGGCCGCGCGTACGCCGACGACGGCACCGAGCTCTACTACGAGAGCGACGAGGTCGAGCCGCCCGGTGACGGCGACGGCCCGCGCCGGCGGCGGCTGTTCGGCCGCAAGCCCCCCGCGCCCGTCACCGTCGTCTTCTCGCACGGCTTCTGTCTCAGCCAGGACGCCTGGCACTTCCAGCGGGCCGCGCTGCGCGGGGTCGTGCGGACCGTCCACTGGGACCAGCGCAGCCACGGCCGCTCGGCGCGCGGCGAGGCGCAGACCCAGGGCAAGCCCGTCACCATCGACCAGCTGGGCCGCGATCTGAAGGCGGTCCTGGACGCGGCGGCGCCCGAGGGGCCGCTGGTGCTCGTGGGGCACTCCATGGGCGGCATGACGATCATGGCGCTCGCCGACCAGTACCCGGAGCTGATCCGCGACCGGGTCGTCGGCGTCGCCTTCGTGGGCACCTCCTCGGGCAAGCTCGGCGAGGTCAGCTACGGGCTGCCGGTGGCGGGCGTGAACGCGGTGCGCCGCATCCTGCCCGGCGTCCTGAAGGCGCTCGGCTCGCAGGCTGAGCTGGTGGAGCGGGGGCGGCGGGCCACGGCCGACCTGTTCGCGGGGACCATCAAGCGCTACTCGTTCTCCTCCAAGGACGTCGATCCGGCGATCGCACGGTTCGCCGAGCGAATGATCGAAGGAACGCCGATCGACGTCGTGGCGGAGTTCTATCCGGCGTTCGACGACCACGACAAGGCTGCGGCGCTCCAGGTCTTCGCCGAGGTGCCGGTCCTGGTGCTGGCCGGGGACCGCGATCTGGTGACGCCCAGCTCGCACAGCGAGTCCATCGCGGACCGGCTGCCCGACTCCGAGCTCGTCATCGTCCCGGACGGCGGGCACCTGGTGATGCTGGAGCACCCCGAGACGGTCACCGACCGCCTCGCGGACCTGCTGGCGCGCGTCGGGGCGGTGCCGGAGGCGACTAACGTTGGCACGTATGGAAGCACCGCACAGCCAGGCAGCTGAGGCCACGACCCGGCTCACTCTCCACTCCCCGGCCGAAATGCAGGAGTTGGGCCGCCGGATCGCCAAACTGCTGCGACCCGGCGACCTCGTCCTGCTCACCGGCGAACTCGGCGCGGGCAAGACGACGCTCGCGCGCGGCCTCGGCGAGGGCCTGGGGGTGCGGGGCGCGGTGACGTCCCCCACCTTCGTGATCGCCCGCGTCCACCCGTCCCTGACCGGCGGCCCGGC
Source organism: Streptomyces sp. NPDC048696 (assembly GCF_043198895.1). Lineage (NCBI taxonomy): Bacteria > Bacillati > Actinomycetota > Actinomycetes > Kitasatosporales > Streptomycetaceae > Streptomyces > Streptomyces sp. NPDC048696. Next base: position 92,235 of record NZ_JBICVJ010000015.1, on the reverse strand, counting down.
GCTGGTGCACGTCGACGCGTACCGGCTCGGCGGCGGTCTGGACGAGATGGAGGACCTCGACCTGGACGTCTCGCTGCCCGAGTCCGTGGTGGTCGTGGAGTGGGGCGACGGCAAGGTGGAGGAGCTGTCGGAGGACCGGCTGCACGTCGTGATCGACCGCGTGGTCGGCGAGACGGACGACGACCGCAGGGCGGTCACCGTGCGCGGTCTCGGCGGGCGCTGGTCGGACGCCGGGGTCGAGGGGCTGTAGTCCACGGAGCGGTCGGCGGGGGCCGCCGCGGCGCGCGGGATGTGCGGGGGATACGTACGTTCCGACAAGCCGTCGGCAAAATGTTGCGCGGGTCCCGCCGGGCGTGGTCACATGGATACAGAGACCTGGTTAGGTCTACCTAACCACGCCTTCTCCAGGAGCCGGGAGGCCGCCATGACCGTGTCGGAGCCCAAGGCGCAGCCCAAGGGCGCGCAGGGTGTGTCGATGAGCGATCTGCTGGCGTCCTGCGCGGCGGCGAACGCGGTCTCCACTCCGCCGAATCCTGCGGAGGCGGAGCGGCCTGCGGCCGGTGCCGTGGAGAAGGATGCACGCGGCGGCGTCCGGCGCGACGCGGCGTAACCCTTTCGGGTGTGCCTTTTGAACGTGCGGTTCGTCGGCTGCGGACCGTGCGTGGTTGCTCGCGCAGTTCCCCGCGCCCCTTACGGGGCCCGGTACCGCGGGCCCGGTACTACGGGACCACGACGACCTTCGAGCCGATCGTCGCGAACGTCCACAGCGCGTCCCCGTCCGCCCGCTTCATGCGGATGCCGCCGGTGTGCTTGCTCGGGTCGGGGGTGGGCAGCGTGCCGTTGACGGCGGCGCTGAAGCCGATCGTCACGGAGTCGACGGCGGTGAAGCGGACCACGTGCTCGATCTCCACGCCGTCCGAACCGGTGACCTTGCTGGAGCGCGAGGTCACCGCGTACGTGCCGGGCTTCGGGTTGACCGTCGCGGGCATGACCTCGAAGTTCTTCGGCGGCTGGCCCTTCAGGGCCTTCGTGCCGACCAGCCAGACGCGCTTGGCGCTCAGCGAGTACACGGTGCGCGGGCCGATGCCGGTGTTCTCCGGGAGCGCCGTCGCGTCCTTGCCGGGGGCCGAGCCCTTGGGCGGTACGGCGGCCGAGGCGTGCGGGGAGGGCGAGACGGTGGTGCCCGGGGCCGCCAGATCCGCGGCCGAGGGGGCGCTCGCCGACGCCTGGTAGGCGAGGAAGCCGACCACCGCCAGCGCCGCCGCGGTGAGCCCGGCCACAAATCCCGAGCTGCTCCGTGCCACCTGTCGGCCCCTTTCGTACGAACACACCTGCCGGTCATATATCTGCGGCTGACGGTAGCAGCCGGTGGCGGCCAGGGCGGGACGCCGTGCCTCCGGCGCCGTGGCCGTAGGCTGTTCGCGTGCTCTTGCTCGCCGTTGATACCGCCACCCCCGCCGTCACCGTCGCCCTGCACGACGGCACGGACGTCGTCGCCGAGACCAGTCAGGTGGACGCCCGCAGACACGGGGAGCTGCTGCTGCCCGCCGTCCACAAGGTGCTCGCCGACGCCGGACTGAAGCTCGACGCCGTCACGGACCTGGTCGTCGGGGTCGGCCCCGGCCCGTACACCGGACTGCGCGTCGGTCTGGTGACGGCCGCGACCTTCGGCTCGGTGCTCGGCGTGCCGGTCCACGGCCTGTGCACGCTCGACGGCCTCGCCTACGCCAGTGGGATCGAGGGGCCGTTCGTGGTCGCCACCGACGCCCGCCGCAAAGAGGTCTACTGGGCCCGCTACGACGACTTCCGCACCCGTGCGAGTGAGCCGTCCGTCGACCGGCCCGCCGACATCGCCGAGCAGGTCGCCGGGGTGCCGGTGGTCGGCGCGGGCGCGCTCCTCTATCCCGAGGTGTTCCCGGACGCGCGCGGGCCCGAGCACCAGTCGGCGGCGGCGCTCGCCTCCCTGGCGGCCGAGCGGCTGGCGGCGGGCGCGGAGTTCCTGCCGCCCACGCCGCTGTACCTGCGCCGCCCGGACGCCCAGGTGCCCAAGAACTACAAGGTGGTCACTCCCCGGTGAGCGGCGTCGCGCTGCGGGAGATGCGCTGGTGGGACATAGCGCCGGTGCTGGCCCTCGAACACGACCTCTTCCCCGAGGACGCCTGGTCGGCCGGGATGTTCTGGTCGGAGCTGGCGCACGCCAGGGGGCCGGGCGCGACCCGGCGGTATGTGGTCGCCGAGGACGAGGAAGGCACGGTCGTCGGCTACGCGGGTCTCGCGGCGGCCGGCGGGCTCGGCGATGTGCAGACCATCGCCGCCGCCCGCGACCAGTGGGGGACCGGGCTCGGCGCCCGGCTCCTGACCGATCTGCTCAAGCACGCCACCGCCTTCGAGTGCGACGAGGTCCTGCTCGAAGTGCGGGTGGACAACACCCGGGCCCAGAAGCTCTACGAGCGCTTCGGCTTCGAGCCCATCGGCTTCCGGCGCGGCTACTACCAGCCGGGCAACGTCGACGCGCTCGTGATGCGACTGATCGTCCAGGAACACGACCGAGAAACAGAAGAGACTGACTGATGGCTGCTGACGAACCGCTCGTACTCGGTATCGAGACCTCCTGCGACGAGACCGGCGTCGGCATCGTGCGCGGTACGACGCTGCTCGCCGATGCCGTCGCGTCCAGCGTGGACACCCACGCCCGGTTCGGCGGCGTGGTGCCGGAGATCGCCTCGCGCGCGCATCTGGAGGCGATGGTCCCCACCATCGAGCGCGCCCTGAAGACCGCCGGGATCTCCGCCAAGGACCTCGACGGCATCGCGGTGACGGCGGGTCCCGGGCTCGCGGGCGCGCTGCTCGTCGGCGTCTCGGCGGCCAAGGCGTACGCGTACGCGCTGAACAAGCCGCTGTACGGCGTCAACCACCTCGCCTCGCACATCTGCGTCGACCAGCTGGAGCACGGCCCGCTGCCCGAGCCGACGATGGCGCTGCTCGTCTCCGGCGGCCACTCCTCGCTGCTGCTCGCGCCCGACATCACCGCCGACGTACGGCCGATGGGCGCGACCATCGACGACGCGGCGGGCGAGGCCTTCGACAAGATCGCCCGGGTCCTCGACCTGGGCTTCCCGGGCGGCCCGGTCATCGACCGGCTCGCCAAGGAGGGCGACCCGGCCGCGATCGCGTTCCCGCGCGGTCTGACCGGCCCGCGCGACGCGGCGTACGACTTCTCCTTCTCCGGTCTGAAGACGGCCGTGGCCCGCTGGATCGAGGCCAAGCGCCGGGCGGGCGAGGACGTGCCGGTCCGGGACGTGGCCGCGTCCTTCCAGGAGGCCGTCGTCGACGTCCTCACCCGCAAGGCCGTACGGGCCTGCAAGGACGAGGGCGTCGACCATCTGATGATCGGCGGCGGCGTCGCCGCCAACTCGCGGCTGCGCGCGCTGGCCCAGGAGCGCTGTGAGCGGGCGGGCATCCGGCTGCGGGTGCCCCGGCCCGGTCTGTGCACCGACAACGGGGCGATGGTGGCGGCGCTCGGCGCCGAGATGGTGGCCCGCAACCGGCCCGCGTCCGACCTGGAGCTGTCGGCGGACTCCTCGCTGCCGGTGACGGACCCGCATGTGCCGGGCACGCACGGCCACTCGCACGACCACGACCATGTGCACGAGATCAGCAAGGAGAACCTGTACTCGTGACGGTCGCTCTGATGTGGGAGGCGCGGGCGGCCGAGGGCCGGGGCGCGGAGCTGCTGGAATGGGCCCGCGCCCAGTCGCTGCCGTCCGTGCCGCTGCGCCGGGAGGTCTTCGCGGCGCCCCAGGACCGCGTCCTGGTGATCACCTGGTGGGACGCGGCGTACGACGCGGATCTCCCCGAACTCCCGGAGCCCGACGGCGAGTTGGTGACCCGGGCGGTGCACCGCTGGCGGTTCGAGTCGCTGGGAGTGGAACCTCCCGCCTGAATTCTGCATCGAGCTGTACGCAGGGATGTATGCAGGGATGTACGCGTCGGCGGTCGGACGGTTGGTTCACAGTGGGTAAGAAGAGCGCGGCAGCGGCGGCACTGGTTCTGTCTGGGGTGTTGCTGGCCACGGGCTGTTCGTCCGGTTCGTCGGGCGACTCCGGGGACGGCGGGAAGAAGACGGGCGGCGCGGCGCCCGCCACGCCGTCCGGGTCGGCCTCCGCCCCGGCCGACGACAACGGCTCCGCGAGCGAGGCCGCGTACCGCAAGTGGGGCCTCAAGCCGTTCCCGGCGGCGCCCGCGCCCCCGGCCGACAAGCCCGTGAAGCCGAAGCCGGGCGAGGTCCCGGTGATCAGCGACATCCCGACGGACAAGAAGATCGTCTTCGTGACGTTCGACGACGGGGCCGAGAAGGACCCCAAGTTCGTCGAGATGATGCGGGATCTGAAGGTCCCCTTCACGATGTTCCTGACCGACGCGGCCATCAGCGACAACAAGGGCTACTTCAAGCCTCTCCAGGAGCTCGGCAACTCCATCGAGAACCACACCCTGACGCACCCCAACATGCGTACGGAGAGCGGTTCCCGGCAGCAGCACGAGGTATGCGGCCAGCAGGAGAAGCTGACCAAGGAGTACGGCAAGGCCCCCCGGCTCTTCCGCCCGCCGTACGGCAACTGGAACGAGGCGACGCGCGCGGCGGTCAAGGCGTGCGGGCCGCAGACGATCGTGCTGTGGCGCGAGTCGATGCAGATCCAGAACATGCAGTACCAGCGCGGTGACAAGAAGCTGCACCCCGGCGACATCATCCTCGCCCACTTCCGGGGCAAGGGTGAGCTCAAGGGCCACACGATGACGGAGATGGTGGCGAACATGTTCCGCCACATCCAGGAGCAGGGCTTCGCGGTGGCCCGCCTGGAGGACTACGTCTAGAGCCGCGCCCGATGGGCTCGGGAGCGGGAGCGGGAGCTGCGGCGGGGGCGGGCGCGGGGCTGGGGCGCGATGAGTTTCCGGAGCGGGTCCGGTCTACCTCTCGGAAGCCGCCGGCACCCGCCGGAGGCCCGGCCGACCGGGAGGCAGCACCCATGCCCGCACAGAAGATCACGACGTTCCTGTGGTTCGACGACCAGGCCGAGGAGGCCGCGAAGTACTACGTCTCCGTCTTCGGCGGCGACTCGCGGATCGTCGACAGCACGCGGTACACGGACGCGGCGCCGGGCCGCACCGGCTCCGTCATGACGATCACCTTCGAGCTCGCGGGCCAGCAGTACACCGCCCTCAACGGCGGCCCGCAGAACTGGAGCTTCAACGAGTCCATCTCGCTCGCGGTGACCTGCGAGGACCAGGACGAGGTCGACGAGCTGTGGGCCAGGCTCACCGCCGACGGCGGCGAGGAGGGCCCGTGCGGCTGGCTCAAGGACAAGTACGGGCTGTCCTGGCAGATCGTCCCGCGCCAGATGCAGGAGATCCTGAGCGGCGGCGACCCGGCGGGCGTGGACCGCGCGGTGAAGGCCATGATGGGCATGGGGAAGCTGGACGTGGCGGCCCTGCGGGAGGCGTACGAGGGGAAGTGAACGGGGGACGGCGGCAGGGCCGGTGGGGCCCTGGTGCCGGCGGCCCGGAGCCGGGCGCCCGGACGCGCGCCGCCCGCGCACCCAGTGCCGGCCGTCACCGCCGGTGCAGCAGCTCCACTACGCTCGCGATGTCCTCCTCGCCGTGCCCGTCCGCCGTGTGCCGGCGCATCAGGTCGAAGAGCGGGGTGAGGAGGTCGGCGCCGATGCCCTGGGCGCGGACGAGGTCCGCGAGCGCGTCGTGCGCCGCGACCTGCATGGCGAGGTTGGAGCCGGTCGTCGCGTACTCGCCCTTGGCGGCCTGCGCGGCCATCGCGGGCAGACCGCCGGACATGGCGTGCAGCCACGGGACCAGCAGCGCGGTCGTGAACTCCTCGACGTCCCCGCCCGCCGACCGCACCAGCGCCACCGACTGCAGGAACCCGGCGAACATCCCGTACATGCCGGTCAGCAGCGCCAGATCGTGCAGCGGGGCCTGGCCCGCGTCGTCGCCCAGGTAGACCGCGCGGCCGAAGACCTTCAGCGTCTCGCGGTGCGCCTCGAAGGCGATGGTGGAGCCGCTGTACAGCACCAGGGACTCAGGGCCGCCGATCATCGCGGGGACGGCCATGATGCCGCCGTCGAGGTAGTCCGCGCCCAGCGCCCGTACCTTGTCGGCCAGTTCGCGTGCCTGGGCCGGGGAGCCGTTGGTGAGGTTGACGACCACCCGCCCGCGCAGCGCGGCGCCGTCCGTGTCGACCAGCGCGTGCACATCGGCGTACCCGAGCAGGCAGAAGACCACCACCTCGCTCGCCTCGGCTGCCGCCGCGACCGTCGCGGCCCGCCGGGCGCCGCGCTCGACGAGCGGGTCCGCCTTCGCGGGGGTGCGGTTCCAGACCGTGGTCTCGTGCCCCGCCGTGAGCAGGGCCCGCGCCAGGGCGCTCCCCATGGCCCCCAGGCCGACGACCGATACCGAACTCATCGTGAACTCTCCTTTTTCGGGCGCGTTGTTGATCTGCATCGAGTCTCGGCCGGGGTGCGCGGCACGACAAGTACCCACTAATAAGTGCGTACTTACCCATAGGTGCGTACGGGACGAAGGGCGGGTCGCAGGGCGGGGCGAGGGTCGGGGCAGGGGGTCCGAGTGGGCATCCGTACGCCGGTAACCTCGTGCGCATGTCAGCCCGCACGCCCCTGCCGCCCCCGCCACCACCTGCGCATATCCGTGCCTGGCCGGACCGTGACGCGCTCCTGGCGGACCGGGCGGGCGTCCTGAACGACCTGCTCGGCCGCCTCCTCGGCCCCGGGCGGATCGCGGCGCACTGGGGCTGGGCGGTGCTGCTCGCGACCGGCTGGGCGTTCACGGGGACGGCGGTGATCGCGTTCACCGAGGCGCTGGACGCGCTGTCGCTGCTGTTCGGTTTCGTCTGCCTGGTGATCGGCGTCGCCACGCTCGTACCGACCTCGATCGCGATAGCGGCCGGGGTGCGGGGGGACGCGCGGATCCGTGAACTGCTCGTCCAGTGGGCCGAGCTGGACCGTCACCCGGCGGCGGACGCGGCGCTGCGCGCGGGCGGCCCGGTCCTCGGCTGGCTGCTGCCCGGCGCCCTGATGTGCGCGCTGGGGCTGTACGTGTGCGTGGCGGTCCCGGCGAGCGCGCGGCCGGGGGACGACACCTACGGGATGGTGACGCTCGGGATGGGCCTGGGCCTGGTGTGCTGGCTCATGGGGCTGATCGCGGTGACGAAGGCGGTGAGGCACCGCCGCTGGGCCCTACGGTTCCTCGCGCCCGCGCACCTATCCTGAACGCGCGTACGGAACGTACGGACGCGCGTTCACGGGGAAGAGGCAGCAGATGGAATGGTATTGGTGGGTCCTCATCGTCTTCTGGATGGGTGGCTTCGGCTGGGTGGCCGACAACGCGCGCACCGCGCTGCGCACCCGCCACGAGCGCAAGCTGGAGCGACTGGAGGCGGCCAGGAAGGAACGGATCGCCCTGGAGGCCGCCAACCGGCCCCCGGAGCCGGTCTGCGGCTGCACCCACCATCTCGCCAAGCACGACAAGCAGGGCAAGTGCCACGAGCGGGTCGAGGTGCCGGTCGCCTGGGACGAGTCGAAGAAGCCGGTCCGCTTCGAGTCCGGTCAGTGCAACTGCCAGCAGTACGTGGGTCCGCAGCCGCTGTCCCAGGTGTACGCGGAAGAGCTCACCGACCTCGCGTGACCAGCCGCTCGGCGACGGCGGTGAGCCAGGCGCCGGGGCCGTACGGCGCGGGCGGATCGACCTCCATGCCGAGCTCGGCGAGGGCGTCGGCGTACCCGGACTCGTCGAGCCCGAGGCCGAGGAGTTCATGCACCTCGCCGCTGAGCCGGGCGGTCAGATCGGCCTGGGTGGAGCCCAGGTAGTCGTCGAGCGCGGCGTCGTGGTCGGCGAACTCGTCCGGCATGTCCTGCGAGAACCAGCCACCGAGCAACTGCCCGAGTTCGGGGAACCGCGCGTGCCACTCCCAGTGGGTGCGGGGTGCGCCGGGCGGCGGCACCTCACCCGTCTCGACGCTGTGCCGGATGTGGTCGGCCAGCGTCACGAGCCACGCCTGGATCTCGGAGTCGGCGAGCCCCACGTCGGGCACGGGATAGAACTCACCGAGCCGCAGCCTCAGCCGCCCGGGCGGATTCTTCGCGTACTCCCGCAGCTGGGTCTCGGCGGTGGCCAGCGCCCAGGGACGGGTGTGCCAGGTGTGCCGCAGGTACGCGTCCAGGGCGGTGCTTCGCTTCTCGGGCGTATCGTCGCCGACGAGCCCGAGATAGGCCCGCAGGACCTGGTCCAACTCCCCGTACTTACGGTCGTGTTCGAACGGCTTCAGGGACATCGGGCGGGCCTCAGAGGTAGACGGGGAAGGTGGCGTGCACGGTGAAGCCGTGCGGGCTCGCGTCGCTGCGCCTCAGCACGACCCGGGCGGCCCGCACCTCGACGGCCCCGCGCCCGGCCAGCATCATGGCCTGGATCAGCACCCGCCCGACCGGCTCGTCCCGCGAGGGCCACGCGGCCTCGATGGTGAGCCGCTGCCGGGTGGAGCGGGCCAGCCAGCGGTGGATGACCTGCTCGTTGGCGGTCACCACGTGCTGGGTGGCCCATTGGGCGGTTTCGCGGTCGGGGTAGGTGGCGGAGCGGATACGCATGCCAGGTCGCCTATCGTCTCAGGTCCGTCTGCCACACGGGAGGGTGGAACTCCTTCATGTGGTCGATGCACAGCCTCGCCAGCAGCGGGAGGAAGTCCACGAAGTCCGCGTCGCCCGAGCCGCCGCCGAGCTCCTGGGCGAAGAAGCGGTCCAGGGCGTCCTCGTCGTGGAAGAGCGCCAGTGCCTCGGTGCATTCGGCCGCCACGCCCGGGAGTTCCCAGGGGCAGGCGGGGTGCACCTGGGAGATCCACATCCGGATGCCTTCTTCGGCGGTGGCGTCGCTCATCCCGTCGGAGATCGCGCTGCCGTCCTGGCCGAAGTAAAGGGACAGTATCCGGCTCAGGCGGGGGAATCGGAGGAGGAGTTCTCTGGTGGTGGCCGTCGCCCCGCTTTCGGGCAGACGGTTCCATTCCTCGACATGGGCGGCGATTTCCCGGAGTACGGCGGGTGTGCGGTCGGCGGGATCCGCCGGCGGAATGTGCTGCACGGCAGGCGGCGGATCCGAGGGGGCGGCGGCGAAAAGGTCCGCCGCCAGGCGGAGTTCGGCCGCGATCTCGTAGAGGTTCCTGCCGCCCTCCTCGGCGGAGTTCGCCAGGCCGCGGATCAGCGGAGCCAGCGCGGCCCGCCATTCCCCGGGATCGCCGGGCAGCGTGCCGTTCCGGAACGGTTCCAGGAGGGTTCTGGCACCGGCGAGCCGGAAGTACTCGATCGTGTCTTGGCGGAATGGCACGGTGTCAGGGCTTCTTTCCCACGATCGGCATGGACGTCATGACGGTGAACGGCGGATCGAGATCCGGATTGTAGACAAGTTTGGTCTTGACGCCGTAGGTGTCCTCCGCCTTGTCCACCGGGTTCGGGCTGTTCCGCATCTCCTGCCGGTCGATGCTGCGGCCGTTCACGCCGTACGGCGTCTGGTCGGAGGTGAATTCGAGCGGCGCGCCCTTGTCCGGGTGTTTCGCGATCCACTCGCTGATGGCCTGCTTGTTCTGGTCGATGTTGTACTGGGTGACCCGCTGCGCCGCACCCAGGTCCTTGAACGTCGACGCGTTCGCCAGCCGCGGCTGACCGTAGGGCCAGGAGCTCTCCGGCTTCACCGGGCCCTTCAGCTCGTCCCGCAGGCGCTGGGCGAGCTGCTCGTCGGTCAGGCCGACGTGCTTGTTCACCGTGTGCGAGTTCTCCAGCCACTCGGTGGACGCCAGGTCCACGTCGTAGATGCCCAGGTCGGTGTTGCCCGGCTTGGTCCAGCGGTGGCTCTGCTTGAACTCGTCCATCGACCGCGCGCCGTACGCCTCGGCCCTGGCCTCCTCCGCCTCGTACGTGGGCGCGCTGTCGAACGCCTCGTCCAGCTCCGGCAGCAGCGCCTTGAGCGCCGTGGCCGCCTCGTGGAACGCCTTCTGGTAGCCGTCGACCGCCCGGTCCACGGCGTCCTTGTCCATGTGGGAGCGGAACTTCATCACGATCTCGGCGAACAGCAGCCCGGCCGCCAGCCGGGTCATCTCCTCGAAGTCGAGGTCCTCGGTGATGTCCTTGATGGTGGCCTTGCCGGCCTCCGCGCCCAGGCGCGAGGTGGTGTCCCGGGTGGTGTCGGCGACCTTCGCCACGTCGTGGAAGATCTTGTGCACCGCGGTGCCGGTCTTCTGCAGGATCTCGATGATCGGCTGGCGGTCGCCGGGCGCCTTGTCGGGGTTGGTGCGCCACTCGCGGCCCGTGCCGCCCTTGGGCACGGCCTTGCCGTCCTCGCTGCGCGGCTCGCCCCAGGCGGTGGTGCCCCAGACCGACTGGCAGAAGCCGTTCATGGCGTGCTGCCAGTCGTTGTTCTTCGCGTCGGTGATGCCGCCGATGATGTCCGCGAAGTTGTGCGCGGACGTCTTGGCGGCCTCGCCCACCCGCTGCCAGGCGTCGCCGATCTTGCGGAGGTCGTCCGTCTCGGCGCCGGGCGTGATGTCGTACGTCTTGCCGAGCCGCAGGCCCTGCTTGATCGCGGGCTCGATCGCCCAGGAGACGAAGTCCGGGATCTCGCCGAGCGCCGCGAGGAACGGGATGTCGGTGCCGTCGCCCGTACCGGTCCACTTGATCGAGGCGACCGGGCCGTAGTGCGTGTTGCCGACGCCGATCGGCGGGTCCTGGCGCGGCGCCGGGCCGTCGTGCTTCATCCCGGCGGCCGCCCAGTCGGCGGCCTGGTAGTGGTTGGCCGTCGTGGTGAGGCCGACGGCGACGCCGCCGATGCTCTGGATGCTGCGTGCCCACACCTCCAGGAAGCGCTTGGCGACGTCCGCGTACGCGGCGGCGAACGCGTCCGGGCCGTCCCCCTTGCCCGCGGCCTGCCGGCAGTGGACGTCCTCGACCAGCTGGTTGCCGGCCTTGTGGAAGGTGAACTGCTCGTCCCGGACGAGCACGGAGGCGTAGTACAGATGGCCCGGGCGCACCTCGAAGCCGCCGTTCGCGTCGGGCTTCGGCTGCTTCAGCCGCTCCCGCTCCCACTCACGGCGCTTGTCGCTGGGCGTGCCGTCGGGGCCGGTGGGCGGCGGTGGCGGCGGCTTGTAGTTGGGGTCGGGGGAGGTGCCCGGGGACGGCGAGGGCGTCTTGTCCGGGTTCGGTTGCGAGGGCTTGACGTCGCCCGCGGAGGGTGAGGCCGAGGCCGACGGCTGCGGCACGGGCGTGGCCATCAGGCGGCCCCCCAGCCACGCATGACGGCCCGGTGCGCCGCCGCGTAGTTGGCGTGGCCGGTGGTGACGACCTCGTGGAGCCAGGCCTGGCGGGCCTGGAGGTCCTGCATGTCGCGGTCCCAGCGGTCGAGTTCGTCGACGAACGCCTCGCGGGCCGCGCCCTCCCAGGTCAGCACGACCTTCTCGGTACGCTGGTACAGCGAGCCCAGCTCCTCGTTGAGCTGCTTGAGGATGTCCTCCAGCTCGCCGGCGAGCTCGCGCAGCGTGCCGAAGCTGACGGCTATGTGGTCGTCGTCGGGCATGTTCCCCTGTTCCCCCGTTGAGCGTTCGTACGGCCCTGGCTGCCGGACGTCAGAGATCGCTGATGCTGCTGCGCGGCCCCGGCTCGGGGGCCTGGGCCTGGAGCGCGTCGGCCTCGCGGGCGACGTCGACGTGGTCCTGGATCTCCCGCATCCGCGCGAGGACTTCGAAGTCCTGCTCGCTGAACCCGTCCCGGCTCAGCCGCACGGCCTCCTCGATGACCTGGATGACGTGCCGGATGCGCACGGCGTCCTTGGCCGCGCCCCGGTGCAGATCGCGGTAGGCCGACCCGGCCGGGCCCCGCCAGCCCGCCTCGATCCGGTCGACGATCCCGTCCATCCGGCGGACCTGCTTGTCGAGATGGCGCTGCATCTTGTCGAGATCCCCGGCCAGCGTCTTGAGCCCGTCCTCCTCGGGCACGCCGAGATCCGGCCGCTTGTCCACCATCGCCCCCCTCGAATGTCTGGATGATCTCTTGCACCCTAACAACGCCCTGTGACAACAGCGCAGTTGCAAAGAGGGGGGAATGTGACGAGCGTTACGCCGCAGGCGCCACCGGGTGGCCGACCAGCATCGTCGGCGCTCCCGCCACCCGGGTCAGGAACACGGTGGCCGCATTGCGCCCCTGGAGCTTCATCTTGCGCCGCAGCTCCTCGGGCTCGACCGCCGAGCCCCGCTTCTTGACGGTCAGGATCCCGACCTCGCGCTCGCGCAGCAGCGCCTTCAACTTCTTCATGTTGAAGGGGAGTTCGTCGGTGATCTCGTACGCGGTGGTGTACGGGGAGACGTACGGCTCGTCGTTCGTGACATACGCGATGGTCTCGTCGATGAGGCGGCCGCCGCTGGCCGCGACGATCTCGGCGACCAGGTGCGCGCGGATGACGGCGCCGTCCGGCTCGTACAGATACCGCCCGACCGGTCCCACCGGCGGGGCCGGGAGCGGGGCCGAGGTCCACAGGGACGCGTGCGCGGGCAGGAGCGTGGCGCGGACGGAGCCGGGGGTGACGCCGCCGCGCGCCTCGCCGCCGCCATGGGACCCGGCGCCGCCGCGTGCCTCACCGGCGGCCGCTTCGGGAGTTCCGCCCCCGAACCACAGCACCGCCTCCTTCACGTCCCCGCCGTCCGAGATCCACTCGGCCTCGGCCTGCGGCGGGATCGCCTCGTGCGGGATACCGGGGGCGATCTTGAGCGCGGCGAACGGCGCCTTCAGGGCCGCGCCGACCGCCCACGACAGGGGTGGCGAGTACGCCTCCGGGTCGAAGATCCGCCCGCGCCCCCCACGCCGCGCCGGGTCCACGAACACCGCGTCCCACCCTGACGTGTCCACGTCCGCCACATCCGCGCACCGCACCTCGATCAGCTCGGCGAGCCCGAGCGCCGCCGCGTTGGCGCGGGCGACCTCGGCCGTGAGCTCGTCGCGGTCCACCGCGAGGACGGCGATGCCCGCGCGGGCCAGCGCGAGCGCGTCGCCGCCGATGCCGCAGCAGAGGTCGGCGACCCCGCGTACGCCGTGCGAGGCGAAGACCCCGGCGCGGTAGGCGGCCACCGAGGCCCGGGTCGACTGCTCGACGCCGTTGGGCGTGAAGTACATCCGGTACGCGTCGTCCGCGCCGAACTTCGCCACCGCACGCTGGCGCAGCCGCGCCTGCGCCAGCGCCGCCGAGACCAGCTCGGGGGCGTGCGTGCGGCGCAGCCGGGTCGCCACCGCCAGTTCCTGGGACGGGTCGTAGTCGCGGAGCGAGTCCAGCAGGCCCCGGCCCTCGGGGGTGAGCAGGGCGCGGAAGGAGTCGAGGTCGTTCACCTGCCCCATTGTGGGCCAGGCGGGGGACGGGGCGCGTCCTGTGGCGGGTGTCGCCCCGGGGATCGGGCCCGGCGCTGACAGGATGCGGCGGCATGCAGCTAGTACGACAAAAGGAAGAATTCAGACCGGTCGGACCACCTGAATCGCTCGGACCACCCCAATCGCTCGGACCATCCGGACCACTCGGGGCATCGGCATCGCGCGGCGCTCCGCGCCCACCGCGCGCCCCGCGCACGCGCCGCACGCCCTGTCTCGTTCTCGCCGGTCTCGTCGCCGCCGCGCTCGCCTCCGGGTGCGCCGCCGAGGAGCCGGGCGGCGGGCGGCACGGGAGCAAGCCCGCCGGTGGGTCGCAGGCGTACCAGAACGACGCCGCCCGCGCCCTGGCCGGCTACTCCGACCAGCTCAAGGAGGCACAGGCCGCGCGGGTCGCCGCCACCAAGAAGTGGAAGCTGGCCAAGGTGCCGCTGGCCGCGCCCGCCCCGCCCGCCGTCAAACCGAAGATCACCAACCGGCCGGGGTTCGAGACCGACGGCGGGGACTCGCTGCCGCCCGTCTTCACCACCGTGCCGACCAAGAAGCGGATCGTCTTCCTCACCATCGACGACGGGGCCGAGAAGGACCCGGCGCTGCTGAAGATGATGCAGGAACTGCGCATCCCGTACAGCGCGTTCCTCAGCGACTACCTCGTCCGCACCGACTACCCGTACTTCAAGCGGATGCAGGGCCTCGGCGTCACCCTCAACAACCACACCCTCAACCACCGCTATATGCCCGCGCTTTCGTACGACACCCAGCACCACGAGATCTGCGACCAGCAGGACAAGATCGAGAAATGGGCGGGCAAACGGCCCCGGCTCTTCCGGCCGCCATACGGCAACTACAACGAGGACACGCTGCGCGCGGCTCAGTCGTGTGGCGTCAAAGCCGTGCCCTTGTGGGCGGCGGAGGCGTTTCCCGATCACATGGAATGGCGCGAGTGGGACCGCGACCTGCACCCCGGCGACATCATCCTCACCCATTTCCGGGGACGCGAGGACTGGAAGGGCACCATGCCCGACATGATCCGCAACGTCATGAAGGTGGTCACCGACAAGGGGTACGCGGTGGCCAGGCTGGAGGACTACGTATGACACGCGCGCACCGGCGGCTGGCCGGTCTGCTGGTGGCCGGTGCGCTCGCGGTCTCGCTGTTCTCCATGGCGGGCTGCGCGCAGTCCGTCGACCCGATCGGGCGCCTCGGCCGCAAGGCGGCGGCGAAGGTCGCGCCCCGCACGGGCGGGCGCGAGGCCGCCGCACGGCGGTGGGGGCTCGCGGGACCGCTCCCGCCCGCCCCCGCGCCCCCCGCGCGCCGCCTCGCACTTCCGTTCGTGGTGGACCGGGTGCCGCTGCCCGACCGGCAGAAGGTCGTCTTCGTGACGTACGACGGAGCCGTACGGGACCCCGCGCTCCAGCGGATGGTCCGCGAGCTGAAGCTGCCCGTCTCCACCTTCGCCGCGCCGTCCGGCCACGCCACCGACCTGCGGGCGCTGCCGTACGAGGGGCAGCGGGCGGAGATCTGCGGGCGCGGGGTGCGGCCGCAGCTGTTCCGCCCGCCGTCCGGGGCGTACAACGCGGACACCCTGCGGGCGGCGCGGGCGTGCGGGGTGCGGTCGCTGGTGCTGTGGCGGGCGTCGATGTCGGCGCGGGGGGACGCGTTGCGCTACCGCTCGGGGGCGCGGCTGCGTCCCGGCGACATCGTGCTGGCCCGCTGCACCGGCCCGGGCACCCCGGCGGCGCGCGCCGCGCGGATGCTGAGGCGGATCCAGGAGCAGGGGTTCACCGTGGGGCGGCTGGAGGATTACATGTAGGGGCTCGTGGTTCGCCTGCGGGCCGCGCCGGGCTTGTCGCCACCCGAAACAACCGCACCGGGAAAGCGCCCCCCACGTCCGCGAATCCGGCCGCCACGGCCATCGGCTTGGCACTCCGCTTGACCGAGTGCTAACCGCCGTCCTAGTCTCGGCTCTGGCACTCCCCACCGGAGAGTGCCAACACAGCGACGGGCAGGTCCGGCACCCGCGACGACGGATCCACCTGGTCGCCACCCCAAACAGTTAACCCCGTGAGATCTCCGAAGGGGGAGACCGGATCGTGACGACCGCCAGCTCCAAGGTTGCCATCAAGCCGCTTGAGGACCGCATCGTGGTCCAGCCGCTCGACGCCGAGCAGACCACGGCCTCCGGCCTGGTCATTCCGGACACCGCGAAGGAGAAGCCCCAGGAGGGCGTCGTCCTCGCCGTGGGCCCGGGCCGCTTCGAGAACGGCGAGCGCCTTCCGCTCGACGTCACCGTCGGCGACGTCGTGCTCTACAGCAAGTACGGCGGCACCGAGGTGAAGTACAACGGCGACGAGTACCTCGTCCTCTCGGCTCGCGACGTGCTCGCGATCATCGAGAAGTAATCGCTTCACCGGCACATGTGCCTGAGCTGCGCCCCTGGTCAACCCGCTAGCCGGGCGGCGAGGGGCGCAGTTTTCATTCACCGAGTTTTCCGAGAGGGCTGAACCGCTCCCATGGCGAAGATCCTGAAGTTCGACGAGGACGCCCGTCGCGCCCTTGAGCGCGGCGTCAACAAGCTTGCCGACACGGTCAAGGTGACGATCGGCCCCAAGGGCCGCAACGTCGTGATCGACAAGAAGTTCGGCGCTCCCACCATCACCAACGACGGTGTCACGATCGCCCGCGAGGTCGAGCTCGACGACCCGTACGAGAACCTGGGCGCCCAGCTCGTGAAGGAGGTGGCGACCAAGACCAACGACATCGCGGGTGACGGCACCACCACCGCCACCGTGCTGGCCCAGGCGCTGGTCCGCGAGGGCCTGCGCAACGTCGCCGCCGGCGCCTCCCCGGCCGCCCTGAAGAAGGGCATCGACGCGGCGGTCAAGGCCGTCTCGGACGAGCTGCTCGCGACCGCCCGCCCGATCGAGGACAAGTCCGACATCGCCGCCGTGGCCGCGCTCTCCGCGCAGGACACCCAGGTCGGCGAGCTCATCGCCGAGGCGATGGACAAGGTCGGCAAGGACGGTGTCATCACCGTCGAGGAGTCCAACACCTTCGGCCTGGAGCTGGAGTTCACCGAGGGCATGGCCTTCGACAAGGGCTACCTGTCCCCGTACATGGTCTCCGACCAGGAGCGTATGGAGGCCGTCCTCGACGACCCGTACATCCTGATCAACCAGGGCAAGATCTCCTCGATCCAGGACCTGCTGCCGCTGCTTGAGAAGGTCATCCAGGCCGGCTCCTCCAAGCCGCTCCTGATCATCGCCGAGGACGTCGAGGGCGAGGCCCTGTCGACCCTGGTCGTCAACAAGATCCGCGGCACGTTCAACGCCGTGGCCGTCAAGGCCCCGGGCTTCGGCGACCGCCGCAAGGCGATGCTCCAGGACATGGCCACCCTCACCGGTGCCACCGTCATCGCCGAGGAGGTCGGCCTCAAGCTCGACCAGGCCGGTCTGGACGTGCTGGGCTCCGCCCGCCGCGTGACCGTCACCAAGGACGACACCACGATCGTCGACGGCGGTGGCAACAGCGCCGACGTGACCGGCCGTGTCGCGCAGATCAAGGCCGAGATCGAGTCCACGGACTCCGACTGGGACCGCGAGAAGCTGCAGGAGCGCCTGGCGAAGCTCGCCGGCGGTGTCTGCGTGATCAAGGTCGGCGCCGCCACCGAGGTGGAGCTCAAGGAGAAGAAGCACCGCCTTGAGGACGCCATCTCGGCGACCCGCGCCGCGGTCGAGGAGGGCATCGTCTCCGGCGGTGGCTCCGCGCTCGTCCACGCCGTCAAGGTGCTCGACGGCGGCCTGGGCAAGTCCGGCGACGAGGCCACGGGTGTCGCGGTCGTCCGCCGCGCCGCCGTCGAGCCGCTGCGCTGGATCGCCGAGAACGCCGGTCTTGAGGGTTACGTCATCACCTCGAAGGTCGCCGAGCTCGACAAGGGCCAGGGCTTCAACGCCGCCACCGGCGAGTACGGCGACCTGGTCAAGGCCGGCGTCATCGACCCGGTCAAGGTGACGCGCTCCGCCCTGGAGAACGCCGCTTCCATCGCCTCCCTGCTGCTCACGACCGAGACCCTGGTCGTCGAGAAGCCGGCCGACGATGAGGCCGACGCCGGTCACGGCCACGGTCACGGCCACAGCCACTGACGTCGTACGACGGCTGGGCTCGCGTAGGCAGATACGCGTGAAGGCCCCCGTTCCCGCCATTTCGGCGGGGGCGGGGGCCTTCCCCGTTGCCGTGTTCCCGGTTTCGGGAGGCTTTCGGCGGCTCAGTCGATGGCGCCCAGCTGCCTCATCAGCTTCATGGCGTCGTAGTGCCACCAGCCTTCCTGGATCTTGTCGTTCTTGAACCGGAAGATCGTGGTGCCGGTCATGGTGACCTGCTTGCCGGAGGCCGGGATGCCCATGAAGTCACCCTTGTGGGTGGCCTTCCAGGTCCACAGCGTCACCACGTCGTCGCCCTCGCAGATCTGCCGGTCGAGGTCGAAGGTGTAGTCGAAGGCCGCCCGCCACCCGGTGACGTCGTCGCGTATCCCGTCGGAGCCGACGACCGTGTCCTTCTCCTTGAGGACGTCGTGGTCGGCGTAGTCGGCCGCGAACACCTCGTTGATCGCGTCGAGGTTGCCGCCCGTGGCGATCTCGTGGAAGAACCGGCGGGCGGTTGACGCGTTCAACTGGTCGTTGCGCACCACATCCAGGTCCGTGAAGGTGGGCATACCGTCGCAGAGCGCCACCATCTCCTCGAAGATCCGGTTGGTCTCCGGGAGGTTCGAGTTGGCCATGGCCTCTTCGTACGAGGGAAATTCGACGATCTCGACGAAGTGGGAGGCGTCGGAGCGGTCCTTGCCGATGACGTTGTGGGAGGCGGTCCGCTTGCCCTTGGTCAGCTCGATCCACTGATCCATGAGCTGGTCCAGGTCGCTGAACCGCTCGGTCTTGAAGTCGATTATCTGTGCGAATGTCATGGCGTCTCCCGGCTGGCTCGGGGTGCGATACATCCATTTTAGTGAGATTTGACCAGGCCGGGCGGGGGAGCGGGGCGGCGACCGGCGAGGGCGTGCCGGGAGCGCGGCGGGGGCGTGGCGGCGGGCGTGGCGGCTCACGCCGAGTGGTGCAGGGCCGCCGGGAGTACGGGGTCGGCGAACGGCACCCCGGCCGCGTACCGCTCCAGCTCGTCGAGCGCCTGGTCGGCCATCCGGTGCAGCTCGTTGCCGAGCGACCCGGCGATGTGCGGGGTGAGCAGTACATTGGGCAGGTCGTACAACGGGCTCTCACGGGGCGGGAGTTCGGGCTCGGTGACATCCAGTACGGCGTGCAGCCGGCCGGAGACCAGCTCGCCGAGCAGGGCGGACTCGTCCACCAGGGACCCGCGCGCGGTGTTCACCAGTGTCGCCCCGTCGGGCATCGCGGCCAGCTGGCGGGCGCCGATCATGTGCTCGGTGGCCGGGAGCTGGGGTGCGTGCACCGAGACGACACTGCTGCGGGCGCAGAGCGCGTCCAGGCCGACGAGCTCTACGCCCAGCTCCGCCGCCTCGACCGCGTCCATGTACGGGTCGTGCAGCAGCACCCGGAAGTCGAACGGCCGCAGCAGTTCGATCACCCGGCGGCCGATCCGGCCCGCCCCGACCAGGCCGATCGTGCGGTGGTAGTTGCCGGCGCCGTCGGATTCCCGCAGCCAGTCGTGCGGGGCGCGCAGCCCGGCGTACCGCTGGGCGGCGGGCAGCACGCGCTTGCCCGCGAACAGGATCGCGGCCAGCGTGTACTCGGCTACCGGCAGCGCGTTGGCGGCCGCCGCCGAAGTCACCGCGATGCCCCGGTCCCAGCACGCGTCGGTGATGTGGTGCTTCACCGACCCGGCGGCGTGCACGACGGCCCGCAGCCGGGGCGCGGCGGCCAGCACCTCGGCGGTGAGCGCGGGCGCGCCCCAGCAGGTCAGCAGCACTTCGGCCTCGGCGAGAGCCGCCGCCACGGCCGGTGCGGGTGAGACCAGCTCATGGGCGACGAGGCGGGGGTCGGTACGGGCGAGCGAGGCGAGCCGGACGAGGTGCCGCTCGGCGAACAGCCGGTCGGCGATCCCGGGTCCCATGGCGAGGAGGACGGCGGGGAGGCGGCGGGGCTCGGATGCGTGGGGTTCGGAGGCGTCGGGCTCGGCCGGGCGGTGTTCGGACGCGTCCGGGGCGGTCGGGCCGGGCTCGGTCGGGCCGGGTTTGGTCGGGCCGTTGTCAGTGGCGTGGTGCATGGTGGAACTCGGGCTCCTCACAGGGGCGTTGTCCATGGGTAACCGGCTGTCCGCCCGTTCGGTCACTTGACGCTGCCCGCCGTGAGACCCGCCTTCCAGTGCCGCTGGAGGGCGACGAAGGCGACGACGAGGGGGAGGACGGCGAGCAGGGAGCCGGTGACGACGAGGGGGTAGAAGGAGGGCTCGGCGTGGGTGTTGGAGTTCCACGCGTAAAGGCCGAGGCTCAGCGGGAAGAGCTTCTGGTCCGAGAGCATCACCAGGGGGAGGAAGAAGTTGTTCCAGATCGCGGTGAACTGGAAGAGGAACACGGTCACGAACCCGGGCATCACCATGCGCAGCCCGATCGACCAGAACGCGCGCAGCTCGCCGGCCCCGTCGATACGGGCCGCCTCCAGCGCCTCGTCGGGGATATAGCTCGCGCTGAACACCCGGGAGAGATAGACGCCGAACGGGTTCACAAGCACGGGGATCAGCACCGACCAGTACGTGTTGACCAGCCCCGTCCTGCTCGCCAGCAGATACATCGGCAGCGCGAGCGCGGTGGACGGCACGAGCACGCCGAGCAGCACCACCCCGAACAGCTTCTCCTTGCCCCGGAAGCGGTACTTGTCGAAGGCGTACCCGGCGGCGACGCTGATCAGCGCGCAGACGACCGCGCCCCCGCCCGCGTACAGCAGTGAGTTGAGATACCAGCGGAAGTAGACGCCGTCGTTGTAGGAGGCCAGGCCGGAGAGGTTTCTGCCGAGGTCGAAGCCCTTGAAGGAGAAGGCGTCGCCGCCGAGCAGGCCGCCGGTGTCCTTGGTGGCGGCGGTGATCAGCCAGAGGAGGGGGAAGAGCGTGTAGCCGACGGAGAGCAGCAGCGCGCCGTTGACGGCGGCCTTGGAGAGCCAGCGGGGGGTGACCGGGGTGCCCTCGGTGGCCGGGGCGGCTGGGGTGGCCGGGGCGGTCATGCCCGCGCCCCTTTCCGGGTGGTGAGACGGGTGACGGCGAAGGACAGCAGCGCGGCGGTGAGGGCGAGCAGCACGGCCGCGGCCGCGGCGAGGCCGTAGTCGTTGCGGGCGAAGGCCGCGGTGTAGGCGTACATGTTCGGCGTCCAGGTCGAGGTGACCGCCGAACCGCTGCCCTGGTTGAGGATCAGCGGCTCGGTGAACAGCTGGAGCGAGCCGATGACCGTGAACAGCGCGACCATCCCCAACGAGGTTCGGATCAGCGGGACTTTGACGCTGAACGCGATCCGCCAGGCCCCCGCGCCGTCCATCGTTGCCGCCTCCAGGACGGACCGGTCGATGGCCTGGAGGGCCGCGTAGAAGATCACCATGTTGTAGCCGAGCCATTCCCACAGCGCGATGTTGACCACGGAGGGGAGGGCGCCGTCGGGGGAGAAGAAGCTGAATCCGACACCGCCGGAGTCCATGGCCCGTACGACCGGGCTGAGGCCGGGTGTGTAGAGGTACACCCAGATCAGCGCGGCGATGATGCCGGGCACGGCGTGCGGCAGGAAGAGCGCCAGCTGGAAGAAGCGGCGGGCGCGGGCGAGACCGGAGTCGAGGAGCAGCGCGAGGGCGAGTGCCCCACCGACCATCAGGGGGATGTAGACGACGCAGTAGCCGAGCAGGATCCAGAAACCGTCGCGGAACGCCCGGTCGCCGAGGGCCGCCGTGTAGTTGTCGAGCCCGCTGAACACGGACTCGGCACTGCCGAACCCCAGCCCCGACTGCTTCTCGGTGAACAGGCTCAGCCAGACCGCGTACCCGATCGGCACGACCGTCACGGCGGTGAAGAGGACGAAGAAGGGGGCGAGGAGCACGGCGGCGGCGGTGTTCGTGCGGCGGTGGGTGGCGTCCGTGCGGCGGCGGGCAGAGCCTGCGCGTCGTGGCGACGTGCCCCGTGAGGGGCGCGGGGCAGTGCGCGACCGGCCACAGGCGGCCCGCAGCGTACCCACCGCACTTCCGGCGGAGCCCACGTGCTCAGCCCTCGACCTTCAGACCGCGCTTCTTCAGCTCGGCCACGGTGGCGTCATGGGCGGCCCGCAGCGCGTCGGTGATCTTCACCGAGCCGCCGGAGACCTTGCCGAACTGGTCCTTGAGCGTGGTGTTGGTGGTCCCGGTGGTGGGGCCCCAGCTCCAGGCGGGGTTGATCGAGGCACCGGCCGCGTCGAAGAGCCGGTAGATGTCCTCGCCGCCGTAGAACCCGGCGTCGAACGCCTTCTCGGCGGCCGGGCGCAACGCGACGTCGGCCGGGAACGCGC
Source organism: Streptomyces sp. NPDC048696 (assembly GCF_043198895.1). Classification (NCBI taxonomy): domain Bacteria; kingdom Bacillati; phylum Actinomycetota; class Actinomycetes; order Kitasatosporales; family Streptomycetaceae; genus Streptomyces; species Streptomyces sp. NPDC048696. The sequence continues at coordinate 70,287 of NZ_JBICVJ010000015.1, read as the reverse complement.
TGGACGTGCCCGGTGCGATACGGGCCCTGACGCCCTCCTCGGTGGTGGACATCCAGGTGGCGAACTCGACGGCGGCCGCCGCCTTCCTGCTGCCCTTGGTCACCGCCCAGGTGGAGCCGCCGAGCATGCCGCTGGCGGGCTTGCCGTCCCAGGTCGGCACCGGGGCGACCCCCCACTTGCCGCTCTGGTCGGGCAGCGTCGACTTGAGGACGCCCGCGCCCCAGGAGGCGCCGAGGTAGCCGACGGTCGAGCCGTCCTTGAGCGCGGCGGTCCACTCCGGGCTGAACGAGACGGCCGTCTGCACCAGCTTGTCGTCGATCAGGCCCTGCCAGTAGTCGGCGACCTTGTTGGTGGCGGCGTCCGAGGTGTTGAGCTTCCAGGTGTCGCCGTCGGCCTTGAACCACTGGGCCCCGGCCTGCCAGGCCATCGCCTCGAACGTCGTCGGGTCGTCCGGCATGAAGGTGGCGATCCGGGCCTTGGGGTCGGCCTTCTTGGCCTGCTCGGCGGCGGTCCGGAACTCCGCCCAGGTCCTGGGCACCTGGATGTTGTTCCTGGTGAAGAAGTCCTTGCGGTAGTAGTACGTCTGGGGCGCGGCGTCGAACGGGACCGCCCAGCTCCTGCCGCCCAGCGTGGTCAGCTCGACCGCCTGCGGCAGGAACTTCTTCCGTACGTCGTCGGTCAGATACGGGCCGATGTCCTGGAGCGCGCCCTGGCTGACGAACTCGGGGAGCATCGGGTACTCGATCGCGACCAGGTCCGGCGCGTTGCCCGCCCGCACGGCGTTGGAGATCTTGGCGTAGCCGCCGGCGTTGCCGGACGGTATCTCCTCGAACTTCACCTTGATGTTCCGGTGCGAGGCGTTGAACGCGTCCACCACGTCCTTCGACCCCTTCTGCCAGGCCCAGAAGGTGAGGGTGACGGGCTTGTCGGCGGTGCCCTTGCCGCCGCCCGCGCCGGAACCGCCGTCACCGCCGCCGCAGGCCGAGAGCAGGGCGAGGGCGGTCGCGACGGTGACGGCCGCGGTGGTCGATCTGGTCCAACTGCGGTTCACGGAGCGGCTCCTGAACGTGAGGGGACGAGGCGATGGCCGCGATCCTTGAGCCGTTCCTGACCGAAGTCAAGAGCGAAAGTTCGAATGATCGAAAAATGATCGAGTTAGGGGTGAGCGGTCGTTGCGGCCTGAAGCGCGGGAGCGTCGGTGTCCTCGCCCGGGCGCGGTGCGCCGCACGAGGACCGCACCCGCAGGCGGGGCAGCAGGTCCACATGGCGGCGCGGCCCCGCGCTCGGCTCTGTCGAGGCGCCCCGCAGCCGCTCGATCAGCAACTGCGCCGCGTACCGGCCCACTTCGTGCTTGGGCGGGGCCACCGCCGTCAGCGGGATGTCGGCGAGCGCCGCCACCTCGTCGTCGTACGCCACCAGCGCCAGGTCCTGCGGTACCCGTACGCCCAGCTCGGCGAGGCGCTGCACGATCCGTATCGCGTCCACGTCGTTGTGGACGAGCGCCGCCGTGGCCTCGCCGTCGCCCATGGCGTCGAGCAGCGCCCGCACGGTCGCCTCGAACCCGGCCGGGTCCGTCTCCGCCGGGACCGAACCGATCACCGGACGCGGTGCCTGGAGCCCCAGCGCGTCCAGCGCCTGGCGGTACCCGGCCCGCACCGCGACCGCCGTCGGGCTGTCCGCCCGCGCCACCAGGAGCGGCGCGCGGTGCCCGAGCCCGGTCAGATGGCGTACCGCGAGGAGCACCCCGTGAGCGTGGTCCGAGCAGACCCGGTCCAGGTCGTCCAGCGCCCCGCCGGGCACCCCGCGCCGCTCCAGGAGCACGGTCGGCACCGGCAGTTCGGCTATCCACCGCCCGTGCTCGACCGGGTCGTGCGGCTCCTTCCAGCCCGGCGCGACCAGCAGCCCCTCGGCCCCCGCCGCGACCAGCCCGGCCGCGAGCGCCGGGTCGTCCTGCGGGCGGTAGTCCGAGATCCGCAGGATCAGCCGGGCCCCGGCGGCGGCCGCCGCCTCGTGCGCACCCCGGATGACCTCGGCGAAGTAGTAGGTGGCGTTCGGTGCCAGCATGCCGAGCACCAGCTCGCGGCCACCGCCACCGCTCCCGCCGCCCGGTATGCCCTGCGCGGGCACTCCCGGTGCGCCCTCGGTGTGCGGCCAGGACACCTTGCCGTGCACCCGGTCGAGCAGACCCCGTACGGCCAGCGCCTCCACGTCCCGGCGCGCGGTCACCGGGGAGACCCCCAGCTGCCCGGCCAGGTCGGAGACCCGCACCGAGCCGCGCCGGCGCACCAGCTCCAGCAGTCGGTCGTGACGTTCAGCGGCACTCTCTCGCACGGCGGCAGTCCCCCTCGCAGTGTGGCGCCCGGTGTCCCGGGGCCATGACCCTAATGCACCCTGATCGAACGACAAGAGTTTCGATCATTCGGTCCGACTCCATTGACGTTCGATCAGCCAGCCCCCTAGATTCCGTCGCAGTCCCGAACCCGCCGCAGTTCCGAACCGCCGCAGTCCCCGAACGGGACACGGTCCCGAACTCCGACACGGTCCCGGACCGGGAGCATCATGCCGACACCACCCCTCGATCATGAGCTCAGCCCGTACACCGGCTGGACCCGCGGCCACTGGGAAGACGTGGCCGATCAACTCCTCCTCTCCGTACGCCCGTACGCCTCGCCGCGCCACGGGCTGATCAACCTGCCCGGCGACCGCCCGAGCTGGTCCGGACCCCGCTCCGACGGCCTCGAAGGCTATGCCCGCACCTGGCTGCTCGCCGCGCTGCGGATCGCGGGCGCGCGCGGCGACGACCCGCACGGCCACCTCGACCGCTACGCCGACGGTCTCGCGTCCGGCACGGAACACCCGCTGCCCACCGGTGAGTTGAGCAGCACGAGCCCCGACTCCTGGCCGCGCATGGCCGAGGTGCGCCAGGCGGTGGTCGAGTCCGCCTCGGTCGCCCTCGGGCTGCGCCTCACCCGCCCCTGGCTCTGGGACAGGCTCGACGACCGCGTCCGCCAGCGGACCGTCGACTGGCTGCTGCCCGCCCTCGGCCCCTCGCCCGTCGACAACAACTGGTGGTTCTTCGGCCTCACCGTCGCGGGATTCCTCCAGGACGCCGGCATCGAGACCGACCGCGCCTCGGCCACCATCGAGCGCGCGCTGGAACACGTCGATCAGTGGTACCTCGGCGACGGCTGGTACAGCGACGGCCCCCATCGCTCCTTCGACCACTACAACGGCTGGGCGCTCCACTTCTATCCCGTCCTGCACGCTCATTTGGGTGACAACCGGGAACTCCTCGACCGCTACGGCCCCCGGCTGCGCGCCCACCTCGCCGCGCACACCCGGATGTTCGGCGCCGACGGCGCACCCATGCCGTACGGGCGCTCCCTCACCTACCGCTTCGCCGCCGCCGCGGCCCCCTGGCTCGGCGCGCTCACCGGCCACACCCCGATGACCCCCGGCGCCACCCGCCGCCTGGCTTCCGGCACCCTCGCGTATTTCATGGACCGCGCGCCCGGCCGGGGCGCCATCGACGAGCGGGGGCTGCTCACCCTGGGCTGGCACGGCCCGTATGCGCCGATCGTCCAGGGCTATTCGGGCCCGGCCTCGCCGTACTGGGCGGCGAAAGGATTCCTCGGGCTGCTCATGCCGCCGGAGCACCCCGTGTGGACGGCCGTCGAGGAGCCGCTGCCCGCCGAGACCGGGGACGCGGCCGTCACCCTGGGTCCGCCCAACACCCTGATCCAGTCCACGGTTTCGGACGGCGTCGTCCGGCTGCACAACCACGGCACCGACCACCGTCTCGGCCCGGCCGAGGACCCCTGCTACGCCCGGTTCGCCTACGCCACCCGTACCGGCCCGACCTGCGGGGACGTGCGTGACAACCACTTCGGGCTCGTCCTCGACGACGGCACGGTCACCGAGCGGGGGTTCGCCGGACCCCTCGGCGGCGGCCCCGGCTGGGCCGCCTCCGCCGCGCGGCCGCTGCCCGGGGTGCGGACGGTGTCCGTCACGCTGGTCCACGGCCGGGCCGAACTCCGGGCCCATCTGGTCGTCGGCGCCCGGCCCGGCACACGCGTACGCCAGACGGGGTGGGCCGTCACCGGGCCGGAGCTGACCGGCGAGCTGCACGCCGTGGCGGGGTACGAGCCGCACGCGCGCGTAGTGGCCGCCGGATCAACGCTCTTCGGCCCCGACGCACAGGTGGCGGTCCTCGACGGGGTGACCGGGGACGGCCCGTCGCTCTTCGTCGCGCTCGCCTCCCTGACGGCGCAGGAGCACCCGGCTCCCCTCCCCGACCCGGGCACCGCCGTCCGAATCGAGGGCCGCACCGTCCAAGTGAGCTGGGACGACGGCACCACGTACGAGCTCGTGCTGGACGGCCCGGCCCCGACCGTCCGCACGTTCCGTACGACGGGGCCCTGACTTCCTGCCGCCTACTGCGGGCCGTACTTGCGGCCGGTGCGGGAGGTGAGCCCGCCGAGCAGACCGCGCGGCGCCAGCTTCACCACACCCATCATCGCCTTGTAGCGGGGGTCCGGGATCGACAGCGACTTCCCGCGCGCGAGGTCGGAGAGCGCGGCGGAGACCAGCTTGTCGGCGTCCAGCCAGAGCCAGTTGGGAATGTTGTCGGTGCCCATCCCGGCCCGCTGGTGGAACTCCGTACGCACGAAGCCCGGGCACAGCGCCATCAGCCGCACGCCCGAACCCGCCAGGTCCCGGGCCGCGCCCTGGGTGAACTGCACCACCCACGCCTTGGACGCGCCGTAGGTCCCGCGCGGTACGAACGCGGCCACCGAGGCGACGTTGACGACTCCGCCGCGCCCGCGCTCGCGCATGCCCTCGGTGGCCGCCGAGGTGAGCCGCAGCACCGCCTCGATGTGCACCTTCAGCATCTTGAGCTCATCGGCCATGGGCACGTCCAGATAGCGGCCCTTGTTGCCGAACCCGGCGTTGTTGACCAGCAGGTCGATCGGCTTCCTGCGCTCGGTGAGCCGGGCCTCGACCGCCGTGATGCCGCCCTCCGTGGACAGGTCGGCGACCAGCACCTCGGCCTCCACGCCGTGCCGGTCGTGCAGCTCGGTGGCCTGGTCCCGGAGCCGCTTGCCGTCGCGGGCCACCAGCACCAGATCGTGCCCGTCGGTGGCCAGCCGCCGCGCGAAAGCGGCCCCGATTCCCGCTGTCGCGCCCGTAATCAGTGCAGTCGTCATACGGGCACGGTAATGCCCCGCGTATGACAGTGGTGTGACGGCCTGTCCGGGTGCTCGCCCGGTGCCTGTCCGGTGCTTGTCCGGTCAGGAAGGCTGCCGGGCGGCCTGCTGCTCCAGATACCTGTGAACCGTGGCGTGGCGCTCCGGCGGCATCGCGTCACCGGCCGCCAGGGTGCGCGGCAGCAGCTCCCGCTCGGTCGTGAACGCGCGGAACCAGAACGCCATCGACACCTCGTGCTCGGGCCGGTGGATCACCTCGATCGCGTCGCCCGCGCGGACCTCGCCCTCCTCGATCACCCGCAGATACGCACCGGGCACCGCGGCCTGCGTGAACCGCTTGACCCAGCCCTGCTCGCCCATGGCGCCCGCGAACGTACGGCACGGAATGCGCGAGCACGACACCTCCAGGACCACGTCCGGGCCGACCCGCCAGCGCTCGCCGATCCGGGCGTCGCTGAGGTCCATGCCGTACGTGGTGAGGTTCTCGCCGAATATGCCGTCGGGCAGCTCGCGGCCCAACTCCCGTCCCCAGGTGTCGAGATCCTCGCGCGCGTAGGCGTAGACAGCCTGGTGGTCGCCGCCGTGGTGGCGCCTGTCGCAGACGTCGTCGCCCGCGACACCGCTGGCGCCCACGCCCTTGGAGCCGGGCCGGAAGATCCGCACGGGACCGTCCACCGGGCGCTTGCCGATGCCGGTGACGCCGCCCTCGGCGTCGGTGTAGTCGACGACCGTGGCGCGGCCCAGGTTCACAGACAGAAGCTTCATGAGGAGAACGCTAACGCGACTGTCTCAAAGCAGCTATCCATTATTTCCCACGATGTCCAAGTGCCCCTTATGCTCGAAGGGTGATCGAGGCCCGTCATCTCCGCGTCCTGCGCGCTGTCGCAACCACCGGCTCCTTCTCGGCGGCCGCCCGCGTGCTGGGCTGCACCCAGCCCGCCGTCAGCCAGCAGATGAAGGCCCTGGAGTCGTCGGCGGGCACCCCGCTCCTGGTGCGCACCGGCCGCGAGACGCGGCTCACCCAGGCGGGCGAGGTCCTGGTGCGGCACGCCTCCGGCATCCTCGCCGGGCTGACGGCCGCGGAGGAGGAGGTCGCCGCCATCGCGGGCCTGCGGGCCGGCCGGGTGCGCCTGGTCTCGTTCCCCAGCGGCTCCTCCACGCTGGTCCCCAGCGCGCTCGCCGCGCTGCGCGCCGCGCACCCCGGCACGCGCGTGTCGCTCGTCGAGGCGGAGCCGCCGCGCTCGGTGGAGATGCTGCGCGAGGGCGACTGCGACATCGCGCTCGCCTTCCGGTACGGGAGGGCGACCACGGAGGAGTGGGACGACCTGGTCGTCCGGCCGTTGCTCATAGACCGCCTGGTCGGGCTCGTCCCCGAGCGCCACCGGCTGGCCGAGAGCGGCACGGTCGACATCCGCGACCTCGCCGACGAGCCGTGGATCGCGGGCTGCCCGCGCTGTCGGCGGCAACTGGTCGAGGTGTGCGAGGAGTCCGGCTTCACCCCGCGCATCGACTTCGCCACCGACGACTACCCGGCGGTGATCGGGCTGGTCGGTGCGGGGCTCGGCGTCGCGGTGCTGCCGGAGCTGGCGATCGCGTCGGTCCGCCCCAAGGGTGCCCGTACGGTCGCGGTCGAGCCGGCCGTGGAGCGCGAGATCGTCGCGCTCACCCTGCCCGACCTGGCCCGGGTGCCGGCCGTCGCGGCCACCCTGGATCAGCTGGCCGGAGCCGCCGCCCGCAACTGACCGGCCGGGCAGGGTCATCGCTCAAGGCGGTGCGCAGCCGCCGCGCATGAGCGGCAGGTAGCCCTGCGAACTGCGCCATCCGGCGCAGGAACGTTTCTGCGAGTCTCGGCGCAGGCGGCGCTAGCCGTGCCCCCCGTCGCCCGCTCCGCCGGTGGCCGCGGCGGTCACCAGCCGGTTGCGGGCCCGGCCCATCAGCTCTTCGCGCTCGTCCTCCGTGAGCCCGCCCCACACGCCGTAGGGCTCGCGCACCGCGAGGGCGTGGGCCGCGCACTGGGCGCGCACCGGGCAGCGCATGCACACCTCTTTCGCCGAGTTCTCGCGCGCACTCCTGGCCGCGCCGCGTTCGCCCTCCGGGTGGAAGAAGAGGGAGCTGTCGACCCCACGGCACGCCGCGAGGAGCTGCCAGTCCCACAGATCGGCGTTCGGTCCGGGAAGGCGGGAGAAATCTGCCATTGCTCATGTCCCCTTGAAGCCGTGCTGAGGCGGATGGGCCGGGTACCCCGGATCACTGGGGTGTACCGACGAACGTACATCTACGGTGTAAGTAGATGTAAATATGACTCATTGCGAATCTAGCCACAGACACCAGAAAAAGGGAAGAAAAGCCGCTAAATGGGGCATACCTCCGAGTGAACGGAGGGTGACCCGCGATGTGCGCCCGGCGCACACGGTTCCTCACGTAGAGTGCCGAAGGTGCCCGTCCGACCCGTAACTCTTTCGAGTGACCGTCGTTGAGAGTGCGGAGCGGTTGAAAGAAGAAGCGCTCGGGCAGGTGTCCGAGGGCGTCAATCGCACAGGTGACGATACGTAACCAGCCTGGAGGCTCAAGGTGACGCGCATCAGCTGCGGAGGACGGCCATGACATCCGTCCTCGTCTGCGACGACTCCCCGCTTGCCCGAGAGGCGCTCCGCCGCGCGGTCGCGACCGTGCCGGGTGTAGAGCGTGTGACGACGGCGGCCAACGGCGAGGAAGTCCTCCGCCGCTGGGGCGCCGACCGCTCGGACCTGATTCTGATGGACGTGCGCATGCCCGGCCTGGGCGGCGTGGAGACGGTCCGGCGGCTGCTGTCCGCGGACCCCGGCGCCCGCATCATCATGCTGACGGTCGCCGAGGACCTGGACGGCGTGGCGCTCGCGGTCGCCGCCGGGGCGCGCGGCTATCTGCACAAGGACGCCTCGCGCGCGGAGCTGCGGGCGACCGTCACCCAGGCGCTCGCCGACCCGACCTGGCGGCTCGCGCCGCGCAGACTGCGCTCGGCCGAGATGGGGGCCGCGCCCACGCTCACCGCGCGTGAGATCCAGGTCCTGGAGGGCATGAGCCACGGCCGGTCCAACGCGGAGATCGGGCGTGAGCTCTTCCTCTCCGAGGACACCGTGAAGACCCACGCCAGGCGGCTGTTCAAGAAACTCGGCGCCTCCGACCGGGCGCACGCCGTGGCGCTCGGCTTCCGCTGGGGCCTGGTGCGCTGACCTGCCCGCGGTGGGGTCGGCCGGATCCCCGTCCGTCGTCGACGGACGGGTCCGTCCCCCCGCTCCGTGGAGCGGCGTGTGACGCTTCGCGCGCGATGCCGCATCCTTGAAGGTGTGGAGTTCCTCGGGGACGAGTCGGTCGAGCGGGAGGGGAGGGCGCAGGAGATGACTTCCGGCGCACCTGCTCATAACGCTTCGGTGCACAACTATGGACGCGGTGCCACGGAGTCTGCGACGCCGGGGCACCATGGACCGATGCGCGACGACGAGACAACGGTGATCGGTGCACTCGTTCACCGTGCCGTCGATGGCGACGAGCAGGCCACGCATGACCTGCTGGCGCATGTTCACCCGCTCGCGCTGCGCTACTGCCGCACCCGGCTGAGCCGGCTGCCGGGCGACGCGCGCCACTTCGTGGAGGACCTCGCGCAGGAGGTCTGTGTCGCCGTGCTGATGGCGCTGCCGCGCTACCGGGACACCGGGCGGCCCTTCGAGGCCTTCGTGTTCGCCATCGCCTCGCACAAGGTCGCCGACCTCCAGCGGGCCGCGATGCGCCACCCGGGTTCGACGGCGGTGCCCTCCGACGAGATGCCGGAGCGGCCGGACGACTCCCTGGGCCCCGAGGAGCGCGCGCTGCTCAGCAGCGACGCCGAGTGGGCCAAGAAGCTGCTCGCCAACCTGCCGGAGAACCAGCGCGAGCTGCTGGTGCTGCGGGTCGCGGTCGGTCTGACCGCGGAGGAGACCGGGCAGATGCTGGGGATGTCGCCGGGCGCGGTCCGGGTCGCCCAGCACCGCGCGCTCAGCAGGCTGCGCGCCCTCGCCGAGCAGTAGTCCCGCAGTCCCGCGCACGCCCTCACATCACGTTTCGGTTGCGTCTTCGGCCCGCTTCACGCGTCCGGCCGTACGCCGCCGCACCCGCGCGTAGCCGTATGTCGCTGTACGGCGCTCCACGCGCGCGTGGCCGTGGCGCACGTACGTGTGAACGTACAAAGAATTCGGTTGATCTTGTTCATGGAATGAGACACCGCGCCAGCCCGTTAGCATGGACATCCGCACCGATCAAGGCCATGGGGAAGGTGTCATGACTGCAAACGTCGACGGAGTGCCCGACAAATTCGCGATGCTCGGGCTGACGTACGACGATGTGCTGCTCCTGCCGGGCGCGTCCGACATGGCGCCCGATCAGATCGACACTTCCTCGTACCTCTCGAAGAACGTGAAGGTGAACGTCCCGCTGCTGTCGGCGGCGATGGACAAGGTCACCGAGGCGCGCATGGCGATCGCCATGGCCCGCCAGGGCGGCGCCGGTGTGCTGCACCGCAACCTCTCGATCGAGGACCAGGCCAACCACGTCGACCTGGTGAAGCGCTCCGAGTCCGGCATGGTCAGCGACCCGATCACGGTCCACCCGGACGCGACGCTGCGCGAGGCCGACGAGCTGTGCGCCAAGTTCCGCATCAGCGGCGTCCCGGTCACCGACCCGGCGGGCAAGCTGCTCGGCATCGTCACCAACCGCGACATGGCCTTCGAGTCGGACCGCTCGCGCCAGGTGCGCGAGGTCATGACCCCGATGCCGCTGGTCACCGGCAAGGTCGGCATCTCCGGCGTGGACGCCATGGAGCTGCTGCGCCGCCACAAGATCGAGAAGCTGCCGCTCGTCGACGACAACGGCATCCTCAAGGGCCTCATCACGGTCAAGGACTTCGTGAAGGCCGAGAAGTACCCGAACGCGGCCAAGGACAAGGACGGCCGGCTGATCGTCGGCGCGGCCGTGGGTGTCGCGGGCGACGCCTACGAGCGCGCCCAGGCGCTGATCGAGGCGGGCGTCGACTTCATCGTCGTCGACACCGCGCACGGCCACTCCCGGCTGGTCGGCGACATGGTCGCCAAGATCAAGTCGAACGCGTCGGGCGTCGACGTCATCGGCGGCAACATCGCCACCCGCGACGGCGCGCAGGCGCTGATCGACGCGGGCGTCGACGGCATCAAGGTCGGCGTCGGCCCGGGCTCCATCTGTACGACGCGTGTCGTCGCCGGTATCGGCGTCCCGCAGGTCACCGCGATCTACGAGGCCTCGCTGGCCGCCAAGGCCGCGGGCGTCCCGGTCATCGGCGACGGCGGCCTGCAGTACTCCGGCGACATCGCCAAGGCCCTGGTCGCGGGCGCCGACACGGTGATGCTCGGCTCGCTGCTCGCGGGCTGCGAGGAGTCCCCGGGCGAGCTGCTCTTCATCAACGGCAAGCAGTTCAAGTCGTACCGCGGCATGGGCTCGCTCGGCGCGATGCAGTCCCGCGGGGAGCAGAAGTCCTTCTCCAAGGACCGCTACTTCCAGGAGGGCGTCGCCTCCGACGAGAAGCTGGTCCCCGAGGGCATCGAGGGCCAGGTGCCCTACCGCGGCCCGCTCTCCGCGGTCGTCCACCAGCTGGTCGGTGGCTTGCGTCAGTCGATGTTCTACGTCGGCGGCCGCACCGTCCCGGAGCTTCAGACCAATGGCCGGTTCGTCCGGATCACCTCGGCGGGCCTCAAGGAGAGCCACCCGCACGACATCCAGATGACGGTCGAGGCGCCGAACTACACCAGGCGCTGACGGCGCCCACGCGCGCGTAGTCGTCGTCGAGGGGCGGTCCCGTTCACGGGGCCGCCCCTCGCCCGTATGTCGGGGACACATATGTCGGGGATACTGGGACCGCTGACGTAGAGGGAAAGGCCCACACAACGTGACTGAGATCGAGATCGGGCGCGGCAAGCGCGGCCGCAGGGCGTACGCGTTCGACGACATCGCCATCGTCCCGAGCCGGCGCACCCGGGACCCGAAGGAGGTCTCGATCGCCTGGCAGATCGACGCCTACCGGTTCGAGCTGCCGTTCCTGGCCGCTCCGATGGACTCCGTCGTGTCGCCGCAGACCGCGATCCGCATCGGTGAGCTCGGCGGCCTGGGTGTGCTGAACCTCGAAGGTCTGTGGACCCGGTACGAGGACCCGCAGCCGCTGCTCGACGAGATCGACGAGCTGGACGAGGCCACCGCGACCCGCCGCCTCCAGGAGATCTACGCGGCCCCGATCAAGGAAGAGCTGATCGGGCAGCGCATCAAGGAGGTGCGCGACTCCGGTGTGGTCACCGCGGCCGCCCTCTCGCCGCAGCGCACGGCCCAGTTCTCCAAGGCCGTCGTGGACGCGGGCGTCGACATCTTCGTCATCCGCGGCACCACCGTCTCGGCCGAGCACGTCTCCGGCGCCGCCGAGCCGCTCAACCTCAAGCAGTTCATCTACGAGCTGGACGTCCCGGTGATCGTCGGCGGCTGCGCCACGTACACCGCGGCCCTGCACCTGATGCGCACCGGCGCGGCCGGCGTGCTGGTGGGCTTCGGCGGCGGCGCCGCGCACACCACCCGCAACGTGCTGGGCATCCAGGTCCCGATGGCCACCGCCGTCGCCGACGTGGCCGCGGCCCGTCGCGACTACATGGACGAGTCCGGCGGCCGCTACGTGCACGTCATCGCGGACGGCGGCGTCGGCTGGTCCGGCGACCTGCCCAAGGCGATCGCCTGCGGCGCGGACGCGGTCATGATGGGCTCCCCGCTGGCCCGTGCCACGGACGCGCCCGGCAAGGGCCACCACTGGGGGATGGAGGCCGTCCACGAGGACGTGCCGCGCGGCAAGCTGGTCGACCTGGGCATCGTCGGCACCACCGAGGAGATCCTCACCGGTCCGTCGCACATCCCGGACGGCTCGATGAACTTCTTCGGCGCCCTGCGCCGCTCGATGGCCACCACCGGCTACAGCGAGCTCAAGGAGTTCCAGCGCGTCGAGGTGACGGTGGCGGACGCGCAGCACAAGCGCTGATGCCGACTCACACGTACGGAGTACGTAGGTGAAGGGGCCCGGACCATGGGATGGTCCGGGCCCCTTCACCATGCCGGGGGTTACGCGGTGGCGCCCTTCTTGGAGCCGGTGAAGGCGGCGGCCGCTGCGATGCCGAAGAACAGGAACGTCAGCGGGTCGGCGTCGGCCTTCCAGAGCTCGTTCACCATGCTCAGGTGGTTCATCAGCAGGTCCGTGGCGTCGACGTGAAGCACCTTGGAGGCGATGATCGCCTCGCCGAGCATCCCGCCCGCGTAGACGGAGCCGAGGGCGAGGACCGCGCTCAGCACCGGCAGGGCGGGGTTGCGCCCCCCGACCCTGCCCGCCGCCCACCCCACGACGAAGCCGACGCCCACGGCCGCGTAGCCGATCTCGTGCTTGGTGGCGCCGAGGATCCCGCCGTACACGCCCGCGCAGACGACGGCGGCGACGAACGCGGCGACCAGACCGCCCGCGAGGTTGTCGCGGACCGGGGCCGGCGGCGGGGCCGGAACGAAGCCCGGGAAGCCCGGCTGCTGCTGCGGCGGTGGAAAGTTCTGGCTCATTTTCGGATCCCCCGAGGTCAAAGAAGCGCGCGCACAACGGCCACGCGCGGAGGCGCCCATGGAAATGCGCACGGCTGTGCGATCGGGCGACCCGAAGAGTAACAGTGCGTGGGCGGGGCGCCACCGGGATTTCGGCGCCTCCGCTACAGCCGGTGGGCCGCGCCACCCGGGGTGACGCCCCGGGTGTCGAGCAGCAGCTGCGCCTTCACCGCAAGACCCTGGAGGTCGTACGTGCAGTGGTGCTGGAGCAGCACCGTGAGGTCGGCGTGGGCGGCCGCCTCGTAGAGCGAGTCCACGCGCGGCACGGGCTGGTCGCGCACGCGCCAGTCCGGCACATACGGGTCGTGGTAGCTCACCGACGCCCCCAGGTCCATCAGCCGCCCCGCGATCTCGGCGGCCGGGGAGCCCTCCAGATCGGCGAGATCGGGCTTGTAGGTGGTCCCGAGGAGCACCACGCGCGCGCCCCGGGCGGACTTGCCGTGCTCGTTCAGGAGCGTGGTGCAGCGCTGGATGACGTACTGCGGCATGTGCGCGTTGATCTCCCGGGCCAGCCCCACCATCCGCAGCCCGGTGTACGGCAGCGGCGTCGGGTCGAGCGGCACGCCGTGGCCGCCCACCCCCGGGCCCGGGCGGAACGGCTGGAAGCCGAACGGCTTGGTCTCGGCGCACCGGATGACGTCCCACAGGTCGACGCCCATGTCGTGGCAGAGCACGGCCATCTCGTTGACCAGCGCGATGTTCACCTGCCGGTAGTTGGTCTCCAGGAGCTTGGTCATCTCCGCCTCACGGGTACCGCGCGCGCGGACGACCTTGTCGGTGAGACGGCCGTAGAAGGCGGCGGCGGACTCGGTGCAGGCGGGGGTGAGGCCACCGATGACCTTGGGCGTGGTGGCGTAGCCGTGCGTGCGGTTGCCGGGGTCGATGCGGCTGGGGGAGTAGGCGAGGTGGAAGTCGCGGCCGGCCCGCAGCCCCGAACCCGCTTCGAGCAGCGGGCGCAGGAAGTCCTCGGTGGTGCCGGGGTGGACGGCCGACTCCAGGATGACCGTGGTGTGCGGGCGCAGCCGCGCGGCGAGTGTGCGGGCCGCGTCGGCGACGGCGCCGAGGTCCAGGGTGCGGTCGGCGCCGAGCGGGGTGGGCGCGCAGATCACGGCGGTGCGCACCCGGCCGAGCTCGGCCGGTCCGGCCGCGGTACGGAAGCCTCCCGCGAGCATCCGGCGCAGCTCGGCCGCGGTGAGGCAGCCGTCGACCGGGGGGCGGCCGGCGCGGAGTTCGGCGAGGACGTGGGGGTCGGTGTCATGGCCGACGGTGTCGATGCCGGCGGCGGCCGCGGCCCGGGCGAGCGGCAGGCCGAGGTGGCCGAGTCCGATGACGGCGAGGTCTGCGGGCATCCGATGACCGTCCTTCCCATAACCGGAGGGGACATGATGCGCAAGCCCTGTGGACAGAATGGGCGTTACGCGATGTCAGACTAAGAGTAAATATGACCGTTATGCGGCATTGCGGGCCCGGGGTCGCCCGAGTGTTGTCCACAGGCGGTGGCCGATGTCGGTGGTCGCGTCCAGAATCGAGGTTGTGAGCCAGACCACCCAGATCAACGGGAGGCAGCCGTGAGGACAGCGACACTGGGACCGGTGCAGCGTGCCGAGGCGCTCGCCGCGATGGCCGAGCGCGAGCTCGATGTGCTGGTCGTCGGGGCCGGGGTGGTCGGCGCGGGCACCGCGCTGGACGCGGCGACCCGCGGCCTGTCCACCGGGCTCGTGGAGGCGCGGGACTGGGCCTCGGGCACCTCCAGCCGGTCGAGCAAGCTGATCCACGGCGGGCTGCGGTATCTGGAGATGCTGGACTTCGCGCTGGTGCGGGAGGCCCTGAAGGAGCGCGGGCTGCTCCTGGAGCGGCTGGCCCCGCACCTGGTGAAGCCGGTGCCGTTCCTCTATCCGCTCCAGCACAAGGGCTGGGAGCGGCTGTACGCGGGATCGGGCGTGGCGCTGTACGACGCGATGTCGGTCTCGTCCGGCCACGGCAGAGGGCTGCCGGTCCACCGGCATCTGTCCCGCCGCAGCGCCCTGCGGGTCGCGCCCTGCCTGAAGAAGGAAGCGCTGGTCGGGGCTCTGCAGTACTACGACGCGCAGATGGACGACGCGCGGTACGTGGCCACCTTGGTCCGCACGTCCGCGAGTTACGGCGCACACGTGGCCAACCGGGCCCGGGTGACCGGGTTTCTGCGCGAGGGCGAGCGGGTGGTCGGGGCGCGGGTGCGCGACGTGGAGGGAGGCGGGGAGTACGAGATCCACGCCAAGCAGATCGTCAACGCGACGGGCGTGTGGACGGACGACACCCAGGCGATGGTCGGCGAGCGCGGCCAGTTCCACGTCCGCGCCTCCAAGGGCATCCATCTGGTGGTACCCAAGGACCGGATCCACTCCACGAGCGGGCTCATCCTGCGGACCGAGAAGTCGGTACTCTTCGTGATCCCGTGGGGCAGGCACTGGATCGTCGGCACCACCGACACCGACTGGGACCTGGACAAGGCCCATCCGGCGGCCTCCAGCGCCGACATCGACTATCTGCTCGAACACGTCAATTCCGTGCTCGCCGTCCCGCTGACCCGGGACGACGTCCAGGGGGTCTACGCGGGCCTGCGCCCGTTGCTGGCCGGTGAGTCGGACGCCACCAGCAAGCTCTCGCGCGAGCACACCGTGGCACATCCGGTGCCCGGGCTCGTGGTGATCGCGGGCGGCAAGTACACGACGTACCGGGTGATGGCGAAGGACGCGGTGGACGAGGCGGTGCACGGCCTGGACCAGCGGGTCGCGGCCTGTGTCACCGAGGACGTGCCGCTGCTGGGCGCGGAGGGATATCGGGCGCTGTGGAACGCGCGGGCGAGGATCGCCGCGCGGACCGGGCTCCATGTGGTGCGCGTGGAGCACCTGTTGAACCGGTACGGCTCGCTCACCGAGGACCTGCTCGAACTGATCGTGGCCGACCCGTCGCTGGGGGAGCCGCTGAGCGCGGCCGAGGACTATCTGCGGGCCGAGATCGTCTACGCCGCGTCGCACGAGGGCGCCCGCCATCTCGACGACGTGCTGACCCGGCGCACCCGCATCTCGATCGAGACGTTCGACCGGGGCACCCGGTCGGCCCGGGAGTGCGCCGAGCTGATGGCGCCGGTCCTCGGCTGGGACAAGGAGCACATTGAGAAGGAGGTGGAGCACTACGAGAAGAGGGTGGAGGCCGAGCGAGAGTCGCAGCGCCAGCCGGACGACCTGACGGCGGACGCGGCGCGGCTGGGAGCGCCGGACATCGTGCCGCTCTAGGACGGGTCCCGGGGGACCTGCGTACTCCCGCCGGGCGGGGCGGTCCACGGCGGGAGTGGGCGAGGGTGATGCGGGCGGCCTCTGCGGGGTGAGGGGTGCTGCGGACGGCCTTTGAGGAGCGAGGGGTGCTGCGGGTTTCTGAGGAGAAAGGGGTGCTGCGGACGGTTTCTGAGGGGTGAGGGCGGCGCGGACGGTTTCTGAAGGGGGGTGAGTGGAACCGGGACCGTGGTGGCGGCCGTGTAGGGGGACAGACCGCTGGTGTGGGAGAGCAAGGAGCGCAGGGTGAGGTGGCGGCCGTCGTTTCCATGGCCGTGTACCGGGCCCGGAAGATGCCGTTCCACGGTGTCGTCGAGCTTCGGCCTGCCCTCGGCCGCCCGCTGCGAGTGTCGGCATCGCGGTGGTCCCCTCTTACCGGAGCCGTCTTGGCGGACGGCGGACCCGGGACAATCATTGGTCCCGGCGTGAGAGACAATGGACGCTCTGCCAGGGCGGGTGCCGCTCCCCCGGGGGCCAACCCCCGGACCCCCGGCAGGAGAAGCAGGGCAAAGCGGTGAACCGGGCCGCCTCACGAGGCAAGTTGCGGGGAGCCGTCGGCCGGGACGCGGTCGGTGCGGGCGCGGATCAGGGATCGCAGAGGGGACGCATGTCGGAGGCGGAGCAGTCGCGGGAGCCCCAGCGGGACGAGCGGAAGGAGCCCGGCGCCAAAGCCGAGGGCAGGCTCCTGGCCGATCGGTACCGGCTCGGGGATGTGCTCGGCCGTGGCGGCATGGGCACGGTCTGGCGTGCCGTCGACGAGACGCTGGGCCGTACCGTCGCCGTCAAGGAGCTGCGTTTTCCCAGCAGCATCGACGACGAGGAGAAGCGCCGTCTCATCACGCGCACCCTGCGCGAGGCCAAGGCGATCGCCCGGATCCGCAACACCAGCGCGGTGACGGTCTACGACGTCGTGGACGAGGACGACCGGCCGTGGATCGTCATGGAGCTGGTCGAGGGCAAGTCGCTCGCCGAAGCGGTGCGCGAGGACGGGCTGCTGACGCCGCGCCGGGCCGCCGAGGTCGGGCTCGCCATCCTCGACGTGCTGCGCTCCGCGCACCGCGAGGGCATCCTGCACCGCGATGTGAAGCCGTCCAACGTGCTGATCGCCGAGGACGGCCGGGTCGTGCTCACCGACTTCGGCATCGCGCAGGTCGAGGGCGACCCGTCCATCACCTCGACCGGCATGCTCGTCGGCGCGCCCTCGTACATCTCGCCGGAGCGCGCGCGGGGCCACAAGCCCGGTCCGGCCGCCGACCTCTGGTCGCTGGGCGGTCTGCTCTACGCGAGCGTGGAGGGCGTCCCGCCGTACGACAAGGGTTCGGCGATAGCGACGCTGACGGCTGTCATGACCGAACCGGTGGACCCGCCGCAGAACGCGGGACCGCTTCTGGAGAAGGTCATTTACGGTCTGCTCGCCAAGGACCCCGAGCAGCGGCTCGACAACGCGGCGGCGCGTGCGCTGCTCACCGAGGTCATCCACGCCCCGGACGAGCCCGCGCCCGCGCCGGAGCCGGTGTCGTCCGAGGTGACGCGGGTCGTCGCGCTGCCCCCGGTGCCCGGCGAGCCCAAGGGCGAGACGGGCGCGAAGGCGAAGGAGGTGGCCGACGCGGCCGCCGACCGGATGCGGGGCGCGCTCAAGTCCGTACGGAACGCGGCGGTGGCGGCGCAGACGACCGCCAAGGAGAAGGCGAAGGACAAGGCCAAGGACCGGGCGGTCGGCAAGACCGCCGCCAAGTCCCTTGGCGGGGCGGCCGCGTCCGCCGGGTCGGCGCCGGTCGCTCCTCGGACGCCGTCCGGGCCGCCCGCGCCGGTGCGGGCGCCGCTCACCGATGTCGTGCCGCGCCGCACGCTCGTGATCATCGCGGTCGTCGCGGCGCTGGCCGTGCTCGGCACGGTGCTCGCGATAGCGCTGAGCGGCGGCGGTGACGACAAGGGCAAGGGCAAGACCGGTAAGGACGGCAAGAGCGACAAGGCCGCGTCGAGCGGGTCCACGGCGGGCGGCGACAAGACCGGCAACGGCAAGGCCCCCAACGGTCAGGCCCAGGGCAACGGTCAGGGGCAGGCGCAGACCGAGGGGCAGAACGGGGGCAAGACCTCCAGCGCGCCCGCGAGCCCCGGCACGGGGACCGGGAACGGGAGCGGAAGCGCGGCCGGGCTGCCGAGCGGCTACGCCATGGTCACCGACGGCGACTTCCACTTCTCCATGGCCATGCCCGCCGGGTTCCACCGCACCGGCATAGCCGGGGACAACTCGGGCGGCATATACAGCGCCAACGGCGGGTTCCCGCGCGTCCAGGTCGACTTCAACTCCAGCCCGAGCAACGACGCCAAGCGGGCCTGGCTGGAGCTCGCCGGGGCGGTCGCTGGGAGCAGCAGCAACTACAAGCTCGTCGGCATACAGTCGGTCGGGTACAAGGGCTACCCCACGGTGGCGGACTGGACGTTCGAGCGGGACCAGAGCGGCCAGCACGTGCGGGTGCTCAACCGTGGCTTCAAGGCCGACGGGTCGCACGGCTACGCGATCATGATCACCTGCAAGGCGGCCGAGTGGGACGCCGAGGCGTGTGCGACGCTGCGCAAGACGGCGTTCGACACGTTCAGCCCCAAGGACTGAGCAGGCCACGTATCGTGAGAGCTCGCGGACCGTACGCAGCCACAATGGGCCGGTAATCGACCGGAATTGACGGGTTCGGGGGACAGCGCGCTGTGGGGAGGCGTCGTGGACGAGTATGCGGGTCGGGTGCTCGCCGACCGCTATCGGCTGCCGCTGCCGTCTTCGGACGAGTACGAACTGGTCGAGACCAGGGCTTTTGACACCTACAGCGGGCAGGAAGTCCTGGTGCGGCGGGTGCCGTTGCCGGAGGTCGTGGACGCCGAGGTGCAGGGGGCGGACGGGCGGTACGGGGGAGGGTTCGGCGGCGGGGCGCGGCGACGGCCGGCCGATCCGTTTCTGCGGCGCGCGATCGAGGCGGCCCAGGCGGCCGCGCGGATCCCCGACCATCCCCGGCTGGACCAGGTCTTCGATGTGTTCGCCGAGGACGGTTCGCTGTGGATCGTCAGCGAACTCGTGATGGCCCGGCCGCTGGCGGCGCTGCTCGCCGAGCGGCCGATGGCGCCGTACCGGGCGGCGGAGGTCGCCTCCGATGTGCTCACCGCGCTGCGGGTGCTGCACGCGCACGGCTGGACGCACCGGAACATCACGGCCCGGACCGTGTTGATATGCGATGACGGCCGCGTGATGCTGACCGGTCTCGCGGTCGGCGCGGCGGAGGAGGCGCTGTGCGGTTACGCGGTGGTGCCTGCGGCGTTCGGCGGTGGTGACGACGAGTTCGGCGCGGCGGATGACGGCGCGTCGGCGGAGGCGGCGGACGGGGTTGGTGTCGTCGACCCCCACGCCCCCTTCAGGCCGCCCGCGCCGACGGCTCCGGCCGCCCGGCCTGCCCCGCTTCCGTCGACCAGAGCGCCCGCGCTGCCCGCCGGTTGGTCCCCGGCGGGGCCGGACGGGGACGGCCTGAACGGTGCTGGCCCGGACCACGACGGCCCGGGCCATGGCGGCCCGGACGGTGGCGCGCAGGCCGCCGACGGGCGGATGGCGCATGGGCAGATGACGCACGGGCAGGCCCTTGTGCCCCGGCCCGGCGCGTCCACCGCCGCCGGAACGCGGGCCGGAGCCATCGCCGCGTATCGGGCCGGGGCGCGGGCCGCCGCGCGCGTGGGGGACGACGGGGCGCTCCCGATGCAGCGTCCGGCGCCCCCGCAGGCCGAGTTGGAGGGGGTCTGGCGCGACGCCGCCACCACGGACACCGGCTCTGCCGGCACCACTGCCGGCACCGACACCCGCGCCGACGCCATCGGCCGGGGTGTGTACGACCCGGTGAGCGGCACGCGCGTACCGCATACGCCCGCCGCCGGACCCGACGAGGCACCGGCCACAGGCCCAGCCACAGACCTGGCCACGGACCCGGCCATCGGCCCCGCCACGGGCCCCGACACCAGCGCGACCCCCGCCGCCTCCGCCAGCCCCTACGCCATCGAGGAGGGGCCGGACTCGGGGCGGACCCGGCGGGCGTACGACCCGGTGACGGGCCGTTGGATCCCGCGCCCGGAGCTCTCCCGCCCGCCGGGCGTCCCCAGCACCCCCAGCGCACCCCCCGCCACCACCGGCCCGCCGCCCTCCGCCGCGCCGCGGCCCGCGTTGCCGCATGCCACCGGGGCCGGGGCCGACGCGTTGCGGGCGGACGCGCAGCGCCAGACGCATGCCAGTGCGGGCGTCGCCGCCCGGGAGAGCGGTGCGGGCGGCTGGGAAGCCGTGGCGCCGCAGCCGCACGGGGGCGGGTACCGCGGGCCCACCACGCGCCTCGCGGCCGAGCGGGCGCGGCAGACGCGGATCGCCGTCGTGGGGGGCGTCACCGAGCGCTGGGCGCCCGAGCAGGCCGGGCCGATACACGAGAACTGGCGGCTCGCGCCGCCGATCGGGCCCGCCACCGATCTGTGGGCGCTGGGCGCGCTGCTGTTCCGGGCGGTGCAGGGGCATGCGCCGTACCCGGAGGAGAACGCGGTCGAGCTGGTGCAGATGGTGTGCGGCGAGCCGCCCGCGTTCGCCGAGGAGTGCGGACCGCTGCGGCCGGTCGTCGAGTCGCTGCTGCGCCAGGACCCCACCGAGCGGCCGGAGTTCGAGGAGCTGCGCGGCTGGCTGCGCTCGATCGTGCGGTCCGCGCCCGAACCGGACGCGGGCACCCACGTCGTCCCGCTGCCCTCGCCGGACGCCACCCGGCTGCCGATCCTGCGGCGGCGCGGCGAGTTGGTGCGGCGCCGCCGCGCGGCCGCCGCGGGCGCGGGCCGCCACCGGCAGCAGCGCAGGTCCGCGCCCCGCAGACCGGAGCGGCTGAGCGTTCAGGAGGAGTTCAGCGAGGCCGGCGTGCCCCTGCGGGCCGAACCCCGTACGCCGCGTGCGCCGAAGCGGGAACGCGCGCCGAAGCGGGAACGTACGCGCGCGCCACAGCGGGAGGACACCGGACAGAAGCCCCGTTCCCTCGGCCGCACCCTCGTGCTGCTCGTCCTCCTGGTGCTCGTCGCGGCCCTCGCGTACGCCGTGTTCTTCATGCCCAAGTCCGGCTCCAAAGGCGCGACGGACAACGGTGAGGGGGCGCCCGCCGGGCAGAGCGCCCCGCGCACCACGCCGACGCCGAGCCCGCCCGCGCGTACCGAAAGCACCGGTTCGCCCTCCACCCCGCAGACCCAGACCACCGCGCCCGGCGGGCAGCCACCCGCCAAGGGGTACGTGATGCGTACGGACCCCGAGGGGTTCCGGACTGCCGTCGATCCGTCCTTCGAGCGGCAGCCCATCAACGACGCCGGACAAGTCCGTTATGTCGGCGGGGACTTCACGCTGGTCATCGTGCCCGGCCGGGACGGCGTCAAGAGCGTGGGCGACGATCCGCTCGCGTACCAGCGCGACAAGGAGCGCGAGCTGCAACCGTTTCGGGACTCGGCCTGGGCCACCGCGGCCGGGCTCAGACGGGTCGACATTGGCCGGAAAGTGACTGCCGAGGGGCAGTTCACCTGGCGTGACAGCACCGGCCGGACCGTTTACGTACGCAATCAGGTCATGCTCATACATGGCCGGTACCACATCATCCAGGTCATCGGTCCGGAGCCGCAGCGGGACAAGGTGACGGAGATCTATACGCAGGCCACGGCCGCCTACAGCGCCACTCGTTGACGGTTCATAGGTTGCCTCAGACACATACCTCGCAGTCGGTGCGGTGCAAGGTGCCCCCGAGGTTCCCTGGCCGGAATCCGCTCCGTAACCTTGCCCCTTAAGAACCGGCCGGGCGGGGGACGTGGAACAGAACCAGAGCAACAGCGGCAAGGGCGCGGAAGCGGTGGCGGCGGGGCTGCTGCTGGCCGGGCGCTACCGCCTGGGCGACACCATCGGCCGCGGTGGCATGGGCAAGGTCTGGCGGGCCCACGACGAGGTCCTGCACCGGACGGTGGCCGTCAAGGAGCTGACCGCCGCGCTGTACGTGGCCGAGGCCGACCGCGTCGTGCTGCACGCCCGTACGCAGAAGGAGGCGCGGGCCGCCGCGCGCATCACGCACCCCGGCGTGGTCACCGTCCACGATGTGCTCGACCACGACAACCGCCCCTGGATCGTGATGCAGTACGTCGACGGGCCCTCGCTCGCCGACGCCGTCAAGGCCTCGGAGACCGGGCGCATAGAAGCCCGCGAGGCCGCCCGCATAGGTCTGCACGTCCTCGGCGCGCTGCGCGCGGCCCACGCGGCCGGGGTGCTGCACCGCGACGTCAAGCCCGGCAACGTCCTGCTCGCCCGCGACGCGCGCGTGCTGCTCACCGACTTCGGCATCGCCGCCATCGAGGGCGACTCCACGATCACCCGGACCGGTGAACTGGTGGGCTCGATCGACTATCTGGCGCCCGAGCGGGTACGAGGAGGACAGCCCGGTCCCGCCTCCGACCTCTGGTCGCTGGGCGCCACGCTCTACACCGCCGTCCAGGGCGAGTCGCCCTTCCGCCGCTCCTCGCCCATCTCCACCATGCAGGCCGTGGTGAACGAGGAGCCCCCGCCCGCCACGCACGCGGGAGCGCTCGCCCCGGTCATCACCGCCCTGCTGCGCAAGGACCCCGACGACCGCCCCTCGGCCGAAGAGGCCGAGCGGATGTTCCTGGAGGCGATGGAGGGGCGCGAGCCCAGGGCCGCGCACGAGTACGTGCCGACCCGGCAGGTCTCCGAGGCCGAGCTGCACGCCGCCAACGGCCCGGCGGGCGGCTCCGGTACGGTCCGCACGCCCGCGCCCGCACCGGCGCCCGAGGCCGTGGTGCCCGCGCCCTCGGTCGCCTCCGCGCGCCCGGCGGGCAGGCGCCGCTGGCGGACCGTCGCCCTGGTGGTCGCGCTCGCGGCCGTCGTCGGCGGCGGGGTCGGCCTCGCCGTGCTCAAGTACCGCGACAGCGGCACCGGCACCACCACGACCGGTGGCACGGCCTCCAAGTCGCCGGACAAGTCCCCGGACAAGGACAAGCCGGTCAAGCAGGGCGACGCGTCCTTGCCCGACGGCTGGAAGCGGGTGAAGGACCCGGCCGGGTTCACCCTCTTCGTGCCCGAGGGCTGGCGGCGCCAGATGGACGGCAAGGAGGTCGACTACACGCCGGACGACGGCCGCCACTACATCCGGATCAGCGTGGGCAAGCCCGACTTCGAGAACCCGTACATGCACCAGCTGAACCTGGAGAAGGCGCTGGAGAAGCGGCTGCCCAAGTACCAGCGGATCACGCTGCACTCCAACACCTTCCGGGACCAGGTGAACTCCTCGCTCTGGGAGTTCACCTATGTGGAGAAGAAGGGCTTCCCGGGCAAGCGGCACGCGATCGACCAGATGTACTTCTCCGAGGACGGCGGCACCGAGTACGCGGTGTACATGTCGGGCCCGGAGTCCGACTGGGCGACCACCCGTGAGCAGTTCGACACGGTGCTGCGCGGCTGGCAGCCGCCGCCGCAGAACTGACGCCACATCAAGTCCGGTGGGATCCGGCCCCGGGGGCCGGTCGCGGCCGTCCCGTGACCTCACGCCCTGCTCGGGCGCGGGCCCGTGCGGCATGATGGGCCCAGGACGAGTATCAGGGGGAAAGCGCGGTGCCCGCACCTGTCAGTGACCCGCGTGGCGGTCCGGCCGACGAGCGCCTGATCGCCGGGCGCTACCGGCCGACAGCCCGGCTCGGCCGGGGCGGCATGGGCACCGTCTGGCGCGCCCAGGACCAACTGCTCGGCCGTCAGGTCGCGGTCAAGGAGCTGCACCCCGACGGCGGCGGCCCCGCGACCGCCGCGCTGCGCGAGGCCCGGGCCGTGGCGCAGATCAAGCACCCGCACGTCATCGTCGTCCACGACGTGGTCGAGCAGGACGGGCGCTCGTACATCGTGATGGAGCTGGTCGAAGGCGGCTCGCTGGCCGACCGGCTGCGGCTGCGCGGGCCGGTCGACGCGGCCGAGGCGGCCCGCATCGGCATCGCGCTGCTGGGCGCGCTCGGCACCGCGCACCGCCAGGGCGTGCTCCACCGCGACCTCAAGCCCGCCAACGTCCTCCTGGAGGAGGACACCGGCCGGGTGGTGCTCACCGACTTCGGGATCGCGCAGCTGCCGGGCACCACCACGATCAGCGAGGACGGCGCGTTCGTCGGCTCGCCCGAGTACACCTCGCCGGAGCGGATGCAGGGCGCGGCGGCCGGGCCCGAGTCCGACCTGTGGTCGCTCGGCGCGCTCCTGTGCGCCGCCCTGAGCGGCGAATCCCCCTTCCACCGCGACTCGTTGGGCGGTGTGCTGCACGCCGTGGTCACCGACGAGATCCGCCCGCCGGCCGCCGCCGCCCCGCTGCTCCCGGTCGTCCACGGGCTGCTCGACCGCGACCCGGTGCGCAGGCTGGGCGCGCCCGAGGCGACCGAGCTCCTGAAGGCGTACGTGTCGACGGGCTCCACCCCCGTCACCCCGCGCCAGTACACGCCGACCGAGCGCGTGGCGGTGACCGGCCCGGCGCCCCGGCCGAGGCGCGGCAGGACCGCGCTGGTCGCGGCGGTCCTGGTCGCCGTCCTCGCCGGTGCGGGCGCGGCCGCCGCCGTACTGCTGAGCGGTGACGACGGCGGGCACGACGGCGGGAAGGCGCAGGCCGCGACGGGCGGCGGCGCGGCCACGGCGACGGTCACCGCGTCCTCGGCCGCGTCGGTGCGGCCCGAGGTGCCGGGCGCCACGGTGACGGTCACGGCGTCCTCGCCCGTTCCGGAAGGCACCGCGCCCGCCGGGTACCGCGTGGTCCGCGACCCGGACGGCTTCACCCTCACGGTCCCGGCGGGCTTCACCCGGACCACCGACGACCGGCGGGTCTTCTATGTGTCGCCGGACGGCGCCTTCCGGCTGGGGATCCGGCTGCAGAACTCGGTCTCCGGCGGCCCGCTCGGCGTCATGCGGATCGCCGACGCCAACGGGCCGAGCAGCAACCCCGGTTACCGGGACGGCAAGGTCGTCGCCACCACGCACCAGGGCCATGACGCGGCGCTCTGGGAGTTCAGCTGGAACGGCTTCAGCGCGGCCGAGGGGCCCCGGCACACGTACGACGAGTCCTGGGACGAGGGCGGCAAGATGTACGACGTGTGGGTGTCGGCGCCGACAGGGCGGCGCGACGAGGCGAAGCGGCACTTCGACACCGCGCTCGACTCGTTCACGCCGTCGGCCTGACCGCGTCACGACTGTCACGGCTCTGCATCCGCTCAACCCGTGCTGTGGCAAGGGCAACTCCCGTTCGACAGGATGTGTGCATGACGAACGACGGGGGACAGGCCGACGAGCCCACCAGCTACGGACTCCAGCCGCCCCAGCCCGTGCCGCCCCAGCCCGTGCCCACCGAGTACGAGCCCACCCGGAGCGAGGCCACAGAGGCCACAGAGGCACCGGAGGCACCGGAGGCCGGTGCCGGGCGGGTTCTCGGTGGCCGCTACCGGCTCGTCGACCGCCTCGGCCACGGCGGCATGGGCACGGTCTGGCGGGCGCACGACGAGGTGGTGGACCGGGACGTGGCGGTCAAGGAGCCGCGCGTACCGGACCACTTGGGCGAGCGCGAGCGTGCCACCGTCCATCTGCGGATGCAGCGCGAGGCCCGGGCCGCCGCCCGGATCGACCACCCCAGCGTCGTCACGATGCACGACGTGGTCGTCGAGGACGGCAAGCCGTGGATCGTGATGGAGCTGGTGCGCGGTCACTCGCTGGCCGACCGGCTCCAGGAGGGCACCCTCGACGTACGCGAGGCCGCGCGGATCGGGCTCGCGGTCCTCGGCGCGCTCACCGCGGCCCACGAGGCGGGCGTCCTGCACCGCGATGTGAAGCCCGCCAACGTCCTGCTCGGGCGCGGCGAGCGGGTCGTCCTCACCGACTTCGGCATCGCGCAGGTCGAGGGCGAGGAAGGGCTCACCGAGACCGGCGCCTTCGTCGGCTCGCCCGAGTTCATCGCCCCGGAGCGGGTGCTCGGCCAGCGGCCGGGGCCGGAGTCGGACCTGTGGTCGCTGGGCGTCGTGCTGTACGCGGCGGTCGAGGGCATGTCCCCGTACCGGCGCAGCAACACCCCGGCCACCCTCCAGGCCGTCCTGTCGGCCGAGCCGCAGATGCCGGCCCGGGGCTCGGGCGCCTTCGGCACGCTGGTGATGCAGCTGCTGCGCAAGGACCCGGCGGCGCGGCCCGCCCCGGCCGAGATCCGCCGGACCCTGGAGCCGGTCGCGAACCCGGCGCCCGCCACGGTGGCCGCGACCCGGCTGCTGAGCGACGCGGGCGCCCGTTCCGCCACCGGCGCCCGCGCCTGGGTCCCGCCCGTCCTGGCGGGCAGCAAGCGCGCCCGCTACGGCCTCGGCGGCGGCCTGCTCGCGGTGGCCCTCGCGGCGACGCTGCTCCTCACCGACCCGTTCGGCGGCGGCGGACTGCCGTCGGGCTGGCAGGTGCGGCCCGAGAACGAGGTGCTGAACGCGGACGTCGCGGTGCCCGAGGACTACAAGCGCACCCAGTCCGACAAGGCGGACGCGGTCACCTACAACGACCCCAGCGGGGTGTTCGAGATCGACGTCTGGCGCACCGACACCAAGGCCAGGACGGACGACCCCGGCCCCACCGGGGCCTCCTGGAAGTCCCACTACGAGCACGGCGGCGCGGGGACCACCGAGATGCGAAACGCCGTGGTCACCGTCAAGGACACCACCCACCAGGGCAAGAAGGCGTCCGAGGTGGTCACCGACTACGTCCCGTACGGGACTTCGACGAGCGACCCCAACCCGTACCACTTCCGCTTCCACGAGCTGCTGATCCCGGGAAGCGGCTCGGTCTACTGGCAGCTGAGGGTCAGGATGCCGGCCGCGGGCAAGGCGTCGAGGGACGGCGAGAAGCTGTTCGGCCAAGTCGTCGACGGTCTGAAAATTCATGGTCTCTGAGGGAAACAGGGCCTGATCAGCGGTTATGTGGCCAGTGATTACTGGCGTGTTTGTGAGGGTGCGACAAAGGTATTACCGGCGGGTACCCAAACGGTTGCGCCGGGCATACGCTCCCTCCCATGACGGACTCGCAGGCCACGCCCTCCAGCACCCGTACGAACCCGGTCGCCGCGGCTCCCACGGGCGCCCGCACCGCCGCCGATGTGGTCACGCCCGAGGTGGTGGGCCGCCTCACCCGGGGTGTCGTCGGCTCCGGCCGGACGGCGAACCACACGCCGTTCACCGGTGAGAAGCTGGCGGACCTGCCCGAGTCCACGCCCGAGGACGTCGCCGAGGCGTTCGCGCGCGCCCGCGCGGCGCAGCCCGCCTGGGCCGCGACCGGGGTCCGTGAGCGCGCGGCCGTCCTGCTGCGCTTCCACGACCTGGTCCTCGCGCGTCAGGCCGAGGTCCTGGACCTCATCCAGCTGGAGACCGGCAAGGCCCGCCTGCACGCGCACGAGGAGGTGCAGGCCGTCGCCGTGGCCGCGCGCCACTACGGCCGCAAGGCGCCCGCGTATCTGCGCCCCAAGCGCCACACCGGTGTCGTGCCGACCCTCACCAAGGTCACCGAACTGCGCCAGCCGCGCGGGGTGGTGGGGCAGATCGCGCCCTGGAACTACCCGTTCGAGCTGTCGGTGGGCGACGCGCTGCCCGCGTTCGTCTCCGGCAACGCCGTGGTGATGAAGCCCGACACCGAGACCGCGCTCACCGCGCTGTGGGCCCGTGACCTGCTGATCGAGGCGGGGCTTCCCGCCGAGGTGTTCCAGGTGGTCATCGGCGAGGGACCGGTCGTCGGCCCCGAGGTCGTCCGGCACGCCGACTACGTCTCGTTCACCGGCTCCACCCGCACCGGCCGCGAGGTCGCCCAGGGCGCGGCGGCCCGACTGGTGGGCGTCTCGCTGGAGTTGGGCGGCAAGAACGCGATGCTGGTGCTGCGCGACGCCGATGTGGAGAAGGCCGCGGCGGGCGCCGTCCGCGCCTGCTTCTCCTCGGCGGGCCAGCTCTGCATCTCCATCGAGCGGCTGTACGTCCACGAGTCGATCGCCGACGACTTCGTGGAGCGGTTCGCCGCCCGTACGAAGGCGATGCGGCTCGGCACCGCGCTCGCGTACGGCGCCGACATGGGCTCGCTGGTGGGCGAGCGCCAGCTGGAGACGGTGACGCGGCACGTCGAGGAGGCCGTCGCCAAGGGCGCCCGGCTGGTCGCGGGCGGCGTGGCCCGCCCCGACATCGGCCCGCTCTTCTACGAGCCGACCATCCTCGACGGCGTGCAGGACCCGATGGCCGTCTGCACCGAGGAGACCTTCGGCCCGGTCGTGTCCGTCTACCGGTTCACCGACGAGGACGAGGTCGTCGAGGCCGCGAACGCCACCCCGTACGGCCTCAACTCCTCGGTCTGGACGAAGGATTCGCGCCGGGGCCACCAGGTCGCCGCGAAGCTGCGCACCGGCACGGTCAACATCAACGAGGGGTACGCGCCGGCGTACGGCAGCGTCCAGTCCCCGATGGGCGGCATGAAGGACTCGGGCCTGGGCCGCCGGCACGGCTCCGAGGGCATCCTCAAGTACACCGAGGCCCAGACCGTCGCCCAGCAGCGCGTCCTGCCGCTGGCGCCGTCCTTCGGCATGGACGACGAGAAGTACGCCGCGTTCATGAGCCGCAGCCTCAAGGCGATGAAGGCGCTCCGGCTGCGCTGAGCCCGCCCGACTCCCCGCCCCCGTCCCGTTCCGAAGCCGTACGAGGAGAGCCGATGTCCCAGCAGACCCCTGCCCAGAACCAGGACGACACGGCGTACGAGCAGGACGACACGGCGTACGACTACGACGTGCTCGTCGTCGGGTCCGGCTTCGGCGGTTCGGTGACGGCGCTGCGGCTGACCGAGAAGGGCTACCGGGTCGGCGTCCTGGAGGCGGGCCGCCGCTTCACGCGCGCGTCGCTGCCGAAGAACTCCTGGGACGTCAAGAACTACCTGTGGGCGCCCAGGCTCGGCATGTACGGCATCCAGCGCATCCATCTGCTCGGCAATGTGATGGTGCTGGCGGGCGCGGGGGTCGGCGGCGGGTCGCTGAACTACGCCAACACCCTGTACGTGCCGCCCCGGCAGTTCTTCGACGACCCGCAGTGGAAGGACATCACCGACTGGCAGGAGGAGTTGGGCCCGTACTACGAGCAGGCCCGGCGGATGCTCGGGGTGCGGCTCAACCCGACCATGACCCCCTCCGACGTGCATCTGAAGGCGGCGGCCCAGCGGATGGGGGTGGGCGACACCTTCCACATGGCGCCGGTCGGCGTCTTCTTCGGGGACGGCCAGGACGCCGACGGCACGGTGAAGGCCAGGCCCGGCGAGCAGGTCGAGGACCCGTACTTCGGCGGGGCGGGCCCGGCGCGCAAGGCGTGCACCGAGTGCGGCGAGTGCATGACGGGCTGCCGCCACGGCGCCAAGAACACCCTCAACGAGAACTACCTCTACCTCGCCGAGAAGGCAGGCGCGGTGGTGCACCCGATGACCACCGTCGTCTCGGTCACCGACGACTCGCGCGGCGGGTACGCGATCGCCACGCTGCCCACCGACGACCGCAAGAAGGCCCCGGGCCGGCTGTTCACGGCCCGGCGGGTGGTGATCGCGGCGGGCACCTACGGCACCCAGACCCTGCTGCACCGCATGCGCTCGGGCGGTCAGCTCCCGTACATCTCCAGGAAGCTGGGCGAGCTGACCCGTACCAACTCCGAGGCGCTGGTCGGCGCGCAGACCGACAACCGGCGCTACAAGAAGGCGCACGGCGCGGAGCGGGTCGACTTCACCCGGGGCGTCGCCATCACCTCCTCGGTCCACCCCGACGAGAACACCCACATCGAGCCGGTCCGCTACGGCCGGGGCTCGAACGCGATGGGCGGCCTGTCGATCCTCCAGGTGCCGTACGCGCAGGGCTCCTCGCGGGCGCTCGGCTGGCTGGCGAACGCGGTGAAGCATCCGGCTCTGCTGGCGCGCTCGGTGAGCAACCGCCGCTGGTCGGAGCGGACGATCATCGGCCTCGTCATGCAGTCCCTGGACAACTCCCTGACGACGTATCTGAAGCCGGACGGCGTCGGCAAGGGCCTGCTCACCGCCCGCCAGGGCCACGGCGCGCCCAACCCGAAGCAGATCGAGGCGGCCTCGCGGGCGGCCACCGCGATCGCCGCCGAGATCAACGGCTTCGCGGGCTCGAACGTCGGCGAGCTGATGGGCACCCCGCTGACCGCGCACTTCCTGGGCGGCTGCCCGATCGGCGCGTCGCCCGAGGAGGGCGTGATCGACCCGTACCACCGGCTCTTCGGGCACCCGGGGATCTCGGTGGTCGACGGGGCCGCGGTCTCGGCGAACCTGGGGGTGAACCCGTCCCTGACGATCACGGCGCAGGCCGAGCGGGCGATGTCGTTCTGGCCGAACAAGGGCGAGGCCGACCCGCGCCCGGCCCCGGGCAGGCCGTACGAACGGGTCGCGGCGGTGGCGCCGAAGGCCCCGGCGGTGCCGGAGGACGCGTTCGGCGCGCTGCGGCTGCCGTTCCTGGGGATGCCCGCGGTTCCGCCGAAGGAGCCGGGCGAGCCGCAGCGGGAGCCGAAGGCGTAGGAGTTCGGCCACCATTCGGCCATCAACGGAAGACGGGGAGCGCTGCACCCCCCTCCGAGTGCAGCGCTCCCCGCTCGTCCACGGGCCCCGCGGAACATGCGGGGCCGTTGGTTCCGCAGGGGATGACCTGCAACTCCTGTCAATGGTTGTCCCAGGATTCACAGAATCCTTATGTGCTTCCCGTCACATCTGTTTCGGGCGCCCGAAGGGTTACCGGAGAGATCCCGCCAAATGCGACGCCCGGGGCAACCGGCCGCAGCGGTCGGGGCTCCGCGCGCGAGCGGAAGAGGGCCTGGTCGGAAGGCGACCAACAGGCCCGGAAGGCGACCAACGGGCCCGGACAGAGCGAAGGGCCCCGCGTCGGGCCATCCTCCAGGGGATGGCCCGCGGGGCCCTTGGCGTCAGCACCGACGTCAGGGCAGCATCGGTGCCTCGGGGCGGCGACGGGGGGTGGCGCCGCCTGGGTGTGCGCCGGGTGGCCGACCGGGCGCGCGGGGGGCGCGCGGGTGGTGTCGACCACTGGCAGTCGCTCTGCGCAGTACGGGACGTGTCTTTGCATCGTGAGGGATGGGCTGCGGACCGCGCAACCGTTTGGACCGGATGCGGCCGGCCCCGGGCGCCCCCGGAACCGACCGCTTTTAAGGGGTGACCGGGCTGCTGTCCCCTGCCGTCCGGTCACGCGCGCTGGGGCGAGGTCCCACGACGCACCAACGGTGCGTCACACGCTCCAGCGGAGCCACGCGTGGTTTTTTCGGGCCCGCCCCTGGCTGGCACGGACACCCTGACAAACGAAGTGGGGCCGGGGGCGGTCACGGCGCCGGACGGGTGAGGATGCGCCCGAACGCAGATCCGGCCCGGCCCCGGCCGCTCACGTGCGGCGCTGGGCTCTGGGGTCCTGCGGCCCTGGGCCCCCGGCCTCAGATCCGGCCCCGGCACAGCTCCAGCATCGTCATCGCCAGCGCGGTGCCGGGCTTGCCGAGCGCGTCCCGGTAGTGGGCCAGGACCTCCATCTCGCGGTTCAGGTTCACCCGGCGGCCACCGGAGGCGATCCGGGACTCCTGGATCACGGCCGAGACGGCCATCCGTTCCTGGATGAGGCCGATGATCCGGTCGTCGAGCATGTCGATGCGCTCGCGGGCACCGGTGATCACGGCGGCGGCCTCGTCGGTGCGGGCGCCGGTCTTCTCCGTCTGGGTGGCGGTCATGTCGGGGGCTCCTCGTGTCTCGGGGGAGGCGGCCCCGGAGCGGCAAGGCCCGGAAATGACAGAGCGCCCCGGGCCTTGTCGGCCCGGGGCGCCTGGGAAGTCGCTTGTCAGTTGCTCAAGCAGCACGACCATGGCGCCCGGCGGGCCGGGTGCCATAGGTAAAGACGAAGGTCTGGTGCTTGCGCATGGGCACAGTATGAACCCGGCCCGGCGGGCGGAGCCAACCCGGGTTCGGATGGTGAGACGAAAATGCCCGGCGCGCGCCCCGGTAGAATCGACAATTACCGACCCCCTCCCACCGCCGGAAGGCCGCCAGTGTCATCAGCGCCCACCGCTGCCGCGCCCGCATCCAACCCGGACGTAGTCCTGGTTGTCGATTTCGGCGCCCAGTACGCCCAGCTCATCGCCCGCCGCGTCCGTGAGGCCCGGGTCTACAGCGAGATCGTGCCCAGCACGATGCCCGTCGCCGAGATGCTGGCCAAGAACCCGAAGGCGATCATCCTCTCGGGCGGCCCGTCCTCCGTGTACGCGGAAGGCGCCCCCGTCCTGGAGCGTGAGATCTTCGAGGCCGGGGTCCCGGTCTTCGGCATGTGCTACGGCTTCCAGCTGATGGCGACGACGCTCGGCGGCACGGTCGACGACAACGGCGCGCGCGAGTACGGCCGTACGCCGCTGCACGTCACCAAGGCCGGCTCGACGCTCTTCGAGGGCACGCCCACCGAGCAGTCGGTGTGGATGTCGCACGGCGACGCCTGCTCGGCGGCCCCCGAGGGCTTCACCGTCACCGCGTCCACGGACGTCGTACCGGTCGCGGCCTTCGAGAACGACGAGAAGAAGCTGTACGGCGTGCAGTACCACCCCGAGGTGCTGCACTCCACGCACGGCCAGCAGATCCTGGAGCACTTCCTCTACCGCGGCGCCGGCATCGAGCCGACCTGGACGACGCACAACGTCGTCGAGGAGCAGGTCGCGCTGATCCGCGAGCAGGTCGGCACCAAGCGCGCCATCTGCGGCCTGTCCGGCGGTGTGGACTCGGCGGTCGCCGCGGCCCTCGTCCAGAAGGCCATCGGCTCCCAGCTGACCTGTGTGTACGTGGACCACGGTCTGATGCGCAAGGGCGAGACCGAGCAGGTCGAGAAGGACTTCGTGGCCGCCACCGGCGTCCAGCTGAAGGTCGTCGACGCGCAGGAGCGGTTCCTCACCGCGCTCGCCGGGGTCTCCGACCCGGAGACCAAGCGGAAGATCATCGGCCGCGAGTTCATCCGCGTCTTCGAGCAGGCGCAGCTGGAGATCCTCCAGGAGGACGGCCCCGAGGTCGCCTTCCTGGTGCAGGGCACCCTCTACCCGGACGTCGTCGAGTCCGGCGGCGGCACCGGCACCGCGAACATCAAGTCGCACCACAACGTGGGCGGCCTGCCCGACGACATCGAGTTCGAGCTCGTCGAGCCGCTGCGCAAGCTGTTCAAGGACGAGGTCCGGATGGTCGGCCAGGAGCTCGGCCTGCCGGAGGAGA
The DNA here is from genome assembly GCF_043198895.1 of Streptomyces sp. NPDC048696. Taxonomy (NCBI): domain Bacteria; kingdom Bacillati; phylum Actinomycetota; class Actinomycetes; order Kitasatosporales; family Streptomycetaceae; genus Streptomyces; species Streptomyces sp. NPDC048696. Next base: position 36,775 of record NZ_JBICVJ010000015.1, on the reverse strand, counting down.
TCGTCCAGCGCCAGCCGTTCCCGGGTCCGGGCCTCGGCATCCGCATCGTCGGCGAGGTCACCAAGGACCGCCTCGACCTGCTGCGCGAGGCCGACGCCATCGCCCGCGAGGAGCTGACGGCGGCCGGTCTCGACCGCGAGATCTGGCAGTGCCCGGTCGTGCTGCTCGCGGACGTCCGCAGCGTCGGCGTCCAGGGCGACGGCCGCACCTACGGCCACCCGATCGTGCTGCGCCCGGTCTCGTCCGAGGACGCCATGACGGCGGACTGGACGCGGATGCCGTACGACGTGCTCGCGAAGATCTCGACGCGCATCACCAACGAGGTGGCCGACGTCAACCGAGTCGTACTCGACGTCACGAGCAAGCCGCCGGGCACGATCGAGTGGGAGTAGGACTCCCCGAGTAGTGGATCGGCGCCCGCCGCCTCCCGGATTCCGGGAGGCGGCGGGCGCCGATCTTTGGGGGCGCGGGGCTGCGACACTTGCGGCGCCGCCTTTAAGGGGCGCGGGGAACTGCGCGACCAGCCCCAGACGGCCCGCAGATGACAACGTGCTCGCCCTGTTCACCGACAGGACCGCGCGGTAACTTCCGGCCATGACCGAGATGCCGGCGGCGCCCACGCCGATACCTGTGGATCAGCTCCACTTCTCGTTGCCCCCAATGCACGACGACCCCGTCGACACGCGGCGGTACCGAAAGCAGCGCCTGGTCGGCGCGCTTCGGCTGTTCGCGCGGTTCGGTTACGAGGAGGGCGTGTCCGGGCACATCTCGGCGCGGGACCCGGAGTTCGAGGACTGCTACTGGGTGAATCCTTTCGGCGTCCCGTTCGCGCATGTCACGGCGGGCTCTCTGGTGCTGGTCAACGGGGACGGCCAGGTCGTCGAGGGCCGCCACCACGTCAACCAGGCGGCCTTCGCGGTCCACGCCCAGGTGCACCGGGCCCGGCCCGATGTCGTCGCCGTCGCGCACACCCACTCGGTGCACGGGCGCGCGCTGGCGGCGCTCGGCGAGCTGATCGAGCCGTACACCCAGGAGGCGTGCGCCTTCTTCGAGGACCACGCGCTCTTCGACGCGTACACGGGTGTGGTCGTCGACGCCGAGGAGGGCCGCCGGATCGCGGCCGCGATCGGTGCGTACAAGGCGGTGATCCTGCGCAACCACGGGCTGCTGACCGTGGGGGACTCGGTGGACGCGGCGGCCTGGTGGTTCCTGTCGATGGAGCGCTGCGCCCAGGTGCAGCTGGCCGCGCGGGCCGCCGGGAAGCCGGTGCTCATCGACCGCGCGGACGCGGCCGCCACCCATGACCAGCTCGGCAGCGATCTGGTCGCCTGGATCAACTACCAGCCGCTGTGGCGCCAGATCAGCGAGTCGGAGCCCGAACTCCTGTCGTAGTACGTCAATTTGATGGTGCGTCAATCACTCGCGCCGCGACGCCCCACCGACCGGGGGGTGCTCCGCGTACGGCACAATTCGCTGACAGTGGGCGTGACTTGGGTGTGCGTGAGGGAGAGGGCGAGATCTCTGTGGCGGTGCAGGAGGCTCGGCAGTGCTGTGGTGAGTGCGGGCCGGGGTCGCGGGACGGGCACCGGCGCGCTGTCGCGGAGTTCCTGGCCAAGCGCGACGGGTTCGCCGCCGGAGAGGGGCTGCCCGCCGCCGTCGCGCACTCCGCCGGGGCGTCCCGCCAGTGGGTGTCGGACGAGCTCACCCAGTCCGCCCGCGTCCTCGCCGAGTGCGGCCGGGAGGCGGGGCAGGCCTGGCCGGGCGCGGTCTGGCGGGCCACCGTCGCGATCGTGTGGGGCGGCGTGGCCGCGCTGGCGCTCGCGGAGTCGTCCACCGCGATCGGCACCGGCTGGACCGCCGCGCGGACGGCGGGCCTGATCGCCGCCGTGGCCGCCGCCGTCCTGCTGACCGGGGCCGCCCGGCTGCATCGCGCGCGTGGCGGCCTGCTCGCGCCCGTCGTCGGCGAGGACAACCGGCTGTCCACCTCGCGCGCGGTGGCCGCCACCTGGGTGCTGCTGGTGGTCTTCGCGGTCCTCGTCCTCGCGCTGCGCCTCGCCGCGGCGTCCGGTCCCGGGGACCGCGACGCGGTGCTCGACGGCCTGAAACTCGGCCGGGGCGCGGGCCTGTTGACGGTGGTCGCGCTGGTCTGCGCGATCGCCGTGGTGGTGCGCCGCGTGGTGGTCGTACGCATCGCCGGGCAGCGGCTGCAGAAGGTGCGCGCCGAGCGGCCGCGCGCCGCCGACCTGCTCACCGACGACGCCGGGCGCGGCAGCTTCTCGGATGTGCAGTACGTGCTGGTCAGCGCGGTCGCCGTGGTCTTCGCCGGGGTGCGCCTGACCCGTCGGCCGGAGCAGCTGCCCGATCTGCCGTGGGCGCTGGCGCTGCTGGTCGCGGTGTCGGCCCTGACGTACTTCGCCGGGAAGTACGCGGAGGGCGGCCGCCCGGTGGTGCTCTCGGTCGTGCGGGCGCGGGAGGCGGGCGACCTGGACGCGCCGATCCGTACCGGCGACGACATCGAGATCCGGGGCGCCGGATTCGTGCCGCCGGGCGCGGGCACCCCCGACCGGCTCGCCCGGATGGTCGTGCGGATCGGCGCCGTCCATGTCCATGTGCCGCTGATCCCGGTGACCGGCGGCTTCGCCAACCCCAGCGACACCCTGCTGACCGTCCCGGTCCCGGTCGACGTCGAGCCCGGCCGGGTCGAGGTGCGGGTGGTGACGGCGGCGGGCGTCGAGACCAACCGGATCTCGATCGACGTCACCGACTGAGTCCCGCGCACCGCACCGAGCCCGTTGACGGCTCAACCGGTTGAGCCGCGTGTACCTCCCGTACGTATGGTCTGTTGACAGGGGTTACGGAAGGCGGGATCGGCGATGGCACACGGATATCTCACCCGGACGCACAGCGGCACGGCGATGGGCAGGGCGGGGCTGAGGGAGCGGGCGGGCAGGTACGCGTTGCTGCCGCTGCGCGTCTTCCTCGGCGTCACGTTCGTCTACGCCGGGTTCGACAAGCTCACCGGCGGCACCACCACCCTGAAGGCGAGCGGCAGCGGCTCGATCGGGGAGCTGATGCACTCGGTGCGCGACAGCTCCGCGATCCCGGCCCTGGTCGACCTCGCCCTCAAGAGCCCGGTCGGCTTCGGGTACGCCATCGCGTTCGGCGAGATCGCGGTCGGACTCGGCATCCTGATCGGCCTGTTCGGGCGGCTCGCGGCGGCCGGCGGGGCGCTGATCTCGCTCAGCCTGTGGCTGACCGTGAGCTGGGCGACCACGCCGTACTACTACGGCAACGACCTGGCCTATCTCATGGCCTGGCTGCCGCTGGTGCTGGCCGGGACGCCGCTGCTGTCGGCGGACGCCTGGCTTGCGGCGCGGCGCCGTCTGCGCACCCCGTAGGCGATCCAGCTCGCCAGCCCGGCGAGCCCGAGGCCGCCGGACATCAGCGGGATCACCGCGTACCACGGCGTGTTCCACTCGTCGGCGGCGTCGCCCGCGAACAGCACGGCCGTGGCGAGCACCGCGGCCCCCGCGATCAGCCGGCCGGGCCGGAACTCATGACGCGGCACGGTCCACCTCCGCCTGGCCGATGGAGACGTGCAGATCGAGCTCGACCGTTCCGGCGGGCTTGACGTCCGCGGGCGGCGCGAGCGTCACGGTCTTCTTCTGCCGCGGCTCGACATCCACGTCGTGCGGGCTCTCGCTGGGCAACTGCACATCGCCCACGCCCACCTGGATGGTCGCCTTCACGGTCACGCCCTTCGGTACGAACACCCGGAGCCGGCCCGCGCCGAGCTCCGCGCGCGTGGTCACGGTCTGCCCGGCGGGCACCACGATCCGGCTGAGATCGAGCGTCCCCTCGCCGGTGCCCAGCCGGTACGACGGCTGTACGTCGGCGACGGCGGCCGGCCTCCAGTTCGCCCGGGTCCAGTGGGTGTCGATGGTCTTGGGCAGCGCCGAGGCCCCGGCCAGCAGGGCCGCGGTGAGCACCGCCATGAACAGTGTGCCGAACCCCGTACGCCCCACGAACGCGCTGATCACCAGGCCGAGGCCGAACACCGCGAGGGCGGCGGTCAGGCCGATCTGGAGCGCGGTGCCCAGCGGCTGGTGGTGCCAGCCGCCCGCCGTGCCGACGCCGCCCGCGATCAGCGCGAGCAGGAAGACGATCCCGCCGATCGGGCGCGGGCCCCGGGTGGCCCGGTCGGCCGCCTTCTCGGCCGGGCCCTCCTTGGCCCGGACCCGGAACCCGGTGCGTCCCGGCGGTGCGTCGGCGCCCTCGGCGCCCCACAGATAGCCGGTGCCGACCGGGCCCGTGGTGCCGTCCTTGACGATCGGGTCGCGCCACCAGGAGGGCGGGCCGGGGGCGGGCGGCGCCTTGGTCTCGGGGGGCGCGCCCGGGGTGGCGAAGGTCTGGGAGGCGGCGCCGGCCGCCGTCTGGGCTGCGGCGGACTCCGGCGGGGCGTCCACAGGAGCGGTGGAGCGGCGCTGCGACCAGACGGCGGTGCCCGCGACCGCCAGGGTGAGCAGACCCGCGAAGACGAGCACCGAATCGTTGCCGATCATGGACAGGAAGATCCCGCACCCGGCCAGCGCCATCAGCACGGCGGCGAGCGCGGCCCCTTCGACCCGCCCCGACAGCAGCCGCCGTGCCTCGTTCTCGTCCTCGCCGTCCAGCGGGACGAGCAGCCACGCGAAGCCGTAGAAGACCAGCCCGAGGCCGCCGGTGACGGTCAGCACGCCGAGCGCCACCCGGAAGATCACCGGGTCGATGTCGCACCACCGGCCGAGCCCGCCGCACACGCCGCCGATCACTTTGTTGCGGCTGCTGCGGCGCAGCTGCGGCACGGCGGGCCCGGGGTCCGGCGGCGCGAGGGGAGTCTCGGTCGGCTGAGTCATACGTCCATGGTGACGGGCGGTACGGGCGTGCGGCACCCGGCCCGACCCTGGCCTGTCCCTGAGATTGCCCTGATGGGCGGCTCGGGCCTCCCCCTGACGGGGGATCCGTCCTCCCCCGTGCGGGGATCGCGGATCAGGGGTGGTGTGGGGGCATACCCTGATGTCCGCGCCCGGCCCGGCGTGTGACGATCGGTGCATGTCAGTCGCCGCTTCCCGTATCGCGCCCACCGAGGCGGACGAGCCCCCCGTGCGCAAGCTCTACCGGTCCGCCGAGGGGCGGATGCTCGGTGGCGTGGCGCGCGGACTCGCCGGCCACCTCGGGCTGCCGGTGGTCTGGGTGCGGATCGTCTTCCTCGGCCTGTTCACGATCGAGGGCCTGGGGGCGCTGCTGTACGCGGTGTTCTGGTTCGTGGTGCCGCTGGGCCTGGGCGGTACGGCCGCCGAGCCGCGCTCCGCGTTCGAGGTGAGCCCGGACGGCCGCCGCAGGCTGCGCAAGCCCGACAAGGGCCAGGTCGTCGCGCTGATAGCGCTCTGCGTGGGAGCCGCGATCTTCGCGGGGAACGTGAACGTCGACGGCTGGGCCAGCCCCTACATCTGGCCGACGCTGCTGGTCGGCGCCGGGGTGGTCCTGGTGTGGCGGCAGGCGGACAACGCCCGGCGCGCGCGCTGGACCGAGGGCGCCCGGCGCAGCAGGCTGTTGCCGCTCGCCCGGGCACTCGCGGGCGTGGCCCTGGTCGGCACCGGGTTCACCGCGTTCGTGGTGGTCCGGGGCTCGGCCGCGCAGCTCGGCAATGTGATGACGGCCGCGGTCGCGGTGATCGCGGGCATAGCCCTGCTGGCCGGCCCGTATCTGGTGCGTATGACCCAGGACCTTTCCGAGGAGCGGCTGATGCGCATCCGCGCCCAGGAGCGCGCCGAGGTCGCCGCCCATGTGCACGACTCGGTGCTGCACACCCTCACGCTGATCCAGCGCAACGCGGAGAACGTGGGCGAGGTGCGCCGGCTCGCCCGCGCCCAGGAGCGGGAGCTGCGGGCGTGGCTCTACAAGCCGGAGGGTACGGGCAAGGACGAGGCGCAGGAGCCGACGACGCTCGCGGAGGCGGTGAAGAAGGCCGCCGCCGAGGTGGAGGACAAGCACGGCGTCCCGCTGGAGGTCGTGGTGGTCGGCGACTGCCCGCTCGACGAGAAGCTGACCGCGCAGATGCAGGCCGCGCGCGAGGCGATGGTGAACGCCGCGAAGTACGGTGGCGAGGGCGGAGCGGTCCAGGTCTTCGCGGAGGTCGAGGGGCGTACGGTCTTCGTCTCCGTACGGGACCGGGGCCCGGGCTTCGACCCGGACGCGGTGCCCGGCGACCGGATGGGCGTACGAGAATCGATCATCGGCCGGATGCAGCGCAACGGCGGAACGGCGCGGCTGCGTTCGGTGCCCGGTGGGGGCACGGAGGTCGAGCTGGAGATGGAGAGGGCGGACGGATGACGACGGAGCAGACCCAGGGAGCCCAGGGCGGAGCCGAGCGGCGGGTGCGGGTCGTCCTGGTCGACGACCACCGCATGTTCCGCACGGGCGTCCAGGCGGAGATCGGGCGGACCGAGGAGACGGGCGTCGAGGTGGTCGGCGAGGCGGCCGACGTGGACCAGGCGATCACGGTCATCACGGCGACCCGGCCGGAGGTCGTGCTGCTCGATGTGCACCTGCCGGGCGGCGGCGGGGTGGAAGTGCTGCGCCGCTCGGCCCCGTTGATGGCGGACGCGGAGCGGCCGGTGCGCTTCCTCGCGCTGTCGGTGTCGGACGCGGCGGAGGACGTGATCGGGGTGATCCGGGGCGGCGCCCGGGGCTATGTCACCAAGACCATCACGGGTACGGACCTGGTCGACTCCATCTTCCGGGTCCAGGACGGCGACGCGGTCTTCTCGCCCCGCCTGGCGGGCTTCGTCCTGGACGCCTTCGCGTCCACGGACGCGCCGCCGGTCGACGAGGACATGGACCGGCTGACCCAGCGGGAGCGTGAGGTGCTGCGGCTGATCGCGCGCGGCTACGCGTACAAGGAGATCGCCAAGCAGCTGTTCATCTCGGTGAAGACGGTCGAGTCGCATGTCTCGGCGGTGCTGCGCAAGCTCCAGCTCTCCAACCGCCATGAGCTGACGCGCTGGGCGACGGCGCGGCGGCTGGTCTGACAGCACCCGCCGGGGAGGCGGGAACCGGGATTGTCAAGACAGCGTCAAAACCAACGTGACTTCGCGATAGGGAAGTTACGATGCGCGCCGTTGGTGATCTCCGGGACACGGGGGAGTGGTCCATGAGCTTCGAGGAAGAGTGGGCGTCGAGCAAGGCGGCGGCCGCCGGGCAGCCGGTGAGCATGCGGCTGAACCGGGTGCCGAACGACGGGCCGCCCGCGCCGGCGGGTCCGGGCAACGACAACGATCTGGCGTCCAACGCGGGGCGCAAGAAGACCGCCGCCAACGACATCGAGACGGACTTCGAGCCCAACAGCAAGAAGGCGGGCGCCTGGGCCGACGAGGCGACGGCCACGGCGGTCAAGGCGTTCACGGGCTGGGCGACCGGGGAGGGTCTGAAGAAGGCCGAGGAGAACTGGGGGAAGTCGGTCACGGCGCTGCTGGCCCGGCTGTCCGGTGAGAAGGCCGCGCTGCGCGGCACGAACCAGCTGTTCTTCAACAACGACATCGGCGTCGGCAACGACTTCAACCCGCTGATCAAACCGTCCGGGCTGTACCAGATCTCGCCGCCGGCGCACCCGTAGGAGACCCGCCTTGCTGACCTACGAAGAGATCATGAAGACCGATCTCTCCCAGCTCACCACCGCCGCCGACAAGTGGGACGCGATGGCGGGGGAGTTCAAGAAGCTGGAGGACCGCTACAAGAACCAGGTCCAGAACGTGAGCCTGGACGGCACCTGGACCGGCCAGGCCTCGCTCTACTCCCGGCCCAACTTCGCGACCACGCACAACCAGTACGTGGCCGCGCAGACGGAGGCCAAGGCCGTCGCCTCGCTGCTGCGCGAGGCGCACACACAGTTCGTGGACCTGAAGGCCAAGGTGGTGTCCGCCAGGGAGGACGCCATCAAGGCGGGCATGAAGGTGTCCGACACGGGCACCGCGACCTTCGACTTCAGCAAGGTGAGCGCGTCGGCGGCCAACGCGATGCGCCACGACCCGGATTTCCACGACGTCGAGAGCTCCTGGAGCCAGCACATCGCGCAGGCCGTGTCCGCCATGGACGAAGCGGACCAGTGGATGAAGACCGCCCTGGATGCCGTGGGAGCGGACGCCAACCCGTTGGACGGCACCCCGAACGGCTTCAACGCCAAGGCCAACGGGAACGTGGAGTACTACGAGGCCGAGGCGATGGTCCAGCTGGCCAACAAGATCAATGACGGCAAGAAGCTGACCCCGCAGGAGCTGGCGAAGGCGGAGGAGCTGTTCCGGGACCACGCCAACAACAAGGTCTTCACGCAGACGCTGCTCCAGGAACTGGGCCCCGACGGCGCGATGAAGTTCACCCGGCACGTGGACGACTGGGCGCTCTCCGACAAGGACCACAAGAGCGACTACGCGGCCATCGAACGCGGCTTCGCCGACTCGCTGGCCACCGCGACCACTGTCCCCGGCAAGGTCGCCGACATGCCGCCGGGCTCGGAGAAGTACAAGGCGTGGCTGGACAGCGCGGACGGCAAGTTCTACAAGGACTGGATGGCCGGTATGCAGGACACCGGCACCCACAACTACGGGGACAACCTGCGCCCGCTGCACGGGTACCAGATCCTCACGACGCTGATGCAGAAGGCTGACGTCCCGTACGACGACCAGTATCTGAACGCCATGGGCGACCAGATGATCGCCGCCGAGAGGGCGGACAAGAGCAAGAGCCTGTTCGACACCTGGGGCGCCGACTACAAGGGCATCACTCCGGACCCGATCGATGCGCTGATGGGCGTCATGAGCAAGAACCCGGACGCCTCGACGTTCTTCTTCGACCCGGCCGACAAGGACGGCGCCGACCACCTCAAGTACCTGGTGGGCTCGGGACACGACGCCCGGCACTGGCCCTCGCACTTCGTCTCCGGTGGGTACGCCACCGAGCACCTCGACCTGCCCAACCCCCGCGCCGGGCTCGGCTCGGCGCTGGAGGCCGCGGCGACGGGCCACCCGCCGCTCGGCGTGAACCAGGATCCGTATCCGGTGCCCGGGCACACCCAGGCCCAGGCGCGGGTGATGGACGCGATCATCAAGAACCTGGACGGCGGCACCAGCACCACGGTCCAGGCCGACCTGCGCGACCCGGTGGCCAAGGCGCTCGCCGAGTACACCCCGGACACGCACGCGATCCTCAGCGGATCCGGCGGCGGCTACTTCGACCACCGGGTCGACGGGTCCTGGACGGACGCGAACGGCAAGGCCCATCTCGCGACGTTGCCGAAGGAACTGGTGCAGGTCATGCGGGGGCTTTCGGACGACCCGAACGCCTACTCGGATCTCAACAAGACGGAACTGCGCTACATCGACCAGCAGTTGCACCAGATACCGCAGGGGGCGACGGGGTTCGACCGCAGTGTGCCGCTCTCCCACGCCGGGTCCGTGCTCGGCACGTACACCGCGATACGCGAGGATGTGCTCAACGACACTCGCGTGAGCGAGTACTCGAAGGCCGACTGGAAGGCGAAGATGGCCTACCACTTCATCGGTGGCGCGCTCACGCCGCTCTATCTCACCGCGGGCGAGACGACCATCGCCGTCGGTGACTCCCTGCAGCGTGGCGTCGACACCATCACCTACGAGTGGGACAACGCGATGCGGGCAAAGGCCGACTCGAAAGCCAATGAGGACATCGCCAACTCCTTTATGAACGCGGATACCCAGATGCATACGATCGTGGGCACTTGGGGGAACGAGCGTTACGACACCAAAACACCGGAGGGTCAGGAGAAGGTGGACGGGTTGTTCAACGAGATCATGGGCGGGCATACGGCCGGGCTGACCATGGCGCGCGGCTACCTCACCGACACCACCAACTGAGCCGGGGCAGGCATGGAGACAGAGGTGACGACGGTCGCTCCGCAGGAGCCCAAGGCCCGCCGGGCGCCGGTGAAGGCGCTCGCCCTCGCCGCGGCCGTCGTCGTTCTCGCCGCAGGGGTGGGCACATGGCTGGCTCTGCGCTCCGGCGGCGGCGGGTCGGGGCCGTCCTGCGCCACCGTCGGCGAGAACGCCCGCATCCGCAAGGATCTGGCTCCGGCCGACCCGAAGGACATGAACTGCCAGGAGCTGGCCGCCGCGTTGAAGAAGGCGGCGGCCTCGGACGGCTCCGGGCGGCACACGCTCCAGCAGGCCGGGGTCATGCGCGACCTGGTCAACACCCTCGACGAGGACTTCCACAACCGTTCCAAGGCGGACATGGCGGGGCCCCTGCGAGAGACGGTCGCGGATCTGCTGGCCGACTACTCGACCGACATGCACACCACGCTCGTGAACTACGGCGGCTCGGCGGTCTACAACATGAAGCACGACGGACCGTGGCGCGACGACAAGGGAGTCGTCCGCATGCCGGTGTACAGCGAGTCGCTCACCCGAGTCATGAGAGCGGTGTCCGACGACCCCGCCGCGTACGCGACGCTCCGCAAGGCCGAGACCGCGCGCTCGGCGGACGACCTGGCGCGGATCTCCAGGACGTCGGCCGGGTACGCCCTCTCCGTGCCGGTCACAGACACCGCCAGCGTGCTGGGTTTGCTCGACGGCATAGCCGAGGACCTTCTCGCCGCCCGCACGACGAGCGAGGCGGCGCGGTGGAAGGGGGGCGTGATGAAGGGCTTGTCGGACGGGGATGCGAGTCCGGTTCCGGCGTACTCCGCCGACCCGGCCCGCTACATCGCTCGCACCTGGGAGCGGAGCGCCGACGGCTACCCGGCCCTGGTCGGACAGACCCGGGACATGGTCGGCATCCTGGTGAAGGCGAGCGGCCGTTCGGCCGAGTCCGTCACGAAGCCGCTGAGCCAGGTCGCGGACTCCGGCCAGGCAGGAAAGGAACGGCTGAACGAGGCACTGATCAACATCGGCGCCTCACCCAAGGGCCTCCGGACGTAAGCCCACTCGCGCGCCCGCGTGTAGGCCCGTTCATCACCTGCCCGCAAGCCCCTCACGTAAAAACCTCGCAAACCAGTCAACCCGGACAGGTACCTCACCCTCTATCTCCACGTGACAAGCCTGACCGGTACTCCGTTTCTCGCCGCCGCGTTCATCGTGGCCCTGCTCGCCGTGCTCGTGCCGCTGTTCGTGTGGGGGCGGATCGGCGGGCCCGCGGTGGTGCGGGGGGCCGTGCGGCTCGCGATGGTGATGGTGGCGCAGACCAGCGCGATCGTCGCGGTGTTCGTGGCCGTGAACGACCAGTACGGGCTGTACGACAACTGGGGCGATCTGCTCGGCACCGAGAGCCACGTCAGCGCCGCCCCCGACCTCGGCGCCGACGGCACCGGCGGGCGGAACATCGCCGACTCGCCCCGGGTGCGGCAGACCTTCACGCCCGTCACCGACGACCCCGACATCGGGCCGGAGCTGCGGCGCACCCACCTCACGGGGGAGCTGTCGGGCGCGGAGGGCGAGGTGTACGTGTGGCTGCCGCCGCAGTACGACGACCCGGCGTACAAGAACAAGGACTTCCCCGTCGTCGAGCTGCTCGCGGGCTACCCCGGGTCCGCTCGGGACTGGTGGGGCAACCTCGACGTACAGACACAGCTCAAGCCGATGACGGAGGACGGCGAGGCGAAACCGTTCATCCTGGTCTCGCCGCGCACCACGCTGCTGCCCGGCCAGGACACCGGCTGCGTCAACCAGCCGGGCGTCGTCAACGCCGACACCTGGCTGAGCGTGGACGTGCGCAAGATGGTCACCGACAACTTCCGGGCGCAGAAGAGCGCCGCCGGGTGGGCCGTCGCCGGGTTCTCGGCCGGCGCCCACTGCGCGGCCAAGCTCGCCCTGGAGCACCCGGACCGCTTCCGCGCGGGCATCGCGCTCTCCGGCTACAACGACCCCGGCGCCGAGCCCTCCTCGGTCGCCGCCCATGACACGCGGCTGCGGCGCGAGACCAACCCCCTGTGGATAATCGCGCACGCCAAGACCCCGCCGCTCACCTCCCTCTACCTCACCGGCGAGCCCGCCGACGGCTACAACGACGGCCTGGCGCTCCAGCGGGCCGCCAAGCCGCCGACCTCCGTCACCGCCGTGCGGACCACCGGCGGGCACCGGGTGACCACCTGGAAACCGCTGGTGCCGCAGGCCTTCCGCTGGCTCAGTGGTGTGCTCGACGGCCCCGTGCCGAGCGCGCCCGCGACGGGCGGCTCCCGCACGAGCGGACCCCCGGCGAGCGCGCATCTGCCCGGCGGAGCGCACGGGCCCGGTCGCCCCCTCGCCACCCCGTCGCCCAGCCCCGTCCGCGCGCAGGCAAGTACCGAAAAGGTAAAGCCCTAGTCAAGCGGGGCAACTCCAGTTCGTACAACCGGCTCTTCTCCCGTGTGATGAGCCTGACCGGTACCCCGTTCCTGCTGACCGCCGTCGTCGTGGCGGTGGTGGCCCTGCTGCTGCCCCTGTTCCTGTGGAGCAGGATCGGCGGCCCGGCCGTGGTGCGCGGGGCCTCGCGGCTGTTCATGCTGCTGTTCGCCCAGTTCACCGCCGTCCTCGTCGTCTTCGTGATGGTGAACAACGCCAACGGGCTCTACGACAACTGGGACGACCTCCTGGGCACCGGCAACCACGTCAACGCCGCTCCCGACCTCGGCCCCGACGGCACCGGCGGCAAGAAGGCCGCCTCGGCGCCGAAGGTCAAGCAGAACTTCAAGGAGTACAAGGGCAAGGTCGGCGACGGCGTCATGAAGACCACGCTGAAGGGCGCGATCTCCGGCGTCGAGGGCGATGTGGCGGTCTGGCTGCCGCCGCAGTACAACGACCCCGCGTACAAGGACAAGAGCTTCCCGGTGGTCGAGCTGCTGCCCGGCTACCCCGGGTCCATCGGCGCCTGGTTCGGCTCGCTGCACACCCAGAAGCAGTTGACGCCGATGATGCAGCGGGGCGAGGTCGCGCCGTTCATCCTGGTCTCGCCGCGCACCACGCTGCTCGACGGCAAGGACACCGGCTGCGCCAACGTGCCGGGCGTCGTCAACGCCGACACCTGGATCAGCGTCGACGTACGCAAGATGATCACCGACAACTTCCGCGCCGACACCGGGGCCGACGGCTGGGCGGTCGCCGGGTACTCGGCGGGCGGCCACTGCGCGGGCAAGCTCGCCATCGAGCACCCCGACCGCTACCGGGCCGGCGTCGACCTCTCCGGCTACAACGACCCGGCCGCCGAGAGCGCCTCGATCACCGCGCACGACCCGAAGCTGCGCCGCGAGTCCAACCCGCTGTGGATCCTCAAGAACGCCAAGACCCCGCCGCTGACCTCGCTCTTCGTCTCCGGCGAGATGGGTGACGGCTACAACGACGGCATGGCGCTCAAGCAGGCGGCCAAGGCCCCGACCGTCGTCCACGTCGTACGGCTCAACGGCGGCGGCCACCGCAGCAGCGTCTGGGAGCACCAGGTGCCGGACGTCTTCCGCTGGCTGACGAAGGAGCTGGGCGGGGCGGGCAGGGTCGCGGCGGCCAACGGAGTCTGACCGGCCCGCCGGCCGACGAGCCCCGGGCCGCCGCTGTCCGTCAGGCCGGCCGGGTCGCCCCCGCGAACGGCATCTGGTCGATCGGCGCGATCCGCACCGGCGCCCCCGGGTGCGGCGCGTGGATCATCTGGCCGCCGCCGATGTACAGCCCGACGTGGCTGACCCCCGAGTAGAAGAAGATCAGGTCACCGGGGGCCAGGGCGGAACGGGACACCCGGGTCCCGGAGTTGATCTGGGTGTACGTGGTGCGGGGCAGCGAGACGCCCGCCGCGCCCCAGGCGGCCTGGGTCAGCCCGGAGCAGTCGTACGAGGACGGCCCGGTCGCGCCCCACACGTACGGCTTGCCGAGCGCCGCGTAGGCGTAGGCGACGGCCGCCGCCGCGCGCCCGCTGGGGGCCGGGAGCAGGCCGTCGGGGGCCGGGGGCGAGGACTCTCCCGAGGAGCGGCTGGCGCGCGGCGCGGCGGAGCCGTCGGCGCGGGCGCCGTCCTGGCCCTCGTACGCGGCCCGCTCCTCGGCGGTCAGCTGGGTCAGCAGCGCCTGGGCCGAGTCGAGCTTCGCCTTGATGGTGTCCTTCTGCCGCTTGAGCTGCGCCTGCTGGCCGCGCAGCTCGGCGAGCCGGCCGTCGGCGTTGGTGCGCAGCCGCTTCAGCTCGGCGAGCTGCCTGCGGACCCCGGCCACCGCGTGCGCCGTCCGGTCCCCGGCCCGCTCCTCGAACGCCGCGTCGTCCAGGTACCGCTTCGGGTCCGAGGAGAGCATCAGCTGGAGTGCGGGGGCGATGCCGCCGGTGCGGTACTGGGCGGTGGCGATGGAGCCCAGCGCGTTGCGCGCGCTGTTGAGCCGGTCGGTCTTGCGGGCGGCCTCGTCCTGGAGCGCGTCGACGGACTTGCGGGTCTCGTCGGCCTTCTCCTTGGCGCCGTCGTACGCCTCGGTGGCGACCTCCGCGTCCTGGTACAGCCTGTCCACCTTGGCCTTCACCTGAGCGGGGGTGAGGCGGGGCTCGGCGTGGCCGGTGCCCTCGAAGGCGGTGGCGGTGGCGGCTCCGGCCAGTGCCAGCGTCGCCGCGGTGCGGGCGGCGGGGCCGGTGAGCGGGTGCTGCCTGGGCTTTCGATGTGCAGCCACTAGGGCCTTCACGTCCTTCCGTGCACATCCGGCGACGGACCGCACAGGGGGGACGGCCCGCCGCCGGATCTCTCGGCGTGGTGACCGATGGCCGCCCGGTAGGGGGCGGCGGTGGGGAGTCCGGTCACCTGGTGGAGGACGCTAAACCTGGATGACACGGGCGAGTGAGGCAATGAAGAGAAGTGTTCTCTTCCGGTGTCTGTACGACCGGATGTGACCGGAGTGACTTCGGCTGGGTCCTCTTTGCGGGTACGGCTGTGACCGAAGCGCTGGATGAGACCCCGACCTGGCGACGGGGCCGTGACCCGCGGTCGTTAGGCTCCGATTCCATGGACGTACTCATCAATGTCTTCGTCGCCCTCCACATCATCGGCATCGCCTCGCTGCTCGGCGGCTTTCTGACCCAGATGAAGGCGATGGGTGCCGGGACCGCGCGCTTCGTGCCCGCGATGCTGCACGGCGCGCTGACCATGCTGGTCACGGGCGTGGCCCTGGTGGGCCTCAACCAGGCCGACGACAACTCCGTGAACACCGCCAAGATCGGCCTGAAGCTGGCGGTCCTGGTGGTGATCCTGGGCCTGGTCTACGTGAAGCGGGACGACGAGAAGGTCGAGAAGGCGCTGTTCGGCGCGGTGGGCGGCCTGACGGTGGCGAACATCTTCATCGCGACGCTCTGGACCTGACCGCGCCCGCTCCGGACCTGACCGCGCCCGCTCCGGACGTGATCGCGCCCGCTCCGGACGTGATCGCGCCGCCGCCGCGCTACCCGGGCCGCACGCTCCCGTAGATCGGCATGTAGTAGATCGACTCCTCGCGGACGTACGCCCCCGGGTGCGGCGCGTGGATCATCATCCCGTTGCCGATGTACATCCCGACGTGGCTGATGTCGTCGTAGAAGAACACCAGGTCACCGGGGCGCAGATCGGCCGTCGCGACCCGGGTGCCGACGTTGACCTGGTCCCAGGTGGTGCGCGGCAGATCCACCCCGGCGGCCCGCCAGGCGGCCTGGGTCAGCCCCGAGCAGTCGTACGAGGACGGCCCGACCGCGCCCCACACATACGGCTTGCCGATCTGGGCGCGGGCGAACGCGAGCGCCTTGTCGGCCTTGGCGGACGACGAGGGCACCGAGGGTGACGTGGACCCTGCGCCGCTTCCCGTACCGGTCGAGCCCGACGACGGCTTACGGGCCGCCGCTGCCGCCTCCGCCGCCTTCTTGGCCGCCGCCTGCCGCGCGGCCAGCTCCTCGGCCTTGCGCCGCGCCTCGTCCTCCTTGGCCTTCTCCAGGGCCGCGAGCCGCGCCTTCTCCTGCGCGGTGAGCGTGCTCAGCAGGGTGCGCGCGGCGGCCAGCTTCGCCTGGACGTCCTGCTTGCCGGCCCGCAGCGCCTCCTGCGAGGCGGTCAGCCGCGCCAGGCTCCGGCTCGCCTCGGCGCGCTGCTTCGCGTTGGCCGCACGCTCGGTCTCGAAGGTGCGCAGCGCCTGTTCCTCGCGGCCGGTCAGCTGCTTCATCAGCTGGTTCTGGTCGAAGAACGTCTGCGGGTCGTCCGCGAGCATCAGCGTCATGGTGGAGGCCATGCCGCCGGTGCGGTACTGCTCGGCGGCGTAGCTGCCGAGGACCCGGCGGGTGTCGTTCAGCCGGGCGGTGCCCCGGGCGACCTGGTCGAGCAGAGCGTCGGTCCGCTCGCGCTGGACGTCGGCGCTCTCCTTGGCCCGGTTGTACTTCTCGGTGGCCGTGCCCGCCTGCCGGTAGAGGTCGTCGACCTTGCGCTGGACCTCCTCGACCGTGGGATTGGGCCCGCCGGGCGCGGCGCTCGCGCTCTGGCCCAGCAGGCTCACCGAGGCGAGCGCGGCCGTGGTGATGCCGACGGCGGGTGTGGCCGTACGTATTCGGGTGCGCGGCTTGCGGTGCGAGGGCAAGGCCGACACCTCCTTCCGGATCGTTCCGGACGGGGGCGTTCCCCGGCTGAGGCGGCACGCTAGCCAACTCCTGCGCCCGCTGGGAAGGTTGATGTCCGACAGGCCCGATACATTCCCGTGACCTTCACTGTGCGTAGTCGTCGGCCGTCTCTGCGAAGGCGGCGGCGGAGTGTCAGAGCGGGGTCCTAGACTCGGGAGACGATGAGCAGCCTCTTTGACGACAGCTTCCTGGCGGACCTCCAGCCCTCCGAGGAGGAGCACCCGCCGCCGCCCGAGGACGGCCCGGCGCCGGAGCAGGTGCCGGACGACCTGTTCCAGGGCCGGTTCGACGCGCCGCCCAGCCGCGACGCGTACTACCGGGACGGCGCCCACCGCCCGGTGGTCGACCCGGCGACCCTCCTGGAGGGGCTGAACGAGAACCAGCGCGCGGCCGTGGTCCACGCGGGCTCCCCGCTGCTCATCGTGGCCGGCGCGGGCTCCGGCAAGACCCGTGTGCTCACCCACCGCATCGCGCACCTGCTGGCCACGCGGGGCGTCCACCCGGGCCAGATCCTCGCGATCACCTTCACCAACAAGGCCGCGGGCGAGATGAAGGAGCGCGTCGAGCAGCTGGTCGGCCCGCGCGCGCACGCGATGTGGGTGATGACCTTCCACAGCGCCTGTGTACGGATCCTGCGCCGCGAGTCCAAGAAGCTCGGCTTCACCTCGTCGTTCTCGATCTACGACGCGGCGGACTCCAAGCGGCTGATGGCGCTGGTCTGCCGCGACCTCGACCTGGACCCCAAGAAGTTCCCGCCGAAGTCGTTCAGCGCCAAGATCTCGAACCTGAAGAACGAGCTGATCGACGAGGAGACCTTCGCGGGTCAGGCCGCCGACGGCTTCGAGAAGACGCTGGCGCAGGCGTACGCGATGTACCAGGCGCGGCTGCGCGAGGCCAACGCGCTGGACTTCGACGACATCATCATGACGACGGTCCATCTGCTCCAGGCGTTCCCGGACGTCGCCGAGCACTACCGCCGCCGCTTCCGCCACGTGATGGTCGACGAGTACCAGGACACCAACCACGCGCAGTACACGCTGGTGCGCGAGCTGGTCGGCCCGGCCGGGCAGGACGAGGTGCCGGGCGAGCTGTGCGTGGTCGGTGACGCCGACCAGTCGATCTACGCCTTCCGGGGCGCGACGATCCGTAACATCCTCCAGTTCGAGGAGGACTATCCGGACGCGACGACGATCATGCTGGAGCAGAACTACCGCTCCACCCAGACGATCCTGTCCGCCGCCAACGCGGTCATCGAGCGCAACGAGAGCCGCCGCCCCAAGAACCTGTGGACGGACGCGGGCGCGGGCGCGCGGATCACCGGCTATGTCGCCGACACCGAGCACGACGAGGCGCAGTTCGTCGCCGACGAGATCGACCGGCTCACCGACGCGGGCGACGCCAAGGCGGGCGACGTCGCGATCTTCTACCGGACCAACGCCCAGTCCCGTGTCTTCGAGGAGATCTTCATCCGGGTCGGCCTGCCCTACAAGGTCGTCGGCGGCGTCCGCTTCTACGAGCGCAAGGAAGTCCGCGACGTCCTCGCCTACCTGCGCGTTCTCGCCAACCCGGAGGACGCGGTGCCGCTGCGCCGCATCCTCAACGTGCCCAAGCGCGGCATCGGCGACCGCGCCGAGGCGATGATCGACGCGCTCTCGCTGCGCGAGAAGATCACCTTCCCGCAGGCGCTGCGCCGCGTCGACGAGGCGTACGGAATGGCGGCGCGCTCGGCGAACGCGGTGAAGCGCTTCAACCAGCTGATGGACGACCTGCGGACCGTCGTCGACTCGGGCGCGGGCCCCGCCGTGGTCCTGGAGGCGGTCCTCGAACAGACCGGCTACCTGGCCGAGTTGCAGGCGTCCACCGACCCGCAGGACGAGACCCGGATCGAGAACCTTCAGGAACTCGCCGCCGTGGCCCTGGAGTTCGAGCAGGCCCGGGGCGAGGCGGCGGGGGAGACCGACACCGAGACCGAGGGCGCGGGTGCGGGCGTGGGCACGCCCACCCTCGCGGAGTTCCTGGAGCAGGTCGCCCTGGTCGCCGACTCCGACCAGATCCCGGACGAGGACGAGGGCGAGGAGGGCTCCGGCGTCATCACGCTGATGACCCTGCACACCGCCAAGGGCCTGGAATTCCCGGTGGTGTTCCTGACCGGCATGGAGGACGGCGTCTTCCCGCACATGCGCGCGCTGGGCCAGGTCAAGGAGCTGGAGGAGGAGCGCCGCCTCGCGTACGTGGGCATCACGCGCGCGCGTGAGCGGCTGTATCTGACGCGCTCGTCGATGCGCAGCGCCTGGGGCCAGCCCGCGTACAACCCGCCGTCCCGGTTCCTGGAGGAGATCCCGGCCCAGCACCTGGAGTGGAAGCGGACGGGCCCGATGGCGGCCCCGGCCGGACCGGTCTCGGGCAAGGGGCTCGGCGGCGGCATCGCGAGCGCGCTCTCGTCGTCGCGCTCGCGCTCCGGCCCGTCCGGCTTCGCGACCCGGCGCACCGGCGACAAGCCGGTGATCGCGCTGTCGGTGGGCGACCGCGTCACGCATGACCAGTTCGGTCTGGGCACGGTGATGTCGGTGACGGGTTCGGGCTCGGACGCGCAGGCGACGATCGACTTCGGCGACGAGCGCCCGAAGAAGCTGCTGCTGCGATACGCGCCGGTGGAGAAGCTGTAAGCGGACTTGTGGCGGTCGATGCGGTTCCGCGCCCCTTAAGGGGCGCGGGGCTGTGTCATTGTGCGGCTCCGCCGCGTGGGCGCGACCATCCCCCAAGCTCTCAACTTCGTTCGAGCAGGGGGGACCCCCATCGCACGGTCCGCAGCCGAATGACCCCGCTTCCAGCGGAGCGCCTACGTGGGGTCGAGCCCGTGGCTGCGCAGCCACGGCAGTGGGTCTATCGGCGACGCGGCGCCGGGGCGCACCTCGAAGTGCAGATGCGGGCCGGTGGAGTTGCCGGAGTTCCCGGAGTACGCGATGACGTCACCGGCCTTGACCGGGCCGGAGCGGATCTTGGTGCTGGAGAGATGGCAGTACCAGGTCTCGGTACCGTCGGCCCCGGTCACTATGGCCATGTTCCCGTAGGCGCTGTTCCACTGCGTACGGACCGTGCCGTCGATCGCCGACATCACCGGAGTGCCGTACTGCACCGGGAAGTCGATGCCGGTGTGCACCGACATCCAGTTGACGCCCGCCTGGCCGAAGTAGGCGCTCAGCCCCCTCTGGGTCACCGGCAGCACGAACTTGGGGCGCGCGGCCTCCTTCTTCGCCGCCGCCTCCGCCCTGCGCTGCTTCTCCGCCTGCTGGCGCGCCTTGAGGTCGAGACGTTCCTGCGTACGGCTGGCGCGGTCGGCGAAGCTGCCCGCCTCCGCGCTGAGGTTGGCGAGCTGGGTGTCCAGCTTGCTGTTGGCGGCGACCGGCTTGACCGACGACGGGTCGGACGCGGTGACGGCCGTGTCGTCGCCCTTGCTCTCGCCGCCGAGCCCGCTCACGGACGCGGCGGCGACCCCGGCGACGCCCATCACGCAGATCGACGGCACCGCGACGGTCAGCAGCGCGGACCGCTTGGCGGGAGTGCGCCGACGGCCACGGTTGCCGCCCGCGGCGCGGCGGGACGAGAGGGGGGTGACCGAGGCGGTCGCGGCCGGGGCGTCCGTGACCGGGGCGGGCTCGGGCTCGGGCTCCTGCTCGAACTCGGCCTCGGGTAGCGGGTGTTGGGAGGTTTCGGTGTCCGGCGCGCCGAACTCCTGGTGCTCGACCGCGTCGAGGTCGAGCACGGAGAACTGCGCGGTGCTCTGCACCGGGCTCTCGACGTGCACCGCGTGCTCGACGTGCTCGGCCTGAGCGACGTGCTCGACCGGCTCGGGCGTGTGGACCTGGGCCTCCACGCCCACGTTCCAGGCGGTGGTGTCGTACGTACCGGTCTCGCCGTACGCACCGCTCCCGTAGGCCGCGCCGGGCACGGCCCACTGACCCGTGGTGTTGTAAGCGGCGTCGTACGCGAACGCGGTGGTCTCGAACTGCCCTGTCTGCTGCGCCTGGTTCCAGGCGCTCGCGTCCCACTGGCCGGTGACGTCGGGACCGGCGGACTGCGCCGGGATCGTCCACTGTCCGGTGGTGTCGTACGAGGGCTGCTGGTACTGCTGCGCGCCGTAGACGTCCCACTGGCCCGTTTCGTAACTGTCGTAACTGCCGGGCAGGGCGCCGAAGAGCGGGTCGGCGGCCGAATCGGCGGAGAAGTCGACGGGGGCGTCCGCCGTGGAATAGCCGTGGTATCCGGCGTACCCGGCGTGGGCGTGCTGGTCAGTCACCAACTTCTCTCTCGCCTCGGCAACAGGACCTGGGTCCGGGCGCCCTGGGGAAGGGGCTCCCAGTGGGGGAAGCAGTGGCGTGACTGTACCCGGCGGTACGCGACAGCGACAATCTTCGGCAGGTTTTCTTGGCACCGGAAACGGGCAATCAGCGTCTTTCGGCGGACTGCGGACAGAGCCTTGGTTCTGCGTTCGACGATTGTTCGAGATTTCCGATCGTGAAGTGTCGTCCACGTGTCGGGGCGAGGGGGCCGGCCGAGTGGGCGGGGCGAGGGCGCGGCTCACGCCACCGAGAACGCCTCCCGTCCGCCGGCCGTCTCCTCCTGTGCCGTGAGCGCCTGCCGTATGCCGGTCGCGATGGCCGGATGGACCGGCAGGGCCAGATGACCGATGCCCGACACCCTTACGTTCTGAACGATCAGATCCGGGTGCTCGATACGGGCCGTCTCCACCGGGACCATCAGCGTGTCCAGATCGCTCCAGAAGCTGATGAACCGGGTCCGGCAGCCGGGCGCGGGCCGGCGCAGCTCCTCGACGACGTCGGAGCCGGGGCACATCTGGCGGACGATCGGGTGCGCGCTGATCAGGTGCGCCGAGCGGGTGCCCGCGTGCGGGGTGCCGAGCGTGACCAGCGTCCGGACGCGGGCGTCGCCGCCGAGCCGCTGTACGTAGTAGCGGGCGATCAGGCCGCCCAGGCTGTGCCCGACGATGTCCACCTCACGGTGTCCGGTGCGCGCGCAGATCTCCTCGATATGGCGGCCCAGGAGCTCGGCGGCGGTGCGGATGTCGCGGGTCAGCGGCGAGTAGTTGAGCGATTCCAGATGGCGCCAGCCGTTCCGGCTCAGCGAGCGGCGCAGCAGTACGAAGACCGAGCGGTTGTCGATGAAGCCGTGCAGCAGGACGACCGGCGGATGCGCGCGCCCGGCGGTGGGCAGCTGCTGGGCGTCGTCGGCCGCCGGGTCCCTGCGCTCGGGGGCCAGGCCCGAGGGGTAGAGGACGAGATGGCCGGCGAGGACGGCGAGCTCCAGCGCCGTGGCCCGCAGCAGCGCGGCGGAGACCCACGCGCGGCGCAGATACAGCGGAAGAAAGAGAAGGAACTGCACGGACCGACCTCCCGAACGGCACGCCGGGAGGACGACTCTGTCCCCCGTGTGCCCTCATGGGGCGCCCCTCGTGAACCGCGCTCGCCAGAACGCCGGGGCCGGACCACCGTGCGGTGCGGCTGACGGCACGGTGGTCCGGCACCTTCCTTCAGAGCGGCTCCCCTTGCAGCCGTCCCGGTCGATCCGGCCGACGTACGGCGGACAATCGGGTAGGCGACGCAAAACGAACATGTCCCACCGTGTGATTTCCCCCTCGCTGGCCACCGTGAAACGGCGGGTTGCGGGATGCTGTGGATAACGTTCGTTCACTTCAGTTTGTTCACCTCGTGTGGTCGTGTGGAGGCAGTGATGGGTGTAACCGGTCCGATCCGCGTGGTGGTGGCCAAGCCGGGTCTCGACGGGCACGACCGGGGCGCCAAGGTCATCGCCCGGGCGCTGCGCGACGCCGGTATGGAGGTCATCTACACCGGGCTGCACCAGACGCCCGAGCAGATCGTCGACACGGCCATCCAGGAGGACGCCGACGCGATCGGCCTCTCCATCCTCTCCGGCGCGCACAACACGCTGTTCGCCAAGGTCATCGAGCTCCTGAAGGAGCGCGACGCGGAGGACATCAAGGTCTTCGGCGGCGGCATCATCCCGGAGGCCGACATCGCCCCCCTGAAGTCCCTCGGCGTAGCCGAGATCTTCACCCCCGGCGCGACGACGACGTCGATCGTGGAGTGGGTCAACGCGAACGTCCGCGCGGCGACTGGGCTGTAGGGACTTGTCCGCGCAGTTCCCCGCGCCCCTTAGATGGGCCCTTCGGGCCCTCCTTCAGGGGCGCGAGCAACGTGATGGGCCCGGAGGGCCCTGTTAGGGGCGCGGGGAACTGCGCGAGCAACCCAGCACGGTCGGCAGACGAAAACGGGGTACGGGGCGGAGCCCCGCTTCCCGCCCACCCGCAGGGGCGGAGCCCCGAAAGCGGGGTGCAGGGGCCGCAGGCCCCGCGAACGGGGTCCGGGGGCGGAGCCCCCGGGAAACGCTCCTCCACCCCCACCCACCCCCGGAGGGTTCAGGGAAGGGGTGGGGTGGGGGAATCAACCGCCCAGTTCCGCCAGCATCACCCCCCGCAACCGCAACGTCCCCACCAGCCGCTGAAACGCCTCCGCCCAGTACCCGCCCGCCCCGGGCGACGCCCCTTCCGACTCCGGCGGCGTCGCGGTGAGCGCGTCGAGCCGCACGGCCTCGCAGGGGTCGAGGCACCGTTCCGCGAGCCCCATCACCCCGCTGAAGCTCCACGGATAGCTCCCCGCGTCCCGCGCGATCTCCAGCGCGTCCACCACCGCGTGCCCGAGCGCCGCGGACCACGGCACCAGACACACCCCCAGCAGCTGGAACGCCTCCGAGAGCCCGTGCGCCGCGATGAACGCGGCCACCCACTCGGCCCGTTCCCCCTCCGGCAGCGTCGACAGCAGCTTGGCCCGCTCGGCCAGCGACACCGTCCCCCCGTCCCCGCCCGGCGGCGCCGACGGCGCGCCGAGCAGGGCCCGCGACCACGGCGCGTCCCGCTGCCGCACCGCCGCCCGGCACCACGCCGCGTGCAGCTCGTCCCCCCAGTCGTCGGCGACGGGCAGCGCCACGATCTCCCGTGCGGTGCGCCCGCCGAGCCGGCCGGACCAGCCGGCCAGGGGCGCCGCCTCCACCAACTGGCCCAGCCACCACGACCGTTCGCCCCGCCCGGTCGGCGGCTTCGGCGCCACCCCGTCGCGCTGCATCGCCGCGTCGCACTCGTGCGGTGCCTCCACCACGATGCGCGCCCCGCCCCCGTCCCCCGAGCGGTCGAGCCCGACGCAGGACGCCGCCCGCGCCGCCATCCGCCCGGCCAGCGCGGACCCGGGCAGCGCCGAAAGGAGCTCGGCGGCGGTGGCCCGGACGTTACGGCTGCGATCGGAGAGCGCCTGTTCCAGGAACGGCTCGTCCGCGGCCGAGAGCCCGCCGCGCAGTGAGTCGACGAACATCAGCCGGTCCTCGGCCCGTTCGGCCGCCCACGTCGTGGCGAGCAGCCGCCGCGCGGCCCCGGGCTCGTACGCCCGTACCGCCGCGAGCAGCGCCACCCGCTCGGCGAACAGCCCCTCCTCCCACAGCCGCCGCACCGCCTCCGGGTCCGAGACGTCGGGCAGGACCGCCGTTTCCGTACCGCCGCGCAGCGCGAACCGCCACTCCGGGTTCAGCCGGGCCAGCCACAGTCCGCGCGACCCGGCGAACGCCAGCGCCTGCGGCCGCAGATCGGTCCGGGCCCGGGCCGCGTCGAGCAGCGCGGGCAGCAGCTCGGGCGGCGCCCGGAACCCCCGCTCGCCCGCCGCGCTCAGCCACTGCGGCAGCAGCTCGGCGAGATCGGGCGCGGCCCCCCGCCGCCCCGACGAGTGCGCCGCCGCCGAGCGGTCCGCGAGCAGCTGCCCGAGCCGCCGCCGCGCGGCCTGCGGCAGCTCGGCGCGATCGTCCCGCGGCGCCTTTCCGGGCCGTACGGCGGCGGGCGCGGGCGTCAGGCCCGCTCTGCGCCGCACGGTCCGCCGCGCGGCGTCGTCGAGCAGCGCGGCGGGCTCCCCGGCGGCGGGCCGCCGCTCGGTCCCGAGCAGCGCGGCGGTGACCAGCTCCTCCCAGGAGCCGCCCCCGGCCACCACCTGGGCCTCGCTTCCCTCCATGGACGCGACCTCCTTCACGGACGCGGGCACAGGCACGCGACCTCCCCCTTCCTTCCTCACATACGCGATTGAGGGTTACGGCTTACGAGTTACGGCTTGCGCGTCATGAGTCATGAGTCACGCGTTACGCGTTACCGATCGAGCGGCGGCGCGCCCCGTCAGAGCAGCGACACCGTTTCCGGTGAGCCGGGCCGCCAGGCCGCCAGCGGGGCGAATCCCCGGTGGCCGCACTCGCCGAAGACCGTCACCGGGCCGCCGCCGGAGAGCGCGACGAGCCGCCACAGGCCCGTACGGGTGGCCGCGCCCGGAGCCACGGGCAGGGCCAACTCTCCGTCGGCGTCGGCAAGTTGCCAGCCATCGCCGTCGGTCTCGCCGGGCGGCACCGGTATGACCTCGTGGAGCGTCACCGGACAGGCGTCCAGCCATGGGTCGTCCCGCAGCGCCCGCCCGTACCGCTCAAGCGCCTGCGTGGTCGAGCCGCCCGGCGGCGGGCCCGCCGCCGCGAGCGGCGCCCCGTACCGCTCGCCGAGGGCGGCGCGCTGCTGTCCGCCGCCCGGGTACGGCGTGAGCTCGGCGTCGATCGCGAGGCCGACCGGCAGGGCCAGCTCAGGCGCCCGGCCCGCCGCGCCGAAGTCGAGCAGCAGTGCGCAGCGGCCCGAATCCCGTCCATGCAGCCATATCCGGCGCGTGGTCAGCTTGGCGTCGGCCGTGTCGTACTGGGCGAGGACCTGCCAGATGTCCCGTATAGGCGGCCCCTCCGGCGGCGCCGGCACCCCGACTCGCGCGCGGACCGTCGCGGCCAGCGGTTGCGGCAGCCGCTCCCGGCCCAGCCAGGCCCGGTCGAGCAGATGCAGCAGCGCGCACTCCTCCAGGAGCCGCACCGGCCAGCCGGGTCCCGAGCCCGGTATCGCTCCCAACTCCCTTACCCTGCCCGCAAGTCCGGGCGCCTGGGCGTCGACCATGCGGGCCGCCGTCTCCTCCCACAGCCCGTACCCCGGCCGCTCCGCCGCCGCGATGCCCCCGTGCAGCAGATCCTCAAGGCGCTGCTCCAGCTCCGTCGCCCCGGCGGTGACCCGCTCGGCCCGACGCTCGGCGCGGCGCCGGGCCGCCTCCGGGTCGGCGGTCCGCTCCGCCGCCAAGGCCGCCGTCTCGCCCCCCTTCTGCCGCGCCCGCGCACGCCGCTCGCCCAGCCACTGCGCGGCCCAGTCGGGCGGCACCCGGCCACCCGGCACCGCCGACTCGTCCGCCGTCCAGAGCAGCAGCAGCCCCAGCGCGTGCTTGCACGGGAACTTCCGGCTGGGGCAGCTGCACTTGTATCCGAGGCCGCCGGTTCCGAGGCCTGCCGTTCCGGGACCGCCCGTGTCGATCACCGTCTGGTAGGGCTTGCTGCCGCTGCCCTTGCACAGGCCCCACACGCTTGAGTTGTCACAGCCGCCCTGCGACCAGGGCCCGGCCGTGCCGAGCTTGCTTCCCGCCTTTCGTGACGGATCGTCAGGAGCTAGAGCCAGCACCTGTTCCGCCGTCCAGCGCACCCCCTGCTGATTCATGGCTTCGAAGGTAGATGCCCCCACTGACAATCGCCCTGACCTGCGCTTTCCTCTGCCGCGGGGTCGATTGTCAGTGGCGTGGTGCACGGTGGAACCACATCGGATCGACTGATCTGGAGGGGGATCCATGACCGTGTCCGAAATCAAGTCGGCGGGCGTCGGGAGCGGTGCCGAGGGGGGCGCCGCGCAGGCCCTGCGGCCGCACGCCGAGCACGCCTTCGCGCATGAACTCACCGCGCTGGCCGCCGCCGACGACCGGCCGAGGCCCGCCCGCTGGCGGCTGTCGCCGTGGGCGGTCGCGACGTATCTGCTCGGCGGCACCCTGCCCGACGGCACGGTGATCACGCCGAAGTACGTGGGCCCGCGCCGCATCGTCGAGGTGGCCGTCACCACGCTCGCCACCGACCGGGCGCTGCTGCTGCTCGGCGTCCCCGGCACCGCCAAGACCTGGGTGTCCGAGCACCTGGCCGCCGCCGTCAGCGGTGACTCCACGCTGCTGGTGCAGGGCACGGCCGGCACGCCGGAGGAGGCCATCCGGTACGGCTGGAACTACGCGCAACTGCTCGCGCACGGCCCGAGCCGGGACGCGCTGGTGCCGAGCCCCGTCATGCGGGCCATGGCCGAGGGAATGACCGCCCGGGTCGAGGAGCTGACCCGCATCCCCGCCGACGTACAGGACACGCTGATCACGATCCTGTCGGAAAAGACCCTGCCCATCCCGGAGTTGGGCGAGGAGACCCAGGCCGTACGGGGCTTCAACCTCATCGCGACGGCCAACGACCGCGACCGGGGGGTGAACGAACTGTCCAGCGCGCTGCGCCGGCGGTTCAACACGGTGGTGCTGCCGCTGCCCGCGACCACCGACGAGGAGGTCGACATCGTCTCGCGCCGCGTCGACCAGCTCGGCCGCTCGCTCGACCTGCCCGCCGCGCCCGACGGCATGGACGAGATCCGCCGGGTCGTCACGGTCTTCCGGGAGCTGCGGGACGGGGTCACCGCGGACGGCCGCACCAAGGTGAAGTCCCCTTCGGGGACGCTCTCCACGGCCGAGGCGATCTCGGTGGTGACGGGCGGCCTCGCCCTTGCCGCGCACTTCGGTGACGGCGTGCTGCGCTCCGGTGACGTGGCGGCGGGCATCCTCGGCGCGGTCGTCCGGGACCCGGCGGCGGACCGGGTCGTCTGGCAGGAGTATCTGGAAACGGTGGTCCGCGAGCGCGACGGCTGGAAGGACTTCTACCGGGCCTGCCGCGAGGTGTCGGCGTGACGACGTCCACGCCGCCGCGAGCGGACGGGGGAGCGGGGGTGCCCGCGCCCGAGGGGCCCTGGCTGCTCGGCGTGCGGCACCACGGTCCGGGATCGGCGCGGGCGGTGCGGGCCGCGCTGGACGCCGCGCGGCCCCGGGCCGTACTGATCGAGGGCCCGCCCGAGGCCGACGCGCTGCTGGCGCTCGCCGCCGACCCGGACATGCGGCCCCCGGTCGCGCTGCTCGCCCATGTGGTGGACGACCCGCGCCGGGCGGCGTTCTGGCCGATGGCCGAGTTCTCGCCGGAGTGGGTGGCGCTGCGCTGGGCCCTGGACGCGGGCGCCGAGGTCCGCTTCATCGACCTTCCGGCGGCGCATTCGCTCGCGGCCGAGGCGGACGGGGAGGCGGAGGACGCGGCGGGGAGCGAACCGCGCGAGGGCGATGCCGAAGGGGACGGGGGCGCCGGGCGGGACGGGCTGCGGATCGACCCCATCGGCGTGCTCGCCCGAGCCGCCGGATTCGACGATCCGGAGCGCTGGTGGGAGGACGTCGTGGAGCACCGCCACCGCGACGGCACCCGGCGGCCCGACCCCGGCGCCCCGGACGACTCCCAGGGCACACCCGATCCGCACGACTCCCAGGGCACATCCGCCCTGCACGACCCGTTCACCACACCCGACCCACGCAACCCGCGCAGCACACCCGGCTCGTACGACCCGTACAGCCCGTTCGTCGTCCTCGGTGAGGCGATGGCCGCGCTGCGCGAGGCGTACGGGGACGGGGGGCACGCGCGCGACCTGGTCCGCGAGGCGTACATGCGGCAGCAACTGCGCGCCGCCCGGCGGGAGTTCGGGGACGAGGTCGCCGTCGTCTGCGGCGCCTGGCATGTGCCCGCGCTCGCCGCGAAGGTCGCGGTCGGCGCCGACCGGGCCCTGCTCAAGGGCCTCCCGAAGGTTAAGGCCGAGCTGACCTGGGTGCCCTGGACCCACCGCCGTCTCGCCCGGCACAGCGGTTACGGCGCGGGCATCGACTCGCCCGGCTGGTACGGGCATCTGTTCGCGGCCCGGGACCGGCCCGTCGAGCGGTGGATGACCAAGGTCGCCGGGCTGCTCCGCGAGGAGGATCGGCAGGTGTCGTCGGCCCACGTCATCGAGGCGGTCCGGCTCGCCGGGACGCTCGCCGCGATGCGCGGGCGCCCGCTGCCGGGGCTGGCCGAGACGACCGACGCGGTGCGGGCGGTGATGTGCGAGGGCTCCGACGTGCCGCTCGCCCTGATCCAGGACCGCCTCGTCGTCGGCGATGTGCTCGGCGAGGTGCCGGACGCGGCCCCGGCCGTGCCGCTCCAGCGCGATCTCACCCGCGCCCAGCGCGCCCTGCGGCTCAAACCGGAGGCACTGGAGCGGGAGGTGGACCTCGATCTGCGCAAGGAGACCGACGCCGCGCGCAGCCGTCTGCTCCACCGGCTGCGGCTGCTCGGCATCGACTGGGGCGAGCGGGCCGACGGACGCGGCAGCACCGGCACCTTCCGGGAGGGCTGGCGGTTGCGCTGGGAGCCGGAGCTCTCGGTGCGGGTCGCCGAGGCGGGGGTGTGGGGCACGACCGTGGAGGCCGCGGCCACCGCCCGGGCCGAGGCGGACGCCGCCGAGGCGACCGTCCTGGGCGAGATCACCGCGCTCGCCGAGCGGTGCCTGCTGGCCGAACTCTCCGACGCGCTCCCGGTGGTGATGCGCGCGCTCGCCGACCGGGCCGCGCTGGACACGGACGTCGCCCATCTGGCCGAGGCCCTGCCCGCCCTGGCCCGCACCCTGCGGTACGGGGACGTGCGCGGTACCCGGACGGCGGCGCTCGCGGAGGTCGCGACCGGGCTCGCCGAGCGGATCTGCGTCGGCCTGCCGCCCGCGTGCACCGGCCTGGACGCCGACGGCGCCACACAGATGCGCCGCCGTATAGAGGGCGTCCACGCGGCGATGTCCCTGCTCCCGGACGCGCCCGAGCCGCGCGGCCCGGGCCGGATCCACCGGACACGGACCGCGACCCTGCGCGACCGCTGGGCCGCGGTCCTCGCCAAGCTCGCCGGGCGGGACTCCGTGCCGGGCGAGATCCGGGGCCGCGCTGTGCGGCTGCTCCTCGACGACGGGCGGCTCGACGCGGCCGAGGCCGAGCGGTACATGGGCCTCACCCTCTCGACCGGCACACCGCCCGGCGACGCGGCGGCCTGGATAGAGGGGTTCGTCGGCGGCGCGTCCGGCGGCGGGATGCTCCTGGTCCACGACGAGCGGCTGCTCGCGCTGGTCGACACCTGGCTGACGGGCGTCCCGGCCGACGCGTTCACCGATGTACTGCCGCTGCTGCGGCGCACGTTCTCGGCGTACGAACCGGGTGTGCGCCGCACCCTGGGCGAGCTCGTCCGGCGCGGGCCGGGCAGCGGCGGCCCCGGACCGGCCGCAGCCGGCGCGCCGGGTTTCGGCGCCGAGCTCGACGAGGAACGGGCCGACGCGCTGCTGCCGCTGCTGCGGCTGCTCCTTGACCGACAGGACGACAACAACCTTGCGGGGGTGGGCAAGTGAACGCGGCAGCGACAGACGCCGGGACGGATCGCGCGGCGCGGCCCGGCGACGAGCGCCTTCGCCGCTGGCGGATGGTGCTCGGCGGCGAGCAGGGCGCCGACGGCACCGGCTGCGCGCTCGGCGGGCGCGACGCGGCGATGGACGGCGCCCTGTCCGCGCTCTACGGCGGCGCCCCGGCCGGCAACAAGGCGGGCACGCGGGACCGGGGCGCGGGCCTCGGCGCCTCCGCGCCGAACGTCGCCCGCTGGCTCGGCGACATCCGTACGTACTTCCCCACCTCGGTCGTCCAGGTCATGCAGCGCGACGCCATCGACCGGCTCGGGCTCTCCGCGCTGCTCCTGGAGCCGGAGATGCTGGAGGCCGTCGAGGCGGACGTCCATCTCGTCGGCACGCTGCTCTCGCTGAACAAGGCGATGCCCGAGACGACCCGGGAGACGGCCCGCGCGGTCGTCCGCAAGGTCGTCGAGGACCTGGAGAAGCGCCTGGCGACCCGGACGAAGGCCACGCTCACGGGGGCGCTCGACCGTTCGGCCCGGATCAGCCGCCCCCGCCACCGGGACATCGACTGGGACCGCACGATCCGGGCGAACCTGAAGAACTACCTGCCGGAGTACGACACGGTCGTCCCTGACCGGCTCATCGGCTACGGGCGGGCCGACCGGTCCGTGAAGAAGGACGTCGTGCTCTGCATCGACCAGTCCGGCTCGATGGCCGCCTCGGTCGTCTACGCCTCGGTCTTCGGCGCGGTCCTCGCCTCCATGCGCTCGATCGCCACCCGCCTGGTCGTCTTCGACACGGCCGTCGTCGACCTCACCGACCAGCTCGACGACCCGGTGGACGTCCTGTTCGGCACCCAGCTCGGCGGCGGCACCGACATCAACCGCGCCCTCGCCTACTGCCAGTCCCGGATCACCCGTCCTGCCGACACCGTCGTCGTACTGATCAGTGATCTTTACGAGGGCGGGATACGGGACGAGATGCTGAAGCGGGTGGCCGCGATGAAGGCGTCCGGAGTGCAGTTCGTGGCCCTCCTGGCCCTGTCCGACGAGGGCACTCCGGCGTACGACCACGAGCACGCGGCGGCCCTGTCGGCGCTCGGCGCCCCCGCCTTCGCCTGCACCCCCGACCTCTTCCCGACGATCATGGCGGCGGCTGTCGAGAAGCGCCCGCTGCCGATACCTGACACGCTGTGAGCAGGTGATCTGTGACAGGTATCACCGCTCAGGTGTGATCTGCGATTTAGGGAGGTCGGTCCTGCGGGGATAACCTGCGAGACGGACATGCCGCGTACCCGGTCACCGTGTACGCCTCCCTCAGTGACAGCGCCGTCACGTTGCCCTTCGCGGCACGCCCACGCAGAAAACGAACCGCGAGACCACTGAAAAGGGACGGACGCGCGTGGACCTGTTCGAGTACCAGGCGAGGGACCTCTTCGCCAAGCACGGTGTACCGGTGCTGGCCGGTGAAGTCATCGACACGCCTGAGGCGGCGCGCGAGGCCACCGAGCGACTGGGCGGCAAGTCGGTCGTCAAGGCGCAGGTGAAGGTCGGCGGCCGTGGCAAGGCCGGCGGCGTGAAGCTGGCCGCCACGCCGGACGAGGCCGTCGCCCGCGCCACGGACATCCTCGGGATGGACATCAAGGGCCACACGGTCCACAAGGTGATGATCGCCGAGCTGTCCCCGGAGATCGAGGCGGAGTACTACGTCTCGTACCTCCTCGACCGCACCAACCGCACCTTCCTCGCCATGGCGTCGGTCCAGGGCGGCATGGACATCGAGGAGGTCGCGGAGAAGACCCCCGAGGCCCTCGCGAAGGTCCCGGTCAACGCCGTCGAAGGCGTGACCATCGAGAAGGCCCGCGAGATCGTCGCCCAGGCGAAGTTCCCGGCCGAGGTGGCCGAGGGTGTCGCCGAGGCCATGGTGACCCTGTGGAAGACCTTCGTCGCCGAGGACGCGCTCCTCGTCGAGGTCAACCCGCTGGTGAAGACCAAGGACGGTCGCATCCTCGCCCTCGACGGCAAGGTGTCCCTGGACGAGAACGCCGAGTTCCGTCAGCCGGGCCACGAGGCCCTGGAGGACAAGGCCGCGGCCAACCCGCTGGAGGCGGCGGCCAAGGCCAAGGGCCTCAACTACGTCAAGCTCGACGGCGAGGTCGGCATCATCGGCAACGGCGCGGGTCTCGTCATGAGCACCCTGGACGTCGTCGCGTACGCCGGTGAGAACCACGGCGGCGTGAAGCCGGCCAACTTCCTCGACATCGGTGGCGGCGCGTCCGCCCAGGTGATGGCGAACGGCCTGGAGATCATCCTCGGCGACGCGGACGTCAAGTCCGTGTTCGTCAACGTCTTCGGTGGCATCACCGCCTGCGACGAGGTCGCCAACGGCATCGTCCAGGCGCTGCAGCTCCTCGCCGACAAGGGCGAAGAGGTCACCAAGCCGCTGGTCGTGCGTCTCGACGGCAACAACGCGGAGCTGGGTCGCAAGATCCTGTCGGACGCGAACCACCCGCTGGTCCAGCGCGTGGACACCATGGACGGCGCGGCCGACAAGGCCGCCGAGCTCGCGGCCGCGAAGTAAGGGACGAGGGAAAACCACAGCCATGGCTATCTTCCTCAACAAGGACAGCAAGGTCATCGTCCAGGGCATGACCGGTGCCACGGGCATGAAGCACACCAAGCTCATGCTCGCCGACGGCAGCAACATCGTCGGCGGTGTCAACCCGCGCAAGGCCGGCACGTCCGTCGACATCGACGGCCACGAGATCCCGGTCTTCGGCACGGTCGCCGAGGCGATGGAGAAGACCGGCGCCAACGTGTCCGTCCTCTTCGTGCCGCCGGCGTTCGCCAAGGCCGCCGTGGTCGAGGCGATCGACGCCGAGATCCCGCTCGCCGTCGTGATCACCGAGGGCATCGCGGTGCACGACTCCGCCGCCTTCTGGGCGTACGCGAAGGCCAAGGGCAACAAGACCCGCATCATCGGCCCGAACTGCCCCGGTCTGATCACGCCGGGCCAGTCCAACGCCGGCATCATCCCGGGCGACATCACCAAGCCGGGCCGTATCGGCTTGGTCTCGAAGTCCGGCACGCTGACGTACCAGATGATGTACGAGCTCCGTGACATCGGCTTCTCGTCCGCCGTCGGTATCGGTGGCGACCCGGTCATCGGCACCACGCACATCGACGCGCTCGCCGCGTTCGAGGCCGACCCCGACACCGACCTGATCGTCATGATCGGCGAGATCGGCGGCGACGCCGAGGAGCGCGCGGCCGACTTCATCAAGGCCAACGTGACGAAGCCGGTCGTCGGCTACGTGGCGGGCTTCACCGCGCCCGAGGGCAAGACCATGGGCCACGCCGGCGCCATCGTCTCCGGCTCCTCCGGCACGGCCCAGGCCAAGAAGGAGGCCCTGGAGGCCGCGGGCGTCAAGGTCGGCAAGACCCCGACCGAGACGGCCAAGCTGGCGCGCGAGATCCTCGCGGGCTGACTTCCCGGCTGACCTTCGGGTCCGGACGTACGAGTACGTCCGTAAGCGCGTGGGCCCGCACCCCTGAACGGGGGTGCGGGCCCACGCGCTTTTGCGTACGCGCCCCGGGAACGGCTCAGCGGAAGTCCGGAACAAGCCGCTCCGGGCCGTGGACGGGTTCCTCAAGGAGCTTGTGGTGGAGCTCCGTGTTCTCGGCGCCGGCCCGCTGCGGACCGCTGTAGAGCGGTACGCCGCCGACCCGCTGCCCCGGGGAGACCGGTGCGATGTAGCGCGTCGGCGCGGTGCTCAGGGTGAACGCGGTCGCGCCCACGACGACGGCGGTGAGCGTGAAGGCGGCGCGCGTGCGCAGGCGGTTGCCGCGCTCGCCCTTGGTGCGCAGGCGTCCGGGACCGGGCAGCCGGGGGGCGGCGCGCGGTCCGGCGAGCACGAGGTCGCCGATGCGCTCGCGCAGCAGCGCCGAGCGCGCCTGCGGGCTGGTGGCCGCGGCCAGCTCGGGCAGCCGGAACGCGACCGCCTCCCGGGCGTTGATCAGCCGGCTCGCGGCGGCCGGGGTGCTCGCCTCGGTCTCGGCGGCGGTCTCCGGCAGATCCAGGCCGAGCCCGTCGTAGAGCAGGATCGTCCGGCGGTACGAGGGCGGCAGCGCGAGCAGCGCGGTGAGCAGCGCGCGCCGGTCGGGATCGACGGGGGGATGGTCGGGGTGCTTGTACGCGCGGCGGAAGCGGTGCCAGGGGGAGATCGCGTACTCGTGCGCCGCCGCCCGCACCCACCCGGGCGGGTCCGCGTCGGTGGCGACCTCGGGCCAGTGCTGCCAGGCGAGCCGGAAGGCGTGCTCCACCGCGTCGCGCGCCAGCCGCGTCCGCCCGGTGAGCAGATACGTCTGCTGGACGAGGGGGGTCGCGGCGGCGGCGTACAGGGCGTCGAAGGCTTCGACGGGGGTGAGACGCGGCGCCGCGACAGGCTGTACCTCAACAACAGGCTGTACCTCGACAGGCTGTGTCTCGACAGGCGGTGTCCGGTCCTCGCCGGTGCGGTCCTCGGCAGCCTGCGCGTCGACGGCCTGCGCCTCGGCCGGCCGCGGCTCGACAGGCTGCGCCTCGGCGGGCTGTTCGTCTGTCATGAAGGGCTCCCAGGACTCCCCGCGAAGACCGCCGGGGCGGCCGTACGTATCGCCCGCAGCCATGCCCGGGCAGAAAATTACATAAACGTATATTGAGCGACACGGCGGCATTTTCCCGTTACGCGAAGAAAGCGCGTGTCGTTGGCAGCATGGCGGCCGTGACACAAGTGACCGATCGCGGCCTGACGTTGCCGGCGGCCCGGGGCCGCTCGTCCGTGTTCGCCACCTGCTTCGTACGCGGGGCGATGGCGGCCGGGCTCGGACTCGGCGCGCTCGCCGTGCTGGTGACGGTGGTGTGGATCAGCTCGCCGTACCCCGACAGCGGACCGGGGGGCGCTCTGCGCGCGGCGGCCGGGCTGTGGCTGCTCGCCCATGGAACCCTCCTGGTCCGCCCCGGCACGCTCAGCGGCGTGCCCGCGCCGATGGGGGTGGTGCCACTGCTGCTGATGTGGCTGCCGGTGTGCCTGGTGCACCGGGCGGCGCGGGACGCCCTGTCGTACGAGGAGGAGTTCGGGTACGAGGACGACGGCGTCGAGAGCCCGCCGCACACGGGCTCGGCGCCGACCCACGTGTGGGGTGCGTTCGCGGCGGTGACCTGCGGATATCTGCTGGTGGGCGGGGCGGCGGCCGGGTACGCGTCCGGCGGTCCGCTGCCCGCCTCGCCCGTCAGCGCCGTACTGCACCTCACGGCCGTGGCGACGGGCGCGGCCGCCGCCGGATTCTGGACGGCGTGCGGCCGCCCGCGCGGCCCGCTGCCCCGCTGGGTGCCGGACGTCGTACGCGAGGTGGTCGCGGACCGTCGTACGAGTACGGCGGTACGGGCCGGGGGCGCGGGGGTCGGGGTGCTGCTCGCGGGCGGGGCGCTGCTCGCCGGGGCGGCGCTGGCGTGGCATGTGGGCGCGGCCCAGGACGCGTTCGTACGCCTGGCGGGGGACTGGTCGGGGCGGCTCGCGCTGCTGCTCCTCGCGCTCGCGCTGCTGCCGAACGCGGCGGTGTGGGGGGCCGCTTACGGGCTGGGGCCCGGGTTCCTGCTCGGCACGGGCGCGGTGGCGACGCCGCTCGGGATCACGGGGACCCCGGCGGTGCCGCACTTCCCGCTGCTCAGCGCGGTGCCCCAGGAGCCCCGGGGAACCTGGCTGACCTGGTCGGTGGCGGTGCTGCCGGTGCTGGCCGGGGCGGTGGTCGGCTGGTGGACGGCGCGGGCGGCGACGGCCGAGGAGGCGTGGGGCAAACGCCGCACGGCGCTGGCGACGGTGTACGGGGCGGCGGTGTGCGGGGCCGCGATGGCGGTACTGGCCGCACTGTCGGGGGGCCCGCTGGGCACGCACCGACTGGCGGCCCTGGGCCCGGTGTGGTGGCGCACGGGCGGGGCGGCGCTGCTGTGGGGGACGGCGGTGGGGGTGCCGCTGGCGCTGGTGCTGCGGTGGTGGTGGCTGCGGGTGCCGGCGGCGCCGGGTGAGGTGTCGGCGCGGGGCTGGCGGTCGCGCTTGAGGTGGCGTCGGCGGAAGCCGGAGGCCGTGCCCGCGCCTGAGCCTGTGGGGGACGGGGACTTCGCCCCGTACGACTTCCTGCCGGTGGGGACGTGGCACGACACCGGCGCGAGGGAGGCCCGGTGGGCGGCGCTCCGGGAGGCGTCGGGGGGCCTGATGCCGGACATCGCGCCGCCGCCGGAGCCGGTTGCTGGGGCCGAGCTGGTCACCGAGCCCGACGCGGTCACCGAGCCCGACACGGTCACCGAGCTCGAACCGGCCGCGGAGCCCGAACCAGTCGCCGAGGCCGAGGTGGCGCCGGAGCCCGAGGCCTTGGGGTCGCCGACGCCGCTGCCCCCGCCGGTCGTTCCGCCCGTACCGGCAGCGCCACCGGCGTCGGCCCCCACCCCGCCCCTTCCCGAAACCGGGGGCGAGCCCCCGGACCCCCGCTGAGTGGTTCGCTGCGGACCGTGTGTGGCTGGTCGCGGGGGGGGGGGGGGGCCCGCGGGGGGGGGGGGGGGGCGCCCCCCCCCCCGCGCCCCCCGCCCCCCCCCCCCCACCCCCCCCCCCCCCCCCCCCCACCCCCCGGCCCCCGCCACCCCCCCCCCCCCCCCCGCCCCCCCCCCCCCCCCCCCCCT